>CAVSHW010000029.1:0-72663 GCA_963727695.1 uncultured Methylomirabilota bacterium | reverse complement strand
CGGAGCGGATATCCCCCCTCAGTATTCGGGCCATTGACCAAGCTCCTCCGTCAGCACGCCGACATTCCAGCGCACACCGGCGTTATAGCCTGCCCGCAGGTCGAGGATGGTATCACCGACGTTGGCCACTCTATGGACGTTGCTCGCGCCTGTGGCCTCCATAGAGCGGAAGATCAAGTTCGGAAGAAGCCTCGCCCCCCTCCAGGACATCTCCGATCTCCAACTTCAGCGCCAGTAAGGCTTGATTGATATCCCGGAGAAATATCAACAGAGACCCAATCAGCGCCACCAGGCACCCCATAAACAGACAGGCAATCACCCACCCTGTATCCACCCGAAATACCGTAGCCACAAACAAGGTGATAATCAGACAGGCCGCCAACAACGCACTCACGACGGATAGAATGATCGCTTGCCGAATGTGATCGGCTCGCTGCCACAAGATCTGGAGTTGCGCCCGGGTGCGGTGTTCATCGCCGGAGACCCCCGATCGTAACTCGTGTCGGAGAATGCGGGCGCGATCGATGGCGCGCCCCAGACGGGTGGTCATACTGAGCAACAACAACCCTATGCCGGAGATCAAAATGACTGGACCAACCGCAATCTGGAGTATCGGGATCAGTTCCGTCAGCGTAGGAAATGGCATTTCGACTTTCTAGTGACTGAGTTTTGCGCTTGCCAAACGATTAAGACTTACCCCTGCTTCAGCCGCCTGTATCGCCAGTTGTCGGTGTATATCAGGCGGAACACGCACCATGAATTTTCCGCTGAAATGCTTGATAGCGATTGGCTCGGGGAGGGATTCCTCGTTGCTTAGCATGTCGGTAATAACTTCGCCCACAAGTTTGCGAATGCCTTTCAAGGCTGCCTCAGGCGTCTGCGCAAGCCAACTCAAGCTTGGAAACTCGGCGCAAAGCCCCACATATTCGGCGTCGTCCTCCGACCATGTGACTCGATAGGTATATTTGTCACTTTTTTGCATGTTCGACCTCCAACCGATCGATTGCCTTGAGCACCTGCTGAACTTGATAGGCTTTTGCCTGCCCTTTGCTATTTTGAATATTTACCCGTGGATCGCCTGTCCACGGTGTCATGTACACCCGATGGCTTCCACTCGACTCACGGGCTTGCCCGAAATGATGGTCACATACCTTGCAGAGATCGGCAAAACGGACCCCACTGGGATTGCTGCGCATTATCCCAAGGATGTCCGTCAGGTTTGTCATGAAACTCTAATATCAATATTGATACTATTTGTCAAGAGGGGGTAGGAAGCAGATCGGTACCTTTCTCCAGGACTCACTTCTTGCGCGCCCCGGGTTGCTGCTGACTTGCAAGAAGCCCCCGAAGCTTTGCAATCTCGGCATTGGCTTCGGGCATATTAGGCTGACGCTCCAACACCTTTTCAAACATCGCAATGGCATCGGCATATCTGCCCAATCCTCTGTAGACATACCCAAGGTGATAGTACGCCTGAAAGTCGTCAGGGTCGAGCGCAAGAGAGGCTTCGAGCACTTGGGCCGCCCGCACATTGTTTCTGGAATAGCTCAAGGCCCATCCTAGTGCTTGGTAGGCTTCGTAGCTCGGTTTTCGCTCGACGACGAGCTCAAGCAAAGGGATTCCCTCTGCATAGCGCCTATTGGTCGTCAATTCTGCGCCCGCGTAGAGGGCAAAGTCGTAATCGTGGGGATAGACCTCGAGATAAGCTTGGGCTGCGGTGCTGGCTTCCCGCCATCGCTGATGCTCGAGATAGAAATCCACGATTTCCCTCCATGCCGCTGCAGCCGTGGGCATGAGCCTCAGCGTCTCTCGGGCGTAGTACTCTTTGTCCCGATCGATCTTCGCAATCCATGGTAACCCGAAATACCCCTCACGCTCTTGTACAATCACAGCCTCTCCACCCCACAGATTCCGTTCCTCTCGGCTCTCCAGGAAGAGCCGTATCGGCCGTCCCGGGTCGTCTCGCAACCGCAGTTCGGCCCAGGTGTAGGGAACCAGCGAGCCAAGGTCAATCTCTTCCCCCACGATCTCCAGCACCTCTGCCCGACGGTCCACCGGCAGGGAGCTATCCAGCTTACCATTCGCATAGAGAAACACGCTGTAGCACACGAACACCAGAATCAGAAGGCCTGCCCACCACTGGATCCGTCCAAGCGCCCTCAGCACTGCAGTCTCCGTAGTAATGCGATGCCCTGCCAGGCTGGTGGCGAGAAAGATGAAGCTGAGAGCCCCCAGGGCCAGTCCCACCCATGGAAGCAGAAGAAAGACGAAGCTGCCTGGCACCCGATACTCCGTCTGGATGTACATGGCCAAGCCGCAGGCGTTGGCGGAGATGAAGAATCCGATGGTGGAGGCGGAATAGAGCCGGGCGAGCCCGTTGCGTATCCCGGTTGGAATCTTCATTGCGTCTCCTTCTGCTGAAGATTCCGGAGCACGTACGGCAAAAGGCTGTGCGCAATCCGGTTGCGTGGATCCTCGGAGAGGACCTGCCGAAAACATTTCTCCGCGCGCTGATACTCGGCGGACTGATGATAGAGGGCACACAAGGGGGCCAGATCGCGGGCCTCCGGACGCTGGATCTGGAACGCCGTCTCGTATTCTTTGATCGCCTCACGGATCTTCCGCTGATTCAGATGAATGGTGGCCAGCATGAGATAGGCGTGGCTGAGATCGGGCTTGAGTTCCACGGCGGTTCGGTACGCCGTCGTCGCCTCCTCGATTCTATCAAGCTCCATCAGTGGATATCCGATGCGGTCGTAGAGGAAAGGATTCTGTGGAGCCAGCGAGAGCGCCTTCTGGTAGACCTCCAACGATCGCCCATACTCTCCTATGGAGGCGTAGAGTGAACCCACCCTGGCCAGTGTCTCGATGTTATTCGGCGCTTTCTCCAGCGTCTTGAGCATCAGGGCTAGGGCCTGACGATAGTCCCGCATTTGCACTTGGAGAAACTCACCGAGTTCGAGCGCGTAGAAGGGATCGTCCAGGGCAAGATCGGCGGCGGCCTTTCGCATACGGTATTCATTGGCCAGATCTCCGCGCGCCGAATAGATCACGGCGGCCCACCGGTGAGCGAAGGCATGCCCTGGATCCAATTCGATCGCCTTCAGAAAAGCCGAAAGCGCCTCCCCCCGCTTCCCTTCCCGCTCATACGTTATACCCATCGTCAGATAGGCATCCGCAGGGCGGTCACCGGCTGCAATGGCCTTCTTGGCATAGGCGATCACCAGATTCGCGTTCGACCGGTCATAGATCCGAAAGAAGCGATAATAGTGCGCGAGAACACACAGAGGCTTCCCGGGCTCCCTCATCTTGGCGAGATCACCGGTTGCTTCCATGAACTTGAGATATGTCGTCAGCCGGGGGGGCATCCAACTGTTTCGGTAGGCACGATTGAAGAGATCGATGGCATTTCCGTAGTCGCCGGATCGCGCAGAGGCCAAAGAAGACAGCAGCAGGGCGTCGATCTGATCAGGCTGTCGATCGAGAACCTCAACAAACGAACGCAACGCTTGGTCGAACGCCCCCGTCTCATAGGTGATTTCTCCCAGCGTGAGAAGAGCGCCGACATCGTTGGGATCCCGTCTCAGCGCATCTTGCGAGAGCGCCGTCGCCGTGACGTGATCTCCAAGCAGGAGGGCATCCTGTTGTGGATCTCCCAGGCTACCCTCCTCCAGGACTTCCCCCATGTAGTGCGACCGGTAGGCCCTGGCGGCGCGGCTGTAGTCGCCGAACATGTAGAAGACTAATCCCAGAATCCCGCGATCCGACGGCTGGAAGAAGCGCCCGTTCATCTGCATGACCCGCTGGCGGCCACAGACCCACACCAGTGAGCACGCACAAATGACGAGGAACACGACCCAGCGGCGAGAAAGACTGACGCGAGGTATCTGCACGGCAGGCTCCTCAGGGTAAAGAAAATACCGGACACCATGGAGATGCGGCGGGCGCTGTCGAAGCGCCCGCCGCCTTCCCTCCATTAGGCAGAGGCAGGGGGTCCCGGAGGTCCTTGTGGGCCGCGATCTCCCTTCTCACCCTTGGCTCCCGCAGGCGCCTGCGGGCCGGGTTCGCCCTTGGGTCCAGCCGCGCCCTGGTGTCCGAACTCACCTTTCGCACCAGGTGGTCCTTGAAGTCCGGGCTCGCCCTTCTCGCCCTTGAGGCCTACCGAGCCTTGCGGGCCGGGTTCGCCCTTCTCACCTTTGGCCCCGGCTGGTCCTTGTAGTCCGGGCTCACCCTTGAGTCCGGCCGGGCCCTGATGTCCGGGCTCCCCCTTCGCGCCGGGTGGTCCCTGGAGCCCAGGTTCGCCCTTCTCACCCTTGATTCCGGTCGCACCCTGGTATCCGGGCTCCCCTTTCGTACCGGGTAGTCCCTGGAGTCCGGGTTCGCCCTTCTCACCCTTGGGGCCGGCCGGGCCCTGGAGTCCGGGCTCACCTTTCGCACCCTTGGCTCCGGCTGGCCCCGGGAGGCCTGCAGGTCCTGGCGTGCGGGCCAACTTGGCCAGCTTGCGCGTCAACTCGCCAAGGCGGATTTCAAGGGCGTCGAGGCGCCCAGCAGCCGTGGGCTTGCGGACCGCAGCGGTTTTCCCCTTGGTCGCTTTTGCCCGACTAGGAGCTGCTTTGCTCTTGCTGGGTCTCCCGGTCAATTTCTTGGCCATGGCACGCATCTCCTTTCGAGGTTAGGGTTGATAGCGGAAAAAGGTACCGGACACCATCTAGCCCAGATTATTCACGAAGTATTCGCAAATAATCTGGAGGTAATGACCAATGGCCAATTTCTAATGACCAAATCGTGGCAGCGGTACCGGACGCCCTGCCGAGGTCCCATCGCATCGCTTGATCCTACCTTGGTCATTGGTCATTGGGATTTGGTCATTCCTGCAAGATTCACGCGTCGGGCGGGTTGCCCACGGCACGCCGGGTGGTCCAGCGGAGATCGCGGGCATCGACACGACCTTCTCGCTCGGGGCCAGCAGCGCAGCGAATACGGCTTCATGGTGTCCGCCCTACTCACCTCTTGTTGCCGAAGAATTGAAACCCCTCCCCTGGAAAATCAGGGAGTTACCTCTCGAAAAGTGTTTGGCACCCTTCTTCCTTAGAGTTCCTCCTCAAAGTAATCGGCATCAACCTTCTTGATTTCATAAGTAGACGCCACAGATACACCAACACCGTGGTCAATCATGTAGTCCACAAGAGTGCTTCCGTCAATCAAGATGATGCGGGATGAATGCTCGCGGACAGAGGCAAGGGCGTCTTTGGTGAATGTGGAAGTGGTAATGAGAATTCCTTTCGTCGCCTTCTTCTTCGATAGTGCCCCTGCAAACTGGTCAATTTCCGGGCTGCCAACCGGTTTGTCGGTCCAGCGCTTTGCTTGAACATAAATGTTATCGAGGCCGAGTTTGTCCTCCCTTATAAAACCGTCTATGCCACCATCCCCGGTCCTGCCAACTGCTTGGCCCGCGTCCTTCAATGAGCCTCCGTAACCCATCCTGACAAGGAGAAATATGACAAGGCGTTCAAAGAACTGAGGAGAGCATTTCTTGACTCTGTCGAGCAGTTCGGAAGAAAGCGCGGCGCGTATTTGTTCATACTGGGTGGCCATAGACTCAACAGGAGTTTCAGAGGCCGATTGGTCATTTTCCTTCTTCGTCTTTCTCTTGCCTCCCTGAAACTCTCTGAATTCTGGGAATTGAGAGAGAAGGCGATTGTCAACTTTCTCAGGTTTCTTGCTCAGAACTTCCATGCCGCGCTTTGTTATCCGAAAATAGCCCCGCCGGGCGGCTTCAAGAAGGCCAGCTTTCTGCAAATATGTTCGTGCCCAAGACACGCGTGACGAAAACTTGAACGTGCTCCCACTAGGGAGCAGTTCTCTCCTTTCTTCCTCGGTAAGCTTGTACTGATCCCCAAGCTGATCGATGGCATCAGAAATCGCAACTTCACTGCCCTTGCTTGCTTGAGCTATTCGGAGAAGTGGCCCCATCAAAGTTTCGTAATCAGGAATCGGCATCCTTCAATTCGCTCCTTCTTGTCTGCACATAACGCCAAGCATGAGAGGCACAGGAAGACCACACTGGGGCTGAAGAGAACAGGCGATCCCCGCGTCCCTCTTGATGCAACTGTTGTACGCTGTTTTGAGGACTGGCAGGCATGGAGGGACCGCGAAGGCGATCGAGCGATGTCGATTGGCGGCCGGCTGGCGGCGAGGCGGGAGACGACGGAGTCGAGGCTGTCCCGCGGGGTCCTGTGGGCAAGGGCGGACGCGCCCAGGTTGGTGGTCCGAGTCGGGTCCGGAGAGCGATCGCTAGCCGATCCCATCTGGCCGCCTCAATCGGTCGTCCCGGGGAGGTGCGATGGCTAGAAGCCTACTCTCGACCCGACATGACTGTCAAGCCTGACTCTAACCCGAATTATTCACGAACAATAGCATGAGTTCACTTAATCCAATGACCAATTTCCAATGACCAATGGCGGTACGCGCGCCTGGCGCGCTTTCAGAATCAGGGAGTGGCCTCGTGTCCGCTCTTGGTCATTCCCCTCTTCGTCTTGGCGGGTTCCGGAGGCGGCCCCGCGGTGTTGCTCGGGGCAGGCAGGAGAAGCGGACGGATCTTCTTTGCTGGAATTGAGAACCATCGCGGCCACGATAGCGCCGTGCTCGGTGAAGGCATAGGGCATGAAGCGGATATTGCGCTTGGATGATGCGGTCGCAATTTGCGACTGCATGCCCGGCGGGTTTGAGGTTCCATTTTGGAACCTCATGTCCTGCGACCTCAAACGTGCAACAGGAAAGCGATAGAGATTGCGAAGCTCCTTAACCCGGACTCCTGCACCGTAACCGCTGGTGGGGCAGTCTGGCGGATGCCATCCCGCTGAGAGGAAGTTATGCTCGGCTTCTTGTCATGCCTCCAGCGTCACATCCTCCAGCGCCCGTGCCTGGCAGAGCAGGATGATATTGTTTCGGCGGTCGGCACTGTCCAGCGCGTCCTGGGTCTCCATCGTCACCGATCCGGATGTCATCCGGGTCTTGCAGCGTCCGCAGATGCCCGAGCGGCACTCGGAGTCCACTTCGATCCCCAACTCGTCGGCCAACGCCAGAATTGGTCGGCCGCCATCGATCTGTGCCGCTTTGCGCGATCGGGAGAATGTCACCGTGAATTCTGCGCCGTTTGTCGCGGGAGCGCCCTCGGGTGCTGACGCAGAACGTCTCGAACCGAACGATTCCGTGCGAATGTTGTGGCTCCGGGACTCCCAACTGCCGCAGGAGATCGCGCGTCGCCGTCAGCATTTCCGCGGGGCCGCACAGGTAGAACGGAATACTCGGTCAGATCGGGAATCACGCGCGTCAGGAGTGTCGCATCAATCCTCCCCGTGGCGCCGTCCCACTGTGTGCCATCGGCCCGTGTCAGGGTCAGCGTCAGATGCAGATTGGGGAACCGGCGCCGCAGCGCCTCGAGTTCCTCGCGGAAGATGATGTCCCGCTCGGTCTTGTAGGAGTAGACGAAATAGATCTGCCCGCCCCAGTTCTGATCGGTCAGATACCGCACGATGGACATCAGCGGGGTGATGCCGACGCCCGCGGCCAACAGCGCGACGCCGGTCGCGTCCGCACCGGTAAAGGTGAACCGTCCTGCCGGCGCGGCGATCGTCAAGAGGTCGCCTTCTTTCACCGTATCGTGCATGTGACGCGAGACCAGCCCGTGCGCTTCCCGCTTGGTGGTGATTTCGCAATAGCCGGGCCTCGTGGGCGTCGAGGCAATCGTGTAGGACCGCCGGACCGTCTTGCCGTCAATCTGCAGGGAGACCGTCAGGTATTGTCCGGGCAGATAGGTCGAATGGGAATTCGCCCCCATTCGCCGGCATCAGGCGAAAGGTCCGGACATCCGGGGTTTCCTGAACAATGCGCTCGACCCGGAGTTGTCCGCTCCAGCGTCCGGCGTCGGGTGATGCCTCCACCGGCACTCCCGTCGGCGGCCCCGCGGGTTGCTTCAATCGCCGCACGAGTGACACCACCACGCGGTATCCCAGCAGACTTCCCACCACGACGCCAAAAGCGACCGGCAGGCGGATGTCCGATTTGACCTGCATGTAGAAATGCACGACGCCGGCGATCGCCGCCACGTAGACGAGCCGATGCAGCGCCTGCCAGCGCTTCGGCCCCAGCCGCTTGATCATATAGTTGGTCGAGGTGGCGGCCAGGGGCGCCATCGCCAGGAGTCCCACTGTGCCCACGATCAGATAGGGCCGCTTGACCATTTCGGAAAACGTGTCCCGCACATTCATCATGCGGTCGAAGATGAAGAAGATCGAGAAGTGCGCCAGCGCGTAAAAGAAGGCAAACAGGCCGAGCCGCCGCCGAAAATGGAAGAGCCAGTGCAGCCCCGTGAGCTTGCGCAGCGGCGTCACCAGCAACGTCAACGTCAGGAAGATCAGCGCGAGGAGCCCCATCGTCCGGATGGCGTAGTTCACGGGGTTCGCCCCGGCCTGGCCGTGAAACGCATCCCACAGCAGGAGCGTTCCGGGCACCAACCCATTGACCAGCAGAACGAATTTTGCGAAGCGTAAGTCCTTCATGGCCGCACGGTTCCTTTGTCGACCGGGGTGTGCTTCAGAAGAACTTTCGCAAATCCATGCCGGCATAGAGACTGCCGACCTGCTCTGCGTATCCGTTGAACATCAGCGTCTTGCGACGCCCGCTCTCGCCGATCCGCCGCTCGGTCGCCTGGCTCCAGCGGGGATGATCATGGTCGGATTGACGTTGGCGTAGAAGCCGTACTCGTCTGGGGCGGCGGCGCTCCAGGTCGTCGGGGGCTGATTCTCCACGAGCGTGATCTTCACGATCGACTTGATCCCCTTGAACCCGTATTTCCACGGGACGACCAGTCGCAGCGGCGCGCCATCCTGGGGCGGCAAGGCGCGGCCGTACAGGCCCGACGCCAAGATCGTCAGCGGGTGCATCGCTTCATCCAATCGCAGTCCCTCCACGTATGGCCAATCCAGCACTTTCGTCTTCTGTCCCGGCATTCGCGGCGGATCCAGCAGCGTCTGCATCGCGACATACTTGGCGCTGCCCAGCGGCTCAACGCGAGCCAGCAGCCGCGACAGCGAATAGCCGGCCCACGGGATCACCATCGACCACCCCTCCACGCATCGCATGCGGTAGACGCGCTCTTCCGCTGGCGCAATCTTCAGCAGGTCATCCAGATCGAATACTCGCGGTTTGCTCACCAACCCGCCGACCTCGACCTTCCAACCGGAAGTCTTGAAGTCCGCGGCCGCCTCGGCGACGGCGTCCTTATTCGTGGAAAACTCGTAGAAGTTGTTGTAGTGCGTGATGTCCTGGAGCGATGTCTTGGCTTCGTCCGCGCGGAAGCCCGAGTTCGCCGGCGCCGTGGTTGTGGCGACGTCGATCTCCGCGGTGTTCACCGCCTGTTGTCGATGGCGAATTGAGCCGCCGGTAAACCCAGCCCGTCGCCACGGTGGTGGCCGCGAGCACGCCGGCCTTCATGATGTTGCGTCGATTGAAGTAGACCCTCTCGGGGGTGATCTCGCTGCTGGGCGGGTCTGACGATGTTTTCACGGCATCCTCGCTTTCACCGGGTTGGTGGGGCAATCCGGCGGACGTCATCCCGCTGAGAGGAAGTTATGCTCGCCTTCTTGTCATGCTTCCAGCGTCACGTCCTCCAGCGCCCGTGCTTGGCAGAGCAGAATGATATTGTTTCGGCGGTCGGCACTGTCCAGCGCGTCCTGGGTTTCCATCGTCACCGATCCGGATGCCATCCGGGTCTTGCAGCGTCCACAGATGCCCGAGCGGCACTCGGAGTCCACTTCGATCCCCAACTCGTCGGCCAACGCCAGAATCGGTCGACCGCCATCGATCTGTGCGGCTTTGCGCGATCGTGAGAATGTCACCGTGAATTCCGCGCCGTTTGTCGTGGGAGCGCCCTCGGGTGCTGACGCAGAACGTCTCGCACCGAACGATTCCGTGTGAATCTGTTGCTCTGGGACTCCCAACTGCCGCAGGAGATCGCGCGTCGCCGTCAGCATCTCCGCGGGACCGCACAGGTAGAACGGAATACTGGTCAGATCGGGGATCACGCGCGTCAGGAGTGTCGCATCGATCCTGCCCGTGGCGCCGTCCCACTGTGTGCCTTCGGCCCGTGTCAGGGTCAGCGTCAGATGCAGATTGGGGAACCTGCGCCGCAGCGCCTCGAGTTCCTCTCGGAAGATGATGTCCCGCTCGGTCTTGTTGGAGTATACGAAATAAATCTGCCCGCCCCAGTTCTGATCGGTCAGATTCCGCAGGATGGACATCAGCGGGGTGATGCCGACGCCCCCGGCCAACAGCGCGACGCTGGTCGCGTCCTCACCGGTAAAGGTGAACCGCCCTGCCGGTGCGGCGATCTCCAAGAAGGTGCCTGCTCTCACCGTATCGTGCATGTGACGCGAGACCAGGCCGTGCGCTTCCCGCTTGGTGGTGATTTCGCAATAACCGGGCCTCGTGGGCGTCGAGGCAATCGTGTAGGACCGCCGGACCGTCTTTCCCCCAATCTGCAGGGAGACCGTCAGGTGTTGTCCGGGCAGATAGTCGAACGGGAATCCGCCCCCATTCGCCGGCATCAGGCGAAAGGTCCGGACATCCGGGGTTTCCTGAGTAATTCGCTCGACCCGAAGTTGTCCGCTCCAGCGTCCGGCGCCGGGTGCTGCCTCCACCGGTATTCCCGTCGGCGGCCCCGCGGATTGCTTCATTCGCCGCACGAGTGACACCGCCACGCGGTATCCCAGCAGACTTCCCACCACGACGCCAAACGCGACCGGCAGGCGGATGTCCGACTTGACCTGCCAGTAGAAATGCACGACGCCGGCGACCGCCGCCGCGTAGACGAGCCGGTGCAGCGCCTGCCAGCGCTTCGGCCCCAGCCGCTTGATCATATAGTTGGTCGAGGTGGCGGCCAGGGGCGCCATCGCCAGGAGCCCCACCGTGCCCACGATCAGATAGGGCCGCTTGACCATTTCGGAAAACGTGTCCCGCACATCCATCATGCGGTCGAAGATGAAGAAGGTCGAGAAGTGCGCCAGCGCGTAGCCGAAGGCCAACAGGCCGAGCCGCCGCCGAAAATGAAAGAGCCAGTGAAGCCCTGTGAGCTTGCGGAGCGGCGTCACCAGCAACGTCAACGTCAGGAATATCAGCGCGAGGAGCCCCATCGTCCGGATGGCATAGTTCACGGGGTTCGCCCCGGCCTGACCGTGAACCGCATCCCACAGCAGGAGCGTTCCGGGCACCAACCCGTTGACCAGCAGAACAAATTTTGCGAAGCGTAAGTCCTTCATGGCCGCACGGTTCCTTTATCGACCGGGGTGTGCTTCAGAAGAACTTTCGCAAGTCCATGCCGGCATACAGACTGCCGACCTGCTCGGCGTACCCGTTGAACATCAGCGTCTTGCGACGCCCACTCTCGCCGATGCGCTGCTCTGTCGCCTGGCTCCAGCGGGGATGATCCACGGTCGGATTGACGTTGCCGTAGAAGCCGTACTCGTCTGGGGCGGCGGCGCTCCAGGTCGTCGGGGGCTGCTTCTCCACGAGCGTGATCTTCACGATCGACTTGATCCCCTTGAGCCCATATTTCCACGGGACGACCAGCCGCAGCGGCGCGCCATCCTGAGGCGGCAAGGCGCGTCCATACAGGCCCGATGCCAAGATCGTCAGCGGATGCATCGCTTCATCCAACCGCAATCCCTCCACGTATGGCCAGGGCAGCACATTCGTCTTCTGTCCCGGCATTCGCGGCGGATCCAGCAACGTCTGCATCGCGACATACTTGGCGCTGCCCAGCGGCTTAACGCGATCCAGGAGCCGTGACAGCGAATAGCCGGCCCACGGGATCACCATCGACCACCCCTCCACGCATCGCATGCGGTAGACGCGCTCTTCCGCTGTCGCAATCTTCCGCAGGTCATCCAGATCGAATACTTGCGGTTGGCTCACCAACCCGCCGACCTCGACCTTCCAGCCGGCATTCGTGAAGTTCGCGGCCGCCTCGGCGACGGCGTCCTTATTCGTGGTGAACTCGTAGAAGTTATTGTAGTGCGTGACGTCCTGGAGCGAGGTCTTGGCTTCGTCCACGCGAAAGCCCGAGTTCGCCGGAGCGGTGGGTGTGGCGACGTCGATCTGCGCGGTGTTCACCTCGGTTGTCGATGGCGCGTTGAGCCGCCGATACACCAACCCCGTCGCCACGGTGGTGGCCGCAACCAATCCGGCCTTCATGATGGTGCGTCGATTGACGTAGACCCTCTCGGGGGTGATCTCACTGCTGGGCGGGTCCGACGATGTATTCACGGCATCCTCTCTTTCACCGGGTAGGGAAGGAATGATCCGTTTGTGCACCATCCAGCGGGCGGCAACACGCGAGCAGGTCACCGCCCGCCGAGCCGTCTGGCGTCACGGGGGCTCGGGCCATCCAAATTCTCTTTGATGAGTATTCAAGGCTAACAGGACTACGTCAATCTGTTCTACAAACGCGAATCCCGTACTGGTGGACGATGCGTCTTACTTCTCTTGGTGTTCTCAACGGAAAGGCCGTAGCCATATCTCTCGTCCCGTTCCTGCTGATGGATCTGACGTGCAGAGTGTGGTGCGAGAAGAACACTCCGAATGCCCCATGCATTGCGATCGTCACGCCTTGGCAGTAGTCGCAACCAGGGTGCGGTCCTTGCTCTGGATTCCGGCCAACCCGAAATCGCTTGTCGCACGCCCGGGTTTTTCTGTAAGATCCTGAGCAAGGTAAGCCTTCACACTGGATCCCCGCTCCACAAGGGAATATTCAGCCTCGGAGGCTTCGATGACAGGTCGAGAGCGCATCCTGGCAGCCTCACGAAGGCAGCTTGCCGATCGTCTGGCGTTCGAAGAGACGGACCGGCCGATCAGCCCACTCGGCGGCCAGAGTCCCGGTCACGCGTGCGCAATGTCTGGAACCCACCAACTCGGCGCAATTGGCATTGACTGCTGTAAAGCGTGCGCGGTACAAACCACCAGCTTGCCGGGTGAGAGAACCCGATTGGAAGCGCCCATGCGCGCGGTCGCACCACCATCTCAACCGCCGCGCGGGCGGCGTGAGCACGCAGGACAGCTTCATGCTCGATAAAGCCTATTCGATCCTGCAGAAGACCATCCGCTTCATGCTGTGTGTCCTCCTGACGTGCATGGTGGTCATCGTCTTCGCCAATGTCATTTGCCGATACTACCTCAACGCGGCGCTGGCTTGGTCCGAGGAAGTCACGCGCTTCATGCTGATCTGGATGGTATTCCTCGGCGCAGTCCTGGCCTACGTCAACGACGAGCACCTGGGGCTCGACATCCTGGTGAAGAGTCTTCCCAGAAGAGTCCGACTGAGCGTCGCCGTCCTCACGGATCTCCTCATCATGTACGCCGTGTGGCTGCTGATCCACGGGGCGTCCATCCTGACCGTCGGGAGCTGGGAATGGGAGGCGCCCGCCACTTCCGTGCCGTATGGCTACATCTACACGATCGTCCCCGCCTGCGGGACCATTTTGATGTTGCAGGCCTTCGGCAAGATGGTGATGCATGCGCGAGAACTCTTCGGAACCGGGAGAGGTCACTAGATGCTGGCGACGTTTCTGATCGGCCTCTTTGGCTTCGTCTTCCTGAACGTGCCGATCGCGTTCAGCCTGATCCTCGTGACGGTCCTCCTGATGCTCTTCATGGGCGGTGTCTCGCCGCTGATCATCGCCCAGAACACGATGCGGGGCATCGACAACTTCCCGCTGATGGCGATCCCCTTCTTCATGCTGGCGGGCGAGCTGATGAACGTGGGAGGGATCTCCAAGCGCATCGTCGAGTTTTCCCGGGCGCTTCTGGGCCACGTGGCCGGCGGGCTGGGGTACGTCGGCGTGGTCGCCTGCATGATCTTTGCCGGCGTGTCCGGGTCCGCCGCCGCCGACACCTCGGCGATCGGGTCGGTCCTCTTGCCCGTGATGAACGAGGAAGGGTACGACAAGGTCAAGAGCACCGCGCTGATCACCTCGGCGGGCTGTATCGGACCGATCATCCCGCCCAGCATCCCGATGATCATCTTCGGTGTCATCGCCGGCGTCTCGATCGTGAAGCTGTTCTTGGGGGGCATCATTCCGGGCATCTTGATCGGCTGCGGTTTGATGACCGTATGGTACTTCCACGCGAGGAAGCACAAGTACCCCGCCGGCCCTCGGGCGAGCTTCCGCCAGATGTTTCAGGCCACCCGGGAGGCCATCTGGGCGCTGATCCTGCCCGTCATCATCCTCGGCGGGATCATTTCCGGAGTCTACACGCCGACGGAGGCTGCCGTCGTGGCCGTGGTGTACGCGTTTGCGATCGGGCTCTTCGTCTACCGCGAATTGCGGTTCGCCCACATCCCGGAGATCTTGGTGCAGGCCGCCAAGAGCACCTCGATCGTGCTGCTGGTCTGCGGTGCGGCGACGGCGGCGGGGTACCTCTTGACGATCGCCCAGATTCCCCCGCTGCTCACCGCCACCATCCTGCATCTGTCCGGCGGCACGCCCTGGCTCGTCATGTTCTGGATCAACGTCCTGTTGCTGATGGTCGGCTGCGTGATGGACCTGACACCCGCATTGCTCATCCTGGGTCCGATCCTCCTCCCCGTCGCGGTGAGGTTCGGCTATGACCCGGTCTACTTTGGCGTGGTGATGGTGGTCAATCTGTGTATCGGGCTGATTACCCCGCCGGTCGGCACGGTGCTCTACATCGGCTGTGGGCTCTCCAAGCTCTCGATGGCCAAGCTGACGCCGGCGATCGTGGGGTTCATCGGCGTCATGATCGTGGTCCTCTTCGTGATCACGTACGTTCCATGGACCGTCACGTTCATCCCGAATCTGGTGGGACGATGATCGGGGTGGATAAGCCAACCCAACGCACTTGGTGGATGCGAGGACAACGTCACGCAGAAAGGAAAGGAGGCAGTATGGCTCGCAGGACGGTGATGTCCCTTCTGGTGCTGGCGCTCCTGGCCGCACTGCCCGCGGGAATGGCGTTCGCGGGAGAAGCCAAGAAGATCATCCGGATCAGCAACGGGGTCAACGATGTGCACCCGGCAGTCCTCGGCGCTAAGAGGTTCAAGGAGGTGGTGGAATCCAAGGTCGGCGCCCGCTACGAGATCCAGGTCTACGCCAACGCCCAGCTGGGCGATGACGTGCGCGCGACCGAGTCGGTGCGGGCGGGCACACTGGAAATGGTGATCCCGTCCACCTCGCCCCTGACAGGGCTGAGTAAAGAGCTGATGGTCTTCGACCTGCCCTTCCTCTTCCCGAACTCCCAGGTCGCCACCAAGGTGCTCTATGGCCCGGTCGGCCAGCGGATACTTGATTCCATGTCTTCCAAGGGGCTGAAGGGTTTGGCGTACTGGGAGAACGGTTTCCGACAGCTCTCCAACAGCGTCCGCGAGGTGAAGTCCCCGGCCGATGTCAAGGGGCTGAAGATCCGCACCATGGAGAACCCGCTCCATCTCGCCGCCTGGAAGGCGCTCGGCGCCAACCCCACTCCCATGCCGTTCAGTGAAGTGTTCACCGCCATGCAGCAGAGAACGATTGACGGCCAGGAGAATCCGGTGGTGGTGATTTACTTGCAGAAGTTCAACGAGGTGCAGAAGTACGTCACCCTCACGGGGCACATCTACACCCCGTTTCTCCTGCTGATGAATCAGAAGCTCTGGGATGGGATGCCCGCGGAGGACCAGAAGGCGTTCATGGACGGCGCCATTGCCGGCCGGGATTACGTATTGCAACTGAACAAGGAGATGACCGACACGCAGATCAAGAAGCTGCGGGAATTCGGAATGACGGTCACCGAGCTGACGCCGCAACAACTCAAGGCCTTCCAGGATGCGGTGCAAACGGTGTACACTCAGTTCGAGGATCGGATCGGAAAGAGCCTGGTGGACGAAATCCGGGCGGAAGTAAAGAAAGCCAGCAACTGAGGTCGGTTCAATAGCATTCCCTTCGCGATGTCTGCCTGGGGTCTCCAGAGTCAGAGCCGGAGACCCCAGGCAGACCCCCCATCACTTCTTGGCGGCGACCGTCACGTACCAGTGATTCAGGTACGGCTCCCCGTTCACCTCGCGCAGGTTCAACGCCTCCCGCTGCGCAGGAGTGAGACGCGCGACCGCCGCGTGGATCTTCGGGACGTTCTCGGGCGACGCCTTTTCCGTGAACGCCGTGAGCGGGCGATGCTTCGTGTAGCTCTCGACCGATTCCACGGTGAAACCCACGCCCTGCAACATCGTCCGCCAGGCACTCGGCCGATACTCCCGCACGTGCGATTCATCGTGATAGCGATCCAACTCGTTCATATAGGCGTCCACGAAGTCGTCCTCCGGAACGCTCCGGTCGTCGATCACCAGGCGGCCTCCATCGCGCAATGCCCGATGCATCTCGCCCAAGGCCAGCCTCATCCGGGAGAAGTGGTGGGCGGCACGACGACAGGTGATCAAATGGAAGGTCCCGGCGGGAAATGGAAGATCATGGACGTCCGCCAGCGTGAAGGCCACATTGGCGATGCCCTTGGCCGCGCGGAGCGTCCCGGCCTCTCGCAGCATCTCCGGCGTCAGATCCGTCCCGACGACGGCCCGGACGTGGGCCGCCAGCGCGAAGGCCGTGTGGCCGGTCCCGGTGGCGATATCGAGGGAAAGCCAGTCCGGCTGGGGCGCGGCCAGTGCGACCACGCGGGCCAGGACCTGGGGATCGGCGTGGACGGCGCTGGTGGTGTAGAAGGCGGCCCGCTCCCCAAAGACCCGCCGCGCCTGTTCCTCGGTGGTCATCAGGACCTCCCCGGTCTGCGGTGGATTGTGCGCATCCCGCAGAGCTATTGCGCCGGAGGGCCGGGTGGCGGAGGCGGAGGGGGGATGGCCGAAGCAGGGCCCGGCGGCGCCGAGCCGAAGTCTGGCGGGGGAGGCGGCGGGGGCGGCGCCCCGTAGCCGCGCTGAGTCCCTCGCATCACGCCGGGAATCTGGTTCCCCTTCGCGTACATGCATTGCTGGTACGCGTTGTCGTACCGACGCTGGGCCTCCCAACCGTACACCTGATCGGCGTTGGCCCCCGCGGCGGCGCCGGTGAGAAGTCCCGTACCAGCCCCGATGGCCGCGCCGGCACCCGCGTTGCCGGAGGCCGAGCCGATCGCCGCACCGAGGCCGGCCCCGATGGCCGTCCCGACCAACGCCCCGGCAGCCGCATTCTGGTTCGCAGTCGCGCCCGGCGTCGCCCCGATCTGCTGCGCCGCCCACTGTCTGCAGACCGCGTCATCCGCCTGGAACTGTTCGAAGGGTTTCCCCTGGGCGGGCAGAACCATCACGCTCGGGCCGGTTGGAACCGTCGCACATCCGCCCAAGACGAGCGCCGCCAGACAGGAACAAAGACTTCGCATGCGGAGCATCTCACATCACCCCTATCGCCCGGGCTGAGCCGGGGTAGGCACAACCTTCATCCAGGGGCTCGGGCACTGCTTCACGTATGGGTAGTATGCCTTGGCTTCCTGGCAGTAATACCAGTAGCTTGGCTCCTCGGATTGCGGGGTTGGCTGGATGTACACCGGCGGCTGCTCCTGGACGACGACTGGTGGCGTCGCATAGTACGGATACGGAGAACCCCAATAGTAAGGAGCCCCCCACCACGGGCCCGGACCCCACCAGCCCGGTCCCGGCCCGATCCAGACACTGGCCCCGTAATGGGAATGCGGGCCCCATGCCTGCCCGGGCAACGGACTCGCGAGCAGCAGCGCCATCGCTGCAAGGACGACACAAATGACCTTTCTCATATCTCTCCTCCTTCCCACGACCCAAATCAGGCATGATGCTACACCAGCGAGACCGAATGGGCAATCGCATTCCTGGTTGTGCCGGTCTTCCTTGTCTCTCTACTGGTATAGTACGGCTAGGCGGGCGATCTGTTTCAGGACGTTTTCCACGGCAGACTAGCAGAGAGACCGTTGCTGGGGTAGTATCCCGGGCGAAAGATCGGTCGTATTCGCTGGACACCCAGACGGGGCAGGGAAGATGATCAGCATCAGCAAGCTCTATTGCGGCGGGACGGCGGAGAGCGACGGGCTGCGCTACGGGCATGGCGGGCAGGGCCCCCAGGTAGGGGCCGGCGCACCGCCCGTGTCCGCGGCGGCGGCGGAGCGGCGCCCCGTGACCGTCTGGAACGTGACGCGGACCTGCAACCTGCACTGCATCCACTGTTACACCGACTCCGACGCAAGAAAGTACGGCGGCGAACTCAATCTCGACGAAGGCAAGGCGCTCATCCGGGACCTTGCCGGGTTCCAGATCCCCGCCCTGCTCTTCTCGGGAGGCGAGCCTCTGGCCCGACCGGACCTGTTCGAACTGGTCGCGCACGCCCGCTCGCTCGGCATCCGCCCCACCCTCTCCACCAACGGCACGTTGATCACCGGGGAAACGGCGCGACGGATCAAGGAGGCCGGGTTCACCTACGTGGGGATCAGTCTGGACGGGATCGGTGAGATCAACGACCGGTTTCGCGGCGTTTGCGGCGCCTTCGACCGCGCGGTGCGTGGCTTCAAGGCCTGTGTTGAAGCGGGGCAGCGGGTCGGTCTGCGCCTGACCCTGACCCGCCATAACTTCGCAAACCTGCACGGGATCTTCGACTTCATCGAGCGGGAGCGGATCGATCGCGCTTGTTTTTACCACCTGGTCTATTCCGGCCGCGGCGGGCAGATCGCGGAGGATGACCTCTCACGGGAGGAGACGCGCCAGGCCCTCGACGTCATCCTGGAGCGCACCGAGGACTTTCATCAGCGGGGCCTCAACAAGGAAATCCTGACGGTCGACAACCACGTGGACGGGATCTACCTCTACCTGAAGCTCCTGGCGAAGGATCCCGCCCGGGCGGAGCAGGTGCTGAAGCTGCTCGTCTGGAACGGCGGCGGGATGTACAGCTCCGGCGTGGGGATCGGGGACATCGATTTCCAGGGAAACGTCCACGCCGACCAGTTCTGGATGCACCATTCCTTCGGCAATGTCCGGCAGCGCCCCTTCAGCCAGATCTGGACGGACACCTCGGATCCCCTCATGGCCGGGCTCAAGAACCGGCGGTCCCGGCTCAAAGGACGCTGTGCGCCCGACATCTGCAAGTGGTTCGATGCCTGTGGTGGGGCGATGCGCGTGCGGGCCGACTTGGTCTACAACGACCCCTGGGCGCCCGAGCCGGCCTGCTACCTGACGGATGAGGAGATGGGATTCACCAGGGAGAAGCAGAAAACCGTGAAGGCTCGCGGCGAGGACTTCCCCATGCCGGAATTCTCTCGCCCCCTGCGGACCATCCCGCCGCAGATCCCTGAAGGGCTCCCGGTGACCTCGTGCACAGGCGGTGTCGACTCGTAAACGGAGAATCCTCAGGCGTGCAGCCGAGGGAGCCAGCAGAAATCTTCCCCTAGCCTGCGTCCCTCAGATCTCGATCTCCATTCCCTCGTGGGCCGCAAAACAGTCCAGGGACGACCCCTTCTCCGCAAGGATTCGCTGACAGTCCGTAACGATCGCCTCGACCCCCTCGTCTGTCCGTTCCTGATTGTGATGAAGCAACCCGAGTCGACCGGCCTCGGCCTCCATGGCCAATCGCAGGGCATCGGTGTAAACGCTGTGTCCCCAGGTCTTCTTATATTCATACTCGGCCTGGGTGTATTCCGCGTCGTGAAGCAGCAGGTCCGCGCCCGCCGAGAAGCGTCGGTAGTCCTCGTAGGCCAGGCCCCCAGGATGGACAAAGGTCAGTTCATTATCCGTGAGAAAGACAAAGGTCTTCCCGTCTTCGGTCAGCTTGTACCCGATACCCTGGTTGGGGTGCGACAGCAGGATAGGAGTCACCGTCACGGAGCCGATCTGAAACTCGCCCGCGCAGGCCCCGCGATACTCGATCGTGGCCTTCACGGCCGTGAGGTCCACGGGGAAATTCGGCGCGGCCATCGTCGGCGAGAGGAAGGCTCGAATCGAGTTCTGGGCAAACGGACAGCCGAACGCCGTGATCCGGGTGCCCGCCACATAGAGAGGGCCAAAGAACGGAAACCCCAGCAGATGATCCCAGTGCGCGTGGGTAAAGATGATGTTCAGATCCCGGCGCTTCTCGCGGAGCAGTGTGTGTCCCAGCTTCCGGATGCCGGTGCCTGCGTCCAGAATGATGACCTGATCGTCATCGGTCTGGACCTCCATGCAGGTGGTCGATCCCCCGTACGTCAGATACTCCCGCCCACACACCGGAATCGAGCCGCGCGTGCCCCAACAACGGATGATCATGGATCTCCTCCTGCCACCGAATCCTCGGGGCCTGGCCTAGCCTGCGGTGCCGGTCTGATAATGGAGACATTCTATCAACAGCCCGGGCGGCGGCACAAGCCCGAAGAGGTGTTGCTGGAGTCGGCACGTACTCGTTCCGCCAGTCTCGAGGGCCGGGAGTCGGTCGCTCACTCGCCACCATCGCCCGCGGCCTCAAGAGCAGGGGTCAGGACCGCGTCGTCGAGGGTCCGCCGAGGTACGTAACGAGCCCATCCGCCTCGCGTTCCCGGAACGCGACCGCGATCCGGAGCTGCTCCAGATACTGTTCCAGGATCTTTCCGCCCAGCACGACGGTCCGCAAGGCGAAGAACTGCCGCACGTCGGCCTCGAGGAGCTGGGGTGGCCAGTGCCGTGATCCCCTCACACATGCGCGCCAGACCGCTCACGGAGGGGTACAGACGCTCCATCTCGTCCCAGTGCTCCTTCACGAAGGCCCAGGCCCGCTCCCGGCTGTGGACGCCCACCAGCAGGTCTCGGACAAGAAGCGGCGCATCCTGCGTCCGCACCTCGCCGTTCACGGTCGAGATCAGGGTCCTCTGGACCAGCTCGGGGGCCCGGAAGGCCGCCAGGGCGTGAAGGTATCGCTGCTCATCCTGTGGGGTCTTGGCCTGCTTGAACCGGGCCCGGAACGCCTCGTACTCGCGCTCGCCCCCCGCGTGAGCCAGAATCGCGATCGCCGCCGCCAAGACGCCGGGATCCGCTGACAAGGTCGCCGCATCGTCTCCGGCGAGGAAAGCCCGCGCCTCCGCTTGAATGTCGGCATCGTTTCCGAGCGTCCCCATCGCCCGCAGGATATCACCCCGCAACTGCCGCGTGAGATCGTCTTCATCCGGCCGGGGGGTCCAGCCGAGCCGCGCCACGATCACCCGCAGCCGATGCCGAACCAGCGATTCAAAGCCCGAGAGGAGCGCGGGCGGGAGGATGCGCGAGAGGTAGCCAAAGGAGGCGAGCAGCGCCATCCAGACGTGACGGTCGGTCTCCTCGGTGAAGCGCGCGGTCAGTTCCAGGTACTCTGACAGCGGCGCCATCCCGGCGAGCGTCGTCGCCCAGGCATCCCCGATCAGATTGAATCGCTCGATCGGCGCCATGATCTCGGATGGCGCGCGCAGGAGCCGATCGAGAAGCGGTGGGGCGTATCGCACCCGGTAAAAGCCGTGCCCGCCCTGGTTGACGACGACCCACTCCGGCCGGCCCGGCAGGGGGACGCACTCCTCCGCACCGCCGAGCAGGAGCCGACCGCGTCGAATCTCGCCATCTACCCGCACCCGGTAGGTGATCGGCACCTGCCAGCAATCGCCCTCGACCTCCTCCTCCAGATAGCGGAACGCGCGCTGGGAGAAGCGAAGTCCCCGCCCCGCCCCGTCGAGCGCTACGGTCAGCAGCGGATATCCCTGCCGATAGATCCACCCATCCATGATCGCCGGGATGGGCTGGCCCGCAGCCTCGCCCAGCGCCTTCCAGAGGTCCGCCGTCTCGGCGTTGGCGAACTGATGGGCGGCCAGATAGCGCCGTACCCCATCGCGAAAGACCGCGGGGCCGAGGTACTGCTCCAGCATGCGCAGCACCGCCCCGCCCTTCTCGTAGGTGAGGACGTCGAACATGGCCTCCGCATCCTTCGGGGCCACGACCTCGAACTCGATCGGGCGGCTGGACCGAAGCCCGTCCGTCAGGAAGGCGGCGGCCCGCGACGCCCCGAAGCTGTCCCAGCGGCCCCAGGCCGGCTTCCACGCGTCCACCGCCATGACTTCCATGAAGGTGGCGAAGGCCTCGTTCAGCCAGAGCCCGTTCCACCAGGCCATCGTCACCAGATCGCCGAACCACATGTGGGCGATCTCATGGATCACGACATGCGCGACCCGCGTGCGTTCGCCCAGGGTTGCCGCTTGCTCGTCCACCAAGAGGGCGGTCTCGCGGAACGTGATGGCCCCCAGGTTCTCCATGGCGCCGAAGGCGAAGTCCGGGATGGCGATCAGGTCCAGCTTCTCCCCCGGGTATGGGATCCCGTAGTAGTCTTGAAAGAATCGGACCGAGAACGCCGCGGCTTCCAAGGCAAAAGCGCCCAGTTGCCGCTTGCCGGGGACCGCCCACACCCGGATCGGGATCGTGGCCACCCAGGCGGGCTCGGTCGCCTCCAGCCTCCCGATCACGAAGGCCAGCAGGTACGTGGACATCGGGATCGTGGGCGCAAACGCGACCGCGACCTTTCCCCTCTCCGGGATGGGCCGGGTGCTCGCCACGGAGCTGTTCGAGAGCGCGCAGAGGCCCTCGTCCACCAAGAGAGTCACCTGGAAGACCGCCTTGAATGCCGGCTCATCCCAGCAGGGAAAGGCGCGTCGCGCGTCCGTCGCCTCGAACTGCGTGACCGCCAGCATCTCCTTGGTCCCGCCGGCTGCCGTAAACGTGCTGCGATAGAAGCCGCGCAGTTTGTCGTTCAGTTCCCCGGCGAACTCGAGCGACAGGCGACACGCCCCGGGCCGAAGTGGTTCGGGAAAGCGCAGGCGCAGCCGCTCCTCCGCCTCCTCGAGCGTGACCAAGGCATTCTGTTCGGTTCCGCACTCGCTCCGGATGCTGGCTGTCCGGATCTCGAGGTCGGCCGCGTTGAGGATGATCTCTTGAACCGTCTCCCGCACCGTCACGTCCACCGTCTCGCGCCCCCTGAACTTGCCTCGCGCGAGATCGGGCTCCAGCTCGATCTCGTACCGGCTCGGCACCACGGTGCACGGTAACCTGTATCGGTCCATTCGGTCCTCCAGCCGCGCAACCATCTCTACGGCACCACAGGGTCCTGCGGGGTGGCGGGGCGGTCTTCGGCGGTGGCGCGGATCGTGCCCGCCGCGTCCAGGTAGAAGCTCTTCTGGCCGGACCGCGCACGGTTGAGGGGGCGTGCCGTCAAGGTGTAACCGGAAACCCTCCCGCCGGGATCCGCCGCCGTCGGTGTGTAGGTGAACACGTCTCCCAAGCGCTCGTTCTCCGATGAGAGCGGTTCGATACATCCAGTGCCCTTTGGCCCCAAGAGATCGAGTTGGGCAGGGAATCCCTGGGCTGGGTGGCTTGCGGCGTAGGCCGACGCGCACTGCTGAAACTTCTTCATCCAATTGACGGCTTCGCGCTGGCGGAAATTGGCGCCTCCGTAATAGGCGGGTATGGCTGCCGCCAGGACAATTCCGATCACGCCAAGATAGATGATGGGATCGACGATCCCTCGCGCCAGCAGCTTCCAGTCTCCCTTCGCAAAGCCGATCTTCTTGAACGTGGCGAAGGCGCTGGCCGCCAGGATCGCTTGCAGCGGGGCGAACACCCCAAGAAATGCGAGAGCAGTCCACCAATCAGGGTCTCTCGCGCCGCTCGTTATTATGAGGAGATGGAGACCGAGCCCCGCGCCGACGCAGAAGATCCCGCCGGCCCCCATGGCCAGCGCCAGGCCGGCCTTGCGCGGTCCCCGTCGAATGCGCCATAGGATCATCCAGAAGGGAATGCTGAACGGCACGATCAGGAAGAGGGGAGCGGGATTCTCCAGCCATTTCCATGGGGGAAATGGAGCACAGAACAGCAGCAGGCTCCCGATCGCCGCCCCGCGCAGGACCCACAACCATTTCGCAACGTCGGCTCGGCTTTCGGGAGAGGGCTCATGCACAACCGGAACGGCCGTGAAGGTCCAATCCCCTTTCGAATATCCGACGACCCTGTACGTCGCGAAGGCCCCGCCAACCAAGACCGCCTGCACCGCGGCAAACACCGCACAAAAAGCCACCATGCTCCGATTCGTGCTCGATCCATTCACAGCGACGAAAATACCCAGCCCGGCAAAGAGGAGTAAAGCCCCGCCGACCGCCATGGCCAAGGCCAGGCCGTCCTTGTAAGGCGGCTTGCGCAGACGCCACAGGATCGCCAGCAAAGGAACGCTGAGAACCGGGATCACGAATGGCACGAGGCTTCTCGACCACTCCCACGGCGGAACCGGCACAAAGAACAGGAGCAGGGTCCCGACTGCCGCCACACGAATGACCCACAGCCGCTTTGCGAGGACATCGCCCTCTCTGGGAGATGACTCAGGCTCGCTCGTCACGGCCCCTTCACCTTGATCAGGGGGATGACGCCTTCGAGCTCACCTTTCATGACGGGGTGCTGGTTCCCGCCCATGGCGCGGGACTTCTGGGTGACCTGTTGCTCGACGTACTCGTAGAGCTCCTGGAGGGAGACGATCCCGTCGTGGTTCAGATCGGCTGCCCCATTCAAGCCTTGAAGGAGGTAGTAAGTAAAGAGACCATGGCCGAGCTCGGCCACTTCCAGTGAGACCTCGGCGGGGCGGGACGCGGTGATGATCGCCCGCCCTTTGGAGCGCGTGAGCCGCTCGAGGAAGAGATCGTCCACGTTGAGCGTCCGCGTGCTCTTTGACGCAAAGGTGCGTCCCCCGGCGGCCCCGCTGTAACAGGCATCCAGAAAGACCACCACGCGCTCCGCCTCGATCCGACCGAAGATGGTCTGGAGTTCGTCCATAGGCAAAGCGCTCGAGTACAGATCGTCGGGATCCGCATCGCTGGGGATCAGGTATTTGGCGAGTCCGTCCCGCTCGATGCCCTGCTGGTCCACTTCCGGGGCGCCGTGCCCCGCGAAGAAGATCAGGACCGTATCGTCCTTCTGCGCCGAGCGCGCAAGGAAGGTCCCGAGAGCCCACTTGATATTCTTGAGCGTCGGCTTGCGTTCGGTCTTGTCCGTCAGCAGAAAGACATGCTCCTTCTCGAATCCGGCGGGGCCCACAAGGACTTGATAGATGGCTTCCGCGTCGGGAACCGTGTAGCGCAATCGCGGGATCTCCGGACTCTCGTAGTGGCCCACGCCCACCACGACCGCCCAGCGTTTCCTAGTCGGTGGAGGCGGCGGTGGAGGTGGAGTGGGAGCGGCAGCCTTGGGCTTGTCGAAGAATACCGTACGGATCTCTTGCTGGACCGTCCCGTCGAGTTCGTCGGCACTCACCACCAGGACGTTGGGGCCCTCGCGGAGGGTGACGGGCGCGGTCACGACAAGGGACTTTTGTGGGGTTCGCTCGGTCTGCTGGTGCACCTCGGTCCCGTTCACCGTCACCGTGACCTTGGCGACACCTTTGCTCGATGTGACCATGGCAGCGATCACACTCGCCTCATCCGTTACCCGGGCCTTGTCCTCGGGATAGCGGATGGCGACCGTGAGGGGTATCCGCTTCTCGTAAAAGACCGTGCGGATCTCCTGATAGACCTTCCCGTCCGCTTCGGTCGCCGTCACGACCAACGCATTCGACCCTTCGCGGAGCCTGACGGGAAGGTTCACCGGAAGGGCGGGCAGAGGCGTGCGCTCGTCCTGGCGCGTCAACTCCACGCCGTTGAGCGTCACGACCACCCGGCTGACCCCCTTGCCGCCGGATACCACCCCGGCCAACCCGATACTCTCATGCTCCACGCGTGCCTGGTCCAGGGGGGTGGTGAGGACCACCTGAAAGGAGGGCAAGGGCAGCGGAGGCGGCGCGGTCACGACGGGAGGTGTCGGCGGCGGGGGCGCCGACGGAGACGGGACCGCCACCACGGGCGGTGGGGCCAGGGGAGAGGGCGCTGACGGTGGAGCCGGCTGCGCCACGACTGACGGCGACGACGCAGGCGCCGGCTTGTCGTAGAAGAGCGTCCGGGCCTCCTGCTGGGAGGTGCCGTCGGGATCGGTTGCTGTGACAAGGATGACGTTCTTCCCCGCCTCAAGAGTGAGCACCACATCTAGCGGGACCTCGGACTTGCTCGCCTTCTCTTCCTGTCTCGATACCTCCTGACCGTTGAGACTCACAGTGACCCGGGAAACGCCTCTCCCACCCGTGGCCTTGCCGGTTACGGTGATCCCCTCGGTGGTGACGCGGGATTGTTCCTTCGGCTCCCGGAGAACCACCTGGAGCGGTGCCAGGTTTGGCCGGTCAACCGTGAGAACCTGGAAGGCGACGAAGTTGATACCTTCACCCCCGGTCTGCTCGCCGGCTCCCGCCTTGACATACTGCCGGACCTCGGGTGCGTACCAGGTGACGAAGCTCCGCTCGAAGCTCGTCTCCCCCCCCTTCCTTCCCTTCCGGGACCTCCAGCTCAGCGAGTGGGCGATTCGGAAGGCTGTGAACCTTCCGGCAAAGGTCTGAACATCTTCATAGGCCTCGACTTTCCAACTGTACGTGACCGAGGCAAGCCCGCCAATATTCCACGAGCGATAGAAGGTGACCTGACTGCGCCCGCTTTTTCCAATCTCCAGAGGCCAGGTCAGCTTGGGCGGGGGATCGAACGACATTCTTTCCTCGCCCCTGCGCACCTTGGCAATCGCCAGATCTTTGGTCAGCTCTATCTCGCGGCCGGCCCCCGCGGAAAAGACGTACCGATCGCCTTCGATCCGGATCAGCTCATACTCCCCATCCGTCCTGATCCACTTATCGCCGACGGTATAGGTCGGGCGCTCGGCCCTGGGCGAGGCTTCGCCGGCGTCGGCCGTCGCGCCCAAACAGGCACAGACGGCGAGGCCGACCAGGAGGACGACAACGCTCCAAACAACCCCCATCCCCGCCTTCTTGCCTGCCTCAAAACAGCACAGCACCTGAGTCTGACAGAACCCAGGTGCCGTGCTAGCCTTCATGGCAACCTCTCGTGCTATTCCGGCTTCGGGTCTGAGCACCCTTGGCTCCTGCTTGCCCACGGCCTAGAGGGAAAAGCTGCTCGATATGTGTAACACACACCCCCTGCCTGTCAAGCCGAAAGCCCTTTAAGGGGAAGACGACGCCCCGCGGATCGGCGGGAACTTATTTGTTTTCGTCAGCGTGTTGCCGGTGAACCAGAAACTCACCCCAGCCTCGTAGTACCACCAGACCTCCACGTCTCCGCCGGCGTCCGGAGGACGTTCCCGCTTGTCCGGCAGACCGTGCGAGCGCAGGATGCGGCCACGATCCGACCCGGCTCCGTAGAAAGCGATCTGCCGCTCCACCTCGGGCCACGTCAGGCTTGCCTCCAGGACTTGGTTGGCGACCAGCGACCCACCGTTCTTCAGCAGGTCGGTGATCTCGGTCGCCGCGGGGCGCTTGTACCTGACTCCATCGAAGCCCGACACGTCATAGAAGAACAGGAAGAAATTGTTCCCCACCTGCGCCGGCACGAAATCGATCCGGTACCGCCCCTCCGCGTCGGTGGAGGTCTTGATCTCTTGCCGGCCGCGCTCCTCGTACTCGAAGCGCGTGGTCGCGAGATCCAGGGATCGGGCCACGACGACCACCGGGCTGCTGGCGACCGGCTTCCCCGTCTCGTCCGTGACTCGACCGGTCACAACCCGCGTCTCCTGGATCGAGACGGTGGCGCATCCCGTCAGCAGACACCCCAGGATCCCAGCGACGGCCACTCCTCTCGATCCCCACATCCGCGCTTCTCCTTCTTAAGGCGAGGGTTTTCGATATCATACCGGATGCCTCCCGAGACCTCAAGCCGAACACGACCTCCCTCGCCCCTTGCCACTTTCAACTCTCGCATCTCGGCTCTCTCGTCGTGGCTTTCGGCTCGTGGCTCGTGGCTCGTGGCTTGGCTCTCGGCTCGGTTTTCGGTTGACACCCGTGGCCCCAGGCTGTAGAAATGCCCCCGAGGGGAAGTGGCGGAACTGGCAGACGCGCACGTTTGAGGGGCGTGTGAGGCAACTCATGAGGGTTCGAGTCCCTCCTTCCCCACCAGTCGTAGACATGCGATCGGCGGCCCATCGGGCCGCCGGTTCTTTTTTCCGCAGAGGGGTGCCTACCGGCTTCGAACGGCGCGCGCCAGGCGGTTCAGACCGTCCTCAAGCACCGTTCGCGGACAGCCAAAATTGACGCGGACAAAGCCCTCGCCGCCCGGGCCAAAGGTGTAGCCCTGGTTCAAGACCAGGCGGGCTTTGGTCAAGAGGAGTTGCTCCAGCGCCTTGGGCGCCAGGCCCATGGATGTGCAATCCAGCCACGCCAGGAAGGTCCCCTCGGACCGTACCGCGCGCAGTTGCGGGATTTCCTCGGCCACGAAACGCTGCAGGAAAGCCGCATTCCCCTCCAGATAGCCGAGCAGGTCGTTCACCCACGGCTCGCCGCATTCGTACGCGGCCTTCACCGCATCCAGACAGAATACGTTGGGGCTTCCGATGCCGCAGGCGCGCAGCGTGTGGCGAAAGTCGCGCCGGAGTCTGTCGCTGGGGATAATGGCCATGGCAGGTTTCAGTCCGGCGAGGTTGAAGGTCTTGCTGGGTGAGGTGCAGACGATGCAGTGCTGGGCAAACTCCTCCGACAGCGTGGCGAAAACCGTATGCGTGTGGCCCGAGAAGACGAGGTCAAAATGGATCTCATCCGAGATGACCAGGACCCCGTGCTTGACACAGAGGCCGCCCAGCCGCAGCAACTCCTCGCGCGTCCAGACCCGACCCACGGGGTTGTGCGGGCTGCAGAGGACGAGGAGTTTGGCCTGCCGCAGCTTTTCCTCCAGGTCCTCGAAGTCGATCGTGTACCGCCCGCCGTCGAAGCGGAGCCGGTTATACAGCAGACGGCAGCCGTTCTCCTCCACGCCCGAGAAGAAGGGATAATAGACCGGGGGCTGGACCACGACCCCATCGCCCCGGGTGGTGAAGGTGCGGATGAGCAGGTTGACCGTCGCGACCACGCCGGGGGCGGACGTGATCCACTCCGTCTGAACCTCCCACCCGTGCCGCCGCCGCAGCCAGCTTCCGAAGGCCTGATGATAGGCCTCCAGGCCGGCAGGATAGCCGTAGATGCCGTGCGTCGCCCGCCGCACCATGGCCTCCATCACGGCCTCGGGCGGGCGGAAGTCCATGTCCGCCACCCACATGGGAAGCAGATCGTCGTCCGCAACCCCGTACCGGCTGGCAGCCCCGTCCCACTTGAGACACGCGGTGTTGCGGCGCTCGATGATCGTATCGAAGGAGTGGCTCATGGTGTCCTGTTCTGTTGTGGGTTGTTCGTTTTGGTAGGTACGCAGGTTGTCAGGTTCACGGTTCACGGTTCAGGGTTCAGGGTTGGCCGCCTTACGCTCTTCATATTTCTTGAGATAGTTGATGAATCCACATGAACTCCGCGTTTGTCTCGGAATCAAACCCTTCGGCAATATTATGCATCGACGATCCGGCAGCATCTTGGATCTGCCTTTTCAGCCCGTAGTCCTTCGCAAACTCTGGCTTCTGTGTCAGACGGTACACTTTCCGGGTTAATTCGCGTGCCAGTTGCCAAGCCTCAATATCTTCAAACTGCTCAATCTTCATCCTTCTCTAACCTTGAACCCTGAACCGTGAACCTGGAACCCTGAACCGTGAACCCGGGTAGTTATCATTTTGGATCGACTCTACTGCCGCAGGCGGGGATCGAGGGCATCGCGCAGCCCCTCGCCGAGCAGGTTGTAGGCAAGGACCGTCACCAGAATGGCCAGACCCGGAAAGACCGAGAGCCACCAGGCGATCTCGATGTTGGCCTTCCCCTCGATGAGGATGTTACCCCAGCTCGGCGTGGGCGGCTGGACCCCCAGGCCGAGAAACGAGAGACCGGACTCGGCCAGGATGGCCCCGGCCACGCCCAGGGTGGCGGACACCAGTACCGGCACCAGCGCGTTGGGGAGGATGTGCCGGAACATGATCCGAGCGTCGGCCGCTCCTAGAGCCCGCGCCCCGGAAACGAACTCGCGCTCGCGCAGACTGAGGATTTCCCCCCGGACGAGGCGGGCGAGTCCCATCCAGCCGGTGAGGCCGATCACGGCCATGATGACCCAGATGCTCGGCCGCAGGAGGGCGATCAGGGTGAGCAGCAAGAAGAAGCGCGGGAAATTGAGCATGAGGTCCACAAACCGCATCATGATCTCGTCCACGCGCCCCCCGTAGTACGCCGCCACGGTGCCGATCAGCGTCCCCAGCAGGACGGCGATCCCCACCGAGACGAACCCCACGGCCATGGAGATCCGCGACCCATAGAGCATCCGGCTCAGGACGTCCCGACCCAGTTGGTCGGTCCCCAGCCAGTGCGGCAGGCTGGGCGGCAAGAGGATCTGCTTCACATCGTACGCACCGGGGTCGTACGGGGCGAGGATCGGCGCCAGGAACGCGACCAGCCCCAGCAGGATCACCACCACTCCACCCGCAACCGCCAGTTGATTCTTCCGCAACTGGCGGCAGAACAGGCTGCCCTGACCCGCTGTCCTCTTCTCCTGTCGCACGCCGCCGCTCGCCACCTCAGTCCCCCCGCTTTCCGGCCACGCGAATCCGGGGATCCACCAGGGCATAGGAAACATCGGCCACGATGTTGCCCAGCAAGGACAGGCTGGCCCCGATCACGATCAGAGCCATCAGAACCGGCTCGTCGCGCGAGAAGGCGCTCTGGTAGAAGAGCTGGCCCATCCCCGGTATGGCAAAGACGGTCTCGATGATGACGCTGCCGCCCAGAAGACCGGGCAGCATCAGGCCGAAGAGGGTGACCACCGGGATGACCGCATTGCGGACCGCGTGGTGAAAGATCACCACGCGCTCGGACAGCCCCTTGGCCCTGGCCGTCCGGATGTAGTCCTGCCGGATGACCTCCAGCAGACTCCCTCGCATGTAGCGCGACAGGCCCGCCAGCCCGCCGATGGAGGCCACCAAGAGGGGGAGAATGAGGTGGGAGAGAAGATCCCAGACCTGCCCCCAGAAGGGCAGGTACTCGAAGTTCAGGGAGCGCAGCCCGGACATAGGCAGCCACCCCAGTTGCACCCCGAACAGGATCATCAGCAGGAGCGCGAGCCAGAAATCCGGCGTCGCGAATCCGACGAACACGAAGACGGTCATCGCCTTGTCGAAGACCGAGTACTGCCGGGTCGCCGAGAGGATCCCCAGCGGCACGGCGAGCCCGAACACGATCAGAGTCTCCAGGAGGTTAAGCCCCAACGTGATGGGAACCCGCTCGGCGATCTTGTTCAGCACCAAGCGCCCGTCGGGGCTGTAGGAGCGGCCGAAATCCAGCCGAACCACGCGCGTCAGCCAGCGGCCGAACTGCACATAGATGGGCTTGTCCAGACCGTAGAGTTGCCGCAGCGTCTCTCGCTGCGCCCCCGTGGCCCGCGCCTCGAGATCCTGCTGGACGATCGTCGGCTCCCCCGGCGCCAGCTTCAGCATCAGGAACGAGAGGCACAGAATCCCCAGCAGGAGCGGGATGGAGATGAGCAGACGCCGGATCAGATAAGGCAGCACGTGCGACCTCTCAGCGCTTGTAGCGTTGCAGGGACGCCGGGACGTACCACTTAGTGAAGTTGTAGGAGATCCCCGCCGCCGCGGGCTCGATCCCCCGCACCCGCGACGAGACCACCGAAAGCGCATCCGGGACAAAGAGAAACACCACCGGCTGGTCCTCGGCCATGATCTCCTGCAGTTCGCCGTAGATCGCCTTCCGCTTCGCCTGGTCGAAAGTCCGGCGCCCCGCCTCAAGGAGATCGTCCACCTTGGGGTTGCTATAGGAGATGTGGTTGAGCTCATCGGGTCCGGTCTTGCTGGAATGCCAGATCTCGTACTGGTCGGGGTCGGTCCCCAGTCCCCATCCCAGGATGATGGCTTCGAAGTCCCGCTTGCGGATGAAGGTGTTGATGAATGCCGCCCATTCGACCACATGAATCTTGACGTCGATGCCGATGGCGCGCAGCCTCCGCTGAATGATCTCCGCCGTCTGCTGGCGCACGAGGTTGCCCTGGTTGGTCCGGATGGTGAAGCTGAAGGGCTTCCCGTCCTTCTCCAGGATCCCGTCGCTGCCGGGTTTCCAGCCAACCTCGGCCAGGAGAGACTTGGCCCGCTCGGGGTCGAATGGAAACGTCTTCACATCGCCCTTGTACCACCAGGTCCCCGGCTTGTACGGGCCCACGGCCGGCCGGCCTAGCCCCAAAAGGACCCCGTCGATGATCTCCTGCTTGTCGATGGCATGGGCAATGGCCTGGCGAACCCTTCGGTCTTGGAAGCGCGGATCCCGCAGATTGAACCCCAAATAGGTGTATCCGTTCGCCAGATATCGGTAGCGATGGAACGCCTTCTGAAAAGCGGGATACTCGGTCTGCCTCCGGAATTGGATCGGGGTGAGCCCGGCCATGTCGATGTTCTTGGCCTTGAGCTCCAGGAAAATGGTGGAGGGGTCGGGGATGATCCGGTAGACGACGCGGCTGATGTACGGACGGCCTTCGAAGTAGTCGTGGTTCGACTCCAGGACAATCTTCTCCCCCGTCTTCCACTCCACGAACCGATACGCCCCAGAGCCCACGGGCCGGCGATTCTGCTGGGTGGTGCGTAAATCCACGCCGGCCTTCCAAGCCGGCTCCAGGATGTGCCGCGGCAGGATCCAGATTCCCCATGAGAGGAGGCCGGGCGAATACGGCTTGGCGTAGGTGACCCGGTAGGTATACCGATCCACCACCTCGGCCTTCCGGACCTGGCGGAACGACTCGGCATACGCGGTTGGCGTCTTGGGATCGATCATGTAGCGATAGGTGAAGTCCACATCCTCGGCCGTGACCTCTTCCCCGTCGTGCCACTTGACCCCCTTCCGCAAATAGAAGGTGATCGTCATCTCGTCTTTGGAGACGTCCCAGCGCTCCGCCAGCTCGCCTTCCACTTCCAGGTCTTTATTCGTCCGGACCAGGTTGGAGTAGATCAAGCCGCCGATTTCGTGGGAGGCAGAATCACTGGTGATGTTGGGGATGAGACCGCTGATGTCGCCGATGGAAGCCTCGACCAGTGTGTCCCCGTAGGCCGGGATTCCTGCGTCCGCCGACGGGCCCGCGGTGTCCGACCGACCGCAGGCCGGGAGAGACACTGCGGCGAAGAGCACCGCGGCGAGGAGGATTGCTCGCAGCCAGGGGGGCGCTTCAGAACTGGTCGCTGCCCTGGCCACTATTTTGATGGGGCGGGCGGCGCGGCCGGGGCCTGACTTGGGAGCGGGCGCAGCCGGGGCCTGGGCAGCCGGGGCCGGTGTCGAGGTGGCCGGACTCGGACGATCCTCGGGAATCACGCTCGACGTCCCCATCCGCGAGGAGTGGAGCGTGAGCACGATGGACATGACCATGAACAGGACGGCCAGAATGGTCGTCAGCTTCGACAGGAACGTGGCTGCGCCCCGGCCGCCGAAGACGGTCTGGCTCGATCCGCCGCCAAAAGCGGCCCCGATGTCCGCCCCCTTCCCGCTTTGCAGGAGAACGACCAGGATCAGCCCGAAGGCGATCAGAACATGGACAATAGCGAGTGCGATGAACATGCAACCTCCCCTTCCACGACATACAGGGCGGACAAACCTCCCGCCGCTATCCCCGGAATCGGACGATCTTGGCGAAGGATGCCGCGTCCAGACTCGCCCCGCCCACCAAGCCGCCATCCACGTCGGGCTGGGCCATGAGGGTGGCGATGTTGTCCGGCTTGACGCTTCCCCCGTACAGGATCCGAACCGCCTGGGCCGCCGCCGGGCTCGCCGCCTCGGCGACCACCCGGCGGATGAAGGCGTGGGCCTCCTGGGCCTGGACCGGCGTGGCCGTCTTGCCCGGTGCCGATCGCCCAGACCGGCTCGTATGCAATCACGAGGCGCGCGGAGGTGAGGTGACGCGAGAGACCGTTTCGCACCTGCCGCTCCAGCACGGCAAAGGTCTGCCCCGCCTCGCGCTCCGCCAGCGTCTCCCCCACGCAGGCGATGCAGGTGAGCCCGTTCGCCAGCACCGCCTCGATCTTCTTGTCAACGGTGGCGTCCGTCTCCCCGAAGAACTGTCGCCGTTCGGAATGCCCCACGATGCAGTGGCTGCACCCCAGGTCGGCGATCATCGGCACCGCAACCTGACCGGTGAAGGCGCCTTCCTTCTCCCAGTAGCAGTCCTGGGCTCCGATGGCGACCGGCGAGCCCTTCGCCGCCTCGACGGCGGCCGCCAGCGCAGTGAACGGGGGACAGATCACGACCTCCACCCCCTGCACCCCTTTCACCAGATCCGCCAGGCTTCGGATCGTCTCCGCCGCCTGCCGGGTCGTCTTGTACATCTTCCAGTTGCCAGCAATCACCGGCGTTCGCATGAGAACTCCTTTACCCATTCACTTCTTGTCGGTCAGCGCCGCGACCCCCGGAAGCTCGATCCCCTCGAGAAATTCCAGGGAGGCCCCACCGCCCGTGGAGATGTGGCTCATCCGGTCGGCCAGGCCCGCCTGGGTCACCGCCGCCACCGAATCCCCGCCGCCCACGATAGATGTCGCCCCGCTCTCGGCGATGGCGCGGGCGACGGAGAAGGTCCCCTCGCGGAACGGCGGCAGCTCGAAGACGCCCATGGGGCCGTTCCAGACGACCGTCTTGGCCCCCCGGATCGCCGTGGCGAAGGCGGCGCGCGCCTTGGGGCCGATGTCCAGGCCCATCCAGCCTGCCGGGATCGCCGTGCTATCGGCGATGCGAACCTCGGCATCGGCCGCGACCTTCTGGGCGATCACGTGGTCCGTGGGGAGAAGGAACGTCACACCCTTGGCCCGCGCCGCCTCCAGGATGGTCCGGGCCACGCCAAGCTTGTCCGCCTCGAGCAGGGACGCGCCGACCTCCATCCCCTGCGCCTTGAGGAAGGTGTAGGCCATCCCGCCCCCCACCAGGAGAGCGTCGGCCTTGGTCACCAGATTCTGCAGCACCCCGATCTTGTCCGATACCTTGGCCCCGCCCAGAATGGCCACGAAGGGGCGGGCCGGATTCGTCATGGCGCGGCCAAGATACTCCAGCTCCTTCGCCATCAGGAAGCCGGCCGCCGCCACAGGCACGAACTTCGTCACCCCCACCGTCGAGGCGTGGGCCCGGTGCGCCGCGCCGAACGCGTCGTTCACGAAGACGTCGCAGAGCTTGGCCAGCGCCCGGCTCATGGCTTCGTCGTTCTTCTCGTCGCCGGCGTGGAAGCGGCAGTTCTCCAGCATGAGGACCTGGCCCGGCGTGAGCTGCGCCACGGCCGCCTCCACCGCCTCGCCGATGCAGTCGGACGCCATGGCCACCGGCTTCCCAAGGAGATCCGAGAGCCGTTTGGCAACCGGCGCCAGACTCATGGCGGGGACGACTTTCCCCTTGGGCCGCCCCAGATGCGAGAGCAAGAGGACCCTCGCCCCCTTGTCCAGGGCATACCGGATCGTGGGGAGGGCCGCCCGGATGCGGGTGTCGTCGGTCACGACCTGCCGCGCGTCGAGCGGAACGTTGAAGTCCACCCGGACCAGGACACGTTTCCCGACAAGCTCGACGTCGGTGATGGAGAGTTTTTCCATTCTGACCTACTTCTTCGACGCGATGTACTTGATCAGGTCGCGCACGCGGCAGGAGTACCCCCACTCGTTGTCGTACCAGGACAGGACCTTCACCAGCGTGCCGTCCACCACCGAGGTGGAGGCGCCGTCCACGATCGAGGAGAGGGGGTTCCCGTTGAAGTCGATCGACACCAGGGGCTCGTCGGTGTACCCGAGGATCCCTTTGAGCTCTCCCTCCGCCGCCTTCCTGAGAGCCGCATTGACCGCCTCGGCCGTGACCGGCTTCTCCATCTCGGCGACCAGGTCCACCACAGAGACGTTCGGGGTGGGCACGCGGATGGACAGGCCGTGCATCTTGCCCTTCAGCTCGGGCAGGACCAAGCCGACCGCCTTCGCCGCGCCCGTGCTGGTGGGGATCATGGACATGGCCGCGGCCCGCGCCCGGCGCAGGTCCTTGTGGGGCAGGTCCAGGATCTGCTGGTCGTTGGTGTACGAATGGATCGTGGTCATCAGGCCATGCTTGATCCCGAAGTTCTGCAGAAGCACCTTGGCCATCGGGGCCAGGCAGTTGGTCGTGCAGGAGGCATTGGAGATGACGTGGTGCTTGGCGGGATCGTAGCGGCCTTCGTTCACGCCCAGCACGATGGTGATGTCCTCGTCCTTGGCCGGGGCCGAGATGATCACCTTCTTGGCGCCCGCCTCCAGATGCTTGGCGGCGCTGGCCCGGTCCGTGAAGCGCCCCGTGGACTCCACCACGACCTCCACGCCCAGATCCTTCCAGGGCAGGGCGGCCGGGTCCTTGCTGGCCAGCACCTTGATCTCTTTCCCGTTGACCACCAGGCTCTGATCCTTCGCCTCGACGGTCCCCTTGAAGGCCCCGTGTACCGAGTCATATTTGAGCAGGTGGGCCAGAGTCTTGGCGTCGGTGATGTCGTTCACCGCCACGATGTCCAACGCGGCATCGCCACAGGCCGCGCGGAAGAGATTACGCCCGATCCGACCGAATCCATTGATACCGATCTTGGTTGCCATAACGGCCTCCTTCACGCGTCAGACAAAAGACACACCCCCACCCAAACGAGGATACCCTGGCCTCGCGTAACCGAGGCATGCTAGTAGAATCGACCGAAAATGTCAAAAGATATCGGAGGGATGCAGCCGTCAGGTAACAGGCTGCTCTTCTCACTCCACCCGTGCCAGCGTGAGCACCCCCAGGGCGGCGGCGCCCGCGTGGCCTAGGGCCGTGGCGCAGGCATTGGCCGTGGCCCCGGTCGTGAACACGTCGTCGACCAGGAGCAATCGCTTGCCGGCAACCTTCTCCGGTTGCCGCGCGCGAAAGGCGTCCCGGACGTTCCGCCGTCTCGCCTCCGCATCCCCCTGCTGGGGCGGTGTGGGGCGCACGCGAATCAGCGCCCGTCGAAGCATCGGCAGACCGTGGCGCCGGCCCACCGCCCGGGCCAGCAGTTCCGCCTGGTTAAAGCCGCGCCGCCAGCGCCGGATCCAGTGGAGCGGTACCGGGATCAGCGCATCCCATTCCCCCATCTCGAGGTAGGCGGGCGCCTCCTCGGCGAGCAGGTGCGCTAGGTGGCGTAGGAGACCGAGACGGCCCCCATGCTTGCAGAGCAAGATCGCCTGCCGGGCGATGCCGCCCTCGCGGTAGCGAAGCGGCGCCCGAGCCACTTCGAAGACGTCCCGCGCTTCCCGGCAACGAGCGCACAGCGGCCGCTCCACGCCGCGCGCCGCCGCCTCGTCCGGAAACGGCCAGCCGCAGCGCCAACACCCCTGCTTTGGCATGCGCTCCAGCGCGTCCCAGCAGCGTCCGCAGAGCGCGCTCTTGCGCCCAAGATCCAGGGGGCTCCGGCACATCTCGCACGGAGTGGGGAAGATGAGGTGGAGAAAGCCGGCCGCCACATCGCGCGGTCCGACCCGAAGCCGGGGAAGGTCAGTCGGCGACATCGCTTTGCAGCCCGGCCGACCGGCCCCTGGCAAGGCACCGATTCGATTTCTTGCGAGACGACGTCTAGTGAGGGGAACCGCCGAGCCGGAACCTTGACCATCATGCGCAAGATGATGGCGTCCAGCCACACCGGGATCTTGGGATTCCAACGCCGGGGCGAACTGGGTTCGGTGTGGATGTGGTGGTAGAGAACATCCCCTTCCAGAAAGGGTGGCCGGCCCGCCACCATGTGGAAAAGCGTGCACCCCAGGGAGTACTGGTCGGTGAGGCTCGAGGGGGCTTCACCCATGATCTGCTCCGGAGCCATATAGAACGGGGTCCCACGGATCGAGGTGACCTTGTCGGTGGCGCTGGAAACGACCGCCGCCAGGCCGAAGTCCATCAGCTTTACCTCGCCCCTGCTGGTGACCATGATGTTGGCCGGCTTGACGTCCCGGTGCACGATCTGCTGCCGGTGGGCGTGGATCAGGCTCTGGCAGGCCTGCAGGAAGAACTCGATTGCCTGCGAGAGGGGGAGGATATGCTCCGCGTCCAGGATGGACTGCAGGGAGCGCCCGTCCACGTACTCCATGGCGATATAGACCGTTTCCGCGGCCTGGCCCGCGTCGAAGATGGTCACGATATTCGGATGGTGCAAGGAGGCGGCGATGCGGGCCTCCCGCAGGAAGGCCTCCAGGACCTTGGGATCTTCGCGGACGGCGTCTGGCAGGATCTTGTACGCCACCTGGCGCTGCAGAACCATGTCCTCCGCCAGGTACACGATCCCCATGCCGCCGCGACCCAACTCTTTGATCGTGCGATATCGGGCGGACCCGGACTGGCCCGCTGCCGTTTCTCGTCCGGGCACCGCCTGCGTCTTCGCCAGCCGCTCCGACAGATCCGCCACCCGCCGCTGGACATCTCGGTAGTCGAACTGTTCCGCCACCACCTTCTCGTAGAAACGGAGGGCCTCTTGGAGATTCCCCTGCCGCTCCTGGATGCAGGCCAACTGGTAGGTCGGATAGACAAAATCGGGACCGATTGGCCTAAGCCCGGCGGCTCGTTCGTACTTCTCGCGGGCGGGCCCGTCCAGGTCGTTTTCCAGGAACATGTCCCCAAGGCGGATGGTGGCCTCCAGATACTGGTCGGACTCCGGCCCAACTTGCTGGAGGAGGGCCATGACTTCCTCGGCAGCGCCCGTATCGAGGAGCACTCTGGCGGCGCCGAAAAAGTCGCCGGCCTCCTGGAGCACCCGCGCGGCCTCGCGCGGAGCGCCAGCCTGCTGGTAATACTGCGCGGCCTCCGATCGCTTCCCCAGCCGCTCCAGCGCCGAAGCGGCCTGCGCCGGATTCCCGGCGGCAATATACATTTCCGCCGCGCGCTCGTCGTCCCCATGGCGGGCGTACATCTCCGCTGCCTTGGCAAACGCGTGACTCCGCTGGTACATCTCGCCCGCCCGCCACCACAACCCCCCGGCCTCGAACTCCCGCCCCGCCTCCTCCTCCCGCTCCTGCGCCACGGCGCGTTCTCCCAGGACGAGATGGAGTTCTGCCTCCTTCCCCATCTCCTGGCAGAGTCGGGCAGCCCACTCGAACTCCTGATGGCGCACGAGAAGCCCGAGTCCCACCTCCCAGTCCCCGGCCCGACAGAACTGCTCCGCCGCCTCCACCTCCAAGCCGTGGTCTCGGAACACGGCAGCCGCCCTGGCCGACTGTCCCGCCCGGATGTAGGCCTCCGCGCAGCGCCGGGCCTTCAGTTGGATGATCCGCACGGGCTCGGTCGGCCCCTGCGGTCCCCGCAAGCGCCCCAAGGCCCGCCCCAGGAATTCGGCCGCCTCGGCGTACTGCCGCAACTGAAAGCGGAGCTCGCCGGCTCGCTCGAACGCCTCAAACTTGCCGAAGAGTGTAGCGGCTCGATCCAGATCCCCCGCGCGCTCGGCCGCCTCGGCAGCCTTGAACTCGTTCCCTCCTTTCTGAAAAAGGCTTGAGGCTCTGGCGTGATTGCCCAGGCGGGCGTAAAGCTCGCCCGCCTTCACGAAATCGCCCGCCTGCTCGAACAGGCGCGCCGCCTTGGCCGGCTGGTTCTGGTGCTCCCAAATTCTCCCTGCCTCGGCGAAGGCGCGGCCGCGCTCATATGCCTCGATTGCGGCCCCCCAGTCCGCCATCTGTTCGTACACCTGTCCCGCCTCTACATAGGCTCCCTGGCGGACGAGGCGTCGAGCCTCGCCCCGGCTCGGGGGGTGGAGACCGGGGGCAGCCATGCCCACCCGACCCCGCTGGAGAACGCGCCGAAAAGCCCAGATGATCCAGAAAACAATCAGCGCGCCGACGGCCGGGCCCGCGGCGGGGTGGGCGAACAGGCCTCGCGCCAGGCGTTGGCCTTCCGCCAGCCAGCCTTGCACGCTTTCGGCAAACGAGTCGCGTGGTCCGCCAACCTGGACCTGGGCCGATGCCGAGCGCAGAGGAAAGACGGCAAGAACGAGAAGCAACAGTGAAAGGCACAGAAGGAGACGACGCGAGAAACGAGGCCCGAGCATGGGAGGAAGCGAGCCTTGAATTAGCGGTGCCAGGATAGACACGGGAGAACCCCATCCGCACACAGGCGATGGAGGGAACAGCAGGTGGTGGTCGGACTCGGCCGGATCGCCCGGAACGCCCAGGCGAGAGGCAGGTGGAAGTGATCGCGCGCGCCGACTGCGCGGCGTCACTCCTCGACCTTGGCCCGCTCCTCCTCTTCCTGGCAAGCGATGCAAAGCCTGGCGAAGGGCAGCGCCTCCAGTCGACGCTCGCTGATCATTTCTCCGCAGGTCTCGCACAGGCCATACGTATCTTGCCGGATCTTGTAGAGGGCTTCGTCGACTTGCTTCAACATGCGGCGCTCGGTGTCGCCGATGGACAGCAAGAATTCCTTTGTATAGGCGTTGCTCGCCTGGTCGGCAATATCCTGAATTTCGTCGCGCGTAGATTCGAGACTCTTGACGTTGGAGCCACGGACCCCGCTCATCAATTCTCTCCGCTTCACCAGCAGACGCTGCCGAAACTTCTCAACCTTGGACCCCTTGAGTGGCATGCTCATCCCCTCCCGTACAGGGAATACAAATCCTCGCGGAGACGAGGCCGACGCCAAGTGTCCGCGAGGCCAGCTATAGGCGCCACCCGATCGGGGCGGCTGATCCCGGGCCCCCACCGCCGTGCGCCATCCTATGTGATCCGGTCAGGAGATCCGCCGATCAGCATGCGTTTCGGCGCGTCGCCCCAGAGTCGCTCCAGATCGTAAAATTGCCGAGTTTGTTCGTCGAAAATATGAACGACGACATCTTGGTAGTCAAGCAAAATCCAATGCGCCTCGCCAGTGCCCTCGCGATGCAGCATACGCACACCCGCCTGGGTCAGGCGTTCTTCCACCCGCTCCGCGATGGCGCGGACCTGCCGTGCGGAGTCCGCGCTCGCAATCAGAAAATGATCGGTAAAGCTCGAAACCCCGCGCAGATCCAAGATCGCCAGATACTGCGGCTTGACTGCCGAGGCCGCCTCGGCGGCCAGATCCGCAACCATTGTCGAGTCGATGGCTCATCCTCCGTTCTGAATGCCGGACCGGTCCCGGCGTGGTCAGCGCGCGCGCGCCGGGCGCTGGTACAGGCGGTTCTTGGCCATGTAGGCCGCCACCGTGTCGGGCACGAGGTGGCGGATACTCCGCCCTTCCTCGACGAGTTGCCGAATCTCCCGAGAGGCGATATCCAGGGAGACCACCTCCACCAGGAGCACCTGGCGCGGGGCGGGCGCCTCCTCCACCCGTTCGGGGTCGACCTCGCTCACCTTGAGATACCTGAAGGTCGGATGCCCCAGGAGCTGGCGCTGCTCCGGCGCGAGCAGGTGCTCCACCTCGTCCAGGCGCCACCCGGGCCGCGCCGTCACGATGACCCGCGTCAGCGTCAGCAGTTCCTTGGCCTCCCGCCACTCGGACATCTCCAGGAACGCATCCACCCCGACCACGAAGTACAAGGTGGTATCGGGCCCGGACAGCCGCTGGAACTCCCGCACCGTCTCGACCGAGTAAGATTTCCCCTCCCGCTGGAGCTCGATGGGGGAGACGGTGAAGTACGGGGTAAAGACGGTGGCCAGCGAGACCATTTCGTAGCGGTGCATCGCCGAGGCGGCCACGACCTCCTCTTTGTGGGGGGGGCGGGCCGCCGGCACGAAGATGATCCTGTCCAGCCCAAAAGCCCAGTAGATCTCCTCCGCCGCCCTGAGATGGCCGAGATGGATCGGGTCGAAAGTCCCACCCATGATACCGATGCGCATGGTCCCTCCTCCCGGGGCGCCGGGCGACTCAGCTCGCGCCGCGGGGGATCACTTTCGGGAATCGCGAACCTGGCCGCTTCCCAACACGATGAACTTCTCGCAGGTGAGCTCGGTGAGCCCCATGGGCCCGCGGGCGTGGAGCTTCTGCGTGCTGATCCCCATCTCCGCCCCCATTCCGAACTCGTAGCCGTCGGTGAATCGCGTGGACGCGTTCACAAAGACCGCACCGGCGTCCACCTCGCGCAGGAAGCGCATGGCGCGCCCGTGATCGGAGGTTACGATGGCCTCGGCCAGTCCGGATCCGTGGCGGGCGATGTGCGCCACGGCCTCTTCGAAGGAAGCCACCACCCGGATGGACAGGGTGAGCGCCAGGTATTCGGTGTCCCAGTCCGCCTCGGTGGCGGGCAGGACGGCCGGCGCCAGCGCCCGGGTGGAGGGACACCCGCGCACCTCCACCTCCGCGGCAGTCAGACGCGCCACAAGGGGGGGCAGGAACGCCGCGGCAACCCCCGCGTGCACCAAGAGCGTCTCCATGGCGTTGCACACGCCGGGCCGATCCACCTTGGCGTTGAAGGCGATCTCTGCCGCCATCCCGAGGTCCGCCGATTCGTCCACGTAGGTGTGGCACAGCCCCTTATCATGGGCGATCACCGGGATCTGGGATCCCTCGCGGACCGCGCGGATCAGCCCCTCGCCGCCTCGCGGGATGATCAGATCGATGAGGCCGTGAAGCGAGAGCATCTCCTTCACCAGCGCCCGTTCCGCCGACGGGACGACGGCGAGGGAGGCCGGCGGCAGCCCCTCCGCCTCGACGGCCGCCGACAGCACGAGGGCGATGGCGCGGTTGGTGGCGAGCGCCTCCGACCCGCCCCGGAGCAGCACGGCATTCCCGGACTTGAGGCACAGCGCCGCGGCGTCCGCCGTCACGTTGGGCCGGGATTCGTAGATGATTCCGATCACGCCCAGGGGCACGCGCATCCGTCCCACCTCAAGACCGTTGGGCCGGCGCCACATGCCGGTGATCGCCCCCACCGGGTCGGGGAGATCGGCCACCTGCCGCACGCCCCGGGCCATCGCATCGATCCTGGAGTCGGTCAGCGTCAAGCGATCCACAAAGGCGGCCGTCTGCCCCGCGGCGCGGGCAGCCGCCACGTCGCCCGCATTGGCTGCCAGGATCCGCGCGCGCGAATCGGTGAGACCCGCCGCCATGGCGAGGAGCGCGCGATTCTTCTCCGCGCCGCTCGCCCTGGCGAGCTCGCGGGCCGCGCGGCGCGCCTCCTCCGCCATCCGCCGGATGTCACACTCGCTCATGGGTTACTCCTCCGACGGCGCGCGAGGCGCCGCCTGGTTTTCATCGCCTGAAGATGCCCCCATTCCGGCCTCCAGCGACTCGAGGATGACGAGGTTGTCCCGATGCACGACCTCGTCGTACGGATTCACACCCAGCGCCCCGATGATTTCGTTGCTATGCAGCCCCTTGATCTTCTCGACCTCGTCCCGGCCGTAGTTCGCGAGTCCCCGCCCGAACTCCCGCCCCGCCTGATCGAGCAGACTGACAACGTCGCCCGCCCGGAAGCTCCTCTGCGTCCCGCGGATGCCGGAGGGAAGCAAGCTCTTCCCCCCGCGCACCAGCGCGGCCCGCGCCCCGGCATCCACCACGATCCCGCCCCGCGGCTGACTGGCAAAGGCCAGCCAGCGTTTCCGACTCTGCATGCGGCTCCGCGAGGGGATGAAGAGAGTTCCCACCTCTTCGGCCGTGAGGATCGCCTCCACCGTACCCGGGATCCGACCGCTGGCGACCACGGTGGGAATGCCCGCGACCGCGGCGCGGCGGGCCGCCCGGACCTTGGAGCTCATCCCTCCGATGCTGGCCGCGCTCCCGGCGTCCTCGGCGCAGAATGACGTGAGGGCGTCCTGGGGCCGCACCACGGGAATCAGCCGTGCCGCGGGATCTCGGTGGGGATCGGCGGTGAACACCCCCTCGGTATCGGTCAGGATCACCAGGAGGTCCGCCTGGACGAGGTGCGCCACCAGGGCCGAGAGCGTGTCGTTGTCGCCGAACTGGATCTCGCGCACGGCCACCGTGTCGTTCTCGTTGACGATGGGCAGAACCTGGAGGCCGAGGAGCGTGAACAGCGTGTTCCGGGCGTTGAGGTACCGCCCCCGGTGTCTGAGGTCCTCCTGCGTGAGCAGGATCTGCGCCACACGTCGGCCGCAGGGCTGGAAGGCCTCCTCGTAAGCGCGCATCAGGTGGCTCTGGCCGACGGCGGCTGCGGCCTGCTTCAGCGGGAGTTCCCGCGGGCGCTCGGTCAGGCCCAGCGCCTCCATCCCCGCCAGGATGGCCCCCGACGAGACCAGAATCACCTCGACCCCTTGCGCTTGCAGCCGCGCCAGCGAGCTGGCCAGCGCCTGGATGGTCTCCCGGTGCAGCCCGATCCCCCCGCGCGACAACACGCCGGATCCGACCTTCACGACGATGCGTCGGGGGGATCCGAGCCACTCCTGCCGGCTATCGGGACGTGGGGCCTTGCGCGAAGTCATAGGGTTTCTCGTGCGCCGCCCGCAGACGGCTCGCGATGGTCTCCAGGAGCGACGGGATGCCCTCGCCGGTGAGCGCCGAGATCGCCACCAGCGGCAATCCCAGCGAGGCGCAGCGCGCCTGGATGCGCGCGAGCCCTTCGGCGTGGGGGAGATCGATCTTGTTGGCGGCGGCGATACGCGGCAGGGAGAGGAGTGCGGGACTGTACGCCGAAAGCTCCCGCTCGATCGTCTCCGCGGCGATGACGGGATCCTCGGCGTCGTCCGAGACGTCCACCACGTGGACCAGCAGACGCGTCCGCTCGATGTGACGCAAAAACTGGATCCCCAGCCCCGCCCCCTGGGCCGCACCCTGGATCAGTCCGGGGATATCCGCCACTACGAAGCCCCCGTAGGGGTCCACCTCCACCACGCCCAGATTGGGGGTCAGTGTGGTGAAGGGGTAGGCGGCGATCTTGGGCCGCGCGGCCGAGAAGGCGGCTAGGAGCGAGGATTTCCCCGCGTTGGGCAAGCCGACCAGTCCCACGTCGGCGATGAGCTTGAGTTCGAGACGGAGTGTGCGGACTTCACCTGGAATGCCGGGCTGGGCGATGCGGGGCGCCTGCCGCGTTGCGGTGGCGAAGCGCGCGTTGCCGCGGCCTCCCATGCCGCCTTTGGCCACCATGGCCTGCTGGCCGTTCGTGGTCAAATCAGCCAGGACTTCTCCCGTTTCGACGTCGGAGACCACGGTACCGAGCGGCACTTTGATGGTGAGGTCTGGACCGTTGGCGCCGTGCTGATCTTTGCCGCGCCCATGCTCGCCGCGCTTGGCGCGATAGAGTTGCTGGTATTGCAGATCGATCAACGTGCGGAAAGAGCGGTTGGCTTCGATGAAGATGCTGCCTCCGTTCCCCCCGTCCCCGCCATTGGGCCCGCCGCGGGGCACGTAGGCCTCGCGCCGAAAACTCACACAACCGCGGCCGCCGTCGCCGGCCTTCACGACTATCTTGGCGGTATCAATGAACTTGGTCACCGTGTACGCCCGGACGGCCAAACATCGGCGTCGTCCAGCCGCAGTCGCTAGGCGACCGGAGCGATCGAGACAAAGCGATTGCCGGCGCGCTGCTCCACCTCGACCACGCCCGGCACCTTGGCGAACAGGGTGTCATCCCTCCCCAGGCCGACGTTCTTTCCGGGCTTGAAGCGCGTGCCGCGCTGGCGGACAAGGATGCTCCCTCCGGTCACCGTCTGACCGGAGAAGGCCTTCATTCCCAGGCGCCGCCCGGCGCTGTCACGGCCGTTGCGCGAACTCCCAACGCCTTTCTTGTGTGCCATGGATGCCTCCGTGCGAAGCGTCAGCCGACATGAAAGTCCGCTCACGGCGCAGGGTTAAGCGATGATCTCCGCGATCCGGACCCGCGTCAGCTCTTGCCGGTGGCCGGTCTTTTTACGGTACTTCTTCCGCTTCTTGAACTTGAACACGTCGATCTTCACGCCGCGCATCTGGGCCAGGATTTCCGAGACCACTCGGGCCCCGGACACGGTGGGATGCCCCACCTTGACCGAGCCGCCGTCGGCCACAAGGAGCACCCGATCCAGCGCCACCTGACTCCCGACCTCCCCCGGGATGCGCTCCAGGGCCAGAATGGCGCCCGGCTCGACCCGGTACTGCTTTCCCCCTGACTCAACGATCGCGTACACCGCAACTCCTTCCGCCGCGCCCAGGCGGTCCCGATGGCGGGACGAGCAATTCGCCCAATAAAAAAACGATCCCGCCTCTGCCGAGACGGGGCAATCTGTATAACACGCGGCCCCCGGAGTGTCAAGAAATTCCGCCCGGACGGAGAATATTCATCCGTTAGATCTCTAACAGGCTCGACAGCGCGGTGCCTTCCCACAAGTCACTTGGTTCTCAGACACCCGCCGCTGTTCGATTGCGTCTGCTGTCGCGGAGTGGTATAAGCAAGCCATCCCTTACGTTCAGATACGCTCTGGCACCGGAGGTTGGTGGTCCAATGACCTTGAAGGAGCCCTGAGCAAACCACGCGCCGATTCTCTTCGGAGGATCGGCGTTTTGTCGTGTCGAGATTCGGTTCGGAGGTAGGATTCGCGCATGACCCTCTCTTCACCGCTTCCCCTTGATCCCGGTCAGATTGTCGAGGCTCTCTCTTCAGCGAGCCCATGCGCGTCGAGACCATTCGACCTGCCGGTCCGGATCGCTGGGTTGTCGGCCTTGTTGGCCTCCAGACGGAGAAGTTCCGCAACGTCACACTCACCGCGTCGCACCTCCAGCAGTTGCGTGTCCGGAGCCTCACCCACACCTTCACCGGCGACGGCGCGCTCCTGCGCCTCGGCCTCCAGGCTTACTCCCTGGGCATCGCCTACGAGTTTGACCCCTACTTCGGCCTGTCGATCTCGCGCGTCGATCCGCTGCCGCACCAGCTCGAAGCGGTCTACGACTACCTGCTGAAGCTGGCCCGCGTCCGCTTCCTGCTGGCCGACGACGCCGGCGCCGGCAAGACCATCATGGCCGGCCTGCTCATCCGCGAACTGAAGCTGCGGGGCCTGGCCGAGCGAATCCTGATCGTCTGCCCCGGCGAACCTCGCCTTCCAGTGGCAGCGGGAACTCAAGGAGAAGTTCGACGAGAAGTTCCTCGTCCTCAAGGGCGAGCGACATCCGCGACCAGTTCGGCGTCAACCAGTGGCTGGAGCAGAAACAAGTCATCACGTCGCTCGACCTGGCCAAGCGGCAGAGATCCTCCCGGCCTGCGCCAGGTCCACTGGGATCTGGTGATCGTGGACGAGGCCCATCGCATGTCGTGGCCGCCGCCGAGCGCAAAGAGCCGCCGCTACGCCCTCGGCGAACTGCTGCGGGACACGTCGGATCATCTCCTCCTGCTGACGGCCACGCCCCACAAGGGCGATCCGGTCAACTTCAGCCTCTTCCTGCAACTGCTCGACGCCGACGCCTACGCCGACGTCAGGTCCATCCGCGAGGCCATGGAGCGCCGCCGGGCGCCGTTCTACCTCCGCCGCACCAAGGAAGCGATGGTCTACTTCCCGGAGCGGCAGGCCGGACGGCACCTGGGTTGCCGAGAAGATCTTCACCAAGCGCATTCCGCACACGGTCGACTTCCAGATCGACGGCGCCGGAGTTCGAGCTCTACCGCGAGCGTCACGCGCTTCGTGAAGCGCCAGAGCGCCGAGCTGCCGCCGCAGGGCGACGATCCGCGGGCCCGGCCGTCGGCTTCCTGATGGCCCTGTACCAGCGCCGGCTGGCCTCCAGCACCCACGCCATGCGCCGCTCGCCTGGAGAACCGCGCCAAGCGGCTGGACGAGGGCCTGAAGAAGGCCCAGGAGCTGGCCCGGACGGCGCCGCCGGACTTCCCGACCCGGAAGAACTCGAAGAGATGGAGGAAGCCGAGCGGGAGCGGCTGGAGGAGATCCTGGAGGCGATCACGCTGGCCGGCAACGCCGAGGAGGTCCAGGAAGAGATCGAGCGAACTGCGCGCAGCTGGCCGAGCAAGCGCCAAGGCGGTGGAGGAGGCGGGCGTCGAGGCCAAGCTGTCGCGGCTCAAGGCCCTGATGCAGGAACAGGGGTTCTTCGACCACCCCGACGCAGCGGCTCCTGATCTTCACCGAGTTCAAGGACACCCTCGACTACCTCGTGGAGCGGCTCGAGAGCTGGGGCTTCACGGTGGGGTGCATCCATGGCGGCATGAAGGCCGGCTCCCGGGACGAGCCGGGCACGCGGCTTTACGCCGAGCAGCAATTCAGGGATGGCGGCGATCCAGATCCTCGTCGCCACCGAGGCGGCCGGCGAAGGCATCAACCTCCAGTGTCTGCCACATCCTGTTCAACTACGACATCCCCTGGAACCCCAACCGGCTGGAGCAGCGGATGGGCCGCATCCACCGCTACGGCCAGCGCAAGGACTGCCTGATCTTCAACTTCGTCGCCACCAACACCATCGAGGGCCGAGTCCTCCAGCGGCTCCTGGAGAAGCTCCAGGAGATCCGCAATGCCCTGGATGACGACGCGGTCTTCAACGTCGTCGGCGAGGTCCTGCCTGCCGCCCAGTCGAGCGGGTGCTGCGCGACTACTATGCCGGCAACCTTGGCGATGCCGACCTCGAAGACCGCCTCTCACAACGTGGACGAGGGCCAGTTCCGGGCCATCTGCCAGAACGCCCTGGAAGGCTGGCGTCCAAGAAGCTGAACCTGGAAATGCTGATCGAGCGGCGGGCCCAGGCCCAGGAACGCCGCGTGGTGCCCGAGACCATTGCCCGCTTCATGTCGCGAGGCGGCCGAGCTATGCCGCGCTTCGAGCCTGAAGCCGGTGCCATCGCTGCCCGCACACCTTCGATCCGGGCCGGACGCCGACCGTCCTCCGCAAGTACGAGCGGGACGCCGGACTGGACGTCTGCCTGCCCTGTCTGACCAAGTATCCGCGCTGTCCACGGACCGGGAGACGGCCGAGAGACACACACCTGGAATGGGTCACGCCCGGCCATCCGCTGTTCGAGGCGGTCCGCCGCCACGCCTGCCGACTGGCGCACGGAGCGCTTTCGAGCAAGGGGCGTGTTTCTACTCGCCTCGCACACGAGCAGCCCGCCCGGATCGACTTCTACCGCGCGCGGGTCGTGGACGGGCTGGGCCAACGTGATCCACGAGCGGCTCTTCGCCGTGGAGCTGACGGAAGGCGCAGCACCCGGCCTGCGCGAGCCCGGCATTCTGGGCAATTTCACGCCGGCAGGCTGCACCATGCACAGCCTGCCGGCAGTGGCCCTTGCGCCTGAGCCGTCGGCTGGCTTCACGAGCACGGCCCTGCTGCCGTTCCTCGACGAAGTTCGCAAGGAGCGGCTGGCCGAGGTGGAGCGGATCGCCGCACACGTGGAGCTGTCGCTGACCGAGCTGCTCCAGAAGGCGGACGAGGAAATCGGCCAGGCAGCCGCTGGAGGTGGAGCGGGAGTCCAGGGGGCCGAGGGGCGGCTGGCCCAGGCCGAGACCCGCCATGCGGAATTACTGGCCCGGCGCGACCGCCGCCGGCAGGAACTCGAGCAGCAACGCGTCGCTCACCCTCCAGGCCGTGGAACGGCTCACGAGCGTGTCTCGTCCTGCCGCACCCGGAGCGGGAAGCGCCCGAGGTCGCGTCGCCTGCAGCCGAACCCCGAGACCGAGGCGTCGCCATGCGAGTCGGTGATGGAATATGAGCGGGCCCAGGGCCGCCAGGTCTATGATGTTCACGAGAAGAACCTCGGCTATGACCTCACGAGCCTCGACCTTGACTCCGGCGAGCTTCGGCTGATCGAGGTCAAAGGGCTTGGCGCGCGCATCAGGGACGGTGCTGCTCACGCCTAACGAGCGGCGCGTGGCCGAGGACCGCCGCGATTGCTACTGGCTCTACGTCGTCACCGACTGCGACAATGCGCCGGGACTCCAGGAACCGATCCGCGACCCGGCGCGCCTCGACTGGAACGAGGTGACGAAGGTGGCTCACTACTACCTGAGCGTGAACGCAATGACGAAGCCGATGCAGGTGCGCGAGGATTCCCCGCCGTACGGAGGAGACCGCCCATGACGGCCATGGGGATTCCCGCGAACGCGAAACAGCTCGCCGCCCTCGTGAAGGAAGGCGAAGGTCCGGCTCTGGAGTTCAAGCGCTCGACGGACGAGCTGAAGGAAGGCATGCAGACACTGTGCGCCTTCCTGAACGGCTCCGGCGGCAGGGTGCTCTTCGGCGTCCAGCCGGACGGCGCGGTCGAGGGGCAAGAAGTCACCGACCACACCCTGCGGGACATCGCCCAGGTCACGGAGCGTTTCGAGCCACCCGTCCATTTGTCCATTCAGCGCATCAAGATCAAGGCAGGCCGTGAGGTCGTCGCCGTCAGGGTCGGGGGCGGCAGAGAAGCCCGCCCCGTCACATATGAAGGCCGGGCGTATGAGCGTGTCGGGAGCACAACGCGGCGGATGCCGCAGGCCAAGTACGAAAAGGCGCTTCTGGATCGCGCGCACGGCACGCGCCGATGGGAGAACGAACCGACAGACCGACTGTCCCTCAAGGATATAGACCGCGCCGAAGTCTTCCGTATCGTGGAGGCCGCTCGCGCCAAGGGACATCTCGTGGAGCCGGTCGGCAGCCGTCTCCCCGGTGTTCTGGACCGCTTGAATGTCCGCAGGGACGAGCAGATACTTCAGGCGGCCGTGGTGCTTTTCGGCAAAACATTCATGCCCGATTACCCGCAGTGCGAGTTGCGCATGGCGCGTTTCCGGGGTCTGGACAAGACCGAGTTCCTCGACCAACGGGTGGTGCGTGGCCCGGCGTTTAAGCTTCTAGAGGAGGCCGAGCTTTTCTGCCAGCGGCACTTCCCGCTTCCCGGCAAGGTGGTCTCGGGCAGACTGCAGCGGGTCGACACGCCCCTGATTCCACCGGATGCCATGCGCGAGATTCTGGTGAACGCGCTCATTCACCGCGACTACTCCAACGCGGGTGGCGCGGTGTTCCTGGCCGTCTTCGACGATCGCGTGGAAGTCTGGAGCACCGGGACCTTCCCTGAAGGCATCAGGCCGGAGATGCTCTCCCGCGAGCACAAGTCGGTCCTGCGGAATCCGATCATCGCTGACGTGTTCCACCGGGCCGGGCTCATTGAGAAGTGGGGACGCGGAACCAATCGCGTGATCGACATGTGCAAGGCGGCGGGGATCGCACCGCCCGAGTTCGATGAGATCGCTGGCGCGGCAGTCGTGCGGTTCAGGGTGAACGTCCTGGGTAGGCCAGAAGCGACCACGCAAGTCACCACGCAAGTCACCACGCAAGTCACCACGCAAGTTGCGGCGGTGCTCCAAGCCGCCTCACAAGGCCCGCAATCGCGGGAAGAACTGCAACGGATCGCCGGAATAAGGAACCGCGAGCATTTTCGTAAGGCGTATCTCGAACCTCTTCTGGCTGCCGGCCGGCTGGAACGAACGATCCCCGACAAGCCGAGAAGCCGGTTGCAGCAATACAGGACCACCGGGGCGGGAAAGGCGGCCTTGGAAGAGTTGGGGCCGAACTAAGCCTGACCCCCGACTCAAGCTGGGCTAAGTGAAATCCGAATCTTGGAATTTCGAGGAGTTAGCGCGCGAAAGGAGTCCGGTACCTTTGCTCACACTGTTGAAAGTGACGAACGCGGCCACTATCGGCTGCTGAAGAGCAGACATGATCCCCAAGGAATGCAAACGACTGGCGGAGGTGGACTTCCCGATCGCCGAGGTGTCGCGGCACGCGGCGAGGGAGAAGTCGATTCGGCACGGGCATCCGAGCACGCTGCACCTGTGGTGGGCGCGGCGGCCCCTGGCGTCAAGCCGGGCGGTGCTGCTCGCGCTGCTATGGCCTGACCCGTGCGATCCCCTCTGCCCGTCCAGAGTTTAAGGCGAATGCGCGAAAGCTCCTGCCGCAAGTGGGCGGCTGTAACCCGGGCATCACAGACGAGGACTTGCGCAAGGCGCTGCTCAGGTTTATCGCAGACTTCGCGAACTGGGATAACGCGGCGCAACGCACCTATATCGAGGTGAGCCGGGCGCTTGTAACGGCACACTGCCTGCTGGCCGGCAGGCGGCGTACGAGCCGCCGCTGGTGGTGGACCCGTTCGCGGGGGGCGGCTCGATACCGCTCGAGGCGCTGCGACTCGGGTGCGAGGCGTTCGCGAGCGATCTGAACCCCGTCGCCTGCCTGATCCTCAAGGTGATGCTTGAGGATATCCCGCGCCACGGGCCGAAGCTCGCCGAGGAGCTGCGCCGCGTCGGGGCGGAGATCAAGCAGCAGGCGGAGAAGGAGCTGGCCGACCTCTACCCGATGGACCCGGATGGCGCGACGCCGATCGCTTACCTCTGGGCGCGGACCGTGTGCTGCGAATCGCCGAACTGCGGCGCGGAGATCCCACTCGCGCAATCGTTGTGGCTCTGCAAGAAGGCGAAACGCAAGCGGGCGCTCCGGCACCGGATTGTGCGGCCCGCGGCCGGGCCTCCTCACGTCGAGTTCGAGATCTTTGAGCCGAAAACCGAGGAGGAAGTGCTCGGTGGCACCGTGACGCGCGCGAAGGCAACCTGCGTCTGCTGCGGCGCGGTCTTGCCACCAGAACGGGTGCGCGCGCAGCTCGTGGCCCAGCGCGGCGGGGCAAATGTCGTTCTCAATCGCGTTGGGCGGCGCGTTGCTGGGGCGAGGTTGCTTGCCGTAGTCACTTCAACTTCAGGAGAGTCCGGACGCAGCTATAGGCTGCCAGCCGACAGAGATTACAAGCCGATCAACATTGCATTTCACCGACTCCAAGCAGCCACCGAGTCTCATAGCAACGCCCTCAGCCTTGTTCCCGATGAACGTGTTGTCCAGACGAAGGTGGCAAAGAACTCACCGTTTCGATTTCATCTCTATGGGTGCGACACCTTCGGGCTCGTTTTGAGTGCACGGCAGCAGCTTCTGTTGTCTACACTCGCAAGGCTCACTCGAACGATAGAAGTCGAGCCTGCCGTGCGCGACTGCCTTCGTCTTGTTGTCGATCGACTGGCGAACGCAAGTACCTCCCTATGTCGATGGCACAATTCTGGTGAGAAACTCGAAGGCATGTTTTCTCGGCAAGCGATCTCAATGGTGTGGGACTTTGCTGAGAGTGTGCCGTTCTCAAGTGTCACGGGAAGCCTTGACGGTGCACTGGATTGGGTTGTCGAGGTTGCCGAAGAACTTTCTCGATTTAACCTGAGAACCGGAAACGTCCAACAAGCTGACGCTGCTGAGTCTCGATTGCCGGACTCAAGTGTATGCGTCTGGTTCACGGACCCGCCGTACTACGACGCGGTGTCGTATGCGGATCTCTCCGATTTCTTCTTCACCTGGCTCAAGCGCACTGCACCGGATCCGTCAGGGCTCCGCGACCCTTACGATGCGCAGAACCAACTGACCCCGAAGATCAAAGAAGCGATTCAGGATGATGCTAAAGCTGTCGATGGTCGTCCGAAGGATCGAACCTTCTTTCAGCGAACAATGGCAGCTGTCTTTGCCGAAGGTCGGCGCGTGCTGCAGGAAGACGGCATCGGCTCGGTCGTCTTCGCCCACAAGACCACCGAGGGCTGGGAAGCGCTGCTTACCGGCATGATTCGCGGTGGGTGGACGATCACCGGCTCCTGGCCCATCGCGACAGAGATGGCGGCGCGCCTACGCGCCCGCGAATCCGCCGCCCTTGCCACCAGCGTCCACCTCATCTGCCGCCCGCGACCTGATGAAGCAGCGGTGGGCGACTGGGCCGCTGTCTTGCGCGAGCTGCCGAACCGCGTTGGCGACTGGATGGAGCGCCTGCAGGGCGAAGGCGTTCGCGGCGCCGACCTCGTCTTCGCCTGCATCGGGCCGGCGCTCGAGATTTTCAGCCGCTACGCGAAGGTCGAAACCGCCGACGGACGCGAGGTCGCGCTCGCCGAGTACCTGGAGAAGGTCTGGGAGGTCGTGGGCCGGAGCGCCCTCGCCCAAGTGCTCGGCACCGCCGAGGCCAAAGCGCGCAACGGCGCCGCCGGAGCAGTCGAGGAAGACGCGCGGCTCACGGCACTCTTCCTGTGGACGCTCCAGAGCACAAACGGCGAGGCGGCGGATGCCGCGAGCGACGAGGGCGAGGATGAGGAGCCGTCAGACGAGGACAACGACGAAGAGGGTTCCTCTCGCGGCAAGGCCAAGGGCTTCACGCTCGTCTTCGATGTTGTGCGCCGCTTCGCGCAGCCGCTCGGCATCGAGCTGCCGAAGTGGGAAGGCCGCGTCATCGAGACAAAGAAGGGCGTCGTGCGCCTGCTGCCGATCGCGGAGCGCGCGAAGCAACTCTTCGGCGAGGACGGCGCGCAGGCCGTGGCCACCAGGCTGGAAGAGGAGGCCGCAATCGATGCGCGTCCGCAGCTCAGGCTGTTCCCGGAAGAGCGCGCCGCGGCGCCTACGATCCGCGGGCGCGGCCGAAGCAGCAGCAAGCGGGCAGGCATCGAGGTATCGGACGAGAGCCTGGCCGCCGCCCGCGAGGCCACGACCCTTGACCGCGTCCACGCGGCGATGCTCCTTCAGGCTGGTGGCCGCACGAACGCCCTGCGCGCGCTCCTCAATGCCGAGCAGGAGCGAGGCGGGGACTTTCTTCGACTGGCAAATGCCCTATCGGCGTTGTATCCTAAAGGTCAGAAGGAGAAGCGGTTGCTGGACGCAATGCTTCTTGGCAGTGCCTCGGGAGGTAGGTCTCCTCAATGTCGCCTCTTCAAGTCTCTACTTGGACACTTCCGCTTTATCCTTGGGTAGAACGCTCGCGGACACCTGGTCCTCGTAAGTATCGCTCTGGCCGTGCGCGTTTTTCCGCTCTCCTTGGCGCGGACTGTTTCATACGGATGCCGATGTTGAGTTGCTATGTGTCCACTCTTTGGTGCTCATGCATGCGGGCGTTCGTGCGGCTGCGCACGGGGAGCACCATGTCGCACAAGGAGATCGTCCGCGAGCTTCGGAAAGGCTACCTCTCCTTTGTGTGTCTGGAAGAATCTCCCTCGGAGTCCTCTTCGTACTAGCCACCATTCACTCGCCGATCTCGGAGCGTAAGATCGCGATTCCAGAACATGATACGAGTAGTATTCGCACGCTATTCGAACTCGCCACTTGCGGCATATCAACGTTATCATTGCCGTCGTTCTCGTCTCGTGGAACTTTTCTCTTGGCATATGCTCGTGAATGTGGCGCGGAAACGACATATCTAACAGCGTGAACCTCCGCTCGATATTGGGATCACCCGTCTACTACGATCTGTGTCGCTTTTCGTGGTGTAGATCAGCTTTCATTTTTTTTTTTTTTTTTAAGAAGACTTGAAGTGAAGATACGTGATAGGAAACTCCGTGCGCTGCATTCACGCCTTATGGATACCATCTGCTATCCGACGCGAGCGTTTTGCAGCAGGAGTCGAGGGTGCCATCTCTTGGCTTCGCCCCTCTGTCGTAAGAGCAAGGCGTGACGAAACGTGTTCGCACCGAGGAATACGCCTACCTCATTCCGCCCCTTCGCCCCGTTAGCCCGCTGGTCGGTAGAAGAGGGCCTACACAGCCGTCCATCTCATCCATGCGCAGGCATGCGCGAACAGGAGCGCTTCGTATGGAACCCTGGTACAAGGTCGCGACACCGCGTAAGGAAGTCCGCGAGGGCCGCTCGTTCAACCCGGACGAGTTCGCCATCGCCCTCGAGCAGGTCGTGGCTGGGACGGCGCCGGAGGACTATCGCGACCCGGCGCAGTTCTTCGCCCGCACTTGCTTCACGCGGGCGTTGCGCGAACACGCCGGATGGTTCTGCGCCGGCTCGCCGGGAAGACCGAGAATACCGCGCCGGTGCTGACGCTTATCACCCAGTTCGGCGGTGGCAAGACGCACACGCTGACCACGCTCTATCACCTGGCGAAGAACGGCGACGACGGCGGCGGGCTTCGACGGTGTGGCTGAACTGTGCGCGAAGCAGGCGTCGCGACAGTGCCGAAGGCGCAAGGTGGCCGTGTTTGTCGGCAACGCCTGGGACCCGCAGCCGGGACGCGAGACGCCGTGGATCGACATCGCCCGCCAGCTCGCGGGCGACAAGGGCGTCGAGGCGCTCGGCCCGGCGGCGCAAGACCACTCCGCCCGGGACCGAGGCGATCGCGCGGGTCTTCGAGGCGGCCGGCGCGCCCGTGCTCCTGCTCTTCGACGAGGTGCTGAACTTCCTCAACCGCCACCGTGGGAGTGGCGGATTCGTTCCATGCCTTCATCCAGAATCTGACCGTCGCCACGACGGGCACCACCCACGGCGCGGCGGTGATCAGCCTGCCCCGCAGCCAGGTCGAGATGACGGACTGGGACATGCAGTGGCAGGAGAAGATCACGCAAGGTCGTGCGGCGCGTGGCCAAGGACCTGATCGCCAACGACGAGGCCGAGATCAGCGAAGTCGTCCGGCGGCGGCTCTTCGAGGACTTGGGGAGCGAGAAGATCCGGAAGAACGTCGCCAAAGCGTACGCGGACTGGTGCTTCGAGCGGCGAGCGCAGCTCCCGCCGGAGTGGACGGCGGTGGACACGGCCGCGACCGAGGCCAAGGCGCGGGAATTCCTCCAGCGCCGCTTCGAGGCCTGCTACCCGTTCCACCCGGCGACGCTCTCGGTCTTCCAGCGGAAGTGGCAGGCGCTTCCGCAGTACCAGCAGACGCGCGGCACGCTGGCGATGCTGGCGCAGTGGATTTCCATCGCCGCTCAGGAAGGCTTTCCGCAAGGCGCGGACCGAGCCGCTCATCACGCTCGGCTCGGCGCCGCTCGCGGAGCCCGGGTTCCGCAGCGTGGTCCTCGGCCAGCTCGGGGAGTCGCGGCTCGTCGCCGCGATCGACACCGACATCTCTGGCGAGCAGTCGCATAGCAAGGCGCTCGACGCCGACACCAAGGGACCGCTGCGTGACATCCACCGCCGCGTCGGCACGGCGATCCTCTTCGAGTCGTCGGGTGGGCAGACCGACAAGGTCGCCCATCTGCCCGAGCTGCGCTTCGCCCTCGGCGAGCCGGAGCTGGACACGACGTCGATCGACAACGCCGCCTTCGCGCTGGAGGACAGGTCCTACTTCATCCGCAAGGTGGGCTCGGACGGCTTCCGGATCGGTTACCAGCCGACCATGAAGAAGGTGGTGAGCGACCGACGCGCGTCGCTCGACGAGGAGACAGAGGTCAAGCCCGCGCTGCGTAAGCTGGTCGAGGATGAGTTCCGGCGGGGGGCGAGCATCTCCGGTCGAGCCTTCCCAACGAGATGCCGCGGAGATCCCCGACCCGCCAAAGCTCACACTCGTCGTGGCCGAGCCGGAGGTGGAGTGGTCCGGTGGCGGCGCGCTGCGCGCACAGCTTGTCGAGTGGACGCGTCAGCGCGGTAAGTCGCCGCGGCTTTATCCGGGCGCACTCGTCTGGTGCCTCAAGAAGCCTGGCCGCGACCTGCGCGAGAAGGTCGAGTTGTGGCTGGCGTGGAAACGGGTGGCGCGCGAGATCGCGGAGGGTACGCTCGGCGGCGAGTTCGACAGGAGCGACCGGGCGGACTTCTGTCGAAGGTGAAGGACGCGGAAGAAGCCGCGAAGGACGAGGTCTGGGGCGGCTACCGTTTCGCGGTCGTTGCGGACGACGCAGGAGGCGGACGGACTCAAGGTGATCGACCTCGGGCAGGGCACTCTTCCAGCGGCGAGACCCTTTGTGGACGGGTTATTGCCGCGCTCAAGTCCGAGGCGCTCCTCAACGAATCCGTCGGCGCGGGCTACCTCGAGCGCAACTGGCCTCCGGCGCTCAAGGAGTCCGGGGCATGGCCGCTGGCGAGCCTGCGGCAGAGCTTCCTCAACGGCTCGCTTACGCGGCTCCTCGACCCCGACGCGATCCTGAGGGCAAGATCGTTGAGTTCGTGAGCCGCGGCGATTTCGGCCTGGCCTCCGGCGACCGACCGGACGGAACCTATGAGCGATGTGTGGTTCAGGGAAATCATACCGCCCGGATGAAGTTACCTTCGAGTCAAAGGTGTTCCTGCTGACCAAAGCCAAGGCCCAGGCCCTGAAGACCGGTGCTGTTGTACAACCGGCCGACGGACCACCGATAGAGAAAGGGCCACGGCGTACCGGAACCGTCTGACTCCGGCCCACCTCCGGGTCCTGAACCACCCTCTGGCCCTGCCACGGCGACCCGCACGCTCCAGATTCGCGGCCAAATTCCGCTTGAGCTGTGGAACCGTCTTGGCACGCGAATCCTGCCGAAACTCCGGTCGGGAACGGATGTGCGCATCGGCATCGATCTGTCTGTGACGGTCACCACGGACCAAGCGGCGAGCCTAGAAAAGGACATTCGCCAGTCCATTGAGGACCTTGGGTTGGGCGGTAACGTGAAAGTGGATTAGCGAATGAAGTATCCTGCGGTTTACCTTTGACTTGGAGTTGACTCGGGGCGACCCCCCAACGCACTGAAAGCGTTTGAGAAGCAACGCCCCCTTTTTGCAGTTGGCTGGGAAGTCGAGGCTCTCGATCGAACAAGCTCCGTAGCCCTGCGCCGGCGCGATCACCCCTGCTTGTACGTCTTGCCGATGCTCCAGGCTTTGGCTACGGGTTCGCCGATGCCCCAGTACACGTTGTCGGGCATGGTCAGCGTGAAGGGGCGCATCTTGCGCACGTCGGGCGTCCCGTCGGTCAGGAACCGCTCCTCGCAGTAGGCTCCGACGATCTCGCCGATGACGAAATCGTTCGATGGAAGCTCCACCACCCGAACGACCCGGCATTCCATCGTGAAGGGGCAGGCCTTCACCATCGGCGCACACTTCAGGTCCCCGGCGAAGGCCTCGAAAACGCGGGACTTATCCGCCGTGTTTCCGGACACCATGCCCACATGGTCGGTCGCCGCCACGAGATCCGCGCCCGGGATGCTGAGCCCGAACTCCCGGTGCGCCTGGATGCCCTTGCGCGTGTGGTGCTGCTTGTTGATGGCCACGCCGATCATCGCGGGCTCGTAGTTCACCTGGGACACCCAGGCCGCCGCCATCCAGTTGGGCTTCCCCTCGACCATCGTCCCCACGATCACCAGGGGCATGGGGTACACGAACGCTTTGCCGGCGATCTTCAGTTTGCCCTGCATCGTCCAATCCTCCCGATACCCTTTTCAGTTGGCGCTGCTGTCATGTGATCGCGAAAGCCGCCTCTGGCCGGATCGGCGAGTCACGATCACGCCCGGATTGTCTCGGAGGGCACCCACGCGCTGGCGAATGCTTCCCCCGAGTGGAGCCTCACCCCTCCACCAGCGAGTACTTCCCGGGCGGGTAGCTTTCCTCGACCGAGAGCTCGATCTCCCCGCTCAGCCGTTGCTGCAGGGTCTCCACGATCTCCGCCTCTTCGGCCTTGATCCACTCGACCAGGTCCCGCGCCGCGCGCACCTTGATTCGCGGGAGCGCCTTGCGCGCCATCCGCCATTCCACTTCGCGCAGCGCCTGATGCGCCAGCGAGGCGACGGACCGCACACAGCCCAACCCGCCGCACGCGGCGCAGGTCTGGCTCAGCGACTGGTTCAACCCCTGGCGGACCCGCTTTCGCGTCATCTCCACCAGGCCCAACTCGGACAGGAGGGAAACGTTCGTCGGCGACCGGTCGGCCTTGAGGGCCTCTTTCAGATCCGCCATCACCTTGTCGCGATTCTCCTGGCGGGCCATGTCGATGAAATCGATGATGATGATGCCCCCCAGGTCCCGCAGCCGCACCTGACGCGCGATCTCGACTGCGGCCTCCCGGTTGGTCTTGAGGATGGTCTCCTCGAAGTCGTGTTTGCCGACGTATTTGCCAGTGTTGACATCGACCGAGACCAGCGCCTCGGTCTGCTCGATGACCAGATATCCTCCCGACTTCAGCCAGACCTTGCTGCGCAGGGCCTTTTCCACCTCCCGTTCGACCCCGAAGCTCTTGAAGATCGGCTCGTCCTCCGTGTAAAGGAACAGGAGCTGGCGCAGCTCCGGGAAGAGCGACTCGGTATACTCCATGCACCGCTCGTACTCAACGGCCGAATCCACCACCAGACGGGCCACGTCCTGCGTGATCAGGTCGCGGAAGATGCGGAAGATCAGGTCCAGGTCTTTCTGGACCAGCGCCGGGGCCTTGAGGGGCTCTGCCTTGGCCTTGATCCCCCGCCACGTGGATCGAAGGAACTCGAAGTCCGCCTGAATCTCCTCCCTGGAGCGGCCCACGCCGGCCGTGCGGACGATGACCCCCTCCCGCGGCACGTTGATCTCTTCGATGATCTGTTTCAGACGGGATCGCTCGCCCTCGGCCTCAATCTTCCGCGAGACGCCGACGTGAGACTCCATCGGCATGTAGACCAGGTAGCGCCCGGGCAGCGTGACATGCGAGGTGATGCGGGCCCCCTTGGTTCCCAGAGGCTCCCGGGCAACCTGGACGAGGACCTCCTGTCCCTCTTGGATCAACTCCTCGATGGAGACATGGGAGTTCCGTCGCGGTCGATTCCGCTGGCGGCCCGCCGCGGGGAGCGACGGCTCGTCCTCGCTCGGCTCGGGCTCCCCCTCCGCTCCCAGGGCGAGCAGTTCCTCGTACGAATCCGTGTCTTCATAGATGTCCCGGACGTACAGGAAAGCGTCGCGAGCCAGACCGATGTCCACGAAGGCGGCCTGCATCCCCGGCAGGATCTTGAGCACCCGGCCCTTGCAGATATTCCCCGCCAGGCTCTGTGTGTGGGAGTCGTCGATCAGGATCTCGACCAGCGTGCCGTCCTCGATGACGGCCACGCGGGTCTCCACCAGAGAGGAGTTGACGATGATTTCGCGTTTCATGCGGTAGACCCCTGCATCCCGTTCCGCCAAAGGCGGAAGCGGGGATTCGGGAGGCCTACCCCTGGCCCTCGAGGGCGAGGGCCGTCCGCGTGATCCGCAGGGACGAGACCATGTGATCCAGCGCACCGGGGGAAACCCGCCGCTCCAGGAAGCTCCGCATCACGACTGTGGGCTTCACGCTCCCACCCGGCCCCACCCGCAGGGTGAGCTGCCAGGCCGGCGTCCCGTTCCGACCCACGTCGAGAAACTCCTGGATGAGCGGCCGCGCGTCGAGGGCCACGGGGCGTCCCTTCTTGGTCACCTCGACGGCGATGGACTCCCGCGCCAGGAAGGCGGCGCAGGCCTCCGGTGTGCCGAGATCGGTCAGGACCGTCTGGTCCCAGCCGTTCGGCGTCAACTGGATGTGGTACACGGAACCTCGTACCCCGGCGGAAAGCGACGGCCCGTGCAAGGGGGCTTCCCATGTCCGGAGAATCTTGAGTTCAGGCCGCAACTGGCGATTCCAGGCCTCGCACAGCTCCCCCGGCGCCATCCGCTCGGCCAGTTCAACCTCCCCAAGCTCGCGGAGCCCCTCGATGCCCACGGCCAGGGCCTGGGCCAGCGAGAGCTTGGGCTGCGGGTTGAATCCCTGCGTGAAGGCCAGGGGGACGCTGGCGCGGCGCAAGCCTCGCGCAAGCGCCCGCATCAGTTCCAGATGGGAGAGAAAGCGCAGTTCTCCCACCTTCTGAAATTCGAATCGGATCTTTTGTATCGCCTGGACCGTCGGGCGGTCAACCGGCTCCGCAGGGGGCGGTCCGCCCGCCGGCGATTCCAGCCCGCCGGAGCCGGGTGGGGAAAGGCCGGCCTCCTTGGCCCATGCCGGCCAGTCCGGGGCACACACCTCCCCACACCCGTTGCAGGCGCCCACATGGCAATCTTCGGTTGCTTGGCCTTCCAGCGCTTTCCGGTACTCGCGCTGCAGGTAGGCCTTGGACACCCCGGCGTCGATGTGATCCCAGGGGAGCGGCGCCTCCAGGGAAAATGGTGTGTTGGCGATGGCGTACGGGTCCACACCTGCGTCGGCGAATGCCTGGAGCCAGGTCTCGAACTTCAACTGCTCGGTCCAGCCGTCGAAGCGGCACCCCCGCTGGTAGCCCAAGGCGATGGCGGCACCCACCTCTCGGCCCCCGCGGGAAAAGACCGCTTCCAGGAATGAAGATTCGACATGCTGCCACTTGAAGTCGATCCGCAGTTCGCGCAGCCGGCCTCTGAGATACGTCTGCTTCTCCCTGAGGACCTCCATGGGCTCCTGCGCGAACCACTGGAACGGCGTGTGCGGCTTGGGAACGAAGGAGCCGGCGCTGATGGTGAGGCCGAAACCGCGGGACCGCTCCCGACGGGCGATCCGGGCGGCCTCGCGGGCGACACGGACGATCTCGTCCACGTCCGCCTGCGTCTCGGTGGGCAGGCCGATCATGAAGTAGAACTTGAGCGACTCCCAGCCGGCCCGAGCCGCCTGCTGGACGGCGGTCAGGATTTCCTGTTCGTCGAACCCGATCTTGTTGATCACTCGCCGGAGGCGATCCGAGCCCGCCTCGGGAGCGATAGTGAGACCGGTCTTTCGCACCTTCGCGATTTCGGCGGCCAAATCCTGGTTCCGATTCAGGGCCTCCACGCGTAAGGAGGGCAGACTGAGAGAGGTCCTGGCGGGAGCCAGGCGCCGCATCAGCGAGGGGAGGAGGTCGCGGAGGCAGCCGAGATCGGCGATGGACAGCGAAGAAAGCGACAGCTCCTCGTAGCCCGTTCCGGCAAGCGATCGCTCAGCCATCGCCTGGATGGCGGAGGCGGCATGCTCGCGCACCGGACGATAGACGTACCCCGCCTGGCAAAAGCGGCAGCCCTGCGCGCAGCCCCGCATGACCTCGATGGTCGCCCGGTCGTGCACCACGTCCATGTACGGCACCGGGAACCGTCCGTAATCTACCTCATCCAGCCGGACGGCCGTGCGCTTCCGGACCACTTCGCCGGCCGCGTGCAGGGCGGGAACGTACATCCCCTCGATCCCTCTCAGCGCCCGGAGCAGCTCCTCGCGGCGGCCCCCTTCGCGCTTCCAGTCGCGGACGGCGGCGGCGAGCTCAAGTGCCGCTTCCTCGCCGTCGCCGATCAGAAAGGCATCGATGAACTCCGCCAAGGGTTCGGGGGTGAACGCCACCGGGCCGCCGGCGACCACGAGCGGGTGTCGCTCGTCCCGGTCCGCAGACCGCAACGGCACGCCACCCAGCTCCAACATGGCCAGGATCGTGGCGAATGAGAGCTCGTACTGGAGGGTGAACCCGAGGATGTCGAAGCTGCCAAGCGGCAGACCGGATTCCTGGCTGCAGAGCGGGATCCGGCGGCTGCGCAAGAGCGCCTCGGCGTCCAGCCAGGGCGCGTACACCCGCTCCGCCAACACGTCCGACTGGTCGTTCAACCGCTGGTACAGGATCTTCAGTCCCAGATGGGACATCCCGATCTCATACACATCCGGAAAAGCGAGGGCCACCCGCACGGCCACGCTGTCCGGGTCTTTCACCACGGCGTTCCACTCCGCAGCAATGTATCGGGACGGTTTGCCGAGGTATGGAAGAACGTCTCTGGCGATCGCAGACTTATAGGTCGTCAGGGGGGTCATCCCCCGATCCCTTTCCATTGCGGGATGATAGAGCACGGCGGGGGCAAATGCAACCGGGAAGCCGGAAACGCGAGGAGATTCTCCTGCGCCGGGTCCAGGGCGGGCGGCGAAGACGATCGCTTGCCGGCGCCAAGGTCGCGCGAGACGCGTCACCCACGACGCCGGGGCAACGTTACGATGCCGGGGAGATCGTGACGGGCGCCTCGCCCTTGACCAGCTCGGCGATACTGGTGCGGGCCAGGACTTCCATCATCTTCTGCTGGGCCTCTTCCCAGACCGCATGTATCGGGCACAGTTGGGCCCGGTCGCATTCCCCGGGATTGGCAAGACAGACGTTCAGGTGGATCGGCCCTTCGACCGCCTCGATCACATCCTTGAGGGTGACATCTGCAGCGGATCTGGCGAGAGAGAAGCCGCCCTTGGCCCCGCGGTGCGACCTGACCACCCCCGCCTTCGCCAGCGCCTGGAAGATCTTGGCCAGGAACCGCGGGGGAACATCCTGGACCTTCGCAATGACGGAAAGCATGCTGACCTTTCCCTCTTCTTGCTTGGCGAGGTAAAGGACACCGCGAATGCCGTATTCGCCTCCACGCGTCAGCTTCATTATTCACACCCCTCCTGCTCAGATGGCTTTGAGGACAAATGAAGTCAAATAATATCTAGTATAGCATGATTACGCAATCAGAATACGATTCGAAGGATCAATCGGGCGGCAAATACAGCCAAAGCGATCGCGAGAATGCGACGAATTGGTTCGCTGCGCATCCGGCGGGAGAGAATCGCACCTCCCTGCGCGCCGATAAGGACTCCCGCGCCCATGCTCGCTGCCACCGAAAGGTGGACCTGGCCCTGACTGAGAAACGTGAGACATCCGGTGAGACTCGTGATGGCCAGGACGAAGTGGGACGTCGCGGTGGCGGCGTGGACCGGAACGCCGAGAACCACGATCAAGAATGGGACATGCACGATGCCGCCTCCCACGCCGAAGACGCTGGAAAGGATCCCGACCAGGGCGCTGAGGAGCATCCCGAGTCGCATCACCGGCGAACGGAGCGATTGCAGGTCCGCTTCCGTCACGCTGCGAGCCGCAGACCGACGGAAGAGGAGTTGCTGTCCGCGAAGCAGAAAGGCGGACGATGAACAACAGGAACAATCCGAAAAGGACGGAGAACCATTTCGAGTTGAGGTACTGCACCAGCCAGGCGCCCAGCAGCGCCCCCGGGATGGTCGCGGCGGCAAACGCCGTGCCCATCCTATACAGCACCCGGCGTTGCGCCATGTAGGCGATGCTTCCCGACAGGGCGTTCAGAAAGACGACGGCCAGCGAGGTTCCGACGGCCTGTTGAGGAGCGAAGCCGTATCCGAGCAGCAGGATGGGAACGATCATCCAACCCCCGCCCGCGCCGATCAGGGTCCCCAAGGCCCCGATCCCCAATCCCAGCCCGAAGAGAATCCCCGTAGCCATCTTCGTACCTCTCCGTGCTCCCTCGCGTCGGAGCCCGACACCAACCCATCCCCCACTGCATACCTCGGATGAACCGGCCGCGTCAACACCCATCCGCCGACTCTTCTTCTTGCCCACGCGCCTCTTTCACCTTGACACCGGTTGCCGGGTCGGGATAGTTTCGGCACTAATCGAAGTCCCCCAGACATAGGAGGTGAAGCGAGGTTCACGAGCGCTCGACAGGGTGGGCATGACCGCACCATTCGACAAACGGAAACCGGGAGGGGGCACAGGTCGCCTCGGGACACGAGAATGGAGGACAGGGTCATGGCAGAAGGACGACGGATCGGACTGCTCGGGTGGATCCTCATCGGCTTTGTGGTCGGGGTACCCTTCGGCATCTTCTTCAAAGACGCCAGCATCTCGCTGAGTTGGATGGGCGACCTCTTCCTTCGACTCCTCAAGATGCTCATCGTCCCTCTGGTGTTCTTCTCGCTGGTGACCGGCACGGCGTCCATCAGCGATCCCATCAAGCTCGGCCGCGTGGGTGTGAAGATCATGGCCCTCTACCTGGCCACGACGGCAATCGCCGTCACCATCGGCCTGATCATCGCCAGCATCCTGAATCCGGCGGCCGGCATGAAGCTGGCGCCGGTCGCGGGGTTCAAGGCCCCCACGGTGCCCGCCTTGAAGGATGTGCTCCTGAATCTCATCCCCACCAACCCCTTCGACTCGCTGGCCAAGGGTGACATCCTGCCGGTCATTGCCTTTGCCATGTTCTTCGGCGTCGCTGCCGCCTTGGCGGGCGACAAAGGGAAGGCGATCGTGGGGGCGATCGAGGCCGCGGCCGAGGCAATGTACAAGTTGACCACGATCATCATGTGGTATGCGCCTCTCGGCGTCTTCTCCCTCATCGCCACCACGGTGGCGAAGCAAGGGCCGCAGGTGCTCCTGCCCTTCATCAACCTGATCCTTACCTGCTATCTGGCGTACTTCCTCCACGTGGCCCTCATCTACACGTCCATCGTCAAGTTTTTGGCCAAGGTCAACCCGTTCAAGTTCTTCAAGGGGGCCTTCGAGATCATGATGATGGCCTTCGTCACGCGGAGCAGCAACGCCACCTTGCCCGTGACGATGCGGGTCTCCGAAGAGAAGCTGGGCCTGCCGCGAAACCTCATCAGCTTCACGTTGCCGCTGGGAGCTACGGTGAACATGGACGGGACCGCCATCTACCAGGGGATCGCCGCCCTGTTCATCGCCGCCATCTACAACGTGCCGCTCGGGTACACCCAATATCTCATGATCATCCTGCTGGCTACGCTGGCCTCCATCGGCACGGCGGGGGTCCCGGGCGCCGGCCTGATCATGCTGGCCATGGTGCTCCAGGGCGTGGGCTTGCCGATTGAAGGCGTGGGCCTCATCGCCGGGATCGATGTCATTCTGGACATGGGCCGCACCTGCCTGAACGTGACCGGCGACGTCGCCTGCACCACGGCCGTCGCCTACTCGGAGGGCGAGTTCTCCCCGCAGACGATCAACAGCCTGTAGAGGGCGGAGTCTTCGGGCGAGAGTCCTGTTTTCCGCCGCCCCCGGCGCCATCCGCCGGGGGCGGTTCGTTTGCCGGAAGCCGAACACCCAAGCGAGGCATAGTCGATCCGAAAGGGGGCGCCACAAGACCCTCACAGGCCCCCTCTTTGCCTTGACAACTGTCGGCGGTACATGACAGGATTAGCCATTGTGGCGCGGGATCTGACCTAGAGGTATCCCTGGCCGTAGTTTAGCGCCGCGAGAGAAAGTGCCATGGAAAGCACGAGGATCATCGGTGTCTTGGGCGGGATGGGGCCGGCGGCCACCGCGGATTTTTACCAAAAGATCATCCGCGCCACACCTGCCAAGGGGGACCAGGATCATCTCAAGGTCCTGATCTACAGTAACCCCCAGATTCCCGACCGCACGGCCGCCATCCAAGGCGAAGGTCCCGATCCACTGCCCGCCCTGGTGGCCAGCGCCGAGGTGCTCGTTAGGGCCGGCGCCGCTTTTCTTGTCATCCCCTGCATCACGGCCCACCATTTCTACGATCGGTTGCAGCGGGCCGTATCGGTCCCCATCTTGCATATTATCGGGGAGACCGCAACGGCCCTCGCAGCCGAGCGCCCCGAGGTCCGCCGACTCGGCCTCCTGGCTACGAGCGGCACGGTGAAGAGCCGCCTGTTCGAGTCCTACTTCGAACCTCGAGGCCTCACCGTCTTGACCCCCGATCCCGAGGTGCAATCCGGCCTCGTCATGCAGGCAATCTATGCAGTCAAGGCTGGGGATACCTCCGAAGCCCCACGCCGTCTGATCCGGGAGGCGGCGGAGCACCTCATCCTGCGCGAGGCCGAAGCCGTCTGCGCGGGCTGCACCGAAGTCCCGCTTATCCTCCAAGATGGCGATCTCAGCGTGCCCGTTGTGGACCCCACCTGGGTGTTGGCCCAGGCGGCCGTCCGCCTGGCCTTGGCCGAGGATCATCCCCTCGCGCCGGTTCTTCGAGCAGTGGCGGGCGGCCCTCAAGTGGCAGCGACTTGAGTCGTACCAGAAGTTCGCCGCCATGATCGAGCGGCACTGGGGCGGCATCGCGGCCTACGGGATGAGGAGTACCTGCGCCTGAAAGTGCTCACGTGTATGCTGCCGGAACTCTAAAAAACGGCAACTTTTATCCACCCGCTCGGGAGAAGAGCCAAGAAATGAAAATTGGCTGTGCCGATTCCGAGGGTAACCCTGGAAAGTAGAACCGGCACAGCCAGCCCCATTCGGTTAATGTATCCGATTAATATAGGTACGGTGTCTCCCAGACATCCAGTTTGGTGCCAAGCCCCATCTCGGAAGCCTTCAAGTAAATCTCATAGCTCCAGGCCACGTCGTAAACAGGCATACCGCCCATGCCAAAAAGAATCTTTTCATCATTGCTCTTTCGGCCGGCCTTCGTGCCGGAAACAATTTCACCCAGATTGGTGATGCTCGAGGGGTCCATCTTGCCATCGTGGATCCAATCAAGATAGTAGGTGCCGATCAATCCCATTATAGAACTAAATGGATAGTCCAGTTCTTCCTGCCAGGCTTCGTACATCTTCCAGTTATCGATTACAAGGGTTGCACGGTTCAGCACGAAGTCTTCATCCATACGGATGCTGGCGGGCAGGGATACGAATACGCCGGGCTTGAGCCAATCTTCCTTAATGTAGGGATGGTCTTCTCCGGATGTGGCTACGTTTACAACGTCAGCCTCACGTACAGCAGTTTCGATACTATCAACGATTTCGACCTTCTTGATCTGCGGACAATTTTCTTTGATATAGGTTGCAAGCTTTTCAGATGCGGCAGGGAACAAGTCATAAATCTTTACAGCATCCAGCTTGCTGCAGACATCTGCCAAGGCCGTGAACGAGGTGCGGCTGATGACACCGGCACCAATTAAAGCGCAAATCCTGGAATCGGGGCGTGCCAGGTATTTCGCTCCTACACCGGGGATAGCCCCGGTACGGACGGCACTTACCAGATTGGCAGACATGAAAGCCAGCGGAGCACCGGTATCCGAATTGTTCAGAGCGGTCATAAGGATGGAACGGGGCAAGCCCTTTTTCAAATTATCGCGGTTAGAACCGTACCATTTTTCACCGGCGACGTTGAAGCGTCCGCCCAGATAAGCAATCATAGCCATAAAGCGGCGGTCCGGACCATTCTTAGGCATGTTTGGGAATTCAGGTTCATTGGGGAAAGAAATCATTATCCCATGAGAATTATGCTTCTTCCCGCCCATTACATAGTCGCCTTTTCCCATCAGGTCAAAAACTTCGGTCATCACCTCAATGCAATGATGCATATCGGTGACACCGGCTTTAATCATTTCCGCCTCATTCAAATAGAGAAAATCAACTTTAGAACTGTGCACAATTTATTCCTCCAATTTTATATAAATTATTTGTAAACGGTTGCATCAATTCAGCCGCCAGGCATGTTGCAAGAATAACCATTCTTTATTCTGCCGGTATTGAATTGAGTGACCCATGCTTGTCCTTTAGCTGAAAGAACAGCCGTTTTAGCCACGACCTACAAGATGGCAGGCAACAAAGTGATCCGGCTCTACTTCAATCAAACCAGGTTCTTCCTTCGAGCAAATCGGCAGAGCGTAATTACAACGGTTGGCAAAACGGCAAATCGGTTCGGGATTAATGGGGGATGTAATCTCCCCGCGCAGTAGGAGCCTTTCCGGCCGGTTGTGGATCCTGGGTACGGGAACCGCCGAAAGAAGCGCCTGTGTATAGGGGTGCAGAGGATTTGCGAAAAGCGTCTCTGAGGGTGCCTTTTCAATCAGACGGCCCAGATACATAACCGTAATATCATCAGAGAAATGATTGACCACTGCAAGGTTATGGGTTATGAAGATGTAGGTCAATCCCATTTCCCGCTGAATCTTCTTCATCAGGTTCAGAATCTGCGCTTGAATGGAAACATCCAAAGCAGAAACCGGCTCATCGCAGATGATGAACTTCGGATTCATGGCCAGCGCACGGGCAATCCCGATACGCTGGCGGCGGCCGCCATCCAGTTCATGAGGGTAGGTGTTGACAAGGCGCTCGGCCAAACCAACGGTATCCATCAGCTCCATGACGCGCATGAATCGCTTGTCCGGATCTGGAATCATATTGGCTACAATGATGGGTTCTTCAATAGTTTGTGTAATGGTTTTGCGGGGGTTCAAAGAAGAAAACGGATCCTGAAAAATCAGTTGCATATTCCTTCGCATATGCCGCATTTCCTGCTTGTTTAGTTTCAGTATGTCGACACCATCGAAAATGACACTCCCGCTTGTCGGTTCTACGAGCCTCAGAATTGCACGGCCAATAGTCGTTTTGCCACATCCTGATTCGCCCACGATACCCAGCGTTTTCCCTTTTTCCAGATTAAAGCTCACACCATCGACCGCATGGAGCATTCCCTTAGGGACTTTATAATATTTTTTAAGGTCCTTGACCTCCAATAATACGTTACTCAAAGTAATGCCTCCTTACAGCATGCTCTCATTCGTGTCTTTGTATAGATGGCATTCTGCGCAATGGGTTTCGCTGAGCCATTTGTTCTCAGGCAGAGACTGGGAGCAGACCTCCATTACATAATCACAGCGGGGATGGAACGGACACCCCGATGGCAGGTTCGTGGGATCAGGCATCAATCCTTTAATGGGTTTGAGCTCGGAACGTCTGACCCCAATATCGGGCAGAGCATCAAACAAGCCCTTGGTGTATGGATGCCGCATATGGTCAAAGATATCTTCCAACGTGCCATGCTCTATAATTCGCCCGGCATACGCGATGGAAACCTCATCGCACACTTCGGCTACAATACCAAGATCGTGTGTGATCATGAGCATGGACATATGATACTTTTGCCGCAGTTCGTTGATCAGTTTGAGCACTTGCGCCTGAATGGTCACATCCAATGCGGTAGTGGGCTCGTCGGCAATGAGCAGATCCGGACTGCATGCCAGTGCTATTGCAATATCCACACGCTGCTTCATACCACCGGAGAATTGGTACGGATACTCATTGGAGCGCTCGCTTGGAATACCCACCAGCTCCAGCATCTCTTTGGCCTGTTTGAGCGCCTGTTGATTGCTAACCTTGCGATGAATCTCGATGCTTTCGGCAATCTGATGGCCAACCGTATGAACCGGGTTCAGCGAAGTCATAGGATCCTGAAAGATCATCGCAACCTTATCACCGCGCATAACCTCCAACTCACGTTCGCTCATCGATAGAACACTCCGGCCCTGTAATAATACCTCGCCTGAAAGAATTTTCCCCTGAGGTTCCGGGACCAGATTGAGAATAGATAGCGCAGTGGTGGTCTTTCCTGCGCCGGTCTCGCCTACCAGACCAAGGGTCTTACCGCTTTTAATTATAATACTCACACCGTTAACAGCTTTTACCACTTCTTCATCACTAACATAGTGAATCACAAGATTCTTTATCTCGAGTGTGTTTTCCTGTTCGTTTATCTTTTTGATTTCCATATTTATCCTTCTGCTATTTCAACCTGGGATCCAGCGCATCACGCAACCCGTCGCCCAAAAGGTTAAGCGAAAGGATCGTCAGGAAAATCGCCAGCCCCGGTGCCATAACGATATAGGCGTGGTCACGCATGTAAACACGGCCGGATGCAAGCATATTCCCCCACTCAGGGATAGGGGCCTGAATGCCAAGGCCGATGAAACTCATTGCGGCAATAGTCAATATTGCATTTGCAACATACAGTGTCACTTGGACCATAATGGGGCCGAAGCAATTGATCAACACATGATTTGTAATGACCCGGGTGTTGGTTGCCCCAATGGTTCTTGCCGCCTCCACATACTCCACGCCTCTCACCGTCATCACCGCTGAACGCACTACACGTGAAAACTTCGGCGTGAAGGCGAGCCCGATAGCGATAGTCAAATTCACCAGGTTCGTGCCGAATGCAGCCACAATCGCCAGCGCCAGCAGCACATCAGGCAGGCATAAAAACACATCCATACAACGCATAATCACGTCATCGATTTTGCCTCCGGAATAACCTGCAATGGCTCCTAATGCACCGCCAATGAACAACGCAACCGCTATAGCTGCACATCCGACCACGAGAGAAATACGAGCGCCGTGCACGATGCGAGCCATAATATCCCGCCCCAGTTCATCCGTGCCGAGAATATGCTTGGCGCTTGGCGACTGCAAGCGACTTGGCACATTGACTCTTATAGCGTCGGTATCATAATTTGCAATTAATGGTGCCACAACAGCCGCCAGCATAATGAAAACAAAAATAAACAAGCCGATAACGGCCAGTCTATTTCTCAAAAATCTATTCCAAGTCTCCTGAAGGCGACTTTTCTTCTTGTATTGCTTGAAGAACTCTTTTCTTGTTGTATATTTCTTTACCGTTTCATCCATTGTTAGTCCTTCCCCCCGCCGTACTGCGCTTTAATTCTGGGGTCCACGTACGCGTAGACAATATCAACCACCAGGTTCGAAATAGCTATACAAACTGCCATAATAACCAAACAACCGAGAACAGTGGGCGTGTCTCTCTTGTTAATCGATTCAACGAGCAGTCTGCCTGTCCCAGGAATTGAAAACACCGTCTCTGTCAATACAACTCCGCCAAGCAAAGTGCCGATGTCCATACCGATAACAGTAATCGTAGGCATCATCGAATTCTGAAGAGCATGTTTAATGACTACATCTCGCGCCTTGACGCCTTTTGCCTTTGCCGTACGAATATAATCCTGCCGTATGACTTCGAGCATGGAAGAACGCTGGATTCTCATGATGTTAGCCATATAGTTGCTGCCCAAAGCAAGGGATGGCAGTATAAGACTGGCAAAGCCATCCTCAAGGCCGCTCGAAGGCAGCCAGCGAAGGTATACTGAAAAAAGTAAAATAAGTAAGAGCCCCAGCCAGAAAATAGGAAAGGATATACCAAGGAGCCCTGCAACCATGGTGAAATTGGAGAACAAGGAATAGGGCCTGACACCTGAGTAGACACCAATCGGCACTCCCACACAGACACAGAACAGCATCGCACCGGCCACAACCACGAGCGTGTTGGGAAAGCGGGCCATCAGTTGTTCTCCAACGGGAGCCCGGGTAATATAGGACATGCCAAAATCGCCTCGAACCAGATTCGTTGCGTAGCGAAAAAACTGAACGAGGAATGATTGGTCAAGACCCAGTTCCGCTTTGAGTTTGGCACTTGCCGCTTCTGACCATTCATTTCCCAGTATGATATTGGTTGGATCACCGGGAACAAACCACATGATGGTGAAAACAACGAACGTCACAGCCAGGACAACTGGAATCATGGCAATTAGACGCTTTACAACAAATTTGAACATAAAATTCACTC
>CAVSHW010000028.1:0-31370 GCA_963727695.1 uncultured Methylomirabilota bacterium | reverse complement strand
CGGAAAGTGATCGCAGATCCATGTGTGAGTGACTCCCGCGGCTGTGGTATGTAACTTGGCCTGGATAATCCAGGTCAGAGGGCGGCGTCCGTGAGGACATCCTTCGGCACCAGATCGTCCCCGGCCCCGGCGAGGTGGCAGGTGTCGTTGACCAAGACCACGCGACGGACGTCTCGGTCCAACTCGATCTGGTTGATGGCCGTGTTGTCCTGCTTGATCCGGAACAGAGCCCGCATATCCAGTCCCAGAACGTGGCACAGGAGCGCCTTCACGACGCCGCCGTGGGAGACCAGGATGGCGTCGGCTCCTGGCCGGGACTCCCGCATCCGCGCGAAGGCGCCGACCACCCGGGCGAAAAACGCCTCCAGTTTCTCGCCCCCCGGGGCCGGATACGTCAGCGGATCGGCGAGCCAGTGCTCGTAGGTGCCTGGGAAGGCCGCCTGGATCTCTGCCACGGTCATCCCTTCCCACCGGCCCAGTCGCATTTCGCGGAAATCGGGCTCCGGGACGATGGGAAGATCGAACGCCCCGGCGATCCGCTCGGCGGTCTCGGCCGCCCGTCGAAGCGGACTCGTATAGATGGCCGCCACGGACTCCGGGAGGCGGCCCGTGAGGCCGGCCACCAAGAGGTCGGCCTGCCGCCGCCCACGGTCGGAAAGAGCAGGATCCTGATTCCCCTGGATCCGCCGCTCCTCGTTCCACACCGACTCCCCGTGACGAATCAGCACATATCTTGGCACGATCGCCCCTTGTCTCTTGCCCCTCGCGCCCTCTCCATTTTCCTCTCCCCGGCTCGCGGGGGATGGCGGGGGAGAGGGGTCGGTCAGGCGCTCACCCGCGCACCGGATTCGTCGTACCAGTGCAGGGCGGCGAACACCAGGCCGCATTGGTCCCCTTCGCCGAACAGCGGCTTGCGCACGCTGCGCTGCACCCGGACCTCGGTCGGGCCGACCTTCACCATGTAGTCGATGATGTCGCCCAGGAGGACCCGGCGCATGACAACCCCCCGCACGCCCCCGGTCGGGACCATCTCGATCTCGGCGGGCCGGCAGGCCAGTGTGGGCGGCTTTCCCGCCGCCTGGGGCGGGACGACGGCCGTCACCGGGCCCGCGGCGCGAGCCCCCGCAAGAAAGACCTTTCCATCCGCGACCTCGACGTCGAGGAAGTTCGACAGGCCGATGAAGCCGAAGACGAACTTGTTGGCGGGCTTGAGGTAGACGTCGATCGGCGTACCGTCCTGCTGGATCAGGGCCCCGAAGTCCATCACCACGATCCGGTCGGAGAGAGCCATGGCCTCGGCCTGGTCGTGGGTGACGTAGATGATCGTGAAGTTGAACCGCTTCTGCAGCTCCTTGATCTCGAACCGCATCACCTCGCGCATCTTCGGGTCCAGGTTCGAGAGCGGCTCGTCCAGCAGCATCACCGTGGGATTGAACGAGATGGAGCGGGCCAGCGCGATCCGCTGCTTCTGCCCGCCCGACAGCTCGTTCGGGTAGCTGTTCCTGGGCATCCAGCAGTCCCGTGTAGGTCAGCGCCTTGGTCGTCTTCTCCTGGATCTCTGCCCGGGACAGCCCACGGATCTGCAGCGGAAAGGCCACGTTGTCGAATACGCTGAGATGCGGCCAGACGGCGAAGGCCTGGAAGACCATGCCGAAGTCCCGCTTCTCCGGCGGCAGGTAGTAGTTCTTGAAGCTGGAAGAGATGACGCGATCTCCAACCAGGATCTCGCCCTCGTCCAGGTCCTCGAAACCGGCCAGCATGCGGAGCGTCGTCGTCTTCCCGCAGCCGGAGGGGCCGAGAAAAGAGATGCACTGCCCGCGCGCGACCTCGAGGTTCAGCTTGTCGACGGCCACGACGCTCCCGAATCGCTTGGTGATGTCCCGCAGGATCACGTGCGCCATGTACTAAGCCCCTCCGCCGCCGATCTTGGTGGTGCCGGTGACGCGCTTGATCACCCAGTGCCCGACGACGATGATGAAGAGCGCCACCGCCGCGAGGGCGGCGGCGTACACCGTCTCGCCATCCTCGTTCAAGCGCATAGATGGCCACGCCGATCGTCCGCGTCGTCGGGCCGTACAGCAGCACGGAGGTGGTCAGCTCCCGCAGCGCCGGCAGGAAGATCAGGAAGAACGCCGCCACCATCCCCGGCTTGATCAGGGGCAGGACCACGTCCTTCATGGCCTGCCAGTGGGTGGCGCCGCAGGCCCGCGCCGCCTCTTCCAGCGAGTCGCCGACCTGCTCCAGCGCGGCCGAGGTGGACTTCAGGGCGAAGGCCATGTAACGGGCGATGTAGGCCACGAAGATGATCCAGGCGGTGTTGTAGAGGTTCACCCCGAACTTCCCGCTCCACATCAGGATCACGCCCAGCGCGATGACCGTCCCCGGCACCGAGAAGGGCAGCAGCCCCAGGAACTCCAGCAGGAACTTGCCCCGCACCCGCATCTTCACGATCACATAGGAGATCAGGGTCCCCACCAGCATCGTCACCAGGGCCGCCGCCAGCGACAGGTAGAAGCTGTTCCAGATGGCGTCCCTGGTCAGCTTCATCGTGAACAGGATGTAGGCGAAGTTGTGCAGGGTCATGTTCTCGAGGTTGAAGCTGAGCCCGTAGGTCTTGAGCAGCGCCACCAGGAAGATCGTGACCGTCGGCAGGAGCACCGTGACGGCGATATAGAGGACGCTGAGGGCAAGCAGCGGGTACTTGAGGCCCCGGAGCTTGAGGAGCATCGGCCGCACGCTCTTGCCCGCGATGACCTGGAAGCGGCCCGCCGTCAGGATCCGGTTCTGGGAGTAAAGGATGAGCGCGGCGGCGATCACCAGGATGGAGGACAGGATCGTCCCCGCCCGGATGGCCTCGAACCGGCCGCCGCTGGCGTAGATCTTCTGGTAGATGAGGGTCGGGATGTTGAAGATGCCTGATTCCGTCCCCAGGACCGCGGGGACGCCGAAGTGTGCCAGCGAGTAGAGGGCCACCAGCAGCGCCCCCGCGGCGATGCTGGGCAGCATCAGAGGCAGCGTGATCCGGCGGGTGATGGTAAGCAGCCCCGCCCCCGAGATCCGCGCCGACTCCTCCAGCGTGGGATCCATCCGCTCCAGCGCCCCGGAGACCTGGATGAAGACGAACGGGAAGAGGTACATGCTCTCGACGGCGATGATCCCGCCCAGGGTGTAGATGTTGAAGAGGGGCTGCTCGGTCCCGAAGAGGCCCATCAGCCACTTGTTGACCAGGCCGGAGCGCGGCGACAGCAGCATCTTCCAGGCGATGGCTCCGATGAAGGATGGCAGCATGAAGGGGACCAGGAAGAGCAGCTTCATCGTCTCCTTGAAGGGAAGGTCGGTCCGCGAGACCAGCCAGGCGAAGAAGACCCCCAGGATGGTGCTCACGATCGTCACCGCAAAGGCGATGACCAGGGAGTTCACGACCGCCTGGAAGACGTCGGGCTGGCTCAGGACCTGGATCACCCCCGCGATGTTCAGCCCCCCGTCCACCACGAAGGCATTCCAGAGGATCAGCAGGATCGGGACGGCGACCACCACCACCAGGACCAGGACCGAGAAGAGCAGCAGGATCTCCGCGATGCCGAATTTGCGATCGGCGCCGGTCATGATCCGGCCTCCTTCCCGATGCCGGCCTTGTCGTACCACCGCAAGGCATGGAAGGTGAGCCCGCAAGCTTCTCCTTCCTCCAGCGCCCGCCCGTCCCGGAAGGCCTCCGCCGCCTCCTGCTGCGCCCGGATCTCGACCGCGCCCACCGTGACGAAGTAGGTCACGATCGGCCCCAGGAAGACCCGCCGCCGCACCACCCCGCGCGTCGCGCCCCCGTCGCGGACCAGGTCGATCTCGAAGGGCCGGCACGCGGCCACCACCTCGCCCGTGGCGATCCGCTCCCGCGCGGCCGGAGAGATCTCGACCCGAAGCGGGAGTTCGCTCCCCTGGATGTGCACCGCGCCGTTCTTGGCGCTCCACGGGGATGAAGTTCGCCACCCCCAGGAAGTTGAAGACGAAGCCGTCATCCGGGTCGGTGTAGATCGCGTGCGGGTCTCCGATCTGGCGGAGCGACCCATCCTTTCCCATGATCCCGATCCGGTCGGAGATGGCCAGCGCCACCTCCTGATCGTGAGTGACGTACAGGATCGTGACGCCGGTCCGGCGCTGGAGGTCCTTGATCTCGAACCGCATCTCCTCCCGGAGGTTCGCGTCGAGATTGGTGAGCGGCTCGTCCAGGAGCATGATCTTGGGGCGAGAGACCAAGGCCCGCGCCAGGGCCACGCGTTGCTGCTGCCCACCGGAGAGCTGCGACGGGTAGCGGTCTTCCAGGCTGCCCAGGTGCACCTGCGCGATGGCCTCCAGCACGCGCGTCCTGGCCTCGGCCGGCGAGATCTTCTGGATCTGGAGCGGGTAGACCACGTTCTCGAAGACCGTCTTGTGCGGCCACACCGCGTAGTCCTGGAAGACGACCCCGATGTTCCGGGATTCGGTCGGGACATGGACCTTCTTGGCTGCGCTGGAGACCAGTTGATCCCCGATGAAGACCTCGCCCGCGCTGGGGTATTCGAAGCCCGCGATCATCCGCATGACCACGCTCTTCCCACACCCCGACGGTCCGAGGAGCGAGAAGCACTCCCCGTCCCGGATCGTCAGCGTGAAACCCTCGAAGACCCGATGGGTCCCGAAGACCGCCGCCAGGTTTTCCAACCGGACGTCAGCCATGGGCGCTCCTTGACTGCGACGAGGGGATCGGGTGAGGGGGAGAGGAGGAGAAGGAGGAGGCGCAGGGGCGAGCGCTCCATAGCGGCCGGCCCTGCGCCTCAGACCAGTTCTCTGAAGATTCTCCCGCTCCCCGCTCCCCCGCTCTGCCGAGTCCGTTCTTGGCTACCGCATGATCTGGGTGAACTTCTGGATGATAGACTCCTTCTCCTCCATCACCTTGAGGTAGTCCACCTTCATGGCGCGCTTCACCGCCTCGTCGGCCGGAGGAAGCCCGTGCTTCTTGTCCACGGCCACATCCGCCCGGATCGGCAGGGTCCCCTCACCCGCCACGATGGACTGGCCCTCCTTGGAGAGCAGGAAGTCGACGAACTTCTGGGCCGCCTTCAGGTTCGGGGTCCCCTTGAAGATGGCGATGGGGCTGGGCACCACCAGCATCTCCTTGGGGAAGACGATGCCCATGTTGGCGCCCTTCTGGATCTTGTCGATGGCGATGTAATCCGGGGCCAGACTGGCCTTGAAGTCGCCGGAGGCTGTGTCGTCCACCACCTGGCCCGAGCCGGACCCCATCTTGGCCCCGTTGGCCCTGAGCTTCTGGATGTACTCCCAGCCGAAGGTGTTCGCGATCATGGCCACGCTCATCATGGCCGTCCCGGACAGCGCGGGATTCGCGATGGCGAAGCCGTCTTTGAAGCGCGGGTCGAGCATGTCCTGCCACCCCTTCGGCGGGGCCGTGATCTTCTTGGTGTTGTACGCCAGCCCCAGGGTGCCCAGACGCGCCGGCGTGAAGAATCCGTCAGGATCCTTCACCGTGCTCTCCACGGCCTTGGCCTCGGGCGAGACGTACTTCTCCCAGACCCCTTCCTTCTTGAGCTGGAAGAAGTCCGGCACCTCGCTGTGCCACAGGATGTCCGCCGTGATCTTCCCCGATTGCCGTTCGGCGGCGATCTTGGCCATCAGTTTCCCGGCCCCGGCCGAGTAGTAATCGAAGGAGACCTCGGGGTGTTTCTTCGCAAAAGCATCCCGCAGCGTCCCGATCAGGCTCTCCTTCATCGAGGTGTAGACCATCAGCTTCTCGCCGGCCAGGGCCACGCCGCTGAAACAGACGAGCAGGGCAATCGCGAGCAACAGGCTCCACCGTTTCATCGCATCCTCCTTGGCTTGCGCCTCACGTGCGGGCCGATCCCCCCTAACAGGCTGCTAAAGAACTCACTTTTCGACAGGCTGCTCAAAAAGGTCCAGATGCAAGGCGGCGCACGCATAACAATGGGGCCGAGTGAGGCGTACTCCAGGTACGCCGCAGCGAGTGCCCGAGCAGGTGCCAACCCCGCCGCAGATGGGCCTTTTTTAGCAGCCTGCTAAAGACTGTAGCCGCCGTCCACGACGAGATTGCATCCGGTCGTGAAGTTGGATGCATCCGACGACAGGTACACCACCGCACCGCCCAGATCCTCGTAGCCCTGGCCGTACCGCTTGATCACCCCCTGGTCCACCCGGATGGCCCGGATGGCCGGATTGTCGGAGCGCGCCGCGTTGCCCGGCGTCCGGCAGTAACCGGGGCTGATGGCGTTGACGTAGATCTTGTGGCGAGCCCACTCCACCGCCAGGGTCTTGGTGAGCATCACCACCCCGGCCTTGGCCGCGTTGTAGTGGGCGTAGTCGGCATCCCGGTTCACATGGAACGAGGACATGGAGGCGATGTTGACGATCTTTCCGCCCCCCTGCTTGATCATGTACGGTGCGACGGCCTTGCAGCACAAGAACCCGCCCTTCAGATCCACCGCCAGCATCCGATCCCAATCCTGGACGCTCATCTCGAGGACCGACACGGGCTGTGCGAATCCTGCGTTGTTCACCAGGATGTCGAGGTGGCCCCATTCCTCGACCGCGCTCTTGAACATGGCCTGGACGGAGTCGAAGTCGGTCACGTCGGCCTTGAACGACAGGGCCTTCCGCCCGCGTTTTCCGACCTCGGCCGCCGTCTCTTCCGCGGCCGGCAGGTCCAGCTCGGCGATGGCGATGTCCGCGCCCGCCTCGGCCAGTGCCAGCGCCATGCCCTGCCCCAGCCCCCGGCCCGCGCCGGTGACGAGCGCGGTCTTGCCTGTCAGCGAGAACCGATCCAAGATGCCCATGGTCAACCTCCGATGCAAGAAGAACGAAAGAGGGGCCCGCGAGTCCCGCCCAAGTCAGAAACCCCTTGCGCTCCCGTGGATCCCCAGGATAGCATCCGACACGCTGTCCCCAGACCTCTGCGGCCTTCCCCCCTCAGGAGGATCCGGCCATGTCGAAAGCCACGGTCCTGATCATCGAGGACAGCCTGGATATCTCCCAACTCCTGGCCGACGCCTTCCGATTTGCCGACTTCACCGTTCTGCAGGCCAATACCGCCGTCGAGGCGTTCCAGTTAACCACAGAGCGCCAGCCGAGCCTGATCTTCATGAACATCCAGCTCCCGGATCTGGACGGCCTCTCCGTGGCCCAGGCACTGAAGCAGGACCCGGCCACCCGGCACATCCCCATCGTGGCCATGACCGCCTACGACGTCTCGGGAAAGCAGGCGCGGTTGATGGGTAAGCTCTGCGTCGCCCACTGCCAGAAGCCGTTCCCTCCCCGCGACGCGATCAATTTGGCCACGGCCATCCTCAAGCTCCCTGGGGAGCCGCCCACAAGACCCCAGCGGCCGCCACCCACCCGGTTTGATAACCGATAAGCCTGAGCAGCAGAAACCTACCACAATCGGCGGCCAGAATTCAGCAGAAACCGGCCGGCCGCTTGCGGGACCATACCTACCCGTTTGGGCCTATCCGCACGTCGGGCCATAGGGTGGTGCGCTGCCGCATGAAATGCAGCACGACGGCGCTACGTGCGCAGGCGCGGGTCCATGGCGTCCCGGACGGCGTCCCCGAACAGATTCAATCCCAGAACGGAGACGGCGATGGCGCAGCCCGGGAAGATGGAGATCCACGGGGCGTTCCGGATGTACTTCTGGGAATCCTGGAGGATGTTTCCCCACGTCGGCGTGGGCGGGGGCTCGCCCAGGCCGAGGAACGACAGCGCCGCTTCGGCGAGCAGGACCTCGGCAAAATAGAGACTGAGCTGCACGACGACCACCGACAGGCAGTTCGGCATGACGGTGCGAAGAATCAGCCGCCAGCGGGGGCTCCCCAGCGCCTCGGCTGCGACGATGTACTCCTGCGCGATCACCGAGAGGGCAACCCCACGCGTCACCCGCACGATCCGCGGGAAATAGACCACGCTCAGCGCCATGACGATGCTCTTGGTGCCCGTCCCAAGCGCCGCCGCCACCGCCACGGCGAGGAGGAGCGGCGGGAAGGACATCATGAGATCCATGCCCCGCATGATCAGGGCGCCGACCCGACCCGTGCTGACCCCGGCCAGGATTCCCAGCAGGACCCCGGGCAGCCCCGCGCCGAGCATGGTCAATAGCGAGGCCATCAGACTGACGCGCGCCCCGTACACCACCCGGCTCAGGACGTCCCGGCCCAACTGGTCGGTCCCGAACCAGTGGCCCGCGCCCGGTGGGAGGAATCGCTGCGGGATGTTCAGCCTCACCGGACTCGGCAGGCCGAGGTGCGGGCCCGCCAAGGCCACCACGACTAGGCTGAGGACGATGGCGCTCCCGGCGAGGGAGAGCCGGTTGCGGCGAAGCTGCTGCCATATCCGGCCTGCGCGCTCGCCGCGTGGCGGCGGAGGGGCCATCGCAGGGATGGTGGAGGTCGAGATGCGCATCGTCGTCGCCGACCGACCCGCTCAGGCCAAGCGCAGCCGCGGGTCCAGATACGTGTAGAGGAGGTCCACCGCCAGATTGATCAGGACGTACAGCACCGAGATGTACAGGATCAGTCCCTGGATCACCGGGAGGTCCCGATTGTAGAGGGCCGTGATCACGAGTTGCCCCACCCCCGGCAGGACGAAGAGGGTCTCGATGACGGCGCTGCCGCCGAGCAGGATGCCCATATTGATGCCCATCACGGTCACGGCGGGGATCAGCGCGTTCCGCAGCGCGTGGCGGAACAGCACGGCTCGCTCGCGCAGCCCTTTGGCCCGCGCCGTGCGGATGTAATCCTGTCCCAGCACCTCCAGGACGCTGCTCCGGACCAGGCGCGCCAGCAGGGCGGTGAGATAGGTGCCCAGCGCACAGCTCGGCAGGATGAGAAACCGCAGCCCGCCCCACAGATCGGTGACGACGGAGGTGTATCCCACAATGGGCAGGAGATTCAACTTCAGGGAGAAGAGGAGGATCAGCATGAGGCCCAGCCAGAAGCTGGGCATGGAGAGGCTGAGCAGCGTGAACACCCGGGCGGCGTGGTCGATCCAGGTATTCCGGTACACCGCCGAGAGCAGCCCGGCGGGGACCCCGATCAGGATCGAGATCAGGAGCGACAGGGAGACCAGCGCCAGCGTGGTGGGAAACCGCCAGATCAGCTCGTCGACCACCCGAGTCTTGTTGTAGAGGGACTCCCCCAGATCGCCCCGCACCACCCGCGAGAGCCACTCCCAGTATCGCACCGGCAGCGGCCTGTCCAGCCCGAGCTGCTTGCGCAGCTCGGCTGCCTGCTGGGGCGTCCCCTCGCCGCCCAGCATCACCAGCGCCGGGTCGCCCGGGATGATATGCACCAGAGCGAAGGAGGCGATCGAGAGCGCGATCAGCAGCGGCACGAGCGCGATCAGGCGGGCGAGGATATGTCGGAAGAGAGGTGGCATCGGATATCCGTCCCGCCCGCCCATCGGTCGGCGGGCGGGACGCGGAGATTGACGTTAGGAGCCGTTACGAAATAACTTGTCTATCTATTGGAGTTTCGTTACGGCTTATTCCTTGACAACGGCTTACTTAGAGATCGAGACGTTCCAGGCGCGCGCGTATCCCGCGGACCACATCTGCCACCCCTGGACGTTGCTGCGCCAGCCTTCGACCTGCGGGAGGTAGAAGATCGGGATCCACGGCACGTCCGCGCGAAGCAGGTTCTCCAGGTCGGTGAAGACCTTCTTGCGATCCTCGTCCTTGAGGGTCGTCCGTGCGGCGCCGCACAGCCGGTCGTACCCGGCATTCTTGTACCCGGTCGAGGTGCTGGTGCTCTCCCAGAACTGGCAGTAGTAGATCTCGGCATCCGGGCGCGGGCTGAGTCCCGAGAGGAAGAAGGCGAACTCGCCGCCGTCCCACGTCGTCTGCAGCGCCGCCGACTCCAGCGTGCGCACGCGGACGTTCATCCCCACCGCCTGGAGCTGGGCCTGGAGCACCACGGCCAACTCGGCGTAGATCTCCGGCTGCAGGTGGACGTCGAGGATGACCTCCTCGCCCTTGTAGCCGGCCTCCCGCAGGAGCTGCTTGGCCTTTTCCGGATTCGGCTTGGCATACGGGTCGTTGGCATGCACCGCGCCGAAGTACGGGGTCCCGATCGGGATCCCGGCCGGCGCGGCCTTGCCCAGGCCAAAGGTGACCGCCTTGACCGCCTCCTCCTTGTCAATGGCATACGCGACCGCCTGCCGGAGCTTCGGGTTGTTCATGAAGATCCCCTTCTTGAACCCGAAGCGGAGATCGGCGAACGTGACCCCCGGCTTGGCGGCGACGGTCAGACCCGGCTTCCCCTTGTACCGCTCGACGTCCTGCTGCGTGAGGGAGAGGGCCACGTCCACGTCGCCCCGCTCCAGTGCCGCCGCCCGGACCGAGGAATCTCGGATGGGGATGAAGTCCACCTGATCCACCAGCGCCAGCCGCTTCCCCGTGAAACCGGAGGTGGGGCGGTCGTCCACGGTGTAGCCGGCGAACTTCTTCAGCCGGATCGACGCTGTCCTTCTTCCACTCCACGAACTCGAACGGGCCCGTCCCGACCGGCTTGGTGAGCGCCCCGCCCTGCCGCTCGGCCTCCCCGTCGGGATAGATCACGGCCGGGGCGATCGGGTTCGCCAGCGTGGCGATGAAGCCGGCATTCACTTCGTTCAGGGTGATCTTGACGGTCAGGGCGTCGGGGGTCTCGATCGACTTCATCAGTTTCTTGAACTGACCGGATCGCGGCCCCTTGCTCTGCATCTTGGTGAGGGAATAGAGCACATCCTTCGCGTCCAGCGTCTTGCCGCTGTGGAACTTCACCCCCTTACGCAGGGTCAGGGTGTAGACCAGCCCGTCGGGGCTCACCGTGTACTTGTCCACCAGGGAGGGCTTGGGGCCCATGTCCTCGCCCAGGGCGAACAGCATGTCGTAGACGTTCAGCAGGACGACACGGTTCAGGTAGTGGGTCGTATTGTGCAGGTCCACGTCGGAGATGTCCCCGTCTGCGGCGATCTTCAGCACGGTGCCGGCCGGGGCGGGCCCCGCCACACCAAACAGGAGGACGAATCCCGCGACACACCCCACGAACCACGCGATCCATTTCCGGTGTCTCATGATGGGTCCTCCTTCGGTGAGGGTCAATGCCCCGGCGCGGCCCGTGAGGCCGGCCTACCAGCGGATGTCCTTCTGTGCCGGCAACCGGTGCTGATCCGATCGGGCTTCGATCGGCCAGGTCCGGTATTCCTCCAGCCAGGCGAGCATGTGCTTCATCACGATCTCCAGGATCTGCTTTCCCTTCTCCGGGGTTGCCTTGGCGGGATCCCCGTGGACACCGGTCTTCGTCCAGCGTCCCCAGAAGTCGTTGAAGCGGACCGTCTTTGTGGAGTCCGAGCTCATGTATTGCCCCACACGGTCGTTGCCGAAGACCGCCTTGTCGAATCGGACCCGCTCCTGTGCGAAGTACAGATAGAGCGAGGTCTCGTACTCGTCGGCGTGGGCATGCACCTCGCTCTCCAGGACTTTCAACGCCTCCGCCCACCCCAGGGAGATATAGGTGAAGGCGCAGCAGATCGAAGGGGTCTCCAGAACCGTGCGCCGCGCCACCAGGTCCACCATCGGTCCGTTCGACCCGTGGCCGTTTACCAGCGCGATCCGCTTGAAGCCATGATAGGCCACGCTCTTGGTCACGTCGACACAGAAATTGATGAAATGGTCCGGCTGGATGTGGATGGTCCCGGGGAAATCGATATGATGCATATTCAAACCGTAGGGGATCGCAGGCAGGACCAGGACCTTGTCCGGGGCGCGGCGGCCGAGCTCGTGGCAGACCGACGTCGCCAGGAACAGGTCCACGTCCAGCGGCATGTGCGGCCCGTGCTGCTCGGTCGAGCCGGTCGGCAGGATGACCACCTTCTGCATCTCGATGGCATCGTTCATCTCGGGCCAGGTGAGCCGGTTGTACTCGTAGGTCTCGCGGACGCTCATGGGGTCCTCCTGGAACCGGCTTACCGCCGCAGCTCCACCCGCCGCCCCTCCTGGGCCGAGACGTAGCCGGCGTAGATCACCTCGACCGTCTCGTGCGCGAGCAGGAGGCCCGACAACGGCTCGCGCTTCTCCCGCACGGCGTCCACGAAGTCCTCCATCTCCTGGGGGTACCCGCGCATCCAGTCCTCGTCAGGACTGGGGAACTGCCAGCCGCTCTTCGTCTCCACCTTCTCGGTGATGTACTCGTCCCCCCAGATCTGCCCGTCGGGGGCGTAGACCTGCAGGCTGGTGTTGGGATTGATGTTCACCTGGACCACGGCGTTGTCGAGATAGGCGGTCAGCAGATTCTTTACCCCGCCCAGGCTGACGTCGGTGGAGAAGACCGAGGCCTTGGTCCCGTCCTCGAAGGTGAGGATGGCGGCCGACCAGTCCTCCACGTCCTCCCAGGAGGTCACCAGATACTTCTTGGGCGCCGCCTGGACGGCCGGATGTTTCGTGAGCTGCGCCACGTCCGCCAGGACCGACTTGACCCGGATGGGCTTGCCGAACTTCTGCATTCCTTCGTAGTGCTTCAGATGGATCACCGCCCCGATCGGATGCGACCCCATTCGGTGCATGGAGCCGCCCCCGGCCGTCGCCCAGCGCCGCGAATAGGCGGCGTGCGATCCCGAGTGGCTCTCCTCGGCGCGCAGATCCAGCAGCGTCCCCCCGCCGGCGTCCATCAGCCGCCGGAGCTTGGCCACCGGCGGGGCGTAGACGAAATTCTCCGCATACCCCATGACGACATTGTTCCGGCGACAGGCCTCCGCCACGGCATTCGCGTTCTTCATGGCCCCGGCAAACATCGCCTGTCGCGACATGGAGTCGGCCGCGGCGAAGCAGCCGGTGAGCGGCTTCTCTATCACGATGTTCTTGCCCGCGTTGGCCGCGTCGATGGCCAGCGTGTGATGGAGGCTCGTCACCACGGGGAGCGTCACGAGTTGGATATCCTTTCGCTCCAGCATCGCCCGATGGTCGGTGTAGATGTACGGGATGTTGAACGTCTTCGCGAAGACCGCGGCGCTCTCTTTCGTCTTCGAGCAGACCGCGACGATCTCGCACTTGCCGCCTCGGATCTTGCTCAGGGCGTGGGCGTGCAGATCGGCGGCGAACCGCGCCCCGATGATCCCGATGCCGACTTTGTCCATGTAATGTCCCTTCGGAGGTTCGGCAGTTCGACAGTTCGGCAGTTCGGCAGTTCGACAGTTCGGCGGGAAAGCGGGACGACGATCTGTTTACGCTCGTCTCGCAATCTCGCGTGTACTCTTTCTTACAGCCTGTCTGGCACCGATCTGACGCTCGAGGTTCGCGATCATGCCCGCAATCAAGCGGCCAACGGTCTCCCCCTGAGCATACACCTCATGGAATTCGTCTTCAGTGATGTAATCCTGATCGAGGGCAACGTAGCAATGGCTCTGGGTTTCCTTGCACGACCCCAAAGCAATGTCCAAGAAACGCCGCTTGTCCTCGAAGGAATAGCGCCCATGCGCTTCGGCTATGTTCCCCATGGGTGATACTGCGGCAGCACGCATCTGCCAGCGGAGGTCTCGGTCCTGATCAAAAGTCGCTTTCCGCGTAAGTTGGTAGACGGTTCGCGCCAGAGCCCGAGCCCCCTGCCAGGCTTGCAGGTCCTCGAACCGTTCAATCGCCACCGAGCCACCTTTCTGGTCATGGCCAATGGATTACGGGCGGTTCAACAGTTCACTCTATCGCGTCCATCAGAACTGTCGAACCGCCGAACTGTCGAACCGCCGAACTGTTCTCGGCCCGCCCCCTCATAGTTTGAACAGCTGGGGCAGAATGAGGACCAGCTGCGGCCAGAAGACCATGATGATCAGATCCACGATCAGGATGCTGATGTACGGGATCGAGGGCCGGATCGTCTCCGCGAGCTGGACCTTGGCGATGCTACAGATGATCACCAGACATAAGCCGAGTGGGGGCGCCACGATGGCGATCTCCACCGCCGCGATGACGAGAATCCCGAAGTGCAGCGGATGGATTTGCAGCGCGGTAGCGATGGGGTACAGGATCGGAAAAAAGATCAGGATCGCCGGCAACCCGTCCAGGACCAAGCCAAACACCAGAAAGACTGTGACGGCCAGGAGCAGGAAGATCCTGGGCCCCCCGCCGACGGCTTCGATCCCGCTCCCGATCAAACGAGGGACCTGGTGGGTGGCCAGGATCCAGGAGAAGGTCGTCGCGGCCCCGACGAGCAGGCACGTTACCCCTGTCATCACCGCGGTGTCCACCAGGATCCGGTACAGGACCCGGACCGTGAGCTCCTTATAGATGAAGCACGAGACGAGGAAGGCATACACGGTCGACACCGCGGCGGCCTCCGTGGCGGTGAAGACCCCGCCGAAGATCCCCCCGAAGATGATCACGGGCATCAGGAGGGGGACGAGGCTGTCCCGGAGGGATACCAGCACCACCCGGAAGGCGGGCCGTGCCGACTGCGCCGGGGGGAGGATCCCGCGGACCGATTGAACGTAGAGCACGACCATCAGGCTCAGGGCCATGAGGAACCCCGGCAGGAAACCGCCCATGAACAGCCCGGCGATCGAGATGTTCGCGATTGCCCCCAGGACCACCATGTTGAGGCAGGGCGGGATCATCTTCCCCATCCCGACGGCGGCCGCCACAATTGCCGAGGCGTGGGCCGGGGCGTATCCGGCCCGGATCATGGAGGGCAAGAGGAGGCTCCCCAGGGCCGAGGCTTCCGCAATCGTGGAGCCTGTGATCCCCGACAAGAACATCGTCGCCACCACCACGACGTAACCTAACCCGCCCTTGATGTGACCCACCAGGTTGTGGGCCAAGCGCACGAGGCGCTGGGAGATCCCCCCGTGCTCCATCAATCCGCCGGCCAGGATAAAAAGGGGAATCGCCAGGAAGGGGAAGGTGTCGATGCCGGAGTACAACTTCAGGGTCACGGTGGACAAGGGGATGATGCCATGCTGCAACAGCGCAAGGATGCAGGCCAGGATCATGGAAAAGGCGACCGGCACGTTGAACACCACAAAGAGGATGAAGCTGCCGAGGAGCACCAGGATCGTGATCATCGCTGGTGGGCCTCCTTCCGTGCCTGCTTCCAGCGCTCGATTTCTAGCTGAATCAGATAGATGATGATCAGGATTCCGCCCACCGGGATCGGGAGGAACGCCCACGTGTAGGAGAGGTCCATCGTGGCGAAGGTCCGGTTTACGTTCAGGGTGAGGATGGCATACCCTTGAAAAATCATCACCACCGCCACGACCAACATCACCAAGGGGGTCAAAAGCTCAATCCGATGGCGCCAGCCCTCCGGAAACTGCCTCACCACCAGCTCGATCCCGAAGTGACGCATCCGCTTCACCCCCAGCGCCGCCCCGACAAAAACCACCCACTGGAACAGGAGCATGGCCAGGTCCTCCGACCAGGCGAGGGGGGTCTGGAGCACGAATCGGTTGAAGACCTGGATGAAGACCACCACGGCTAGCGCCACCATCAGGATCGCGCAGGCCCCCTCGATCAGATTGTCAAAGGCCTTCTTTACCATTGTCATCCCCGAGCCCGCAGAGAGAAAAAAGAGGGGGGCGGCTCGCGGACCGCCGCCGCCCCCCGCGTTGGCTTCCCCTACTTCTTCTCGGCCGCCCGCACCTGGTCCAACAACTCCTTGCCGAACGGGTACTTCTTCACGAAGGTGTCATACACCGGCTGGATCCGCTTCTCGAAGGTGGCCTTGTCCACGTCGGTCACCACTGTCACACCCTTTTCCTTCAGCAGGCCGATGGCTTTGCCCTCCAGCGTGGTATAGGCGTTCAGGAAGAACTTCTCGGCATCTTGACCGGCCGCGGCAATTTCGCCCTGGATATCCTTGGGCAGACCGTCCCACCACTTCTTGTTGGCGATGAACGTGCTTACGGACCAGAACTGCTCGGTCAGGGAGTAGACCTTGCAGACTTCCCATTGTTTCGAGGTCCAGTAGAGCACCGGCGAATTCTCGGCGCCGTCCAGCACCTTCTGCTGCAGGGCCAAATACACTTCCCCAAAGGCCAGCGGCGTGCCGATCCCGCCCATCTCGTTGATGGCCTGGATCTGGATGTCGCTGGGCTGCACGCGGATCTTCAGGCCTTTGAGATCCTCCGGCTTCCGCACCGGCTTGTTGGCGAAGATGCTCCGCCCCCCGTCATCCACCCAGAAGACCCCCACGAAGCCCTGCTTTGGGAAGATCTCGTTCATGAATTTCTTGCCCACGTTACTCCGGATCACCCGCCACAGATCGTCCCGGCTGTTGAACACGTAGGGCAGGTCCCAGACCTTCTCCTCTGGAATCCACTCGCCGGCGAATGAGGCCGGCATCTTGGCCATCTCGATGCTGCCGGTCTGCACGCCCATGTACAAGTCCTTGGTCTGGCCGAGCTGGGCGCTATTGAAGACCTGGAACTCCACCCGGCCCTTGGTCCGCTCCTTCACCTTATCCGCGAAGAACTGCATGGTTGCGGAGTGGGGGTGATCCGGCGACAGGATGTCCGCGATCTTTGCTGTGATCTTCTGCTGGGCCTGGGCGACCCCGCAGAAGCCGGCGAGCACGAAGGCTCCGACCAGTACCAGTGTCATTACAGGCATGAAGCGCTTCATCGTCAAACCTCCAAGTATGGCCCTCGCAGTTGACAAAGGCGGCATCCCGCAGCCTGAGGGGCAAGCCGCGGGCCCGATATTTCGAAATGTGGTTCTAACTTGCCCCGATCCTGTTGCGCTGTCAACGGAAATGTCCGGAATGGCTGCTCCGGGGCACGCCACAACCGCTCGATGGGCTCTTGCCCTCACCGGATACCGGCCAGGGTGATCAGACCGAAGCTGACGACGGCCATGAAAGCCGCGGCGCACAGGCCCGCGTAGAAGGGCCGCAAGCCGATCTTCCTCATGGCGGCCACGTGGGTTTCCAGGCCCACGCCGGCCAGGGCCGAGACGATCAGAAACTGCGAAACGTTCTGGATGCCTTGACGGACGGCGGGCGAGAAGGCCCCCAGGGAATTCAGGATGGCCATCCCCACGAAACCGAGGACGAAGAGGGGCACGGCCTGATGGAGCCGGAGCCCCTTCCTTCCGCTCGCCGCCCCGCCTTCGGCCTGGCGCTTCTTCAAGTAGAACCAGCTCAGACCCACAATGACGGGGGCCATGAAGAGATTGCGGGTCAGCTTCACCACCGTGGCCACCTCGCCGGCTTTTTGGCTGTAGATGAGGCCCGTGGCCACCACCTGGCTGGTGTCGTTGACCGCCGTCCCCGCCCAGGTCCCGAAGAAGGTGTCGGAGAGGTGCCACAGGTGCCCCAGCAAAGGATAAATCAGGACCGCCACCAGACCGAAGACGGTGATGGTGGCGACGGCCAGGGAGGTCTCCTCTTCCCGGGAGTCGATCAGCGGGGCAGTCGCCACGATGGCCGACACCCCGCAGATGGAGGTCCCGACCCCGATGAGGGTCCCCAGGCGATCCGACATCCCCATGCGCATGCTGATGAAGCGGACGACCAGGATGGCCAGGACGATGCAGGTCGCCACCACGAAGACGGCGGCCGCTCCGGTCTTGAGAACCTGACCGAGGCTCAGTTGCGCTCCCATCAGCGCGATCCCGACCCGGAGGATCCGCTTCACCGCGAAGCTCGTGCCGGGTTTGCAGGAGTCGGGCACTCCGATCAGGTTGCGGATCACGATGCCGAGGATGATGGCGATGGCAACGGCGCTCACCACTTCCCTGCCGTTCACCGTGATCTGGCTTTGAACGAAGCGTGCGGGGAAACTGATGGCGAGGACCAACGCGAACCCCGGGACGTACTTCAGCATGATTCCTCCTGCGCCGACTCAGCGAACGTAGACGGGGAGGGCCGAGAGGCGCGGCTCCGACACGACTCGGCCGTCCAGGAAGTGCAGCCAGTGCCGCATCTGCCCCCCGGCGATCTCGACCACGCGAAACCCCGGGGAATCCTGGGTGATCTCCGGCTCCTGGTTGACCGGGGAGAACTGGAACGCCAGGGCGGGCACGCTCGCGAAGAGCGTTCTGCCATAGCGAAAGCTGCGCGCCTGATGGACGTGCCCGTAGGCCACGGCCGCCACCTGGGGGTGGCGCGAGACGAGGGAGAGAAACGGCTCGGCGTTCGTCAGGCCGAGCCGGTCGAGCCAGCGGATGTAGATCGGGAGCGGCTGGTGGTGCAGGAAGATCCAGGTGGGCCTATCAGCATGGGCGCGAAGCTCCTCCTCCAGCCAGCGGAGCTGATCGCCCGAGAGCGCGCCCTCCTCCTTGCCGGGGAGCGACGAGTCCAAGAGAAGGAAGCGCAAGCCTCCCACCTCGAAGGCCTCGCAGACCGGGTCGGCCGTGGGGGGGCCGGACGGATGGAAGATCCGCCGGAAGGCGGCCCGCGCGTCGTGGTTCCCCATCAGGAAATGGATCGGGGCCGCGAGCGGCCGAAGCAGCTCTTGCAGCCGCCGATACGAATCCTCCGACTCGTCGCTGATCAGATCCCCGCCGGCCACCACGAAGTCCGGCCGCAGGCGGTTCAGGATGTCGATCGCCTGCCGGAGGACGGCCGCCGTGTCCACCTCGTACTGGAGGCGGCTCGCGTCCGCCACGACGTGCAGGTCCGAGATGTGCGCGAAACGAAGATCCGCTCGGGTCATCGGGCTCCTCCGTGACGCCTCAGAGAGAGACAAAGGAGCGGGCACGGCGCGGGAGCGCCCCGCTCTCCGTCAGCGTGCGCATCAAGACTTCCCGCGCTCCTGGAAGAGCGCGACCGCGGCCGCCAGCTCTTCCGGGGTGTTCAGGTTGAGGAAGGACTCAAGACGCGGGTCGAGCGGGCGGAGGTCCTCGACGTCCACCCGACACACCCGCACCGCCCTGAACAGTTCGTCCACGCGCAGCCGGTCCTCCCGGAGCATGGCCTCCAGATGGGGCAGACAGGACCGGCTATAGACCGCGTGGAGCGGCTCATACCCTTTGGCAGAGTGTGGGACCACGACGTCGAAGTCGGGCGCGAAGTCGGCAGAGGCGGGCGACGACCGCGGGACTCACCAAGGGCATGTCGCAGGCGAGACAGAACGTCCGTGGGTGGCTGCTCGATGCGAGGGCGGTGTAGATGCCCCCCAGGGGTCCCTTGTCCGGAATACAATCCGTGTGGACCGGCACTCCGAGCGCGGCGTACGGGGCCCGTTCGTTGGCGGCGATCAGGACTTCCGGGAAGAAGGGGCGGAGAACATCCAGCACATGCTCGATCAGGCGCCGGCCGCCGAAGGGGAGAAAGGCTTTGTTGCTGCCCATCCGGCGCGAGCGCCCGCCGGCCAGGATGGCGCCGGTCACGGAAACCACCGGCAGACGATCCGGGTCGGACCCGCCGCCTGCAGGGGCCATCACAAGGACTCGCCGGGAATTCGGAGCTCGATCGTCGGGCCGCCGGAGAGATCCCGGCAGTCCCCGACCAGGCTGCGCACCACGCGGGCGAGGACCGCCTCTCCTTGAGCGTCCAGGGCGACACGACGCCCCCCGACGACGAGGTCCAGCCCCGGGCGGCTCTTCCCGGTCAGCCATTCCCGCTCGATGAAGTCGGCGAGCAGCCCGACGGCCTCCAGGTCAAAATGGGGGACGGCGATCCCCGTCTCCCAATCGGCTACCACCGCGACCAGGCGATCCTCCGGTCCGCAGAGGAGCGGCAAGCCTTGGGCCCGCCGGCTCACCTCGATCTTCGGCATGGGGCCGGTCTTGAAGCCTTCGGTGAGGACGAGATCCACCCCGTCCAGGGCGCGGTGGACGATCGTCTCCAGCGAGAGCCCTCCCGGCGCGTCGCGCACGGCGAAGAACATCTCGGGAGAGGTCAGCGCGACCGCCCGTGCGCCGGCCTGCCTGTGGCGCCATGAATCCTTCCCCGGCACGTCCACCGTGACGGGGCCGTGGTAGTGATGCTTGATCGTGCCGACGTGCCGCCCGCGCGCCACGAGCTCCCGAATCAGCTTCTCGAGCAGGGTCGTCTTTCCGCTGTTGGAGCGGCCCACGACCGAGAGGATGGGAATCACGCGTCACCTGTGGGGAGGGAGCTACTCCTCCGTCTCTTCGGGCTCGATCACCTCGAGGCCGCCCAGTTCCTCCAGCCCCTCTTCCTCGAACTCGTTCATGAGCAGGCCTTCCGCGGCCCCATTGGCCATCGGGGCCTCCACGGCAGCCTCCTCTTCCTCGATCTGCTCCTCGGCCTCGGCAACCACCTCTTCCGGTTCGGCGCTGAGGCTTCGGTACCAGGTCGGCTTTGCATCGGCCTCGGCGGCCAGATCGCTCACCGTGTTCTCTATCTCGTAGGCCAGCTTGCCCGTGGCGACTTCCTCCAGGGCCTGGTAGATCGGCTTCACGCTCCGCGCCTGCACCAGGGGGACGGCCCCGCGATTGAGCTGCTTTGCCCGCTTCGCCGCCACCATGACCAGCCGGTACTTGCTGTCGACATGCTCCATCAGATCCTCGATCGGCACCTGCGCCATGACGTTCGCTCCTCTCCGTCGGATCCGCCACCCAACCCGTGCCGGGCCCCCGTGGATCAGACCCCAAGAAATCCCATTGCCACCCGAAGGCTTCGCCGACGCTCGGCGAGGATGATCGCCTTCAATTCCTCCCCCGCCTGGGCAAAGACCGCATTCGCGATCACGTACTGGTACTCCGCGTAGTGCCGCACCTCCTCCCGCGCCCGCTCGAGGCGGCGGCGAATATCCGTCTCGGCGTCACTGTGGCGCAGCCGCAACCGCTGCTCCAGCACCTCCCACGAGGGGGGCACGATGAAGACGAAGACTCCCTCCGGGTACCGTTCTCGCAGGATGGCCGCCCCCTGCGTGTCGATGTCCAGGATCACGTCCTGGCCGGCCGCAAAATGCCCCTCCAGGACCGCGCGCGACGTACCGTAGAGGCGGCCGTGCACGACCGCCCACTCCGCAAACTCACCCCGGTCCGCCATCGCCCGAAACGTCGGCTCGTCCACGAAGTTGTAATCGCGCCCTTGCACCTCGTGGGGGCGCGGGGACCTGGTCGTGTACGACACCGAGTGGACCAGGCCGGGGACCGCCGTGACCGCCCACTCGCACAGCGACGTCTTCCCCGCGCCGGACGGCGCCGAGACAACCACGAGCAGCCGCTGCGCGAGCAAACTCGTCATCGCGGAAGACTCTGTCGGACTGGTCGGACCCGTCCGACCCGTCGGACTCTTCAAAGCCCTATTCCAGATTCTGGACCTGCTCCCGCAGACGTTCGACGGCGGTCTTGAGCTCGACGACCTCTCGAGCCAGGCCCGCATCCGCCGCCTTCGACCCGATGGTGTTGGCCTCCCGGTTCATCTCCTGAAGGAGAAAATCCAGGCGCCGTCCCTGCGGGCCGGGCTGCATCAGCGTCTCCCGGAACTGGCCCAGATGACTCTGCAGGCGATCGCACTCCTCGGCCACGTCGCCCCGCTCGGCCAGGATGGCGACCTCTTGCTCCAGCCGGATGGGATCGGGCAGCCGGCCATCCAGGAGCTCGGTCACCCGCTCCCGCAGGCGAGTGCGCTGCGTCGCCACCAGGTCGGGGGCGCGGCCCGCGATGCGGGCCAGGACCGTCTCGATCTCCGCAAGATGCCGCGTGAGGGCCGCTACCAGCGCAGCCCCCTCCTGTGTGCGCATGCCCGCCATGGACTCCAGGGCGGCCGTGAGTGCCGGCTCAAGCTCTCCCCAGCTCTCATCGAGGGTCTCCTCGGACTCCTCGACGGAGATCAGCTCCCGCTGGCCGGCCAGCATCTCCACGCCGATCTGCCCGGGAAGCTCCATCTCCCGCTGGAGCGCCCGCAAGAGCTCCACGTACTGCCGGGCCAGGGGAAGATCCACCTTCAGGCTCCGGGTCCGGCCCTCCAGATCCTTTTCCTGGACCGACACCTCGAAGTGCCCGCGGGCAAATCGCTGCTGGACCGCTCGCTGGAGGCGCGACTCCAGGCCGCTGAGCCGCTTCGGAAGGCGGCAGCGCACCTCCAGGAATCGGTGATTGACGGCCTGCACCTCCACCGTGTAGGCGTACATCCGCCCACAGGCCTCCCCCCGCCCGAAGCCGGTCATGCTCTGTCTTAGACTCGATTCGCTGGTATCCGTAAGACCCCCCAACTCTTTGGAAAAAAAGATCATATTACCTGAACAGGCCGTCTTGTCAACGTCAAAAGCCTTGACAAATCCCGGCTCATCCCATATCGTTTCTTGCCGGTGTTTCCGGCAGAGGAGGGTGATCTACGTGCCGATTTACGAATATGAGTGCGAATCCTGCGACAAACGGTTCGAACTCATTCAAAAGTTCAGCGACAAGCCCGTGAAGAAGTGCCCCAAATGCGGCGGAGCCGTCCACAAGTTACTCTCCGCTCCGGCCTTGGTTTTCAAGGGCAGCGGCTGGTACGTGACGGACTATGCCAGCCCCGAGAGAAAGAAGGCCCAGAAGGCCGACGGGGATGGCAACGGCAACGGGAAGTCCTCCACGCCTTCCACGACCGTCGCGGCTGCCGCACCTTCTACGACAGCCGCAGCCGCCAAGACCGACAACTAATCGCCCGCAGAGACCTCGAGGCGCCCCACTGAAATCTCTCCCAGGGCGCCTCTCTTCTTTTTCAGCCGAAGCGCCGCAGCCATGACGCCCCATCCGGCCAGGCCGCAGAGGGCTCCCAGGCTATCCCAGGCCACGTCCAGCGCCCTGGCGGTCCGCAACGGCACGAAGGCCTGATGAACCTCGTCCGCCGCGCCGGTCAAGACGGCAAACCCAAAGGCTGCCAGGGCAGCCGCCGGCTGCCAACCCCACTTCCCCCAGCTCAGCCCCCGGTACCATAGGAGCGCGAGACCCGCGAACTCCGCGACGTGGATCCCTTTCCGGATGATGCCGTGCAGGGCCGGAATCGTTTCACCGGGAACCCCGGGGAGCAGCCAGCGGAGGAATGGCTCGATGAATCTACCGGTCTGCGCGGCCGAGAAGGCGCTCGTCGAGATGGCGCCGACGGTCATCAGCCAGAGACAGAGAGGTCCCCAGCGCCGGACGATCTCCCACCCAGCGTGAAGCCGGCCGAACCCCGAGCGCATCATGCCGTTTGCCCCAGGAGCGCCCGGACCCGCGCCACAATCTCGGCTGGAGTCGCGGTCTCGACTTCCCCGGTCCGGCGACGGCGAATCTCGACCAGTCCTTCCTTGCGTGCCCGCGCACCGACGGTGAGACGCAGGGGCATCCCCAGGAGGTCGGCGTCCTTGAATTTCACCCCCGGCCGCTCGTCCCGGTCGTCGTAGAGGACCTCGAGTCCGGCCGCGACGAGATCGGCATAGAGCTGATCCGCGATGGCCGCCAGGGCCGCCTCCTTCACGTTGACCACCAGCAGGTGGACCTGGAACGGGGCGATGGACTCCGGCCAGATGATCCCGTCGGCGTCGTGCCCCTGCTCGATGGCCGCGGCGGCGATGCGCGCCGGGCCGATGCCGTAGCTTCCCATCACGATGGGCCGCTCCTGGCCGTCCTCGGCCAGATACACCGCGCCTTGAGCGGCGCCGAGTACTTCGTCCCCAGCCGAAAGATGTTCCCGATCTCGATCACCCGCTCGACCCGGAGCGGCGCCCCGCAGGTGGCGCACGCATCCCCGGCATCCGCCTCGCGGAGGTCAGCGAACTGCGGCTGGAAGTGCACCCCGGGCACCACCCCGCGCAGATGCGTGTCCGGCTTGTTCGCGCCGGCCACGTAGCAGCCGGTGCGCAGCGTCTCGTCGGCGATCATCCGCAGGCCAAGCCCCACCGGCCCCACGTACCCTGCCTCGCCCCCCGTCGCCGCCACGATCTCTTCCGGGCGAGCGGGCCGGAACTCGCCCAGCACCCGCTGGAGCTTGCGCTCGTGCAGCTGGTGGTCGCCCCGCACCAGCGCCAGGACGGGTCCATCCTTCGCCATCACCACCAGCGATTTGATGGTCAGCGCGGGCTCGATCTTGAGAAAGGCGCAGACCTCGGCGATCGTGCTTGGCGTTGGGGGTCGAGACCTCCTTCAGCGTCCAGTCAGGAAAGTTGGGCAGGGAGGCACGGGCAACGGCCAGCTCCACGTTGGCCGCGTAGCCGCATTGCTCACAGATCGCCACCTCGATCCTCCCCAGCCGGACTGGGGGCCATGAACTCGTGCGAGCCTGCGCCACCCATCATGCCGGGATCGCTCTCCACCACCACGTACTTCACGCCGCACCGGTCGTAGATCCGGCAGTAGGCCTTCCGGTGAGCCTCGTACTGGACCTCCAGGCCGGCCGCGTCCTTGTCCAGGCTGTAGGAGTCCTTCATCACGAACTCCCGGGTCCGGAGCACGCCGCTCTTCGGCCGGGCTTCGTCGCGCTCCTTGGTCTGGATCTGATACCAGGTCTGCGGCAGATTACGGTACGAGCGGATCTCCCGCGAGGCCAGCCAGGCGATGACCTCCTCGTGGGTCATGCCCAGGCACATGTCCCGCTGGTTCCGATCCTTGAAGCGGAACATCTCCCCGCCGATGGTGTCCCAGCGGCCCGACTGCTGCCAAAGTTCCGCCGGAAGGATCACCGGCATGGTGATCTCCTGCCCGCCGATGGCGTTCATCTCTTCCCGGATGATGGCGTTGATCTTGCTGATCACCCGCTGTCCCAAGGGGAGAAACACATAGATCCCCGCCGCCAATTGCCGGACGTAACCCGCGCGGACCGTCAGGCGATGGCTGATCGCCTCGGCGTCTGCCGGATCCTCCTTCAGGGTCGGGATGAGTGATCGTGACCAGCGCATTGCGATCTCCTCGGTAACGTAACCTGTCGACACCCACAGCCTGGGCTCCGCGCCGCGCAAACAGAACGGAGGAGGACATGCCCATCCTCCCCCTCTCGCGACGAAGGCGCTGCGGGGATCCTGCTACGACTCCGCCGGCTCGGCGGCCAGCCGCTGCACCTCTTCCACCAGGATGTCGGCCAGCTCCGACTCCTTGACCTTTCGGACGATCTGCCCCTTCTTGATCAGGATCCCGACGCCTTTGCCGCCGGCGATCCCGATATCGGCCCCGCGCGCCTCGCCAGGTCCGTTGACGGCACAGCCCATCACCGCCACGGTCAGGGTGCGCGTGATGTTGAGCGCTTCCAGGCGCCTTTCGACTTCCTTCGTCAGCCCCACCAGGTCGATCTCCACCCGGCCGCAGGAGGGGCAAGCGATCACGTTGAGACCCCGCTTCCGCAGGCCCAGGGCCTTCAGGATCTCGAAGCCGGCGCGGATCTCTTCGGTGGAGTCCTCGGTCAGGCTCACCCGGATGGTGTCGCCGATCCCCTCGGCCAGCAGGGTCCCGATCCCGACCGCGGACTTGATCGCCCCCGTGAAGGCGGTCCCCGCCTCCGTCACACCCAGGTGGAACGGGTACGGGACCCGATCCGCCAGCATGCGGTACGCCTCGATCATCATCTTGGGATCGGAGGATTTCAGGGAGACCTTCATCTCGGGATAATGCAGCTCCTCCAGGATCCGGATATGGAAGAGGGCGCTCTCCACCATGGCCTCGGGCGTGGGCTCGCCGAACCGCTGCAGGAGATGCTTCTCCAGCGACCCCGCGTTCACCCCGATCCGGATCGGCACCTTCCGCTCGGCGGCGGCCCGGATCACCTCTTGCACGCGCCAGGTCGCGCCGATATTGCCGGGGTTGATCCGCAGGCAGTCCACCCCCGCCGCCAGGCACTGGAGGGCCAGGCGGTAATCGAAATGGATGTCCACGATGAGCGGGATGCGAATCTGGGACCGGATCTGGGCCACAGCCGCCGCCGCGTCGGCATCCGGCACCGCCACGCGGACGATCTCGCACCCCGCCGCCTCCAGCGCCCAGATCTGCTCCACCGTCGCCCGGACGTCCCGCGTGTCCGTCTTGGTCATGGACTGCACCGAGATGGGCGCGGGGCCGCCGACGGGAACCTTGCCGACCTGGATCTGTCGGGTCGGCCGCCGCGTGTAGCTGCGGGCCGAGGCGATGCGGAGCGGGGCGACCTCCGTGAAGGCCGCGAAATCCACCGCCTCTCGGTGGTCGGCGCCAAACTCCCCGGCCCGGATCATTGCCAGCCCATCCAGCGAAGAATGTCGTTGTACGAGGCAAAGAGCATGAGTGCCACCAGGAGAACCATCCCCACCTGCTGTGCGAGCTCCCGCTTCCGCAGGCTGATCGGCTTGCCCCGCAGACACTCGATCAGTGCGAAGAACAAATGCCCGCCGTCCAGGATCGGGATCGGCAGGAGGTTGAGAATCGCCAGGTTGATGGAGAGCAGGGCGGCGAAGGAGAGGAGCTCCACCAGGCCGCGCTGGGCGACCTCGCCGGTCATCTGGGCGATCAGGATGGGGCCCCCGATGGTCTTGGGAGAGATCTTGGCCTGGACCAGCTTGACGAATCCCTGGACGACGAGGACGGAGAGGTCGACGGTCCTGGAAGCCCCGGCGGCCAGGGCCGACACGGGATTCAGGCGGCGGTATTGCGACTCCGCCGCCGGTCCGATCCCGACCAGACCGATCTCCTCTTCCCCTCCGGGACCCGGCTGTCGCGTGGGCCGGGGAGTCATCTCGATATCCTGCCGCTGCCCGTCCCGTTCGATCGTCAGCACAAGCGGTTTCCCGGGACTGGCGTGGATGCTCTTGGCAAGCTGATCCCACTCCGCGACCGGGGCGCCGCCCACCGCCACGACGCGATCGCCGATCCGGATTCCGGCCTGCTCCGCTACCTGCCCCGGAAGGACTTGCCCGATGCGGCTCGAGATCAAAGGCCGGAGCCCCAGGTCCCAGGCCTCGATCTCTTCTCCGAAGATGTCCCGGGTCTTGTGAGCCCGCGGCTCCGCGACAATCTCCTGGACGTGCGTCCTCGCGCAGGACCGTGATGCGAAGCGGCCGGCCGGCGGAGTTCCGCAGGGCCGTCTCGATCTCATCCCACCGCCCGATCGGCTGCCCGTCGATCGCCTGGATCCGATCCCCGACCGCGAGACCCGCGGTGGCGGCGGGAGAGCCCGTTTCCGGCACGCCCATCACCGGCGGCAGGTACGCCTGTCCCACGAAGGTGAAGATCCCCCAGAAGATCAAGACCGGGAGGAGAATATTGGACAGCGGCCCGGCCAGGATAATCAAGGAGCGGACGCCGACGCTCTTCTTGGAAAAGGATCGCGCGGGATCTGCGGCTTCCGGGGACTCGTCGGTTGGATCCTCCCCGATCATCTTGACGTAGCCGCCCAGCGGGAGGGCGGAGATCAGGTACTCCGTCTCCCCCCTCTTCACGCCCACGAGCTTTGGCCCGAACCCCAAAGAGAACTTCAGGACCCCGACCCGCGCCCGCTTGGCCACCAAGAAGTGTCCCAGCTCGTGGACGAAGACCAGGACTCCCAGCACCACCACCGCCGTTAGAATCATCATGGACAAGCACTCCGCTTATCGAGCCGCGCATTGCGAGTCGCGAGTTGCATCCGCACGTCCCGTCGCGGCTCGAGGCTCGGCTCCACCCTCTCCGCTCTCACCTCTTGGCTCTAGACTCTCCGCTCCAGCCGCTCCCGCACTTCCCGGTCGACCTCCAGTACGTCCTCGACGCTGCGGACCGCCCGATGCGGGTGGGCGTCCAGCGCCTTGCGAATCATCGTCGGAATCTCGTCAAAACCGATGCGGCGATCCAGGAACCGCTGAACCGCCACCTCGTTGGCGGCGCTCAGCACCGTCGGCCACGAGCCGCCCGCCCGCGCCGCCTCGTAGGCCAGGTCCAGACAGGGGAATTTCTGCCGATCCACGGGCTCGAAGGTGAGGCTGGGCAGCTTCTCGAGATCCAGCCGCGCGGCCGGGCAAACGCAGCGCTCCGGGTAGGTCAGCGCATACTGGATCGGGACGCGCATGTCCGCCACCCCGAGCTGCGCCAGGAAAGATCCATCCAGGTACTCTACCAGGGAGTGGACGACGCTTTGGGGGTGGACGATCACGTCCACCTGATCCAGGGGCAACCCGAACAACCAGTGCGCCTCGATCACCTCCAGGCCCTTGTTGACCAGGGTGGCCGAATCGATCGAGATCTTCTTTCCCATGGACCAGGTCGGGTGCTGCAGGGCGTCTTCCGGCGTGATGCGGGCGAAGGCCTCCATGGGAAGCTGCCGGAACGGCCCGCCGGAGGCGGTGAGCACGATGCGCCGAACCTGTCCGATCTTCCCGTTAAGACACTGAAAGATGGCGGAGTGCTCGCTGTCCACCGGCAGGATGCGCGTCCCGCGGGCTCGCGCCTCGGCGGTCATCAGTTCTCCTGCCATCACCAGGGATTCCTTGTTGGCCAGGGCCACGATCTTCCCGGCGGAGAGCGCCGCCATGGTCGGAAGCAGGCCCGCCCCGCCGACGATGGCAGAGACGACGGTGTCGGCCCTCGTCCCTGCCGCCGCGTGGAGCAGTCCTTCGCGGCCCCAGGTCACCTCGGTTCGCCCGGAGGCGAGACGCCGCCGGAGTTCGCGTGCGGCCGTCTCGTTCGCCAGCGACACCAGCGGGGGCGCGAATCGACGGACCTGCTGCTCCAGCAGATCCAGGTTGGACCCCGCCGCCAGGGCCACGACCTCGAATGCATCCGGATGGGCCCCGACCACGTCCAGCGCGCTGGTTCCGATGGAACCCGTCGAGCCCAGAATTGCCAATCGTTTCATGCCGCCTCGATTGCCCTGCGCAGAACAGGCCACTGCCCAGATCCGGTATGGATCCTGATCGACCCCGCCTCACAGGAGGAAAAACCAACGAAACGAGGGCGCGACGGAGGATTCGGGGTGGAAAAGTAGTATAGAGAATGGAGCCAGGCTCCGCAAGCAGTTTCCAGGTTCCGGGCGGAAAGCCCGTCAGCGTCCCCCCCCTGGCGGATCGGGTACGGATTATCTATAATGCGCGCGGAGTGACCTGATTCCTGCAAAGGGGTGTAACCATGGATTACCAGGATCTAGTAAAGAGATTCTCGCTGGAAGGACAAACGGCTGTCATCACTGGGGCTGGAAGAGGCATCGGAAGGGGGCTGGCAATGGCATTTGCCAAAGCCGGCGCGAATATTGTGGTGGTAGATATCGTCGAGGAGAATGCGAAGAATACCGCAGCCCTTCTGGTCTCGAAGACCGGAATCAAAGCCTATCCTTATGTCGCCGATCTGCGCAACTCCCACAGGGCCAAGGAGTATGTCGAAGATATTCTGGGAACGTGTGGGAAGATTGACATTGTGATAAATAACGCCGGCATACAGGTGCGAAAACCAGCCCTGGAGTTCACCCTGGAAGAGTGGAATAGCGTTCTCGACATCCATCTCACCGCATCCTTCGCAATGGCACAAGCGGTTGTCCCGGGAATGATCAAACAGGGCGGAGGGAAGATCATCAACATCGCTTCAATCAACGGTGTCATAGCCGTCCCGAACACTATCGCGTATACGGCAGCCAAGAGCGGGCTGGCCGGGTTGACTCGCGCCATGGCAGTCGAGTGGGCCCAGTTCAATGTGCGGACCAATGCGATTGGTCCGGGATACTGTCGAACGGAGCTCACGGAGAAGCTGTTTCAGGATCCTCAGAAGAGCGAATGGGTGATGGGCCGGATCCCGATGAAGCGGCTGGCTGAGCCCGAGAACGACCTCGGCTACGTTGCGGTGTTCCTGGCGTCCGAAGCTTCGGCTTACATCAACGGGCAAGTGATCTATGTCGACGGCGGCTGGCTCGCATCGTAGCAGGCTGCTGAAAAAGGCCCACCTGCGGTGCACCTCCGGCGTGCCCCGCCCGCCTCGCCACTCGCTGCGACGTACCTCCAGTACGCCTCGCTCGGCCATCCAGCGTTGCCGCCTTGCATCTGGACCTTTTTGAGCAGCCTGTGGAAAGTGGGTTATTCAGCATCGTGCTAGGCCGTGCGGCCCGCCATCGCTGCTCGCGCCCCATCAATCCACTTTTTCTGACCTGGCCCGGTCGCCGCATTTCGCTTGACGCCGGCCGGGGTCGTGTTGCATCTTTCCGGGGGTCTGTCCCACTCCCGCCGTGCCGGGCAGGTCCCGACGCAGCGTGCGCCGAGACCGCGCGGACGGGAACATCTGTCACTCACACTCCAGCGAGACCATGACCACGAAGACCGTACCCTTCACGAAAGAGCGGGCGGAGGGGATCGCGGCGGCGTTTCCGACCCCCTTCCACATCTATGACGAGCGAGCCATCCGGGCAAATGCCCGTGAGCTCAAGCGCGCGTTTGCCGCTTTCGATGGCTTCATCAACTATTTCGCCGTCAAAGCCCTGCCGAACCCGTACATCCTCGCAATCCTCAAGGCCGAGGGATTCGGGGCGGACTGCTCCAGCCTTCCTGAGCTCCTGCTGGCGGAACGGGTCGGGATCACGGGCGAACGCATCATGTTCACCTCCAACGATACGCCCGCCATCGAGTTTCGCGAGGCGCGGCGACTTGGCGCCGTCATCAACCTCGACGACATCAGCCACATCGACTCCGTCGAGAAGGCGTGCGGGATTCCCGAGCTCGTCTCCTGCCGGTACAACCCGGGCCCGCTCAAGGAAGGCAACGCCATCATCGGAAAGCCGGAGGAGGCGAAATACGGCTTCACCCGCGAGCAGCTCTTTGCCGGATACGCCAGTCTCAAGGCGAAGGGGGCCACCCGCTTCGGGCTGCACACGATGGTCGCCTCGAACGAACTCGACCCGGCGTACTTCGTGGAGACGGCGCGGCTCCTCTTCGATCTCGCGGTCGAGATCAAGCAACGCCTCGGGATCCGGATTGAGCTGGTCAATATCGGCGGCGGGGTCGGCATCCCGTACCGGCCCGACCAGGAGCCGGTGCCGTACGATCGCGTCGCGGCGGGAATCCAGAAGGCCTACGGCGACCTCATCGTGCAAAACGGGCTGCACCCGGTCAGGCTCGCCATGGAGTGCGGTCGGGTCGTCACCGGACCCTATGGGTGGCTGGTGACGCGGGTGATCCACCTGAAGGAGACCTACCGGCGATACGTCGGCACGGACGCCAGCATGGCGAATCTGATGCGCCCCGGCATCTACGGGGCATATCATCACATCACCGTGCTGGGCAAGGAGTCCGCGCCGGCGACCGCGACCTATGACGTGACGGGAAGCCTGTGCGAGAACAACGATAAGTTCGCCATCCAGCGGCGCCTGCCCGAAATCGCGGTCGGCGATCTTCTCGCCATCCACGACTCCGGCGCGCACGGCTGGGCGATGGGCTTCAACTACAACGGCAAGCTCCGCTCCGCGGAACTCCTCCTGCGCGAAGACGGGACCGTGCGCCTGATCCGCCGCGCCGAGACCGTAGAGGACTATTTCCGGACGCTGGATTTCGCCGGCCTGGACTCTTTC
>CAVSHW010000027.1:0-39856 GCA_963727695.1 uncultured Methylomirabilota bacterium | reverse complement strand
CTCCAAGGACGTCACCGATCCAGCCCTCGCGGCCTTCGCCGCCTTCGTAAAGAAGAAGTACAACGTGGATCTCAAGACCAGCACCATGCCGCAGGGGACGCCGGTCGCGTATGGCCAGATCGTCGAGTGGAAGGGGAAGCCGCAGGCGGACGTCTTCTGGGGCGGCGAGGGCACGCTGTTCGACCTGCTGGCCAACCAGGGCCTCCTGGACAAGGTGACCATCCCCAAGGCGATGTGGGACGAGATCCCGGCCACCATCGGCAAGCCGATCGGCCTTCCGCTGAAGGATCCCAAGGGGTTCTGGGTAGGCACGATGCTCGAGCCGTACGGCCTGATCTACCAGCCGAAGCTGCTGAAGCGACTCGGTGTCGAGCTCAAGGACTGGAACGATTTGCTCAATCCCAAGCTCAAGGGCCAGATCGCCCAGTGCACGCCGGACCGGTCCAGTTCGAGCCACGCGAGCTACGAAGTGATCCTGGCCATGTACGGATGGGAGAAGGGCTGGGATTGGCTGACCAAGCTGGCGGCCAACACCGGGATCTTCACCGCGCGCTCGCGTGACGTGCCAAGCGTGGTGGCCAAGGGTGAGTTCGCCGTGGGCATGGCGGTACCCAGCTACATGGCCTTCGCCGAGGTACTCGGCGGCTACGACGTGATGTACGTGTACCCCACGAATGCCTATGTGACGCCGGAGCCGATGGCGGTGCTCAAGGGCGCGCCCCATCCGAAGGCGGCCCACGCTTTCATTGAGTTCCTTCTGACCGCGGAAGGACAGAAGATCTTCATGGAGCGCGGCGTCTACCCCATCACCGCCAAGTACAAGGTGCAGGGGGCGGCCGGCTCCGATGCGGAAAAGGCGGTCCAGTTCACGGCCGGGATCCGCTCCTTCTACGACATCCAGGTCGGCAATGTCTATGATCCCGCGGTCGCCGGCGAGAAGAAGCGGAACGAGGACGTGAACGCCTACTTCCGTAAGGAGATCGCCGAAAAGCACAAGGAAATCGTCAAGTAACTGATGTCGGGCGACGCATACGCTTCTGTGAGCGCGCCTCACGCTCCCCCGGTGCCCGTGGAGTTCGTCGGACTTCGCGGGCACCGGGGACGTTCACGTGTCGGCCTGAGAGCGACGGGATGGCGAACGCGCGAGGCCGTCGGGAAAAACTATGAACATTCAGCTAAAAGACATGGTGAAAAGGTTCGGCGCCCTGGAGGCCGTGAGTCATGTCTCCCTTGATATCAAGGACGGCGAGCTTTTTACCCTGCTGGGTCCTTCGGGTTGCGGCAAGACGACGATACTGCGTCTCGTCGGCGGCTTTCACAAACCCGATGGCGGAGAGATCTACTTCGGCGACCGGGAGGTTTCAGCCATCCCCCCCTACGAACGAAACATCGGCATGGTCTTCCAGAACTATGCGCTGTGGCCGCATATGACCATCTTCGACAATGTGGCCTACGGCCTCAAGATCAAGAAGACAACCCACGGGGAGATAACCGAGAAAGTCAACCACTCGCTGTCGCTGGTCAATCTGACGGGGCTCGAAAAACGGTATCCCGGCCAGCTCTCGGGCGGTCAGCAGCAGCGCGTGGCGCTGGCCCGCGCCCTGGTCCTCAACCCGGACGTGCTTCTGCTCGACGAGCCGCTCTCCAACCTGGATGCCAAGATCCGCCAGCAGGTGCGCGCCGAGATCCGTAAGCTTCAGAAGGATCTGGCGATCACCGCCATCTACGTGACCCACGATCAGGAAGAGGCCCTGACCCTCTCTGACCGCATCGCCGTCCTCGATCACGGGAAGCTCCAGCAGCTCGGCTCTCCCCGCGATCTCTACCAGAGACCGGCGAATCCCTTCGTGGCGGATTTCATCGGCATCAACAACCTGATCGCAGGCGAGGTGAAGGAAGTCCGGGAGACAAAGGGTTGGATGGCCGTGGACACCCGCTTCGGCCTGATCAAATGCCTCTATGAGGGCCGGTTCAAGACCGGGGATGGCTGCAAGGTCACCGTCCGCCCCGAGGTCGCCTCCATCTGCGACTCCGACGAGCCGATGGACGACATGAACCTGCTCCCAGGGAAGGTCAGCTTCGCCTCCTATATGGGCAACACCATCCGCTATGACATCGAGCTGGATCCGGAGACCATCTTCAAGGTGGACGTGCAGAATCCCTGGAACCAGCAACCGTTTCCCATCGGCGAGAAGGTGAACGTGCGTTTTCCAGTCCAGATCACCCTGGGGATTCCCGCTTAAGCCGTTGTCAAAGAATAACTTGACCGGAGAAATTTCGGGAACGGCATAAGGAGCCGTAACGAAATTCCAATGAATGGACAAGTTATTTCGTAACGGCTCCTAAAAGGAGAGGTCCGTCGACGTGAATGCAGAAGACGTGGTTGCCCTGCCCAAGACGAGTGTCTGGTCGGAGATGAAGATCAGCGGCCTTCTGGGGTATGCCGCGATCTGGGCCTTCTTCGTCATCTTCCTGATCTATCCTTTGATCCGGCTCTTCTATGACACCTTCACGACCGAGGCCGGGGTCTTCACGCTGGCAAATTTTCAGGATTTCTTCACCGACGCCTTCTACCTGAAATCCCTGCTGAACTCCATGATCCTGGGTGTTGCCACCGTGATCACCACCTCGATCATCGGCATCGCCATCGCGTTTCTTTTGCTCCGGTACGATTTTCCCGGCCGGGGGCTCTTCTCGTATCTGACGATCATCCCGATGATCATGCCCCCCCTGGTCGGCGTGATGGGTTTCGTCTTCATCCTTGGCCGCGCCGGAACCGTCAATATCATCCTTCAGGACTATTTCGGGTTCCAGCATCCGATCAATTTCATGTACGGGCTCCACGGGGTGCTGCTGGTGGAAACGCTGCACCTGTTTCCGCTGATGACGCTCTCCATCGTCGACGCCATGGGGAAGATATCCCCCTCGCTGGACGAGGCGGCCGAGAGCGTCGGGTCCCGGGGGATCCGCAAGTTCTGGGACATCACCTTCCCGCTGACCACCCCCGGGTACGTTTCCGGGGCGCTGCTGGTCTTCATCTGGACCTTCGCCGACTTTGCCACGCCGCTGGTGGTTGGAATCTCCGACCTGCTCGCCTCCCAGGCCTATCTGAATATCGTCCAGTTCGTGGACCGGCGGCTCTTCAAGATGGGGATCGTGATTTCGGCCATCATGGTGATCCTGGCCATCCTGTTTCTGATCATCGCCAAGAAGTACGTGTCGATCAAGGATTACAGCTCCCTCTCCTATTCGGTGATCGAGAGGAGGAAGCTCTCCCCCCTGGCGCAGGCGGGGGCGATTGCCTTCCTGATCTCCATCCTGATTTTGGCCTTTATCCCCTATCTGGGGCTGGCACTGGATTCCTTCGGCAGGGGGTGGGCGCTGACCCCCATTCCGGTGAAGTACACGCTCCAGTATTTCGAGCGGGTGGCCATCGAGACGCCCAAGTTCATCATTAACAGCCTCCTGTACTCGGGGATATCGGTTGCGATCTGTATCGCCGTGGGGGTTCCCGTGGCCTGGGTGATGTCCCGGACCAAACTTCCGGGGCGGGGGGTCCTCGATTCATTGACGACGCTGATCTTGGCCCTGCCGGGGACCGGCATCGGCATCGCTTACATGCGGGCCTTCAGGGACCCCTTTCCGTTTATGAGCACGGCGCTCATCGGCATCTGGATCGTCATCCCCATCGTTCTGGCGGTCCGGCGGCTCCCCTACACGGTGCGGGGAACCTTCGCCTCGCTGCTCATCGTTCACCGCTCCTTCGAGGAGGCGGCCGAGAGCGTCGGCGCCACCAAACCCAGGACCTTCAAGGATGTCACGCTCCCTTTGATTTGGAAGGGGGTCCTGGTGGGGTCTCTCTACTCCTTCATCTTGGCCCTCCAGGAGGCCTCGGCCACCTTGCTTCTGGTCGTACCCGGCCATGAGATGATGACGGTGGGCATCTTCAACTTCTACATCGGCGGGTCCGTCAACGAGGCGGCCGCTCTCGGGTTCATTCTGCTCATTCTCGGCGCCGCTTGCCTGTTTATCATCAACCGCATGGCCGGCTCCAAGATGGGAGGCGTCTTCGGGTAGACCCATTTCTCGGAGAACCCCTCAGGCGGGCTCCGCCCCGCGTTCCCACCGGCTCTCCTTGCCCGCCCCCTGACCGGTGTCTTTCCAACGTCGGCTTTCGGAAAAGGTGGAGACGTGCTAATATCAGCTTGAACCTGATGGTTAGCGGCCCATGGAAGGATATCGCATGCACCAGAAAGGCAAACCTGTCGAGCCGCCAAAGGCCAGCCCGGTCGGCGGCAAGCACGATTTCTTCGGATACGGGAAAGAGATCCGGGCGGCCCTGGAGAAGCAGTTGCCGAGGCAGGCCGTCCGCGCCCTGGACATCGGCACAGGGTTCGGGCGGAATGCCGTGTTTCTGGCGCATCACCTGGCGCCGGGAAGCCATGTCTGGTCCGTGGACCCCTCGGAGGAGTCGCTGAAGCTTGGCGCGGCGGCGGTGCAGGAGGCGGGGCTCGCCGCCTCGGTGACCTTGGGCCCGGGCTCGGTGGAGCGGCTGCCGTTCCGGGATGATGAGTTCGACCTGACGATGGGGGTGATGCTCCTCCATCATCTGGTGGATGTGCCGTCAGCCCTGCGGGAGATGGGCCGGGTCACGAAGCCGGACGGAAAACTCCTGATCGTGGACTGGGGACCGACCGCGCACCTGTTACCGTTCGCCATCGAGCACCGGACGGAGGATTTCTACACGCCGCGGGCCGCGGAGAAGATGCTGTTGCAGGCCGGCTTCGGGGCGACGGTCGAACAGCACCCGATGTGGTACGTGATCGAGGCGGTCAAGGTGTAGCCCGGCCGATAATCGTGTCCCCGACAGGTCTTCCGCTCACCTTCCGACGAGTCCCCCTCCTGCCATCCGATCGCATTTCCCGACGACCTTCTTTCATGCGCCCGAATCAATGGGTACCCCGCGCGCTCGTGCGGCGCTGCGACGTACGTATACGTACGTCTCGCACCTGCACCCATCCGGTGGATGGGTACCCGGCGCGCCGCCGTGCATGTGGACCTTTTTGAGCAGCCTGGACGAAATAGGCTGTTCGGCAGCCTTCTAAGTCTGTGAGAGCCGCTCGACCCTCGGCCGTAGCCGATTAGGAGCCGTTACGAAATAACTTGTCCATTCATTGGAATTTCGTTACGGCTCCTTATGCCGTTTCTGGATTTTCTCCGGTCAAGTTATTCTTTGACAACGGCTTAGCCCGCATTATTCACGAACAGAACCGTGAATTCTGCGAAGCCAATGACCAATGACCAAATTCCAATGACCAAGGGCGGTACGCGCGCCTGGCGCGCTGTCAGGGGCACGAATGGAGGCCCGGTTCGTTATTGGTCATTGATCATTGGGAATTGGTCATTCTCCGGATTATTCGCGAACGCGTTCGCGAATAATCCGGCTTAGTACACACGAACACAAATTCGATGACGTATACGTCGGCCGTATAAGTCCAGGTCCCCCGGGCCGACCCGAGACGCCGCGCCCGCGGGCGAGCCCGTCCCCGGCACGGAGGGCCGCTCTCGGAGCGGACCGACCCGGGGTAAGGGCGAGCCGGCATCGACGAGGCGCCAGGCGTCCGAGGGGCGGTCCGGGGGACCGGCGATACGTCACCGTAATTGCGGGCAGAAGCACTTAGCCGCTCGGTCAGGCCACGGCGTCCAAGGCCTTGGGATCGTCGGGGTCGAGGAGCGGGGCCTGCCTCGGCAGACATTCGGGATACTTCAGCCCCGACCCCGTGTTGAAGAGCACGATCCGTTCTGTAGCCTTGACCATCCCCTCTGCCGTGAGCTTTCGCAGGGCCGCCCAGGTCGCCCCGCCCTCGGGGCAGGGCAGGATCCCCTGGGTTTCCGCCATCTCGCGCTGGGCCCGCAACATCTCCTCGTCGGTGACGGCGATTGCCAGCCCGCCGCTCTCGCGCAGCGCCTGGAGGATCAGATAGTCGGCGAGCGGCTTGGGGACGCGCAGGCCGCTGGCGACGCTGCGGGCGTTCTCGAAAAGCACCGATTCCGGCTTCCCCTCGGCAAAGGCCCGGGCGATCGGCTGGCATCCTGCCGCCTGGACCGCCACCATCCGCGGACGCTTCGGACCGATCCACCCCAGTGCCTCCATCTCCGCGAACGCCTTCCACATCCCCACGAGACCGGTCCCGCCGCCGGTCGGATAGAAAATCCACTCCGGAAGCTCCCACCCCAACTGCTCGGCGACCTCGTAGCCCATGGTTTTCTTGCCCTCTACGCGATACGGCTCTTTCAGCGTGGAGAGATCGAACCAGCCCCGGGTCTTCGCACCGGCCGCCACCAATCGCCCACAGATATTGATGAGCCCCTTCACCAGATACACATGCGCCCCGTAGGCAATGCATTCGCTCACGATTAAGGGTGGAGTATCGTCCGGCATGAAGACATATGCGGAGATCCCGGCCTTGGCGGCGTAGGCGGCCGCCGCGCTTCCGGCGTTGCCCGCCGAGGGGAGAGCCACGGATTGCACGCCCAACTCCTTGGCCATGGAGATAGCCACCGCCATGCCGCGGGCCTTGAAGGACTGGGTGGGATTGGGGCTCTCGTCTTTTATGAAGAGATCCGCGTACGGCTCAAAAGAGCCTTGGCGAACCGCCTGAAACATCGGAGTGAAGCCTTCGCCGAGCGAGACAATGTTTCCGGCGTCCCGCACCGGCAGGACGCGGCGGTAACGCCAGAGAGTGTCGGGGCCGCTCTTGGTCTCGGCCCGGTCGTAGGTCCGCCTCAGGCCGGCCAGGTCGTAGCGGGGATAGAGGATCCCTCCACACTCGCACAGGTTCATCGGTCTCGACGAATCATGGGATTTGCCACACCGAATGCACTCGAGATGGGTCATCGCATGTGCCTCTCTTTCGGGTCCGGCGAGCGGGTCAGCGTTCGAAGAGTAAGATGCGAGAATGATAAAAATTGACTGTATCCAAAGAGGGGCCAATGATCAAGGCTAAAGCCACCGTTCCAAAGCATTTCCGGCCTGTTTTGGGTCTTTGGGCGCCGATCGAGGCTTGGCGGGAAAGATGACCCGAGCTTGAAACGGCGGATGCTCTCACTGCGTATCATCAGATAAGGATGAATCATCCCAACGCGGATCGGCAGTGGTGATCCTAACCCTTCACTAAAGGAGTTTCCTATGTGGCGACAGGAACGGAAGATGTTCTGGCTCGGGACCCTGATGGGGGCCCTGTTCCTCGGCTTGGCGCTGATCGGGGCGGCCCAGGCCCAGGCGCCGGCCGGTCCCCCGGCCGGGCACCAGATGCTCCTCACGCCGGAGGATCGGGCCGCCATGGGTCAGATCTTTTGGCATCGAATGCAGGAGAAGGTCGGGCTTTCGGAACAACAGGCGACGGAGATCCACGCCCTGCTCGACGCCCAGCGCGCGGCTGCCCGGACGACAGGCAAGGATCTGCGGGCCGCCCGGAAGCAGCTCCGGGGCCTGCTCGACCAGCAGACACCCGATCCGGCGGCGATCCAAGCGGCGGCAACCCAGATCAAGACCATGCAGGCCGCCATGTTTGACGCCCACCTGCAGGCGCAGCTTGCATTGCGCGCCAAGTTCACCCCGGCACAGTGGCAGCAGTGGCAGAGCCTCCACTCCGGCCGGGGGCACTGGGGGCGCCGGCCCGGCCCCGGGTTCGGGCCGAGCAAGTAGCCGGGCGTGCCGGCCGGTGGCCGTCCCGGTACGGGAGCGGTGCTCCGCAGGGGAGCACGGACGCTCGCGGGCCGGGACGGCCGGCACGTGTAGGGGCCCTTCCGGGGAGAATCCATTTTGCCAACCTGAAGGGCAGGGATTTCCGGGGGGCTGACGAATCGCAACATGCCGAGCGGGCTCGGGAGATGATGGCCTCTCGGCATTGGATGACTTCGACGGTTCTTCGGCGGCCTCAAGCTGTTTCCCGCGTGGTTTCGGTCCGCTTTCCAGGACATTCCGGGCCGATGGAAGGCCGATCATTCTGGCGGGCGATGGACACTCTGTTTGTCGCCTCCCCGCCCTCTGCCGTATCCCGCCGCGATCCAATCTCAAGGGTTGTCTGGCTTGAATGCCCATTGAGGCTCTTGACCGGGGCCGACCCTTGACAATTGGACCCATGGTCTGATAGTAAGACCAAGAGAATATGTTTACCAAAGTCGCACCTCGCAGCATCTCGGATGAGATTGTCGACCAGGTGATCTCGGCGATCTTCAGCGGCAAGCTGCCGGCCGGCTCGAAGCTTCCGGCCGAGCGTGCTTTGTCTGCTGCTTTCGGCGTGGGCCGCCAGGCGCTGCGAGAGGCCATCCAGAAGTTGCACGGGATGGGGCTCCTCGAGGTGCGAAAGCCCCAGGGGACGTTCGTGAAGGCGCTGACGACGGCGGCCCTCCGGCAGCCGCTGGCGCGCCTCTTCAACGGGGACGTGGGGAGCTTTCTGCACTTCCTGGATCTCCGGAAATGGATGGAGGCGACGACCGCGGCCGAGGCGGCCGAGCACGCCACCGCCGCGGACATCCGCCGGATCGAGGGGACGCTGCCCAGGCTGCGCGCCGCCGCCGTCGGTCATGATCGGGAAGCGCTCGACGAGGCGGATGTCGCCTTTCACATGGCGATCGTGGCGGCCACGCACAACAGCCCCTTGGTCCACCTGGTTGACACGTTCGGGAATCTGATGTGGGCATCCCACGGGCTCCGCCTGGCGGTGTTGCGGGCTCAGAATCTCGAGACGATCTACGAAGAGCACACCGCGATTGCTCAGGCGATTCGTGGACGAGCCCCCGATCAGGCCCAGGACGCGATGCTCCGTCACATCGAGATGACTCGGAATCGAGTGGAGCGTGTGTACGGGCCGGACGCTCACGGGGCCGCAGACCCCCGTTCCCATTCACAAGCCTTTTCTCTTCTCACACAGGCGAGGTGACCCATGAAGCCATTGGATAAACCACTGTTGCTGGAGATCTACCGGAAGATGGTCTCGGTCCGGACCTTCGAGGAGACCGCGGCGGACCTGTTCCTCAAGGGGCAGATCCCCGGGTTCCTCCACGTCTACATCGGCGAGGAGGCGGTCGCCGCGGGGGTCATGGCCCACCTCACGAATCAGGACTTCATCTCCAGCACGCACCGCGGGCACGGTCACGCAGTGGCCAAGGGAGCCCGCCTGGATATGATGATGGCGGAGCTACACGGAAAGAAGACCGGTTATTGCCACGGCAAGGGCGGCTCGATGCACATCGCCGACCTCGACCTGGGCATCCTGGGGGCGAACGGAATCGTCGGCGGTGGAGTGCCGATCTCCACAGGGGCGGGTCTGGCGCTGAAGCTGAAGGGAACCGACCGGGTGTGCGTCTGCTTTTTTGGGGACGGGGCCAGCAATACCGGTGCCTTCTACGAGGGGGTGAATCTGGCGGCCGTCTGGGGGCTGCCGGTGGTCTTTGTTTGCGAGAACAACCAGTATGCCGAGTCCACCCCGCGGGCCGTCCACCAGAAGGTGAAGTTTGTCTCCGACCGGGCGGCGGCCTTCAACATCCCGGGAATCAGGATGGACGGGATGGACGTCTTCGATGTGTACGAGAAGACGGGCGAGGCCGTCGACCTGGCTCGCAAGGGGCAGGGGCCGATCCTGCTGGAGGCTCTCACCTACCGCTTCCTCGGCCACTTCGTGGGCGACCCGCAGCCCTACCGCACAAAGGAAGAGGTGGAGGAGTGGAAGAAGCGGGACCCGATCCAGATGTTCCGGGCGCGGGTGATCGCAGAAGGCACACTGACCGCGGCAGAGATGGACGCCATCGACGCCAAGATCAAGAAAGATATGGAGGCGGCCGTGGAGTTCGCCCGGCAGAGCCCTGAGCCTGAAGTGGAGCTAGCGCTGCAGGACATCTTTACGGAATAGGTCATTGGTCATTTATTGATGACCGTTGACCGTAAACGGGAGGCACTGATGCGAAAGATAACGTATCGTGAGGCCGTGATCGAATCGTTGCGCGAGGAGATGAAGCGCGATCCGTCAGTGTATCTGCTCGGCGAGGACATCGCGGAGTTCGGCGGCAGCTACAAGACTACGGCGGGACTCCTACAGGAGTTCGGGAAGGAGCGGGTGCGCAACACCCCCATCTCGGAGGCGGCCATCATCGGCTGCGCTCTGGGCTCCGCCCTGCTGGGGATGCGCCCCGTCGCGGAGTTGATGTACGTCGATTTCGCCGGCATCGCCATGGACCAGATTGCGAACCAGACCGCCAAGGTGAAATACATGTTCGGCGGCAAGGCCAAGGTGCCGGTCACCATCCGGACGCAGGGCGGCACCGGCCGCTCCTCGGCGGCCCAGCACGCCCAGAGCCTGGAGGCTTGGTTCCTCCACGTGCCCGGTCTGAAGGTCGTCATGCCGTCGAACGCGTACGACCTGAAGGGGCTGCTCAAGGCCTCCATCCGGGACGACAATCCCGTCATCTTCATCGAGCACAAGCTGCTCTACGCGACGACGAGCGAGATCCCGGACGAGGAGTACCTCATCCCCCTTGGCAAGGCGGACGTGAAGCGCCAGGGGAAAGACGTGACCATCGTCGCCAATTCGCGGATGGTGCAGTTTTCCCTGGCGGCGGCGGATCGCCTGGCGGCGGAGGGGATCGAGTGCGAGGTGGTGGACCCGATGACGCTGGCGCCTCTGGACGAGGAAACGATCCTCAACTCCGTGGGCAAGACCAGCAAGCTGGTCGTGGTGAACGAAGCGTCTCCTCATTGCAGCTTTGCGTCCGAGGTTGCGGCGATAGTGGCCGAGAAAGGCTTCGACCTTCTGGACGCGCCGATCCAGCGCGTGACCTCGATGCATACCCCGATCCCGTTCGCGCCCAAGCTGGAGAAGTACGTGACCGTGAGCGAGGAGAAGATCATCGAGGCGGTGAAGAAGATCGTGAGGTAGCCCCGAGAGGCCCGCATCCATCTTGACAGTGGTTGAACCGGCGGAAGATAATCACTCGCTTCCCGATCCGAAGCTCCCCGGTCTTTGGCCGCAGGGGGCTCCCGAAGGAGCACACATGGCGACACGCATTGATATGCCTCAGCTTGGCCTCACCATGGAGACGGGGACGATCCTCCAGTGGCTGAAGCAGGAAGGGGAGAAGGTCGAGAAGGGCCAGCCCGTCGTCCTCATCCAGACCGACAAGGTGGAATACGAAGTGGAATCGCCCGCGGCCGGGACGCTGCTCAAGGCCGCCGCGGCGGCGGGGGACGAACTGCCGGTCGGCAGCCTGATGGGGATCGTCGGCGAGCCGGGAGAGAACGTCGCCGCGCTGCTCGGAGCGCCGGCGGCGGCCAAGGCCGAGCCGCGAGCCATGGCCCCTGAGCCTGCTCCGGCAGCGACGGCTCCCCCGACGGCGGCCGTGCCCCCGGCCCCGGTCCGGGCCCCCGGGGAGCGAGTTCGCATTTCGCCGGTGGCCAAGAAGCTGGCGCAGGAGCACGGGATCGACGTCGCCACGCTCGTCGGCACGGGCCCCGAGGGTCGCATCGTCCGTGAGGACGTGGAGCGGGCCATCGCTGCCGCGAGCCGCGAGCCGCGAGCCCCGAGCCCCGAGAAGGCCGGGGTGACTCCTGAGAGCATCCCGCTGACCGGCATCCGCAAGGTGATCTTCGACCGCATGGGTCAGTCCTGGCGCGAGGCGGCCCGGGTGACCCTCTTCGCCGACGCCGACATGACGGAGATGGTGCGACTGCGGGAGGCGAAGGGGGCGGAGTGGGAGCGTCGCTTCGGAATCAAGGTGAGCTACAGCGACTTGATCCACATGGCGGTGGCGCGCGCCCTGCGGGAAGAGCCGCGGATCAACTGCCGCCTCGACGGGCAGGCGGTGCGTGTCCGCAAGGAGATCAACCTCAGCGTTGCCGTCGACCTCGGCGAGGGACTGGTGGTAGTCGTGATCAAGGACGCCGACCGGAAGTCGCTCGGCGACCTCGCCAAGGCGGCCCGGGATCTGGCGGAGCGGGCGCGGGCCGGCAGGCTTTCGCCGGATGAGATGGCGGACGGCACCTTCACGGTGACCAACCTCGGCGGCCTTGGGGTCGAGGCCTTCACGCCCATCATCAACCAGCCGCAGGCCGGTATCCTGGGGATCGGGAAGATCATGGAGAAGCCGGTGGTGCTCGGGGGCGGCATCCATGTCCGGTCCATGCTGACCCTGTCGCTGGTCTTCGACCACCGGCTGCTGGACGGCGCCCCCGCGGCCAAGTTCCTGGCCAAGGTCAAGGCCCTGCTGGAGGAGCCGGCCTGGATCGCGTGAGCGAATGACTGCGGAGGACGAATGTCCAATGACCAATGACAAATGACCAATGGAGGATTGCGCGAGTTCCGCTTGGTCATTGGGATTTGGTCATTGGTCATTAACCCGTGAGGGAGTGGGGTCGGGGGTGGAAGTGGGGGAGTTTCAGGTCCTGGTACTCGGTCTCGAGCCGTACGGCGTGACGCTCAAGCGGCAAGAGGCGCTGGTTGAACAGCGTCTCCAGGGGAGCGTGCCGGACACCCTGATTCTGGTGGAGCATCCGCCGGTGGTCACGCTGGGGCGCGCCAAGTCCCTGGCGAACCTCCGAGAATCGCCGGAAGCGCTCGCATCCAGGGGGGTCGAGTTCTTCGAGGTGTCCCGCGGGGGCGACGTGACGTACCATGCCCCGGGGCAGTTGGTGGGGTATCCGATCTTCGACCTCCGGGGACACGGTCAGGACGTCCTGCGCTTCTGCCGGGGGATCGAGGCGGCGCTGATCGGAACCCTGGGCGAGTTCGGGATCGCGGGGCAGGCCGTTTCGGGCAAGGCGGGGGTGTGGGTCGGCGACCGGAAGATCGCCTCGCTGGGCATCTCGCTGCGGCGCTGGATCACCTTCCACGGCTTCGCTCTGAACGTCTCGATCGACCTGAGCGGGTTCCGGGTCATCCGGCCCTGCGGCGAGCCGCCCGAGGTGATGACCTCGATGGAGGCGCTGTTAGGGCGGCCTGTCCCGATGGATGGGGTTCGTGATCGCGTGCGAGCTCGGCTGGCGATGGCCTTTGAATTGACCGAGGTGTGTTCCGCGTCTACATGACCGTGGCATAGAAGGAGGTTCATCATGGCGTTTCCCAAGATGTTCCGCGTGAAGCAAGAGCTGGAGGGGCCGACGCTCCGCGACATTCCGGGGGGGGTCCGCGACACGATGCGAAGCCTGCGCTTGCAGGAGAAGGTGAAGCCGGGGCAGACCGTGGCGATCACGTCGGGAAGCCGGGGCGTGGCCAATATCGATCGGATCACCCGGGCAGTGGTGGACGAGCTGAAGACCCTGGGCCTGCTGCCGTTCGTCTGTCCAACCATGGGGAGCCACGGCGAAGCGACTGCGGAGGGGCAGCTCCAGATCCTGGCTCACTACGGGATCACCGAGGCCACCATGGGATGCCCCATGAAGTCCAGCATGGAGGTGGTGGAGATCGGGAAGGTCAAAGGCACCACCGTCTTCTGCGACAAGAATGCCTGGGGGGCGGATCACATCGTCGTAGTGGGCCGGATCAAGGCCCACACCGACTTCGACGGCGAGATCGAGAGCGGGCTGTACAAGATGATGGCCATCGGTCTGGGGAAACAGCATGGGGCCGAGAACTATCACCGCGCCGGCCACCAGTACAGCTACGGCGAGATCTTCCCGCTGGTCGGCCAGGCCGTCCTGGACAGCGGCCACGTCCTCTGCGGCTTGGGGATCGTGGAGAACGGATATGACCAGACCGCCAAGGTGCAGGCGGTCCTGCCCAAGGACTTCGCGGCGGTGGAGAAGGCCCTGCTCAAGGAGGCCAAGGCCTGGATGGCCCGGCTGCCCTTCGACAAGCTGGACGTCGTGATCGTGGACGAGCTGGGGAAGAACATCAGCGGCGCGGGGATGGATCCGAATGTGACCGGCCGCGCCTCGGTGCAGAAGCCGGGCGGCAAGCCGCACATCCGGATGCTCTTCGTGCGCGACATCACCCCCGAGGCGGACGGGAACGCCATCGGGGTCGGATTCGCCGACATGACCACCAAGCGGCTGGTGGCAAAGATCAACTATGCCGCCATGCACATGAACGCCATCACCTCCGGCGTGCCGGATGCGGCCAGGGTGCCCATGGCCTTCGAGACGGACCGCGAGGCAATCGAGACCGCGCTGGGGATGATCGGGCTCACCCCGCCGGAGCAGGCGCGGGTGGTCCGGATCAAGAACACGCTGGCTCTGACCGAGATCGACTGCTCCGAGGCGCTGCTCGCCGAAGTCAAGAAGCACCCGCGGCTCAGTCCGGCGACGGAGGCCCAGCCGATACGCTTCGGTGCCGACGGCAACTTGACGGCGTTCTAGCAGGCAGCTCGTTTTTATCGGAAAGATATGATCATCAATCGCCTGATCGCCTGGTGCCATGGGCAACTTGGCGACCAGGGAGACTCGGAGGCAAGTCCCGTCTTCCCCGATCGCCCGAGAAAAAAGCCCATCTGCGGCGTTGGCTTGCTCGGGCACTCGCTGCGGCGTAGCCAGTGTATGCCTCACTCGGCCCTGCGCGCGCCGTCATGCAGCTGGACCTTTTTGAGCAGCCTGGGCGAAAGAGGAGGATAGGCATGGCGGGACATTTCATCGAGTGGGACGGGCTGTCCGCGAAGGCCATCGCACCCGGGGCACAGCTCCGGGTGGCCTGGGGCGAGAAGCTCATGCTCTCCTATGTGGAACTCGCGCCTGGGGGGAAGGTGCCGCTCCACAGTCACCCGCACGAGCAGGGGGGAATCTGTCTCGAGGGGGCGATGGAGTTCACCATCGGGGACGAGACGCGCATCGTCAAGCGCGGCGAGAGCTGGATGATCCCCGGCGGCGTCGCCCATGCGGTGCGCGCGTTGGAGCAGGGGGCGGTGGCGCTGGATATCTTTTCCCCACCTCGCGAGGACTATAAGTAGCGAGCCACGAGCCGCGAGGAGACGAGCCATGCGTAGCCTATTGAAGGCCAAGCTGTCGAGGGGCGAGGCGGTTTGGGGCACCTTCATCCTTGAGTACGGCGTCCCCGTCGCCCCCGCATCCTTAAGGCGGCGGGCTGGGACTACGTCCTGATCGATTCGGAGCACGCGAGCTTCAGCATCCAGACCGTGGCCGATCTGCTGCATGTCGCCGCGGCTGTGGAACTTCCGGCTCTGGTGCGCGTGCCGGAGACGCAGCGTTCGCTTCTGAGTCGGCCGCTGGACGCCGGCGCGCTGGGGTTGATGATTCCCCGGGTGGAGAGCCGGGCGCAGGCGGAGGCTATCGTCCGCTACACCAAGTACCCGCCGGTCGGGGACCGGGGCGTCATCCTGGGCGCCGCGCAGAACGCCTACGGCTCGGTGGACGGGCGGCGCTTTATGCGAGAGGCCAATCGGGAGAGCCTCCTGGTCATGCAGATCGAGACCGCCGAAGGCCTCGAGCACGTGGAGGAGATCCTGGCGGTGCCCGGTCTGGACGTGGCCCTGATCGGCCCCTACGACCTCTCGACCTCCCTGGGCGTTCCGGGGAAGGTGAACCACCCTCGCATGGTGCAGGCCATCGAAACCTTCCTGAAGTGCTGCGCCCAGCACGGCGTGGCGGCCGGGAACTTCGTGACTTCGGTGGAAGATGGGGAGTCCTGGCTCAAGCGCGGGATGAGGTTCCTGATCTACGGAGCGGACTTCATGCTGCTGATGGAACACAGTCGCCAGGTCCTGAGTCAACTCAGAACAAAGGAGAAGTCGCGTGGCCGATAAAAAGGGCAAATTCAAGGTCGTCTTCACCGATTCACACCTGTTCAAGCCGCGGGAGGAGCTGGAGGCCCTCAAGGGGCTGGACTGCGAGATCGTCCAGGCCGTCTGCAAGTCGGAGGAGGAGACGATCGCCGTCTGCCGGGATGCGCACGCGATCCTCAACACCTCGGCCAAGATCGGTCGGCGGGTGATTGAAGAGCTGAAGGAGGCCCTGGTGATCTGCCGGTACGGGATCGGGGTGGACACGGTGGATATCCCGGCGGCCACCGAGCATGGGATCATCGTGGCCAACGTCCCCGATTTCTGTTTCGACGAGGTGGCGGATACGGCGATGAGCATGATCCTCTCGGTGCCGCGCAAGGTGCACCTCTTGAACGCCCTGGTCCACCAGGGCATCTGGAAGAAGGACGCGGCCAAGCCGGTCCACAAGTTCCGGGGGGCGACCCTGGGGATCTACGCCTTCGGGAACATCGGGCGGAACCTGTGCCGGAAGGCGGAACCCTTCGGCTTCCGGATCCTCGTGCACGATCCGTATCTTACCCCTGAAAGCGTGCGAGACTATCCGGTGACCCTGGTGGATTTCGACACGCTGCTCAAAGAGTCCGACCTGATCTCGGTCCATGCGCCGCTCACGGAGGGGACCCGGCACAAGTTCGACGAGACGGCCTTCCGTAAGATGAAGCCGTCCGCCTTCTTCTTCAACCTCGGCCGCGGGCCGATCCACGATCAGAAAGCGCTCACCAGGGCCATCAAGGATGGCTGGATCGCGGGCGCCGGGCTCGACGTCCTGGAGAAGGAGCCGCCCGATGCCGACGATCCGATCTTGAAGCTGGACAAAGTCGTCTTCACGCCGCACTATGCCTCCTATACCGAGGAGGCATACCGGGAGCTTCAGGTAAAGACCGGGGAGAACGCCGCGGCGGTCCTGCGGGGGGATTTCCCCAAGTACGTGTTCAACGGCGAGGTCCGGGCCAATGCGCGGCTCCTCAAGCGCGCCGCGCGATAGACGGGCACACACAATTCGGAGGAGAATCGATCATGAGACTGAAGGGGAAGAAGGTCGCAGTATTGGCGGAAGAGATCTACCAGGAGATGGAGCTGTGGGTGCCCTACTACCGGCTCAAGGAGGAAGGAGCCGATGTCAAGATCGTGGCCCCCGAGAAGAAGACCTACAAGAGCAAGCTCGGCTACCCGGTGAACGCCGATGTGGCGGCGGCTGACGTGTCGGCCAAGGACTTCGACGGCGTCGTGATCCCCGGGGGCTATGCTCCCGACATGATGCGCCGCTACCCGGCCATGCTGAGCCTGGTGCGCGACTGCTTCAACCAGGGCAAGCCGGTGGCTGCCATCTGCCACGCAGGCTGGGTACCGGCCTCCGCGGGGATCCTGAAGGGAAAGCAGGCGACCTGCTTCTTCTCCATCAAGGATGACGTGATCAACGCCGGGGCCAAGTATGTGGACGCGGAGGTGGTGGTGGACGGGAACCTGATCACCTCGCGTACGCCTGCCGATCTGCCCGCCTTCTGCCGGGAGCTGGTCAAGGCCCTGGAGAAGTAAATCAACACACGCCGCCGCACCGGGGGATGGCCTCTCGGTGCGGCGGGCGTTTATCCTACACTCCCCGCAGCCCCCCGATGGAGCCTCTCATGTTGCTTCCCAAGATGCATCGCATCCGGCAGAAGGTCAACCCCCCCGTGGTGGCGGATGTCGCCGCCGCGGTCACGTCCGAGATCCGCAAGCTGAACTTCACGGGGCGCCTCAAGCCCGGGGCCCGCGTGGCCGTCACCGGGGGCAGTCGCGGCGTTGCCAACATCGCCACGATTCTGAAAGCCACCTGTGAGAGTCTGAAAGCGCTCGGGGCGAAGCCGTTCATTGTCCCGGCCATGGGGAGCCACGGCGGCGCCACGGCGGAGGGGCAGCTCAAGGTCCTGGCGCGCTATGGCGTGACCCCCGAGAGTATGGAGGTTCCCATCCTTTCCTCCATGGAGACGGTGGAGATCGGCCGGATGTCTTGGGGGTTCCCGGTGCTGGTGGACAAGAACGCCTCCGAGGCGGATCACATCGTCCTGGTGAACCGGATCAAGCCCCACACCAACTTCCGCGCCCACGTCGAAAGCGGCCTGATGAAGATGCTGGTCATCGGTCTGGGGAAGCATCAGGGGGCGATCATGGCCCACCGGGCGGCCGTGGATGTCGGCCTCCCGAAGGCGATTCCCGAGGTGGCGCGCTTTTCGCTGTCCAAGCTTCCCATCCTCTTCGGCCTCGGGACGCTGGAGAACGTGCGGCATCAGACGGCGAAGGTGGAGGCCATGCTGCCGGAGGCGTTGGAGAAGACCGAGGCGCGCCTGCTCACCGAAGCCTGGACCCTGCTGGGGCGGATCCCCTTCGAGTTCCTCCACCTGCTGATCGTGGACGAGCTGGGGAAGGAGATCAGCGGCACCGGCATGGACCCCAACGTGATCGGGCGGATGTACCTCTCTCCCAACGAAGAGCCGAAGAGCCCGTGCTACATCCGAATCCTGGTCCGGGATCTGACCGAGAAGACGGCGGGCAATGCGGTGGGCATGGGGCTGGCCGACTTCTCCACGCGCCGGCTGGCCAACAAGATCAACTTCCAGTACACCTACACGAATGCCCTCACCGGCCTCTCGCCGATGCGGAGCAAGATGCCGATCATCTTCGAGACGGACAGAGACGCCATCGAGGGCGCGCTCAGGACCATCGGCCTCACCGAGCCGCCGGACGCCAAGGTGGCCCGCATCAAAAACACGCTGGATCTGGAGTACCTGTGCGTCTCGGATGCCCTGCTGCCCGAAGTGAAAGAGCGCGCGGATCTGGAGATCGTGAGCGGGCCGCACCCCTTCGAGTTCACGGCGCAAGGTGACCTGGTGGACGCATCCCGTTGAGCGCGCCGAGCGAGAGGGTGGCGGAGTCTCACCCCACCCTCGGGCCCGCTGCCCCGCTCCTCACCCGCGCATTCCTCCTCGTCTGTCTTGCCACCGGCTGCTTCTATCTCAGCTTCTATCTCATCCTGCCGGTCATGCCGCTCTATGTGGCAGGCCTGGGGGGAACTTCCAGCCAGATTGGCCTCATCATCGCCCTCTTCGCTTTCGTGTCGATGGTCATGCGGCCGCCGGCGGGATGGCTGATCGACATGAAAGGAAGTCGTTCGGTCCTGCTGGTTGGGATGGCGATCTTCCTGCTGGCATCGCTTGGCTATTTGTTGACGCCATCGGTGCGGGGCATCCTGGCACTACGTCTCTTTCACGGTCTAGGGATGGGACTCTTCCCGACGGCGGCGACCGTGGTGATTGCCGAGCTCGCACCGCCGGCCCGGCGGGGGGAGGCCATGGGCTGGTTCGGGATTGCCAACAGCCTCGCCTACATCCTTGGCCCAGCGGGGGGCCTCGCCGTCGTCGCCTGGACGGGATATGCGGCGCTCTTCCTGCTTGCCGCGGGGATGGCGGCGCTGGGACTGGTCTGCATCTGGCTGCTGCCGATGCCGGCACGGAAGACTTCGCCGCCGGCCCGTCTGCCTCGACTCGGGGACATTTTCAGCCAGGCAGCGCTCCTACCCTCCGCCATCCTGCTGTTCCTGTATCTTCCCTATGGGAGCCTCATCTCGTTTCTCCCCATTGTTGCCACGCAGCGCGGTCTCGCAAATCCCGGACTGTTCTTCACCGTGTACGCCGCGGCCATGCTTCTGGTGCGCTCCAAGGCGGGTGAGATCTCCGACCGGCGCGGCCGGGCGGCGGTGATCCTGCCCGGCATGCTGATCGCGGCCGTTTCCCTGGTGGTGCTTGGACTCGCCTCGGGACCAGCGGGGATTCTCGTCGGGGGGGCGATCTTCGGGATTGCCTTCGGGATGGTCCAGCCGACCCTGATGGCGCTTGTCGCGGATCGGGTGCCACCCGCGGAGCGGGGCAAGGCCATGGGGACGTTCTACGTGGCGTGGGAGCTCGGCATCACCGCAGGCGCCGCCGGCTCGGGCTGGCTGCTGAACAGTATCGATTTCGAGATGCTCTTCCTGGTCGCCGCTGCTGCCCCCGTCGCCGGCGCCTTTTTTGCCCTGCGCGCCCGAGCATCCAGAAGGGAGGCGATCTGAGGACATGCGGACGGACGTGATCGTCGTGGGCGCGGGCCTCGCCGGCATGACGGCCGCGCTGGCGGCCGAGCAGGCGGGAGCCGACGTGATCCTGGTCGATCGCGGTCCGATCGGGATCGGAACGAACTCCGCCCTGTCGAACGGGGCGTTCGCGGGGTCGGACTCGGCTGAAGCCGCCGCCGAGTACGTGAAGACGGTGGTCCAGATCGGGAAGCGTCTCAATCGGTTGCCGTATGTGAAGCAGGTTGCCCGCGAGGCGCCTGCCGCCGTGGAGTTCCTGAATTCGCTGGGCCTCGAGATCGCGCACACGCGCGGCATGTGGGCGGTCCGATCTCCTCGGCCGGAGGTCATCCCCGGGATCACCCTGGTCCGGCGCGTGGCCGAGCGGGTCCTGGAGCGCGCGAGGATCCGGGTCGAGCGGGGCGTGCGTGTCACGAGGTTGCTGCGGCCGTCCGGTCAGGCCGCGGGTATCCGGGGTTTCGATCTTTCCGGGAGTGTGCGCGAGATCCGCGGATCGGCCGTCATCCTCGCCTGCGGCGGAGCCGGGGCCATCTACGCGAAGCACGACAATCAGGGGACGACCCTGGGCCAGGGGTATCATCTGGCCGCCGAGGCAGGGCTCGACCTTTGGGACATGGAGTTCGTGCAGTTCTATCCGATCATCCTGGACGAGCCCGGGCTGCCCTCGGTGATGATTTACCCGCCCTATCCCCCGGAGGCGAGGCTGCTGGGACCGATGGGTGACGATCTGCTCGCCAAGCACGATCTAGGGGACATCAATCAGGCCATCGTGCGGAAGCGGGACGCCTTTTCCGCCATGATCGTCGAAGAATCGAGCGCCGGGCCGGTCCGGATGGATCTCCGTGCGGTTCCGCAGAGCCGCTGGGCCGTCCATCCGCTGAGCCTTCTTGTGCGGTGCAGGTTTGATTTCCGGACCACGCCGGTTCGGATCACGCCCGGAGCCCACTTTTTCATGGGCGGGGTGCGGACCGATGCGAACGGGCAGACGGCGCTCGCGGGGCTCTTCGCCTGTGGCGAGATCGTCTGGGGGCTGCATGGCGCGAACCGGATGGGGGGGAACGCGCTGATGGAGTGCCTGGTGTCCGGGAGGATCGCCGGCCGCGGCGCCGCGGGGCGCGCCCTCGACGAGCCGATGCGGGTCGCCGGCGCGATCTCGCCGGAGTTGCACGGGAAGGAGGAGGGTGAGCGGCCGGGCCATCTCCGCGGCTTGCAACAGCGGATCCGGGACGCGGCCTGGCGATATGCCGGGGTGGTGAGGTCGGGCGAGGGTATGATCGAAGGACTCGCCGAGGTCGAACGGATCAGGGCGGCGATCGAGACCGTCGGCACAACCACTCCGCAAGAGCGGACGCATCGGGAGGATCTTCGGAGCGCTGCCTTTGTCCTCCAGGCGGTCCTGGCGGCAGGTCTCGCGCGACGCGAGAGCCGGGGGACGTTCATCCGGACGGACTGGCCCGCGCAGGACGATGCCAACTGGCTCAAGAACTCCCGGCTGATCTGGGATCCCTCCCGCCAGCGGTTCAATGTGGAGCATATCCCCGTCAGCGCCGAGTGAGGGGATTCGCGGTCGGCAGCCGTCGCGGCCCTCCTCATGGAAGCCTGCCTCCACGAGGCGCGAAGTCTGATGGCGACGGGTTGGGTCAGCTGATTGCGTCCGGTATGCGGACCCCGGCGTGATCGAGGGATATCGCTTGACAGCGAATGCGGAGGAGAAAGCATCGTGCGACCTTCAACAGAGACTGACTTCCCCGCCTGCCACGGACTCGAAAGTCGAGGACGCCTTCGCGTGCTGGCCGAGGGCAAAGAGCGACAGCCCTGAGACCTCGCTACGGAACAAGGAGCAACCATGCAATATCGCCGGTTGAGTGGAACGGACCTGGACGTATCAGTGATTTGCCTCGGACCGATGCGGGCGGCGGCACAGGAGCCGGGCAACGACGAAAGATCCCGTGCCGGTGAACGCGCCCTCCGCCGCGCACTCGATCTCGGCGTCAACTTCCTCCATTCCAGCTACGAGTACGGCACCCGCTGGATGATGGGCCGCGCGCTGCAGGACCATCCGAAGCGACATGACCTCCATCACGTTATCAAAGTGCCCGTGCCCGACTTCACGGATGGCGATCGGTTCGATGAGCCAAAATTCCGCCTGCGCGTCGAGGAGGCGCTGGGCGAATTGCACGCGGAGCGCATCGCCGTGCTGCAGTGGATGTGGCGGTCGGAGCCCAACAGCGACGCGCGCCGCCTCCCGTTGCTCGGCCACATCGCGGACGACGTGGCGGCGGCGTTCGAGAAGCTGCGGGATCAAGGGAAAGCCGGGCACCTGTTCACCTTCCCGTACACAGTAGCGTGCGCGGAAGCCGCGGTTGCGACCGGCAGGTTTGCGGGGCTCCTCGCCTACTACAACTTGATCGAAATGGAAATGGCGCCCCTCTTTGCGGACCTGGAGCGGCGACGCATGGGATTCATTGCGATTCGCCCGCTCTACGAGGGGCTGCTGACCGACGAGCGGGCGACACCGATGGCGGGCGACCGCTTCGCCGACCCGCAGTACGCGCCAGCCCTGGCCAAGCGCCGCCAAATCGCGGAGACCTTCCGCCGGGAGATCGGCGGATCCATGACGGCATTTGCACTCCGGTCTGCCCTGGCCGCACCCGTGGTGGCAAGTCTGGTTGTCGGCCTGAACCGGCCCGAGCAAGTGGAGGGGATCGTGCAGGCGCTCGAAGGGCCTTCACCGTCGCCCGAGGTGGTCCGCCGCGCGCAGGAGCTCTGGCGAGCGGGCGTGTAGGCCCTGTAGTTTCCGAAAACCCAATCGCCGCTAGCCTGGAAACCCCCGCTCTCCCGCTTCGGGCGGGGTCATCGCCTCCGGGCCGGGACAGCGGGGATCCTTTCCCCAGAAGGATCCTGTGGCCAGCCGGGAGCGATTCATGCAGCCGGTCCGACAGTAGCGCAGGGAGGAGCAGCGGGCGCACGCCGGGTCGATGACGTGCGGAGTCCGTGGCGGCGGCGAGCAGCGCCCGGTGGCGCGGACCGAGCCAGATATCCCGGAGCGACGCGTCGTGGATGTCTCCGTAGCAGAGTTCCGGGGTATACCGAATCATCTCGCAGGCGGACACCCGCCCCGTCGGGTGGACCACCAGGCTCACGGTCAGATTGCCGCAGTAGATGAGCTCGGCGGGGGATCGCCAGGGAGTCTCCGCATCGGCGAGTCGGAGGCGCCCCGCGGGAAACTGGCCTCGCCGGTCCGCGACGAGCCGGCGGAGCGCTGCCAGGGCTTGTGGGTCGAGCCGGTCCCCGGCCGGGGCGCCGGCGACTTCGCAAGAGCCGCACTTGACCGGTCCCAACTCCACCTCGTCGACCGCCAGGATAGCCAAGAGGTCGAGCAGTTCTGGCACAGTCGCCAGTGTCTCGGGGGTGAGGACCGCCCGCACCCGGACGTAGAGACCGGCGGCCTTGAGATGCCGCAGCGCCGCCACGACGCGCGGAAACGTCCCCGGGGCTTGGGTCAGCGCATCGTGCACCGCCGGCAGCGCCGTGTCCAGGCTGACCTGGACACTCGCGAGTCCCGCGGCACGCAGCGCCTGGATCTTCTTCTCGGTGAGGCGGGAGCCGTTCGTGCTGAACGAGACGAGCAGGCCTCGCTCGGTGGCGGCCGCCACCAGGGCGGCCAGGTGGGGATACAACAGCGGCTCGCCCCCGCCGAGATGGAGCGTCACGACGCCGAGGTCCGCGGCCTCCCGGATCACCCGGAGGGCGGTCGCGCGATCGAGCTTGGTGGCGGGCTGGGGCTCCGTTCCGAAGTAGCAGTAGCGGCAGCGGAAGTTGCACTGCCAGGTCGGGACCAGGATCGCGGCCAGGGGGGTCGCGAAGGGGCGGCCCCGCCCAGGCGGCTCCTGGTAGCCCGGGACCAGGTACGCTTTCGGATCGAAGCGCCGCCGGCCGGCCGTGGGCGTGGCCGAGGACTCGAGGAAGGGGCGGAGCTTCGCGAGGGCCGTGGTCGTGAGGGCGTCGGCCCGGCCGGGGGGAAGCCGGTAGATGGTCCCCACCATCTCCGCCAGGGTGGAGATAGCCGTCTGACCGTCCAGGAGGCTCAGGAGCAGGGCTTCCATGGGGTGGAGCACATCGAAGACGCCGCGACGAGGGTCGACGACCAGACAGTACTCCCCCCGGGCTTCCAGTCGGATGGATTCGGGCACGCGGAGGAACTGATCGAGCAGGGCCCCGCTACTCGAGGCCGGGGAGGCCTCGGGTAGCGGGCCGGGGTCAGGCATTCTTATTCATTCGCCTCGATCAAGTTGCAGCCGGCGGCCCCGCACTTCATGCATTCTCGAATGATCGCGTTGGGTCCCACGGAGCAGGGGGCCGTAGCCTGGTTATGATCGGCCAGGGCTTGCAGTTCTTGCGCTTCTTCCTTGCGTGTCCGCATCTCGATCTCCTCCACGGGTTGATGGATGCTGCGCGGTGGCTTTCCGGAGCGGCAGGGTGATCGGGGGATCTCTCTTGAGGATCGTCGGAGTCGAGCCCGGTTACCTTACGCTGATCCGTCACCACTCATGCCGACGATTCGGTGACTTAGCAGGCAGTCTGTCACTCCCACCTCATATTGTCAAGGTGGATCATCCAGGAGATCAACTGGAATGATGAGTTTCAGTTTTCAGGAACCACTGGCCGCTAGACCCACGCGCGAAGCGGCTTCGGCTCCTCGGGTGGACGCCGCCGACGGGCTTTCACCGACGCTGGGAGATCGCGGTCGGCTTGCGGCGATCGGAGTTGCGCCAGCATCCCCCCATCCACGTAGAGCACCTGGCCCGTGACGTAGCCGGCGTCCGCCGAGGCCAGGAAGGCCACTGCCCCCGCGATGTCCGCTGGAAACCCGGCCCGACCCAGCGGAATGGTCGCAGCCCGCTGTCGCGCGACCTCGAGTCCCCGCTGGTCGTGCGTCTCGGTGTGGATCGCCCCCGGACCGACCACATTGGCGCGGATCCCGAAGGGGGCCAGATCCACCGCGATCGCCCGGGTGAACGCCTCGAGGCCGCCTTTGCTGGCATCGTAGGCCGCCAGGCACCGGTGTGCGCGCGCCCCCGCGAATGAGCTGATGGAGATGATGCTGCCGAGGCGTTCCTGGTCCACCATCAGGTTCGCGGCGCGATGGGAGCAGAGATACACGCTCTTCAAGTTGGTACGCAGCGCCGTATCCCAGTGGTGTTCGTCCATCTCGAGGAAGTGGGCCATCTGGCCGGTCCAGGCGGCATTGTTGACCAGGATGTCCACGCCCCCGAAGACCGCCACCGTCTCCTCGAACAGCCGATCGACCTGTTCCCCGACACCCACGTCGGCGATGACCGCGATCGCCTCGGCCCCTGCGGCGCGCAGGGCCTGGGCCACCGGGTTAACGGTCTCGGGGTGCCGGCCGTTGATCACCACCTGCGCCCCCTCTGCGGCCAGGCGCTCGGCAATGCCTCGCCCGATACCGCGACTCGATCCCGTGATCACCGCAGTCTTTCCGACCAGTCTCCGCTCCACCGCACCCTCCTTTTCTTGGGAGTCATCAGGGCAGATTGATGATCTCCACCCAATTCGGGTTCCTTCCCATCGGATAGGTCTTGAGCTGTGTCAACTCCCCTGAGTCAGGATCAATTCTGTAGCTGGCCAGGCGGTGAGAACGCTGGCCCACCGCGAGTAGATAGCGCCCGGAGGGATCGATATTGAAGCCCCGCGGCTGCTCCTCCGTCGGCGTGTGCCCGAGGAGTGAGAGTGTCCCGGTGCCGGGATCCACCCGGAAGCCGGCCAGGGTGTTCGATGCGCGCTCCGAGACATAGAGAAACCTGCCGTCGGGGGTCAGATGCAGATCGGCCGCAGACGGCTGGCCTTGGAAATCGCGCGGCAGCGCGCTCAGCGCTTGCCGTTGGTCCAGTTGCCCTCGGATCGGGTTGTAGTCGAACAGGCAGACGGACGCATCCAGCTCGTTCAGCAGGTACACTCGTTGGCCGTTTGGATGAAAGACGAAGTGCCGCGGGCCCGCTCTTTCCTTGACACGCACCGCAGGCGGCTCGTTTGGTGCCAGCCAGCCGGTTGCCGCGTCGAACCTGAACTGCTTGAAGAGATCGCCTCCCAGGCTCGTCACCAGGACGTACCGGTTGGCGGGGTCCGGCAATATCGCATGCGCGTTCGGTTCGGTCGGGATAATCTGGATCGAGGCCTGGACGCGTCCATCCGGTGCGATCGGGTTGACCGCAATCTTGTGCCCGGTATACGAGGCGCTGAAGAGAAAGGTGCCGGTGCGGTCGGTCGCCAGATACGCCATCCGATCGGGCAAAGGTCCGTTGGCGACATGCGTGAGCGTGCCATTGCCCGCATCAATCTGGAAGCTCGCCGCGAAGGTCGGTTCGCCGCGCATCCCGGCGAACAAGACGCGTTTGTTCGGACGGACGGCGAGGGGAGTTGAGATGCCGGCCTTTACCACCCCCGGAATGGCTACCTTCTCCACCAACACCAACTCGCCGGTTTCGCCACGGAGGTGATACACGTGAATCTCGCTGGTCTCGGCATTGCCGACGTAGACACATGTGCAAACCTGGGCATCGGCTGTCATGATGGCTCCTGTCCCCCCGGCCTGGCTGATCATCCAAGGATGCCGATTCGGACGACCGACACGTCTACTCAATGACAGGTGCGGCACCACGGATCAGAGGTTGACGGTCCTCATCCCCTCTGCCGCGTAGCGGTCGCCGGCGGCCACGCCGGGCGAGGCGATCCGATCAATGGCCTGGATATCTTCGGGTGACAAGCGCACCTGAACGGCCCCCGCATTCTCCTCCAGGCGCGGGCGCGTCTTGGTCCCGGGAATGGGCACGATCTCCTCGCCTTGGGCCAGCAGCCAAGCCAACGCCAGCTGTGCTGGCGTGCACCCTTTCTGCCGGGCCATCGCCGTGACCCGATCGACGAGGACGAGGTTCTTCTGGAAGTTCTCCCCCTGGAACCGCGGCGAGGTCCGCCGGAAGTCACCCGGCTCGAGATCGTCGACCGTCCGGATGTGTCCTGTCAGGAACCCGCGCCCGAGCGGACTATACGGGACCAACCCGATACCCAGCGTCCGCAGGGCGGGAAGAATCTCGTCTTCGGGGTCGCGACTCCACAGCGAGTACTCGGTCTGCAGCGCCGTAATCGGGTGCACGGCATGGGCACGGCGGATGGTGTCCGGCTTGGCCTCGGAGAGGCCCAGGAACCGCACCTTGCCGGCTTGGACGAGCGCCTTCATCGCCCCGACCGTCTCCTCGATAGGAACGGACGGATCCACCCGGTGCTGGTAGTAGAGGTCGATATGACCCACCCCAAGACGTTTCAGGGACGCCTCGCAAGCCTGTTGGACGTAAGCGGGCCGTCCATCGATGCGGCGGACCGTCGGATCGGTCGCAGAGCGGACAATCCCAAATTTCGTCGCCACCACCACGGCGTCCCGCCGGCCCCGGATGGCCCGCCCGACCACCTCCTCGTTGCGAAACGGCCCATACATGTCCGCGGTGTCGAGGAAGGTAATGCCCAAGTCCAGGGCCCGCTGAATCGTGGCCACCGATTCCGCCTCTTCGCTGCGGCCGTAGAACTCCGACATTCCCATGCATCCCAAACCGAGCGCGGACACCCGGAGCCCCTGCGTGCCGAGCTGTCGTTGCTGCATCATCGTCACCCTCCTGTTCCGTGTGTTGCCGATCGCAGGCGCAAGGCCTGCCCAGTCCGTCGTGGCGCCGCATCCCGGATGGCACGGAACCAACCGAACCAGCAGGCTACCGCCGCGTCTCCTGCTTCAGGAACGTTCCCGCGGAGAGTTCCGCAAAAGCCTGCTGGAGTTGCTGCTGGGTGTTCATCACGATCGGACCGTACCACGCTACGGGCTCTTGGAGCGGCTGCCCGGAGACCAGGAGGAACCGGATCCCCTCGTCCCCGGCCTGCACTACCACCTCGTCGCCTTGGTCGAAGAGCACGAGCGAGCGATTGTTCGCTGCCACGGGAGGGTCCGTGTCCAACCACCCGACCCCTTCGGTCGGCACCGCGAGGGGAGTGGACGCGTTGCAGAATGTCCCGGTCCCGGCGAACACATACGCAAAGGCATGACGCGTGGTCTCGACCGGAAGCGTCTTCCGTTTGCCGGGCGCAACCGACACGTCGAGATAGATCGGATCGGCGGCGATCCCGTCCACGGGGCCGGTCTTGCCCCAGAAGCTGCCGCAGACGACACGCACACGCGTCCCGTCGTCGTCGGTGACGACGGGGACGTCGGGCGCCTTGATCTCCTGATAGCGGGGCGGTGTCATTTTGAGTGCCGCGGGGAGGTTCGCCCACAGTTGAAACCCATGCATCCGGCCCGTCGGATCGCCCTTGGGCATCTCCTGATGGATGATGCCGCTTCCCGCCGTCATCCATTGGATGTCACCGGCGGCGATGGCGCCGCGATTCCCGAGGCTGTCGCCGTGCTCGACGGTGCCCGCGAGGACGTACGTGATGGTCTCGATCCCGCGGTGCGGGTGCCAGGGAAAGCCGGCCAGGTACTCCTCGGGATTGTCGTTACGGAAGTCGTCTAGGAGGAGGAAGGGGTCGAAGTCGGTCGTGGTGCCGAATCCGAACGCGCGGCGGAGGTGCACGCCCGCGCCTTCGAGGGTCGGCTTGGCCTTGATGAGCCGCTTGATGGGTCGCAGCGACATGGTGGCCTCCTGTGTCGATGGTTCCATCGTGAGATGCTCGGTGTGCGATTCCTCCGCGCTACTGTCGGGGCGTAGCAAGAGCCTGTCAAGCCCAAAGCCGGACGTGCCGCAGCGCGCCCCTCGGCGTCCCCGTCCCCGCCAGCGGTGTCCAGAATCGCTATCCAAGATAGAGATAGCGTCAGATTGCTGCCATACCCTTCGTATGGCCTGCAGGAGGTCAATTGTAAGGCAAGCAGGAATGGCGGGGCGACTCAGTCAGCCTGGTAGCAGGCGACAATCTCCCCGAAGTAGAGGGTGTGGTAATCCTTCTTTGGATAGAGATCGTCGAGCGTCTTGTCCATCATCTTGGGGTCCAGGGCGCTCTTGTACAGCCGTCGGCATTCGTAATGGTAGCCCGGGATGTCGAGCACGGGGGAACCGACCTTCTGGGCTTTCCGGGTGGCGAGCCTGCATTCCTTGAATTTGTCAACCGCCCTGCCGGACATCGTGCCGCACAATTCCAGCTCCTTCTTCATGTCCTTCGTCGGAACGCTCACCGTGAAGCTGTCGGCTTCTTCGATCAACCCAAAGGTGTGGCGGCTGTTGCGGACGGCGACCATCAGGACTGGTTTCCGCCAGAGAATGCCGACCAGGGCCCATCCGATGGTCATCACATTCATCTGGTGCTTGGCCGCGACGGTCAGAAACGCTCCCTCCTGGATATGCTTCATCACGGCCGGGGCGATTTCAAATTCATTCACTTTCTTCATGCGCGATCTCCTTTTTAGTATGGACGGCTCAAAAACCAACATAGCATAGCAGGAAGCAGGCTCTGGTTCCAGCGCTTCCAGCTTGTCCATACCTGGACCTCGCAAACCCTGCCTGGCGCCAAACATCCGCCTTGGCCTGATTCATTGCTGAGGCACAAGGAGTACTCATCGCTGGCCCCACACATGCGCGACCCCCGCGGTCAAGACCACACCCACCGCCGAGACCCCGAAGATGCCCCGAACCCCGATCGCTTCCGCGAGGAGACCGAGACCCATGCTGGACAGCACCACACCCAAATCGTAGGCCGCCGCCAAGAGCGCGACGCCCCAGCCGCGGCGGTGGCGGGGGAGATCGACCAGGAGCAGCGCATAGATCACCGGCATGATGACGCCATGCGCGGCTCCGCAGGCGAGACCAACCAGTACCAGGCGCAGACCCGAGCTGCCGAGCGGTAGGAGCGCGAGCCCCGCCGCGAAAACACCGTATCCCGGCAGCAGGACTTTCGGCTGGATGATGTAGCTGATCCCATAGCTGCCCGCCAGCCGCACGGCGATGAGGCCAGCCGAATACGCGAAAAAGAAGAGCCCGACCCGACCCGGTCCGGCGGCAATCCGGGTGACTGGCACGAAGGTGGAGAGCGTCCCAAAGACCCAGCCCACCAGGATGCCCCCGAGCAGGAGCGGCCCGGAGCCGACCAGGACCGCCCGAAGGGGCACGGGCTCGGCTGCGCCCGGTCGGGCAGTTTCCGGCAGCCGTAAGATCAAGAGAAAGCTGGCGCCCAAGACCCCTGCGGCGAGGCCGAACAGCGGGAAGAACCCGACATGGCGGATAACCACCTCGCCGAGAGCGGGCATGAGCGCCCCCGCCACATTGATCCAGATGGTATAGATCGCGAACATCTGTGCCCGGGCCGCCGGGGGGCTCAGATCGGCGATGACGGCTCCGAAGCCGGAGTCCAGCAGCGACGTGCCCGCGCCCTGCAGGATGCGCAAACAGAAGAAGGGCAAGCCGAGCTGCGGGAACACGAACAAGGACAGAATACCGATCAGCGCGCAGAGGGCGCCCGCCCCCAGGATTGGTCTCCGTCCGAACCGATCGAGCAGTTGCCCGCCCAGCGGCCTCGCCACGAGGGATCCAGCCCGCAGGAGACTCGCCACGAGGCCGATCTGGGCGGGGGACCCGCCCAGTTGGTGGAGATAGACCGGGAGGAGCAGGAAGAAGGCGCTCGAGGCATTGAAGAGGAAGCTCGCCGTGTTGGTCAGCCGAGCAGTCGCGCGAAAACGATGCCGGCGGAGAGCGCTCGGCCCTGGGGAGCGGATCGGTTGCGCCATGTGGAGAACCTGACTTCTCTGCAAGTGTCGCGAGCAAGACTCTGTTCCGCCGCGTCAGGTGGTCGGGCGGAAAAGGAAGTCGTCATACCGGAGGCGTTCCTTCACGATAATAGCACTAGAGGGGCGCCCAGCGGCATTTTCCTGAATCGAGCCGATCCGCGTTCCTTTGATTGCTCTGCGGCTCGTAGTCGTATACCCTCGGGACGATTCCCGGATGACGCCATCCCCCTTTCTCTTGACAAGGAGCCTCTCATGCCCTACCAACCTGCCGCCAATCGATACCAAGCCATGGTCTATCGCCGCTGCGGCCGCAGCGGGCTCCAACTCCCCGCCATCTCGCTGGGCCTCTGGAACAGCTTCGGGGAGGGCGCGTCCCTCGAGAGCGTTCGCGCGCTGCTCTTCCGCGCCTTCGACCTCGGCATCACCCATTTCGATCTGGCCAACAACTACGGGCCGCCCCCGGGCGCGGCGGAGGAAAGCTTGGGGCGGGTCCTGACGACCGACCTAGCGGCGCACCGGGACGAGGTGATCGTCTCGACCAAGGCCGGCTATCCCATGTGGCCGGGGCCGTACGGGGAATGGGGATCCCGCAAGTCGCTGCTCGCCAGCCTGGATCAGAGCCTGCGCAGGCTGCACACGGACTATGTGGACATCTTTTACTCGCATCGCTTCGATCCCGACACGCCGCTCGAGGAGACGATGGGCGCGTTGGTGAGCGCCGTGCAGCGCGGGAAGGCCCTCTATGTGGGGGTGTCCTCCTACTCCGCCCGCAAGACCGCGGAGGCCGCGGCGATCTTGCAAGGCATGGGGATCCACTGCTTGATCCATCAACCCTCGTATTCGATGCTGAACCGCTGGATCGAGGAGGGGCTCCTGGAGGTGCTCGGCCGGGAGGGCATCGGCTGCATCGCGTTTTCTCCCCTGGCGCAAGGGATGCTCACCGACAAGTACCTGCAGGGGATCCCGGAGGGGTCGCGCGCGTCGCGGAAGAACAGCCTGCTCAACCGCGAGTTCCTGTCGGAGGAGAACCTGGCCAAGGTGCAGGCCTTGAATGCGATTGCCGCCCGGCGTGGGCAGACCCTCGCCCAGATGGCGCTGGCTTGGTGTCTTCGCGATCCTCGGGTGACCTCGGTCCTGAGCGGCGCGAGCGCGCCCGAGCAGATTACCCACAATGTGGCGGCGCTCGGGCAGCTAGACTTCACCGCCGAGGAGCTCGCCGAGATCGACCGGTACGCGACCGAATCCGGGATCAACCGCTGGGCCCGATCCAGCCAGGCCGGGTGAGAACCCAATCAGCCGGCGCGCCTGCGCCGCTCGTCGGCTGCAGCGGTTAGGTGCCGTCGCGAAAGACGTCGGTGCTCAAGTATCTCAGTCCGGAGTCGACGATGATCGTGGCAACCGCGGCGCTTGGGCCGAGGCTGCGTGCAGCCCGGATGGCCACGACGACGTTCGCGCCCGATGACACGCCCGCAAATATTCCTTCCTCTCGCGCCAGCCGTCGGGCCATTTCTTTCGCCTCCTCCGTCGTGACCGTATGGATCTCGTTGACGAGTTCCGGTTGCCACAACGGCGGGACAAATCCGATGCCGATCCCTTCGATCTTGTGCGTGCCCGACGGCTTGCCCGAGAGGACCGCGGATTCTGCAGGTTCGACAGCGACGATGCGGATCTGCGGATTGTGTTTCCACAAGGCCCGGGTCACGCCGTGGATCGAATGGGCCGTGCCCACAGAATGGACGAATGCATCGATCCGGCCATCGGTCTGCTGCCAGAGCTCTTCCCCGAGCGGGAGATACCCTGCGATGGCGTCGTGGTTGTTGAGTTGATCGCAATACCAGTGGCCGGGGCGCTGGCTGATTTCGGCAGCCGTGCTGATCATGGTTTTGATCAGCGCTTCGGTGATCTGCTTGTTGACGCTTCGAACATCGGTCACACGGGCACCGAAGGCTTGCATCGTTCGGCGCTTTTCCTCACTGAACGCGTCCGAAAACACGATCTCCAGTCCATACCCCTTGGCGGCGCAGACCAGAGCCAGCGAGATGCCGGTGGTCCCGGAGGTGTACTCGACGACCGTTCCACCAGGCCCAAGACGACCGTCGGCCTCGGCGTGCGTGACGGCAGCGTCGGCCATCCGGTCCTTCATGCTGCCCGTCGGATTCGCCCATTCCAACTTGGCGAGCACGCGTCCCGAACCGCGCGGCACCACGTTGCGTAACTGGACGAGTGGAGTATTGCCGATGCCACCGAGTACGTTTGCCGCAATGGATCCCATCGTCGTCCTCTCTGCGCCTACCGTCGGGCGTCAGGCGCGGTTGGCAACGGGCGCGCAGGACGAGCAGGCGCTGGCAACCGGCGCCTGCACGCCCCTCCGTCGCTGGCGCACCCTCCGTTGTGGCACTGGTGGACTACTTGCTTGCGCTCATGCCGAGCTCGGTGGGGCTGAGCCCGAGCGCGAGGCCGAGCACCTGGGGGTAGAGCACGACGCGTAGCCCGGCAGGTGCGCTCGGTGCGAGCTGATCCTGGCACCACGGGCAGGCGGTGCAGAGCCGCTCCGCGCCGGCTTCACGCGCGTCGGCGAGCTTCGCCGCGCGCATGCGCGCGGCGAGAACCGGGCTGCTCGCGCCGATCGGCGCCCCGCAGCATTCGAGGCGGCGCGGCCAATCGACGGTGCGCGCCCCGGTGGCGGCGAGCAGGCGCTCGAAGACAACCGGGGCGTGCGGGTTGTCGAGCGCGACCACGTCGCTTGGGCGCAGCGCATGGCAGCCGTAGTGCGCCGCCACCGTGAGGTGGCGCTGCGGCTCCGTCACCCGCGCCGCGATTACATCGAGCCCAACTTCCTTCGCCAGCAAATCGAGCAGGTGGTGGACGCGAGTCGACGGCGCGAGGGCGAGCCCCTCCCGGGCGAGCGCCGCGGTGACGAAGGCCCGCGCTGCCGGCTCGCGCGCGAGCAGGTGCTGCGCGTAACGGAGGCTCCCGTAGCAGCACTGGCAGAGCGTCAGCACGTCGAGGCGACGCGCCGCGGCCAGGGCCAAGTTGTGCGCGGCGAGCAGTAGGTAGGCGTCGAGGCGCAGGCTACGCGACGGGTAGCCGCAGCAGCCGAAGTCGAGCGCGACAAGTTCGACGCCGAGCCGCGCCAGCACCGCGCGCGCCGATATCTCGTAGTCCGGCACAGCGGCCGGGATCTTGCAGCCGACAAAGAGCGCAAGTCTCATGTTGCTTCCTGTCCCGGAAGGGCCGCTCGTCCTGGGCGAGAGAGCCCGCTGAGCCGTTCGTAGCCGCGGTTACGCAGTTCGTAGAGGACCTCGGTGACGCGGATGTCTGCCGGACAGTGCTCCTGACACTGGTAGCAGGTGGCGCAGTCCCAGACCATGCGCGAGCCAAGCGCGAGGTCCGCGAGGCCGAGGCGCAGGAGGTTCATCACCTTTTGCGGCGTGGCGTCCACCCCACTGACTCGGTCGGAGTGGGCAACCACCGGACAGACGTTGGTGCACGTCTGGCACTGCACGCATGGCGAAAAGGTGTGGCGGTCGGTGGTGAGCGAGGTGTAGCGCGGCAACGGGCTGCCGGCGGGCGGCCAGGCGGCGAGCCGATCGGCCCACTCGGCGGCGGAGGTCAGCTTGACCCACTCCGGCGCCGGCGGCTCGCCCCGCTGGCGGAGCTCGTCTTTGCCGGCGGACCACAGGTCGTCAAGCCGTAGCCCCACCGGGCAGCCGACCGTGCAGCGACCGCAGTCGCTGCACGCGTAGGCGCCCTCGGCCAGGCGGGCGCCCCGGGGGGCGCCGTCGAGCTTGCCGCGCGCCGCCGCACGCAGGGCATCGAGCTTGGCCGCTGGAAGCACCAGTGCGTTGCCGAGAAGGGACGCCAGCGGCGCGACGGAGCAGCGTTCATCGCATAGCCCGCAGCGCAGGCAGGCATCGAGCGCCAGGGCGCGCCGGGTGCGCTGGTTCGGGTCGGGAGGCGGCGCGGCGTCAGCCTCAGCGAGCAGCGCCAGGGGTGCGGCGACGACGTGGAAGAAGCGGCTGAACGGTAGGTAGGCGAGGGCGAACAGGCAGAGAAGCTGATGCAGCCGCAGCAGCCACGCCTCGGCGCCCCAGGAGGCGAGACCCGGGGCGATCTCGCGGAAAAGGCGCGACAGGGAATAGGACAGCAAGGCCTGCTGCGGCCGGGTGTGGCAAGAGACGCACGCCGCTTGGTGCACGGCCTCGCCCGCAGCGAGCTGCGCGGGGGTCGCCGGCTGGATCGGCGGTGGGAAGGCCACGCCGAACTCCTCCCCCCAGTAGGCGCGCAGCGCCGCCGCCTCCGTGTCGCTCAGGCTGGCATACTCCCGGACCATCCGCTCGAAGGCCGGCGCCGAGGTGATCTTGATCGCGCTCAGCGTGAAGCCGCTCACGACGATGCCAAGGAGGGCGATCACGCACAGGGGATCACGCCGGCGCGGCGCCGGCAGGCTTCCCCGCGCCACCAGCCGCCGCGCGATGCCGATCGCGAAGCCGAGGAGGACCAAGAGGCCGAACAGATCGCGCAGCCAGAGCCACGGACTGAGCGTCGGCATGTATGAGTCCGCCAGCCTGACCGCGACCACGTCCCCGAGAGCGTGCAGGAAGAACAGGCCCGCGAAGCCGACGACAAGCAAGAGGTGGGCCGCCCAGCGCACCGGATCGCGCGTCCAGAGGCGACGCAGGCCGAGCACGTCGAGGAGGAGGACCGTGAGCCCGCGCCAGGCTCGCTTCCCGCGGGGCGCGCGCACCAGCCCTGCGAGCAGGGCGATGGCGCGTTCGCGCGCAGAGGACGGGGCGGCGGGCAAGCCCAGCCGTAGCCAGCCCGCCGCGCGCCACAGGCTCCCTGCCACGGCGATCGCGGCGGCGAGGGCGACGGCCCAGCCGAACGGCGTCACGAGGGACCACCCGCGAGGCCCAGCTCGCCGGTGAGGCGCGCGACCGCGGCGGCGGCCGTGCCGATGGCCAGTCCGGCCCCGCACTTCATACGCGCCCAGTCGTGGTGCGCGAGGATCGAGCCGACGGTAAAGAGCCGCGGGTGCACGACGCCGCCGCGCGCGTCGCACGCGCGAAAGCCCTCGTCCACCTCGAGCCCGGCGCGGTTGAGCGCATGGCCGCGGGCGTCGAAGAGGTCGGCCTGGTGCCAGTCGGAGCGCGCCGCGGGCTGTGCGACGTACAGGTCCAGCAGCGGCTCGCGCACCCGCGTGCGGCTGGCCTCGAGCCCGCGCCCCATGAAACGGCCGGTCGCCAGAATCACGGCGCGGGCGCGGAGCCTGGCAGGCGCCGGTGTTGCCGCGACCGAGAGCTCGAACCCGTCGCGCGAATGCTCGACGGCGACTACTCGGCCGTGCACGCGCCGCTCCACCCCGCGTGCCGCCACCGCCCGCTCGAGTGCGTTCTTGAGGCGGAGACCGGGCACCGAGGTGGGCATGGTCGGCACCTCGAAGACCGGCACCTCGAGCGCCTCGGTCAGGTGCGCGGCGGCGCGGGCGCTCCGCATGATTCCGAGCACCGCCGGCAGACCCACGGCGCGCGCGTCGCCGAGGTGCGGGCGGACGAGGTCCGCCAGGCGCTCGCGCGCCACGCGCTCCTCGAGCGCCAGCGCGATGTGGGCGGCGTAAACCTCGCCGGCGATCCCGGGGGCCGGAAAGGCGAGCCGCAGGGTGCGCAGGCCCGGCCAGCGCGCCGCCACGCACGCGGCGAGGGCCTTGGCGCTGTACTCGCGCAGCCCCTCGAAGTCAACCAGCAAGCAGGGGGGGCGCGCGGCGAGGGCCGCCACGCCGGGTTGCATGCTGCATGGCAGGCAATAGGTCGACTTCAGGGTGCCGACGCCGGTCAGCAGTTCGTGGTTGCTCTCGCCGGGCGCAGTGTAGGCGAGCCCCGCCTGATCGAGGGCGGTGATCAGCTCGATGAAGGCGGCGCGTACTCGCGCGGCTTCCAGCTTCGCATACGGGTGTTGGGGGAGGTCCCGGCTCAGGGCCGCGAAACCGGCCCAGGGATCGTTCCAGGTGCGCCTCTCCTCGACCGGGTGGACCGTCAACAGGTCGAGCAGGCCGCTCGAGAACAGGAGCGCCCCGGCGTTGCCCACCTGCGCCACGCGCAAGCCGCGGTTGGCGGCAAACACGGCGGCGCTCATGCCCGCGAGCCCCGCGCCGACTACCGCGACATCGTAGGTCTCGCTCATGGCCGCGCCGCCGCCTGTGCGATCAGCTCGTAGCCATGCAGCCCGCAGTGGATCGCTTCGGCAAGCTCGACCTGCGCGAGCTGTTCGCCCCACAGCACCGCGTGCTGACCGCGCCAGCGCTCGCGGAAGAACTCTCGCTGCTCGCGGAGCCCCGCCTCGCCGCTGAGCGCTCCCTGCTCGTAGAGGTACGCGATGACTCGTACGGCGCAGAAGGTGCCCTGGCAGGCCCCCTTGCCGAGGCGGCTGCGCAGGGCGAGGTCGGCAAGCACGCGGTCGCGTCCCTCGGGCCCGAGCGTCGCAGCGATGCTTTGGATGGCTCGCTGCGAGACCATCTCGCACTCGCACAGCAGGGCGTCGTCGGGAGCCTGGGCGCGCATCCAAGCTCGGGGCGCGAAGCCGGGCTCGGTCCATTCGCACTCGGCGGTCGTGGGCAGCGGCTCGCAATGGGTGCGGCACGGCGCCTGCACGCCGAGCCGCGCACAGACGAGGTCGGCGGTACGCTCGGCCATCAAGCGCGATGTGGTGAGCTTGCCACCGGTGATGGTGACGAGGTTGACAACCCCCTCGTGTCCATGATCGAGGAGTGCAAAGCCGCGGCTGATGCCGCGCCCATCGACGGCTGGCCCGGCGGCAACCAGCGGTCGGACCCCGGCATAGGCGCGGATGTAGCGCGTCTCCTGCAGCGCCGGCAGCAGCACCGAGGCCTCCTCGACGATCAGGTCGACTTCGGGCACCGAGGGCCGCACGTCCGTCAGATCGTCGATCGTCACGGAGGTCGTGCCCGCGATCGAGACCGTGCCTCCGGGCATGATGATGTCTGCATCGCCGGGTGTGCGCAGGCGGTTAAGGACACGGTGGGCCAGGCGCGCGTGGGTGACGACGAGGGTACCCTTGGAATAGAGCATCGGCACGTCGAGCCCGGCGAGCTGGGCGATGCCGCGCGCCCACGCCCCCGCTGCGTTCACGACGATGTCCGCGGTGAGGATGCTCTCTTCGCCCGTCTGGCTGTGGCGCAGGCGGGTGGCGACGATCCTGTTGCCGGCGCGCTCGAAGCCGACGACCCCGGTGCGGCGCAAGAGCCGAGCCCCAAGCCGCGTTGCGTCCGCCATCATCTCGAGCGAGAGTTTGAACGGATCGATCGACGCATCGGGGACAAGATAGGCCGCGATGGCGCGCGGCGAGACGGAGGGTTCGAGCTCGCGAGCCTCGCGCACCGAGACGGCGCGGGCGCTGATGCCGCTCTTGGCGCACAGCCCGGGGAATTCGGCGATGTAGCGCTCATCGTCGCCGGCCACGGCCACGAACAGGCCGCCGGTGTCCTGGATGCACTGCGGCGCCAGACGCTTCAGCAGGGCGCCTTCGACTTGGCACTCGGCCGCCGCGTCGGCATCGCTGGCAACATAGCGGGCCCCGCTGTGCAGCAGGCCGTGGTTGCGCCCGGAGGCCCCGGCGTTGAGGTCGTCACACTCGACCACGACACAGGAAACGCCGCGCAGCGCGAGGTCGCGCGCCACCGCAGTGCCTGTTGCGCCACCGCCGATGATGAGGACTTGGGTGTCCATTGCCCCCGACTGTCCCTCTCGCGCCCAGCCCAGGCCCCCTCAACCAAAGATCAGGGTCGGTCGCAGGCGAAGCCGAGTTCGATACCGCCGCGCCGCCTTGGGGGATTGGTGCCGTGCGCGCGGTGGCGGCCAGTCTGAGCGAGCAAGAAGACTCGGTGATTGCGGCCTGCTTTTTCGGGGGTGCGGCGCCATGAGACCTCTCCGGCCCCATGCCTGCGGCCGGGGCTCGCCGTTTGCCACCCCTCAAGGTCGGCGTGGAGTATCCGGCGGACCGGCGGCGGCTGTCAAGGTAAGAAAAGGCTGGCGCAGATCTGACCCAAATGGGTGCCGGAGGGCCGGGACCGAGGCGGGCGTGAGGGCTGTGGTCCGCAAATACTCAGTCTGCCGCCCCCTGGGGCTGCACTCCGAGAGGGACTGGGGGATCGAGCATCGCGCCCGCTTCCGCCGCGCCTCCGTCCGGGAGAGCTCTACCGCCCGACTCGCGGCACTCTCGCAGGTCCCCCATTACAGCTCTTCCCTGGGATGCGTCACTTGATGCGCTCCCAGGTCAAGGCGTTGGTGTTTTCGAGCGGCCGCAGAATCAGCCGGTCCTCGGTGGCGAACTCGTAGCGCCGCACGAAGTCGCCCAGCCCGCCGGGGTTGATGTTGCCGGTGCGGTGGTGCGTCACGGTCCGCGCCGCCTCATCGATCGTGTAGGTGCCGAAATAGGCGGTATACCCGGTAAGCGCCGCCTTGGCTTCGTCGGGGGTGGGTTGGGTGCCCGCGAAGGGCCGGCGCGCCTGATCGGGCATGATCTGCACGGCCATGTACCCCTGGGCGGTGTAGGTGATCAGGCCGGTGGGATGCGGCCCGCGATTCGGGTCCGGCTGGCCGTCGGTGGTAATCGAGACGAGCCGCCAGGTGCCCACCAACCGTTTTGCCGTGTCGCTTGGGGTGGCCGACTGCCCTCGCGCCGCGCCGGTGGAAAGTCCCGCGAAGAGGCCCACCAGGCAGAGGGTCGAGCCGAGTGTTCCGATCCTACGCATTTCGACCTCCTTTGATTATGGGACGCTTTTGGCGGCCTCGCGTCTCCCGGTACCCCGCCTTCAGTAAGCAAGTGCCTGATGGCGTCTGGGGATACGTGACACTTCGCCCGGCGTCCCTCAATTTTGCCACACCCCATAACCCTACCCAGAGGGATTCGTTCTCGGGGCCGAGGGTGAGGAGGCGGTGGACACGCATCAGCCGATCACCCCACCCTGAGGGTCGCGGAAATGGGAGACGTCGTCGAGGAGGCCCAAGATAGCGCGGCCACGGGCGGCCAGCGGTGAGGGCACTGGGTCCTTGAGCGGGTGAAGGAGCATCGGAGACCTCCTTCGGACCGATGGAACAAGGATAATGAGCCAATTCTGTGGAGTGGACTGGCCCGGATCATACTCCCAACCGGGAGGGCGTGTCTATCCGGGAGAGGCGCGATCCGGTGGAAGTGGG
>CAVSHW010000026.1:0-122452 GCA_963727695.1 uncultured Methylomirabilota bacterium | reverse complement strand
ATGAACAGCTCCAACCGCTGCTGCATGTCCCCGATGTCGTTGGTGGCGTTCTCGAATTCGGTGCTCATGGTGATGGCCTTCTCGGGGCAGACGTCCGCGCAGCGGCCGCAGTAAGTGCAGCGGCGGCCGATGTACTGGATGATCCGGATCTCCTGGCAGATGTCGTGGACGAGGATCTCCCGGGCCGGACAGTTGTTGGCGCAGCCCGCGCACCCGATGCATTTGGCGATGTCGAAGATCGGGCGTCCGCGGAAGCCCGCCGGCGGGGCGGACGGCTGGTGCGGATACGGCAAGGTAACGCGGCCGGCCTGCAAGCAGATGACGGCCTCTTTCAGCTTACTTCGGAGCGACATGTCGCCTGCCCCCATCCTTTAATAGCCATACAGCGCCAGAAGCAAGGCCACCAGCGAGAGTCCCAGGAGCCCCCCGTAATATCGGATGGCCTGATCGATCCGGTAGCGGGCATGCGTGGCGGCCACCAGGGTCACCACCAGGACGAGCAGAAGCAGTTTTGCGAGAAGGGCAAAGAGATTCAGTGGGGCCGGCAGGCCGCTCCCCCACGGGGCGAAGATCGAGACCAGCAGCGCTCCGTAGACCATCAGCTTGGCCATATGGGTGAACTTGAAGAGGGCCAGTTTCGGGCCGGAATACTCCACCATGGAGCCTTCCATCAGCTCTGTTTCTGCCTCCGCAATGTCGAAAGGCAGTCGCCCGATGAGGGGCTGGAAAGCGAAGATCGCGACCCCGAGCATCAGGATTCCCGCCAGCGGGAGACCGGTCTGGAGGTAGGCCGATCCGTTGAGGACCGCATCCAACCGCATAGAGCGGGTGTGGATCATGCTGACGAGGACGGCCACCGCTAAGAGCGGCTCCAGCGTCATGAGGGACATCATCTCGCGGCTCATCCCCACGAGGGAGTAGGTCGAGCCGGCGGCAAGGCCGGCCAACATGGTCGAGACACCACAGAGCGTGAGGAGGTAGATCAGAAGATAGGCGTCGGCCGCTCCCGCCAAGGGCGGCCTCGTCCCCATGGGGACCATGACGGCCACGGTCAGGATGGCCGCCAGGGAGAGCCAGGAGGCGAAGCGCTGCATGGCGGGGCTCTCGCCGGATTCGATGTCCTCCTTGCCCAAGAGCTTCAGGAGGTCGTAGTACGGCTGCCGGATCGGCGGCCCCTGGCGCGATTGCACCTTGGCCGTCACCTTGCGCAGGATCCCTTCAAAGAGGGGGGCCAGCGCCAGGACCAGCAGGATGTTCATACCCCCGGAGAGAAACCGGACCGCCAGGCTAGTCTCCATCGCCGTGCATCCTCATAGTGTGCGGGTCCCGCCGCGCGCGAGCGTTAGAAGTTCTTCCTGTGAGTAGACGCGGTGTGCGCCGGAGCGCAGATCCACGATCTCCATTCGATCCGTGCAGGAGAAGCACGGATCGATACTCGCCAATGAGATCGTCATGTCGGCAATCTGCTGGTCCTTGATCATGGCGGGAACGCCCTGGAGATTCTGGTACGTGGGCGCGCGGACCCGCCAGCGCCGCGGCCGGTTGTTTTCTCCGGTGATCACAAAGTGGTGCGACTCGCCGCGAGGCGCCTCGACGGAAGACAGACCGACCCGGCCCACGGGGAGTTCGTCCTGGATGGGCGCCTGAAGCGGACCTTCCGGGAGATGATCCAGACACTGCCGAATGATCCTGATCGACTCGAAGACCTCCAGGGTCCGGACCAAGAGGCGGGCCCAGACGTCGCCGCCTTGCTGGGTGATGACGCTGAACTCCACGTCGCGGTAAGCTGCATACGGATGATCGCGCCGGGCGTCAATGTTCACGCCCGCGGCCCTGGCCATAGGGCCGATCAGCCCGGCCTCCTTCACCAGAGTCGCGTCCGCAACCCCCACACCGCGCGTCCGCTTCTGGATGTTCCGGTCTCCCGCCACGGCGTCCGCCACGGCGCGCCATTCCTTTTCCAGTGTGGCCAGGACCCCCATGAGCTCGCTTCGGAGCGCCGGGGTGATGTTCCAGCGGACGCCACCGATAACGCACAGGGCGTAAGTCTTCCGGTTGCCGCTGATCTTCTCGGCGATCCACATGATGGGCTCGCGGATCCGGAAGGACTGCATGAAGAGGGTGTCAAAGCCCAGGACGTGGCAGCCGAGGCCGACCCAGAGGAGATGGCTGTGGAGCCGCTCGATCTCCAGCATGATCGTTCGGATGTAGCGGGCGCGCGGCGGAACCGTCAAGGCCGCCGCTTGTTCTACGGCTTGTGCGTAGGCCACGTTGTGCACGCAACCGCAGATGCCGCAGATCCGCTCCGCTGCCATGGGGATCTCGTTATACGTGAGGACGGAGTCGCCGAGCTTCTCGATGGCCCGATGGACCATGAAGCCGCGGTATTCACAGCCGCGCACCACCTCGCCATCCACGTAGAGGCGGAAGTGGGTCGGCTCATCCAGGGTCGGGTGGAAGGGGCCGAAGGGCACGACCACGCAGCCGTCGGGGGGATTGTCGAAGTCAAAGGTCCGATTCTCGTCGTAGTCGGGCGGGACGGCGTCCCAGGGATAGTCGCGGCGCAGCGGATGGACGCCGTCGGGCCAGCCGTCCGACAGGATCAGACGCTTGGGGTACGGATGGCCCACCGGCTCGATCCCCACCAGGTCGCGGAACTCGCGCTCGGACCAGTTGGCGGCCGGCACGAGGTCGGAGATGCTATCCACGCGCGGCGGATTGCCGGTCAGGTAGGTCATGATGCTGCAGAGAACATGCGCTTTGTCGAAGGCGAAGTCGTGAGCCACCAGAAACTTGCCGGAGACTGGGCGATCGTCCAGGCCGATGCCGACGACGTAGCGCGCGTCCAGATCGCGGAAGATGTACCGACATATCTCGCGGAGTGCCTGCGGCTCCACGTAAAGGAACAGGCGGCCCTCGTCCGGCACGTCCGTTCGCTGGATGACCGGCGTGAAGTTTTCCGCGATCTGTTTTAACACGACGTGTGCTGACATGGCTAGGCCCCGAGGTGCGAGGAATGAGTGTCGGCTCTCTGGGGGGGCGACTCCGCGGGCCGCGCGGCTCCATTGCCGCCGAATCCTGTCGGCGTCCTGCCAACCCATGGAAGATAGCGGACAACCTCGCGGTATAGGTTGTGCGCGCCGTAGCGCATCTGATCCGACTCGACCACGTAGCCGCAGAGCCACGGCTCCGCGCTTCTCCGCAGCGCCCCGCCGAGGAGAGATATCCCTGCGGCGAGGAGAAGCAGGCCGCCAAAGACCAGCGCGACAACAAGAGGCGCAAGCACCGCCAATCCGGTCGGCCCCTCGATACCGGTGAGCCCGGCGGCCGGAAGCGATGGGAGCTTGGCCAGGGTCGCGCCAAGCCCTTGCTGACTGCTTGTCAGGGCGCGGTGGATGAGCTGGTAGCCGAGTTGCGGGGCGAGGCCCAGGGTTACGCACAGGGCGGCCAGAACGATTTGGGGTGCCAGCATGGGCCAGCCGACCTCCGCAATATGGCCGGTCGCCGCCCGTTCGGCCACGCGACGGCTCACGCGGGAGAGGAAGCTCGTCCCGAAGAACTTGAGGGAGAGCGCCAGGGTCAGGACGCTGGTCAGCATGGCCAGGACGGCACACACCGCGAGATAGGGGGCGTACCGGCTCCCCAGGATCGTTGCGACGAAGATGCTCCACTTGCTGGCAAAGCCGTTGAACAGGGGAACGCCCGCAATGGAGAACGCGCCGATAAGCGCCGTCACCGCCGTGACCGGCAGATACTTGATCAGACCGCCCATCTGGTTCAAATCCTGCGTGTCCGTCACATAGAGGAGCGAGCCGGCGTTCAGGAAGAGCAGGCTCTTGAACAGTCCGTGGTTTAGTGTGTGGAAGAGAGATGCGGAGAAGCCGATCGTGGCCAGCAGCAGCACGGCATCCTCGGTCCGCCCCGGCTTGATCAACGTGAGACACGCGCCCAAGGGAAGGAGGATATAGCCTACCTGGCCAATGCTGCTGAAGGCGAGGAGGCGTTTGGACGAATCCTGCCCCAGGGCCTGCGTGGTTCCGATGAAGAGGGTGGCCGTCGCCAGAACTGCAATCACGAGACCCCAGATCTCGCTGGGGTACACGTCCGCCGCCTCGGCCGGAATCAGCCAGAGGAAAGAGCGCATGAGGCCGTAGATGCCCGTCTTGATCATGACGCCGGACAAGAGGGCGCTCACCGGAGACGGGGCGGCGGGGTGGGCGGCGGGCAGCCACCACTGGCCAAAGGGCCATACGCCGGCCTTGATTCCGAACCCGATCAGGAAGCAAAGCATGCCCGCTGCAGCCAGGCTACCCCCCGTCTGAAGGAGGGCCGGCATCCCATGACTGATGGCGTCGAAGTCGTAGCGCATCAGCGTCTCGCCCCCCAGGGTGATCGGCCCATGGGCCAGGAGCCCAGCGCCAAGGAGGATGAAGACGCAGGCAACTTCCATGGCGATGAGATACCGGTTGGCGGCGCGGACGTTTGCGCGGTTCTTGTATTCGAAACGGATCAGGAAGTAGGAGGAGATCGTCATGAGTTGCCAGAGCAGGAAGAATCCGGCCATCAGGTCGGTCACGATCACGATCCCGTACATGCCGGCGACGAAGAGCAGGAAGTAGGGATAGTACCGGTACAGACCGTAGTCCGGGTAGTGTTCCATGTACTGTATGGAATAGAGGGCGGAGAGGGCCGAGACCACGGCGATGAGAAGCAGAAAGACGGCGCTGAGGCCGTCCACATAGATTCGGAGGGCCGAGGCGTACTGCGGCAACGCCCAGACGGTGACCGCCTTTCCCGGGCCCGAGGCCAGCACGCTCACGGCCGCGCCGATGGCCAGGAAGCTGGAAAGCGTCGTGGCGCCACAGGCCACCTGGCCGGCCAGCAACCGGTTCCGGGACGCCGGGATTACCAGCAAGGCGCCGCCCAGCAGAACGACGAAGGCGGCAATCATGGCGGTCGCAGCAGTCATGGTCGCTCCCCACAGATAGCCAGGGGTTGAGTGCCGGCCGGTAGGACCTCAGCCAAGAGGTCACGCAAGATCTCCAGGGTCGTTCGCACCGGCTCCGACAGGCCGGAGGTGTTGTCTACGGATTGAGGCTGGACACCGAGGAGGAAGACGCGCGTCGAGCCATCCGTCTCGATCAGTCGGGCCAGCGTCCCCAGCGACAGTTTGTGGGTGGAGACCTGTGGGTAGCGGGCCACGATCTCCCGCCCTTCCAAGAGGACGACGCCACCGGGCGCCGCGCCCATCTCCACCGCATCCAGGAACAGGACTGTCTGGAAGTTTCCTCGGCTGAGCTGTGTCATGTACCGCTCTGGCGTCCGCTCGGCCACGATCACGTCGGGGTACCCGAGGGTCCGCACGGCTTCCGCCAGCCGCACCCCGAACCCGTCATCGCCACGGTCAGGGTTTCCGATGCCGACCAGGCAGACCCGGGCGGTAAGGCACGCCTGCAATCGCTGACGCAGCGAGGAGGCCATCAAATATCCTCTCCGAGTCGCTTGATCTGCTCGTAGGTGAAGACCGGGCCGTCGGCGCAGACGTAGGCCAGGCCGATGCAGCAGTGCCCGCACTTGCCCACGCCGCATTTCATGTACCGCTCCAGGGTGGAGACAATGTTCGTGTCCTGAAACCCCATTCCCAATAAGTCCCGGATCACGAACCGGAACATGATGGGCGGGCCGCAGACGAAGGCCGTGGTGTTCTCGACGGGGACCGTGACTCCGGGCTTGCGGAACAGGCTGCCCACGACGCCGACGTGGCCGGTCCACTGGTCGTCGGCCCGATCCACGGTGAGATAGCACTCGAAGCCGCGGGTCATTTCCCATTCGCGCAGCGCCCCGAGGTACATGAGGTCCTTGAGGCCTCGCGCCCCATAGAAGAGCTGGATTTTTCCGTAGCGGTCCCGATTGTCCAGGGCGTAGTTGAGACAAGAGCGGAGGGGGATCAGCCCGATGCCGCCCGCCACAAACAGCAGGTTTTGGCCGAAGTACTGATTCATCGGGAACCCGTTTCCATACGGGCCCCGTACCGCGAACTTGTCTCCGGGCTGAAGTTGATGGAGGGCGGCGGTGACGCTCCCCACCCGGCGGACGGTGAAGAACAGCTCTTCCTCGGTGGGGCTCGGCGGAAGCGATGCCGGGAATTCCCCCGCGCCGAAGACCGAGACCTGGGCAAACTGGCCGGGGAGGAACTTCCGGAAGGCCGCCTGCTCGGCCGAATCCTCAAAATGCCAGTAGAAGGTCTTGACGTCCGCGATCTCCTCCACCACGCGGTCCATGATGGCGATCTTGGGGAGATAGACGTTCTCAGGATGCGGCTGGTTCATGTCGCTCGCTCTCCGCCGTGGTACGGCGCACGATCTCCACAACGTTGGGCATACCGATGTCCCCGTGGCAGACCTCGACGCAGCGGCCGCAGCCGACGCAGGCCACCGACAACTCGCGCTGGATAAAGTAGTGGGCCAGCTTTCGGAAGAAGCGACGGTTGCGCCGGTCGTGGGCGGCCCTGCGGGGATTGAAGCCCCCGGCCATCCGGGTGAACCCGCCCAGGGCGCAGGAGTCCCAGAGACGCACGCGCTCGAAATCGGCCGGCCCCACCTGGCGCTCCGTCACGGTAAAGCAGGTGCAGGTCGGGCACATGTAGCTGCAGCCTCCGCACTCCAGACAGCGGTTTCCGATCTGTTCCCAGGTGGCGTCGCTGACCTGCTCGGAGGTGATGTAGTGCACGGTCGACCAGTACCAGCTCGTCGCCAGCTTGAAGCGCTTGCGGACGTCATCCAGGATCTGCCGTCGGCGGGCCAGGTGGGTCGGCGTGCCCTTGCGGAACATGGGGTGGGGAAAGAGGGCCTCGCCCTTGTCGGTGCCGGCGATCACCAGGAACTCGTCCCCCAGATCCATGAGCTGCAGGTCGAAGTGATCGCGGGCGGCCGGACCGGTGTCGGCGCACATACAGAAGCAATCATCGTCGATGTCGAGGTCCGGATCGGTGCAGACCACGTTCACCAGAAACAGGTTCCGGCGGTGCTGCTCGTAGTAGGTGTCCTTGAAGTCGCGGCCCAGGTAGAAGCGGTCCAGGTGGTAGATGCCGGCGGTGTCGCAGGAGCGGATCCCGAAAATGGCCCGCCGCGGGGCCTCACACGTTGCCTGGATGCCCGGATGGTCGTTCAGGTGGATCTGAAGGAGCCGCTCGATATGCGGAAGGACGTACCGCTTGGGCGGATAGTAGGGGTTGGGGATGTGCGCCTGGACCAGATGGCGATTGGCGTCGGTGACCGTATCGAAGCAGGTGTCGCGCCCCCGGCCGTAGAAGGGGGCGATGACCTCGTGCTCCTCGCGCAGGAGGTCCACCAGCGTCAGCAGGTTGGCCTTGTCGATGATCCGTGCCCGCATCGTCAGACCCTTTCCAGCCGGATGCAGACCGGCAGGCGGCCGCCTCGCGGCGAGGAGGCCGCCTCACCCAGGAGCTGCTCCCGGACCTCGCGGAGGAAGTAGGGGACGAAAATCATGCCCGATTTCACCTCGCGGGTGACGCGAGCCCAGGTGACGGCGGAGCCGGCGACCCCGACCAGTCGCACCTTGGCCCCGTCCCGGATCTCGAGCCGCTTCGCGTCGTCTGCGTTGATGTCCACGAAACCTTCGGGGTAGTCGAGAAGGAGGATCTGGTACTCCCGCTTCAGGGTCTCGCTGTGCTGGATCAGGACGTTCTGGTGCCAATAGTAAAGCGAATGGCCGAAGCTGAGCGTGAAGGGGTAGTCGTCGGACGCGCAGGGGGGCCGGCTGGGCCGCGGGATGGGGACCAAACTGAAGGGTTGCCCGACGATACCCTCCTCGTAGAGGAACCGGGTTCCCAGCGGCTTGTCCGTGCCGCACGGCCACTGGCGGCCGTAATCCCGCGCCAAATTGTCGTAGGTCGCGGCCGCATAGAATGGGACCGCCCGCCCGATCTCTCGCATGACGTCGGCGGCGGAGACATAGTCCCATCCCGCCCCCAGGCGGTTCGCCATCCGGACGATCTGTCGCCAGGCAGGCGCGAGGTCGGGGGGGGTGTCCACGGCTTTGCCGACGAGCTGGATACGACGCTCCGTATTCGTGAAGGTGACCTGCTCCTCCCCGAACGCCGCCACGGGTAGGACGACGTGGGCGTACTTGGCCGTCTCGGTGAGGAAGGGATGCTGGACGATGACCAGATCGAGCTGCCGAAGGACGGCCGAAGCGTCGGCAGAAGCCGCCATGACCGGGTCGTGCCGGCAAAGCCACAGAGCGCGCACGGCGCCCTTTCCCTGGCGGCCGAGGAGTTGCTCCGCCCCCTGGCCGGGCTTAATGGGAAGGGGCGCTCCCCAGAGCACCTCGAAGGAGCGGCGCCCGGCGGTGTCCGCCACCGGCACGTAACCGGGCAGCCGGTTGGGCAGCATCCCCATGTCGCAGACCCCTTGGAGGTTGTTGTGCTCCGTGAGCGCGAACACGCCCGCCCCCGCCTTCCCGATGTTGCCGGTGAGCAAGGCGAGATTGACCAGGGCCTGGATCGCTTCGACACCGCTGGCCTCCACACCGGTCGAGAAGAGGATGGCGGCGGCAGGGGCGCGCCCGTAGGTGACGGCGGCCTCTTCGATCAGTTCCGGCGCGATGCCGCAGGCGTCGGCCGCCCAGAGTACGTCGTAGGCGTGGACCGCCTCCAGGAAGGCCTCGACGTTCCCGCAGTGGGCCTTGAGGAAGCGCGCGTCGAACAGCCCCCGATCCACGATGACCTTGGCCATGGCCCCGTACAGGGCCGCATCGCTGCCGGGGCGCAGCTGGAGAAAGCAGTCGGCGTGCTCGGCCAGTCGATGCCGCCGCGGGTCGATGACGATGAGCTTCGTGCCCTTCAGCTTGGCCCGCATGACCCGGCCGCCGATGGTCGGGAGCTGCAACCCCAGGTCCACGCCGTTCACGATGATGGCGTCGCTCGTGTCGAGCTCGGCGACGGAGTTGGTGCTGGCCGGGACGCCCAGCATGGTCAGCAGGACGTCGATGCTGTTGTTGCGGTACACCCCGAGCCCGTGGTCCACGTTGTTGGTGCCGATGAGGGCACGGGCAAACTTCTGGAGAAGGTAGCTCTCTTCGTTGGAGCCGCGTGGAGAGTTGACAAAGCCGATGGCGTTGGGGCCGGCCTGCGCCTGGATCTGTTGCAGGCGATCGGCCGCATAGCCGAGGGCCTCCTCCCAGGTGGCTTCCTGCAGGGACCCGTTCTTGCGGAGCAGCGGGGTGAGGAGGCGATCGGGGGCACTGGCGACCTCGTTCACATGCCAGCCTCGCACACAGATCCGTCCCTGGTTGGTGGGATGGGTCATACTGGGGTACGCGCCGGTGAGGTGGGTCCCGGCGCTCTCCAAGTAGATCCCACAGCCCACACCGCAGAAGGTGCAGGTGGTCAGCGTGTGGGGCATCCCGTGTCCCTCCTTTAGATTCCCGTGTCGTCGGTCGGCATCGGCGTATCCCGAGACGGAGCAGCGGTCCTCCGCTCCCTTACGTCACTATCGCCTCGTCCGGCGACATCCAAGCGTCGAGCAGAGGCCGAATCGCCGCCAGGGCGTTCGCGACGCCGCGCTCGGTGAAACGGGAGAGCGGTGCGCCGAGCGCGAAGTCGGCGGCAGGAATGGTTACCCACCAGGCCTCCGGCGAGCGGCCGAAGGCGGTCTTGGTAAAAGCGAGGAGGGCCCGGGGATCCGAGCTATGGCCGAAGCGATTGGTGTGCGGCACCGGAGAGATCGGACGCACACGGACCGTAGGGTCATCGCCGGCCGGGTGAGCGTCGAGGAAGATGGCCCGATCCGCGGCGACCAACGGGTCGGCCAGTTCGGGGGTAAGCTGATGTAGCGAGAGGACGCAAACCGCGGGGAGTTCCCAGGCGGCGACCCGAGCGGCGGCGCAGCGGCCTGCCGCGTCGTCGCCGCGGAGGTCGTTGCCGTAACCAATCACCAGGATCGAGCCCGGGCGCATAATCCCTCTCCGCCAGGCGTCCTCCGTCAGGAGCGCCGGGCCTCGTCGAGGACGCTGCCGTCGGATGCCACCAGGGTCACCTGGAGGGGTATGGCGCCGGCGGCGTGCGTGGAGCAGCTCAAGCAAGGGTCATAGGCGCGGATACCGGCCTCGACCCGGTTCAGCATCCCCTCGGGGATGTGGGGTCCGCGGATGTAGTGCCGTGCGATCTGCGCCACGGTCCGGTTCATCGCGAGATTATTCTGACCGGTGGCGATAATCAAGTTTACTTTGCGGATCAGGCCGTACTCGTCCACGAGGTAGTGGTGGAAGAGGGTGCCGCGCGGGGCCTCGCTCACGCCGACGCCCTCGAGCTGATTGATCCCTGCGTCGGCGCGCAGCCGGTTCGACATGAGATCAGGATCATCCAGAGCCCGCTCGATCTTCTCGACGGTTGCCAGGATCTCGACCAGCCGCGCGTGGTGATAACGAAACGACGAGGTCGCGGTGCCGTTGGCGCGGTCGCGGAACGCGCGCAGCTCCTGGTCCGCCAAGGGTGTACCGATGTGCGAACAGACGTTCAGGCGCGCCAGCGGCCCGACACGGTACATCCCGTCGGGGTAGCCGAGCGGCCGATAGAACGGCGATTTCAGATAGGAGTGCGACTCCACCGCCTCGCCGATGAATTCCTGATAGCGGCGAGCCTCCAGCCGATCGGCGATGACGTTTCCGGCGCTGTCCACGAAGCGGAGATGGCCGTCGTAATGCTCCCACGCCCCGTCGGGGCCCACCAAGCCCATGAAGAGGCTGGGGAAGTTTCCGAAGATGTGCGCCTCCTTTTCAAGGGAGGGCAGTATCCGCTTGAACCGACCCAGCGTGTCCAAGATCGTGGCGCGCGCTTCGGGGATACGAGCCCGGATCTGGGCGTGCGATTCTTGGGAGAGCGCCGACCGGACGCCGCCGGGGACGGCCCACGCCGGATGGATCTTTTGCCCGCCGAGATGCGCGATGATCTCCTGCCCGAACTGGCGCAGGCGAATGCCGGCCCGGGCGAGCTCCGGCTCGGCGGCGACCAGGCCGAAGATGTTGCGGGCGGCCGGGTCGCTGTCGAAGCCCAGCAGGAAGTCGGGCGCGCTCAGATGGAAAAAGCTCAAGGCGTGGGACTGAAGAATCTGCCCCAGATTCATCAGCCGGCGAAGCTTCTCCGCGGCGGGGGGGATGCTGACCGCCAGGATCTGGTCGCCCGCCTTGGCCGAAGCCAGCAGGTGGCTCACCGGGCAGATCCCGCAGACACGGGCCGTGATCCCGGGCATCTCATAAAACGGGCGGCCCTCACAGAAACGCTCGAACCCGCGGAACTCGGTGACGTGGAACTTGGCATCGGTCACCTGGCCCTCGTCGTCGAGGTGAATTGTGATCTTGGCGTGTCCTTCGATACGCGTGACTGGATCGATGACAATCCGTTGAGCCATAGAAAAATCCGTCTCCGTATCTGCGTGAGTCGTCGGCGCCGATTCCCGCTCCAGGCAGGGCGGCATTTACCCCGCTTTCAGATCACGGCCCGCCAGTACGGGCTGCTTCCCCGCCAGGACCTGCTCCAGGACGCTCCGGATCCGATCGGCCGGCGGCGGGCAGCCGGACAGGAAGGTGTCCACATGTACAACGCCATGGACGGGCAGCACTCGATCCAAGAGGACGGGGAGGATGCCCGGCTCGCCGGGAATCTGGGCGGCAACATCCGCCCCCTCCAGATAGGCGCGCCTGAGGACGGATTCCGCCGTGCCCAGAGGGTTCCGCATGGCGGTGACGTTGCCCGTGACGGCGCAATCCCCGAACGAGACGAGGTGCTTCGTCCGCTGGCGGACTCGTCGGATCAGATGCAGATGCTCGTCGTTCGCCACCGCCCCCTCGATCAGGGCCACGTCCACCCCTTCAGGGTATTCCTTGATATCTGCGATCGGGCTATAGACCAGTCGGACCTGTTCCGCCAGGGTGATGAGCCACTCGTCCAGGTCCAGAAATGACATGTGGCAGCCCGAGCAGCCACCCAGCCAGACGGTGGCCAGTCTTATCGGATCCATTGCTGTTTCTCCCGGGCCGTGACGATGAACTCCAGCCGCCAGCGATCCCGCTCCATCTCGGCGACGGTGACCCCGCGGCGGAAGATCGCCCCGGTGGGGCAGGCCTGGACACACTTGCCGCAGGCGGTGCAACTCTTGGCCTGGCCCCAGGGCTGATTCAAATCGGTGATGACCCGGGTCTGCGCGCCGCGGCCCGCCATGTCCCAGGTGTGGGCCCCCTCGACCTCGTCGCAGACCCGGACGCAGCGGGCACACAGGATACAGCGGTTGTGATCGATGCCGAACCGCTCGTGGGTGACGTCCACCTGGTGTATGGGAGAGACATAATCAAAGCGCGAATGATCCATCCCCACGGCAATCGCGAGGTCCTGCAGTTCGCAGTGGCCGTTCGCCACGCAGACCGAGCAGACGTGGTTCCGCTCGGCAAAGAGGAGCTCCAGGATCATCCGCCGGTACTCCCGGATCCGATCGGTGCTGGTGCGGATCTCCATTCCTTCGGCCACCTTGGTGACGCAGGCGGGCAACAGCCGATTCCCGCCTCCGAGTTCGACCAAACAGATCCGGCAGGCTCCCACGGTCGAGACCCCTTCCAGGTGGCACAGGGCGGGAATGAAGATCCCGGCCTCCTTCGCGGCCTCGAGGATCGTCTGATCCTCGTGGGCGCTGACCAATTGTCCGTCAATCGTGAGTGTCTTTACAGCCATGGTCGCCGACCTCGCGAACGAGTGAGCGTGGGTGAAAGAGGGCGGCAGCGCCCCCCGTCCGTCTCAGACCGCCTCGGACGACGCCTCGGGCTTTGCCAGGAAGGCCTCGTACTCGGGCCGGAAGTAACGCAGCGTGCTCAGCACCGGGTTCGGAGCGGATTGCCCGAGTCCGCACAGGCTGGTCTGCTTGACCATGGTGCAGAGCCTGTCCAGCGTGTTCAGATCCTCCACCGCCGCTCGACCATCGCGGACCTTGGACAGCAGATGGTGGATCTGGGCCGTCCCGGCGCGGCAGGGGACGCATTTGCCGCAAGACTCGTCCATGCAGAACTCCATGAAAAAGTGGGCCACGTCCACCATGTTGTTCTGCTGGTCCATCACGATCATGCCGCCGGAGCCCATGATGGAGCCCAGGCTGGCCAGCGACTCGTAGTCCACCGGGGTGTCCAAGGCCTCGGCCGGGATACACCCGCCCGAGGGGCCGCCGGTCTGTACCGCCTTCACGACCCCGCCGTCCGGCACACCGCCGCCCATCTCCTCTATGATTGTGCGCAGCGGCGTGCCCATCGGGACCTCGATCAGCCCGGTGTTCTTGATTTTCCCGGCCAGCGCGAAGACTTTGGTGCCCTTGCTCTTCTCGGTCCCGATCTTGGCGAACCAATCGGCGCCGTTCCGGATGATGGCCGGGATGTTGGCGAAGGTCTCCACATTGTTGATCAGGGTGGGGAATCCCCACAAGCCGTGCTCGGCGGGGTAGGGCGGGCGGGGACGCGGCGTGCCGCGTTTCCCCTCGATGGAGCCCATCAGCGCAGTCTCTTCGCCGCACACGAAGGCCCCCGCCCCGATGCGCAGGTCGATGCGGAAGTCAAAGGGCGACTCGAAAATCTGGCTCCCAAGCAGCCCCAGCTTCCGCGCCTGCCGGATGGCGGTCTGCAAGCGGCTGATCGCCAGGGGGTACTCTCCCCGGACGTAGACGAATCCCTGAGTGGCCCCGACCGCATAGGCGGCGATGGCCATGCCTTCCAGCACGCGGTGGGGATCGCTTTCCAGGACGCTGCGATCCATGAAGGCGCCCGGATCCCCCTCGTCCGCGTTACAGACGATGAACTTCCGCTCACTCTTCACCTTGGCGACGAGGCCCCACTTGAGCCCGGTGGGATATCCCGCACCGCCGCGCCCCCGCAAACCGCTCTTGGTGACGGTGTCCACCACCTCGGCCGGCTTCAGCTCCCGCAGGGCGTGGTAGAGCGGCTGGTACCCGTTGGCGGCGACGTAGTCCTCGATCTGTTCGGGGTCAATCTTCCCGCTGTTCTCCAGGACGATCGGCACCTGGCGGGTGAAGAAGGGGTGGCGGAAATCCGCCTGGCTGGCGGTGGCGACGCCGCGGCCCGTCAGGGCGGCGACGATGGATGGGGCGTCGGCCGGAGTCACCTTTTCATAAAGGATGTTTTCGGGGATCACAGCCACCAAGGGTCCACCGCTGCACAGGCCAAGGCAGCCCACCCCGACGACGGCAACGCTGTCGGTCAGTCCGGCGGCGGCGACGGCATCATCGAGACTCTGCTTGACGGCTTGAGCGTTTGACGAGAGGCAGCCGGCGGCGACGCAGACGCGGAGGCAAATCCCCTTCTGACTCCGCCGCTGCTTCTCGCCAATCTCAAGCAGTTCGGTCAGATCCATGCTCAAGCCATCCTTTCACGTGATTCACGACGCTCTCGGATGTTTGATGGCCAACTACCACCCCGTCGAGCACGACCGCGGGGGCGATGCCACAGGCGCCGATGCAGCGCGCCTGGATCAGCGACATGCTGCCGTCGGCCCGCGTCTCTCCGGCCCGGATGCCGGCGTAATCCTCGACCTTCTTGACGAGGGTCGCCGCGCCTTTTACGTAGCAGGCAGTCCCCATGCAGACGACACACGAATGCTTGCCCTTGGGCTTGAGGGAGAAGAAGTGGTAGAAAGTTGCGACACCATACACCCGACTGGGGGGAAGCTTCAAGCCATTTGCGACAAGCACCAGCAACTCCGGGTCGAGATAGCCAAAAAGCTCCTGCGCCGTATGAAGCACCTCGATGAGCGCGTCTGGTTGGTACTGGTGGCGCTTCATGGTGGCGGCAAGATGCTTCAGTCGAGCGTCGGCCGCCAGACCCGTGGCGGCACCCGGAGTCGCGGGTCTGGCATTTTGCGCGATGGTGGCAGACTCCATGCCTATCTCCCAGTTTGGGGTCTCTGTCGCGGGTGAAGGCTACCCGATGCAGAGTACACCCCTGTGAATAATGTCACAATCGACTTATGGAGTTTAACTTGCAATTCCGGTGCTATCTTTATCAAGAGGTGCGTAGAATCTGAGAATAGTTCTCTGAAACGCGACAGGGGCTTGGCTGAGGAGAGATCGGGCTGCTGAATGCATAGAACGACGCAGGTCGGTAACTCGGCGCCCAGATGGACTAAGTGGGTTTCTGGTGGGAATTTCTGTCTCAGACTTGCTCCATATTTCACAAATCGCTGCTGGAGTGAGAGGAGAGGAGTTGCAGTGATTCAGGCGGCGGGACCGACGTTCGCTATGACAGCGGCAAACCGCTTCTTGCTCTTGACATATAGCGGCTCAGGTTTTATATTATTTATTGTATAAGTTCTGTCTGAACGCCTAATGTATATGTAAATCATGGAGGATAGCACTCATGAAATTCGACCAGTTCACCTTCAAGGCCCAGGAAGTGATTCAGGCTGCCCAGAAGATAGCGGAGGAGATACAGCATCAGGCTGTGGACATCGAGCACCTCCTCTTGGCTTTGGTCGAGCAGAGCGACGGCATTCTCATTCCCATCTTGCAGAAGATCGGCGCCAACCCTGGGCAGATCGCCACGGGATTGCGTCAGGAGATGGGGAAGCTGCCGAAGGTGTACGGTCCGACCCAGATCTACATGACGCCGCGCCTCAACGAGGTCTTCAAGCGTGCGCAGGACGAGGCGGGGCGCCTCAAGGATGAATATATCGGCGCCGAGCACTTGCTGCTCGGCGTCCTTGACGAGTCCTCGGGGCCGGCCAGCCATGTTCTCAAGGCGGCCGGCATCACCAAGGATGCCGTTTATTCCGCTCTGCAGACCGTGCGGGGAGGGCAGCGGATCACCGATCCGAATCCCGAAGAGAAGTATCAGGCCCTGCAGCGCTACACCCGCGACCTGACCGATCTGGCGCAGAAGGGAAAACTGGACCCGGTGATCGGCCGAGACGAGGAGATCCGGCGGGTGATTCAGGTGCTGTCCAGGCGGACAAAGAACAATCCCGTCCTGATCGGCGAGCCGGGGGTCGGCAAGACGGCCATCGTGGAGGGGTTGGCGGAGCGAATCGTCCGCGGGGACGTGCCTGAGTCGCTGAAGGAAAAGAAGGTCGTCGCCTTGGATCTCGGTGCCCTGGTGGCCGGGACCAAGTATCGGGGCGAGTTCGAGGACCGGCTCAAGGCGCTGCTGAAAGAGGTGACCCAGGCGGAGGGGAGGATCATCCTCTTCATCGACGAGCTCCATACCCTGGTGGGAGCGGGCGCGGCCGAAGGGGCCGTGGACGCCAGTAACATGCTGAAGCCGGCGCTGGCCCGTGGCGAGCTTCGCTGTGTCGGCGCCACGACGCTGGACGAGTATCGGAAGCGGATCGAGAAGGACGCGGCCCTGGAGCGGCGGTTCCAGCCCATCGTCGTGCGCCAACCGAGCGTGGAAGACACCATTTCGATTCTTCGAGGGCTGCGGGAGCGCTACGAGGTCCATCACGGCGTCCGGATTCGAGACGCGGCGCTGGTGGCCGCCGCCACCCTGTCCAACCGCTACATCACCGACCGGTTCCTGCCCGATAAGGCCATCGACTTGGTGGACGAGGCGGCCAGCATGCTCCGGATGGAGATCGACAGCCTGCCCGTCGAACTGGATGAGGTCGAGCGCAAGATCCGCCAGTTCGGCATCGAGCGCGAGGCAATGAAGCGGGAGACCGATCCCGACACGCTGGAGCGGTTGGAGCGCTTGGAAACGGAGGTTGCGGAGTTGGAGAAGCGGCAGACGGAACTCCGGGGCCGCTGGGAGCAGGAGAAGAGCAGCATCCAACGCATCCGGAGCCTGAAAGAGCAAATCGAGACCGCGCGACTTCAGGCCGAGAAGGCGGAGCGCGAGGGGGAACTCGGGAAGGTGGCCGAGATCCGCTACGGCACGCTGACCGGATTGGAGAAAGAGCTGCGGCGGCGAGCAGGCCGCCCTGGGAGCCCTGGATGGGCAGAATCGGATGCTGAAGGAAGAGGTGGACGAAGAAGACATCGCCAAGATGGTTTCCCGCTGGACCGGCATCCCGGTGGCGAAGATGCTGCAGGGCGAGACACAGAAGCTCCTTGCCATGGAGGACCGATTACGCGAGCGCGTAGTGGGTCAGGCGGAGGCCATCATCGCGGTGTCGAACGCCATCCGGCGTGCCCGCGCCGGACTCCAGGACGAGAATCGGCCGCTCGGCTCGTTCCTCTTCCTGGGGCCGACAGGGGTGGGCAAGACGGAGCTGGCCCGGACGCTGGCGGGATTCCTCTTCGACGATGAGCGCGCCCTGGTCCGCCTGGACATGTCGGAGTTCATGGAGAAGCACTCGGTGGCGCGGCTGATCGGCGCCCCGCCGGGATACGTGGGTTACGAGGAGGGGGGCTATCTCACCGAGGCGGTGCGGCGACGGCCGTACACGGTGATCCTCTTCGACGAGATCGAGAAGGCGCATGCGGACGTGTTCAACATCCTGCTCCAGGTCCTGGACGAGGGGCGACTGACCGACGGCCAGGGCAGGACGGTGGACTTCAAGAACACGATCGTGATCATGACCTCGAATCTGGGGAGCCAGCTCATCCAGGAGGGGGACATGGACGAGGAGGTGATCCGGGAAAAGGTCACGGAGCTACTCAAGACGGCCTTCCGACCGGAGTTTCTGAACCGGATCGACGAGAGCGTGATCTTCCATCGCTTGTCGCTGGCCGAGATCAAGAAGATCGTCGAGATCCAGCTCCGCCTCCTGCAGCACCGTCTGGCGGGGCGGAAGCTGGAGATAGAGGTCACCGATCGAGCCAAGGAGTCGCTGGCCCGCGCGGGGTTCGATCCTCTCTACGGAGCGAGACCCCTCAAGCGGGCGATCCAGCGGATGGTGCAGGACCCGCTGGCGCGGCGCGTGCTGGAGGGGGAGTTTCACGAGGGGGACCGGGTCCGCGTGGACGTCGCGGGCAAAGAGATCGTGTTGGAGCGCGTGGAGGCGTCGACCTCTTCGACCGCAATTTGAGTTGACGGCGGTTGGCGGCTTCAGTACTCTGCCTCGGGGTGGGGGAGCGGAACGCACGGAGAGGGTCGGATTGCCGAAAGCGCTGATCGGTGCGGTAGCCGAGGCCCTGCGGGCCGCGGGCGTGCAGCCGGGGGACCGGCTGGTGGCGGCCGTGTCGGGCGGGGTGGATTCGATGGTCCTGCTCCACGCCCTCGTCCGCCTGGGCCCGCGCCTTGACCTTCATCTGCACGTCGCGCACATTCATCACGGGCTTCGCGGGCGGTCGGCGGATCTGGACGCGGCCCTGGTCGCCGCGGAGGCGGCCCGCCACGGCCTGTCCGTGAGCGTGGAGCGCCTTACGGCGGCGACACGACCTCGAGGGATCTCGGTGCAGGTGTGGGCGCGCGAGTCGCGCTACGCCAGTCTGGACACCATCCGGAAAAGGGTCCGGGCGGCGTGGATCGTGACCGCCCACACGCGAAACGATCAAGCCGAAACGATCCTCCTGAACATCTTGCGAGGGACGGGGCCGCGCGGGTTAGCCGGCATCCCCGGGGTCCGCAACCGGATCCTGCGACCCCTGCTTGGTGTGTCCCGCCACGAGATCGAAGCGTACGCAGGGCGGCGCGGCGTGCCCTTCCGCGAGGACCCTTCAAACACATCGCTCGCCTATCGGCGCAACCGCATCCGCCATCAGCTTCTTCCGCTCCTGGCGCGCCAGTACAACCCGCGGATCGTGGAGACTCTGGCCGGTCTGGCGTCCCAGGCGCGGGAGGACGAAGAGGCGCTGACGGCGCAGGCCGCATCGCTGGCCGCCGAGGCCATCCGCGAGCGGGGCCAGACGATCGGGGTGAGCGTTTCCGCCTTGCAGGCAGCCCCGGCGGCGGTGGCCCGTCGGCTGCTGCTCACGGCGTTTCATCGAGCGGCCGCGGAGCGGCACGGGCTCACACGTCGCCACCTGGCGGCGCTCATGAAGTTGGCGGCGGGCGCGGGGATTGTTCGCCTGCCGGGCGGGCTGCAGGCCTGGGTCAGGGCGAAGACCCTCTGGGTGGGACCGAGCACCGCGCCGGAGACTCTCCCGCGGTCCGGCAGACGCGTGGCCTTGCCAGAGCCGCTTGTCAAGCCTGGGGGGTGGACACGGTGGGAGCCCGGCCGGTGCGACGTCCGGGTGAGGCGGGTGACGGGGGAGGACATTCGGCTGGACCGCGGAGATCCCCACCGAGAGATTCTGAGTCCTCGGCTGCTCGATGAACCTCTCTGCCTTCGAGCCTGGCGCCCGGGGGATCGCTTTCAGCCGCTCGGCCTGCCGGGCGCGAAGAAACTCCAGGATTTCTTCGTGGATGCCAAGGTTCCGCGCCAGGAGCGGGGACGGATTCCGCTCCTGATCGCGGGGGAGGGGATCGCCTGGGTGGTGGGGTACCGGATCGCCGAAGCGTTCCGATGGCAGGGAGAACGCACGGCCTGTCTGGCGGAGGTGAGGTTCTCGGAGGATCGGCATGGACTACCGGTTGGGTCGAACGCTGCTGTCGGCCGCTGACATCCAGGCGCGCGTGCGGGAGATGGCGGGAGCGATCTCCCATGACTATGCGGGTCGGGACCTCCTCCTGATCTGCGTGTTGAAGGGGGCGGCCATCTTCTGGGCCGACCTGTGTCGGGCCATCGAGGTTCCCTGTCAGAGCGATTTTGTCGCGATGGAAAGCTACGGGGACGCCAGCGCTCCCCTCGGCCGGCCGCGCTTTATCAAGGCAGCGGACGTCTCCCTGGCGGATCGGGACGTGCTGATCATCGAGGACATCATCGACACCGGACATACCGTTGGCCACCTACGGAAGCTCCTGTGGGCTCAGTCCCCCCGCAGCGTGGCGGTCTGTGCCCTCCTGGACAAGGCCGAGCGTCGGGAGGTTCAGACTTCCATCGAATACTGCGGGTTTGTGATTCCGAATGAGTTTGTGGTGGGGTACGGTCTGGACCACGGCCAGCACTACCGGCACCTGCCGTATCTGGCGACCCTGGAGCCGTCTCGCGTGGGCTAACAGGCTTTGGAAGGCCCCCGTTTCCTGTTGTTTTTCCCACGTTCTCGTGATACAAGATCGCATTGTTGTTGCGTTGTGTGCCTTTCGTCGTCAAGGAGATCTTGGGTGAACCCCTTCTTCAAGAATCTTGCTCTGTGGCTCGTGATCGGCCTGATCATGGTGCTGGTGTTCAACATCTTCAACCAGACCCAGCCGATGCAAAAGGAGCTGATTTTCAGCGACTTCATGGCCAAGGTCGAACACGGAGAGGTCAGCGAAGTGACCCTCCGGGGAAACGACATCGTCGGGCGTCTCACGGACAACTCGGTGTTTCGCAGTTACTTCCCCGATGACAAGGATATGCTCCCCATGCTGCGCAAGGCGGGGGTGAAGATCACCGCCAAGCCCTCCGAGGGGCAGCCCTGGTACATGACGTTCCTGCTCTCCTGGCTGCCCATGCTGCTCTTCCTGGGGATCTGGGTCTTCTTCATGCGGCAGATGCAGGGAGGCGGGGCGAAGGCCCTCTCGTTTGGCAAGAGCCGGGCGCGCCTCCTTTCCGACAAGCAGAACAAGGTGACCTTCGCGGACGTCGCCGGCGTGGACGAGGCCAAGGAGGAGCTGCAAGAGATCATCGAGTTTCTCAAGGATCCGCAGAAGTTCCAGAAGCTCGGCGGACGGATTCCCAAGGGGGTGCTCCTGATGGGATCTCCGGGCACCGGGAAGACTCTTCTGGCCCGGGCCATCGCGGGCGAGGCCAATGTGCCCTTCTTCTCCATCTCCGGCTCCGACTTTGTGGAGATGTTCGTGGGGGTGGGCGCCTCCCGGGTGCGGGATCTCTTCGAGCAAGGCAAGAAAAACGCCCCCTGTATCATATTTATGGACGAGATCGACGCCGTGGGGCGCCATCGCGGGGCGGGCCTGGGGGGCGGGCACGACGAGCGGGAGCAGACGCTGAACCAGCTACTGGTCGAGATGGACGGCTTCGAGTCGAATGAGGGGGTGATCCTGATTGCGGCGACCAATCGGCCGGACGTGCTGGACCCGGCGCTGCTCCGGCCGGGACGGTTCGACCGCCAGGTCGTGGTGGCTCGGCCGGACGTGAGGGGCCGCGAGGGGATCCTGAAGGTCCACACGCGCAAGATCCCCGTCGGTCCCGACGTGGATCTCCAAGTCCTGGCCCGCGGGACGCCGGGGTTTTCCGGAGCGGACCTGGCGAACATGGTGAACGAGGGGGCACTCCTGGCGGCGCGCGCCAACAAGAAGCTCGTCGAGATGGCGGACTTCGAGAACGCCAAGGACAAGGTCCTGATGGGGGTGGAGCGGAAGAGCCTGGTGGTCAGCGCCAAGGAGCGGCGGATCACCGCCTACCACGAGGCCGGCCACGCCCTGGTGGCGAAGCTTCTGCCGGGGACCGACCCGATCCACAAAGTGACCATCATCCCCCGGGGCCGGGCGCTGGGCGTGACCCAGCAGCTGCCGACCGAGGACAAGCACAACTACTCCAAGGAGTTTCTCCTGAACGATATCGCCATTCTCTACGGGGGCCGGATCGCAGAAGAGATCGTGTTCGGGCCGGCCGAGGTGACGACGGGGGCGGTGAACGACATCGAGCGCGCCACCGAGCTGGCTCGCAAGATGGTGTGCGAATGGGGGATGAGCGAGACGATGGGCCCCCTCCAGTTCGGCAAGCGCGAGGAGATGATCTTTCTCGGTCGCGAGATCGCCCAGCATCAGGATTACAGCGAGCACACCGCGATGGAGATCGACCGTGAGGTGCGCGGCATCGTGATGTCGAATTACGAACGCGCCAAGGATCTCGTGCGGGGGCGGCTTGAGGCCCTGCGCCACGTCGCGGAGGCCCTTCTGGAGCGAGAGGTGCTGGACGGCGCAGAAATCGAGGTCATTGTGAAGGGGACCCCATCCCCGGCGCCTGCCGCTGCGGCCTGACAGCCTTCGGGGATCCCCGCGACGCGCCTTTTCGGGATGGACCCTCACGCGGGATGCACGCGGACGACTCATGAACCAAAGGGCCGTGTCGAGCCGGAAGCATCTTGCTCTCGCGTCGCGCCCGCGTACCGCGAGCCGGGTTATCCCCCTGGTTGGGTCTTCTCTCCTCGCCGCCGCTGGTTCCGGCGGCCTTCCCTGGCTCGATTCTTCCGCTCCTCCTCGCCGCCAGGCGCGGAGGAGGCCTTGGCCGCCTCCCGTTGGTTTGGTCTCGAGGAAGGATAGGGATGGTTGATCTGTTCCAGCAGTTCCGCTGGATCGACGCCATGGACATCCTCATCGTGGCGGTGGCGATCTATCAGATCATCCTGGCGCTGCGGGGGACCCGGGCGTTTCAGATGTTGCTCGGTCTGGCGCTGCTCTATATGGCCTCGTGGGTTTCGCTCCGCATCGGTCTGGTGACGGTCAACTGGGCCCTCTCCAATCTTTTGGCCGTCTGGCTGCTTCTCGTGATTATCCTCTTCCAGCCGGAACTGCGTCGCGCCCTGGCCAGCATGGGGCGGCGAGGAAGCCTGCTTCGGGCCTTTTGGCGCTACCAGGAGGCCCACATGATCGACGAGGTCGTGCGCGCGATCACCGCACTTGCGGCGAAGAAAGTAGGGGCGATCCTCGTGGTGGAGCGCGACTCCCGGCTCTCGGACATCGTGGATTCTGGGACACCGATAGACGCGGTGGTCTCGCGGCGTCTTCTGGAGTCGATCTTCTACCCGTATTCCCCTTTGCACGACGGCGCGGTGATCCTCAGCCGGGATCGGATCGTGGCGGCGGCGTGCCTTCTCCCGCTCAGCATTAATCCGGATCTGCCACGCGATCTGGGGACACGGCACCGGGCCGCCGTGGGCGCGACCGAGGAGGGGGACGCGATTGCGATCGTCGTGTCGGAAGAGATCGGGGCCATCTCCCTCGCGGTGGGCGGGGAGATCACTCGCAATCTGGACGGCGCCGCGCTGCGCCAGCGGCTGATTCGACTGCTGAGGCCGCCGCGGCGCTTCGGCTGGGCCGCGGCCAAGGCGACCGCCCCGGCCGGCGGTCTGGTAGAGTGAGCCCGCCGAGCCGGATCCGGGTGGCGCTGCGAGCGTGACGGGACGGATATGCGAAAATGGATACTCCATAACCTCGGGCTCAAGCTCCTCTCCGTGTTTCTGGCGATATTCCTGTGGGGCGTGGTCCTTGGAGAGCAGAAGGTGGATGTGACGCTGAACGTCCCGCTGATGCTCAACATTCCCACCGCCCTGACGCTTGTGAACGACCTGCCCGACTCCCTAGAGGTGCACCTGCGCGGCCCGAAGACCCTTGTGACCTCGCTGGCGCCGCGCGAGGTCACCTTCAGTGAGCCCCCTGGCAAGTTCGCCGAGGGGGAGAACTTCATTCCGATCCGGGAGGATATGGTCCGGGTGCCGCGCGGGATTCAGGTGGTCGACGTCGCCCCGCACCGGATCCGCGTGGTCTTGGAGGCCCTGGCGGAGCGGGATATCGAGGTGAGCCCCCGCCTCGAAGGGGAACCCGCGGCTGGGTTCGTAGTGCGGCGGGTGATTTCGGTCCCGGCGCGGGTTCGAATGAGCGGCCCAACGAGCGAGATCCGGCGACTGACCCAGGTTCGGACGTTGCCGGTCAGCCTGAGCGGTCAGATGACGTCCTTCTCCGCCCAGGTCCTGCTGGAGCCGGTTGGACGCCTGATCCGCATCCAGGACGGGGCGCCCATCAGCGTCGAGGTCGAGATCGACGCCAAGAAATCGTGACCGCGGCCGCGATCGGCGAAACAAAGGCGCGTTAGGAGCCGTTACGAAATGATTTGTCCATTTTTTGTAATTTCGTTACAGCTCCTTATCCTTCCCAGAATATCTCCGTTAAGTTATTCTTTGACAACGGCTTAGCAGAGGAAATTGCATGCCACGATTGTTTGGGACGGACGGTATGCGCGGAGTGGCCAACCAGGAGCCCATGACCCCCGAGACGGTGGTCAGGTTGGGGCGCGCCGTGGCGCATCGGTTCAAGGCGCCCGGGGATCGGCGCTGCATCGTGATCGGGAAGGACACCCGCCTGACCGGATACATGCTGGAGACCGCGCTGACCGCGGGGATCACTTCCATGGGGGTGGACGTTGCGCTGGTGGGACCGCTGCCGACGCCCGGCATCGCCTTCATCACCAGGAGTCTTCGGGCCGACGCGGGGGTGGTGATCTCCGCCTCCCACAACTCCTTCGAGGATAACGGGATCAAGTTCTTTTCGGGTGACGGGTTTAAGCTGCCGGACGAGACGGAGGCCGAGATCGAGGAGTTGATCTTCAGCGGGAGGATCGACCAGATCCGCCCGCCGGCCAGCGAGATCGGGAAGGCGTATCGGGTCGCTGACGCGGGCGGGCGCTACATCGAATGCGCCAAGAGTTCCTTCCCCAAGGGGCTGACCCTGCGGGGGCTCAAGATCGTGTTGGACTGCGCGCATGGCGCGTCCTACCGAGTCTCGCCCACGGTCCTGCGCGAACTCGGGGCGGAGGTGGTCGCGCTGAACGTGTCCCCGGATGGTCTCAACATCAACGCGGGCTGCGGGTCGCTCCACCCGGAGGGTCTCCTGCGGGCGGTGGTGGCGGAACGGGCGCAGATCGGATTTGCTCACGACGGGGACGGGGATCGTGTCCTGGCGGTGGACGAGCGCGGCGCGTTGGTGGATGGCGACCAGATCATGGCGATATGCGCCTTGGATATGGCGGCGCAGGGACGGCTTCCGGGACGCACGGTCGTTGCCACGGTCATGAGCAATCTGGGGCTCGAGGTGGTGCTGCGGGAGGCCGGGATCGGCCTCGTGCGGACGGTGGTGGGGGACCGGTACGTCCTCGAGGAGATGCTGCGGTGCAACCACCCGCTGGGCGGGGAGCAATCCGGACACGTCATCTTCACCGAGTACAACAGCACAGGGGACGGGCTCGTGACGGCGCTTCAGGTGCTGGCGGCGATGGTGCGGTCCGGCAAGGTGCTGTCCGAACTGGCGGCGTGCATGCCCCGCTATCCCCAGGTGCTTCAGAATGTCCGGGTCCGTCGCAGGGAGGATTTGACCGCCCTGCCTGCGGTCCAGGCGGAGATCCGGAGCGTGGAGACCGCCCTGGCGGGAAACGGGCGGGTGCTGGTGCGTTTCTCCGGCACCGAGCCGCTGGCGCGTGTGATGATCGAGGGGCCGGACGAGGCGCGGATCCGCGTGCTGGCGGACCGGATCGCCTCGGCTATCCAAGGGGCGCTGGGGTGACAGACGGAGCCGAGAGTTGAGAGACGAGAGCCGAGAGTTGAGAATTGAGAGCCGAAAGCCGAGGCGTTGACGGTGGTTTTGCGACGGGCCATGCGGCAGACTGTGGAGTGACGAGATGACAACGCTCTTTGCGGGTCTGGATCACCTTGCCACGTTACGGTCGGCCGGGGGGGGGCGAGATCCGGACCCGGTCGTGGCGGCTGCCCTGGCCGAGCTGGCCGGAGCCGACGGGATTCGCCTCACCTGCGGGCGCGAGCGCGGCGGGGTACAGGACCGGGACGTCCGGCTCTTGCGCGAGGTGGTCCGGACGATGCTCATCCTTCGGATGCCTCCGCAAGACGAGTGTCTCAAGCTGGCGCTGGCCGTCCGGCCCGACATCGTGACCCTGATCCCCGGTGAGCGCGAGGGACTGGGCGTGGAGCGCGGGTTGGACGTGGAGGATCGCCGGCAAGAGCTTGTGCCGTTCCTCGACGCCCTCAAGGGGATCGGCATCCTCACGGCGATCCTGGTGGATCCGTTACCGAACCAGGTGAAGGCGGCCCACCGCGCCGGCGCCGGGGGGGTGTTGCTCCATACAGGGCGGTTCTGTTGGGCCAGCGACGATGCGAGTCGGGCGGCGGAGTTCGAGGCGCTGACGAATGCGGCCAAGGTGGGGCAGCGGCTCGGGCTGATGATTCAGGCGGGGGGCGGCCTCGGCTACCAGAGCGTGGGGGTGGTGGCGGCCATTTCGGAGATCGGATCGGTGGACGTGGGGCACGCCCTCATCGCCCGTGCCGCCCTCGTCGGGATGGGCGAGGCGGTCCGGGAGCTCCGGAATGCACTCTTCGGCGGCGTGGCCCGATGATTCGCGGCCTCGGCACCGATTTGGTTGCGATTTCTCGGGTGGAGAGCTTGCTCGTGCGTCACCGGGAGCGGTTCCTTTCCCGGGTATTCACCTCGACAGAGCAGGACGAGTGCCTCGGGCGTGCGCGGCCGGCGACTCATCTGGCGGCCCGCGTGGCGGCCAAGGAGGCGGCCATGAAGGCCTTGGGCAGCGGGTGGGGCCTTGGCGTCGGCTGGCTGGATGTGGAGATAAGGTCGAAAGACGGCACCCCGCCGTCTCTGGTCCTCGCCGGCGCGGCGCGCGCCCGGGCGGAGGCCCAGGGAATCCGTCAGACGCTGGTCAGCCTGTCGCACGACGGGGAGTACGCCTTGGCGGTGGTGATCGCCACCGATTAAGACGAGGCGCGATGATACGCGTAGCGAGCGCGGCAGAGATGCAGGAACTGGACCGGCGGGCCGTCGCCCTGGCCGGAATCCCCTCGCTGCTCCTGATGGAGAACGCCGGGGGCGAGACCGTCCGGGAAATCCTGGCGGCGTTTCCCGGCGCGGGACGATCGCAGGTCGTGATCGTCTGCGGGCGGGGGAACAACGGCGGGGACGGCTTTGTCGTTGCGCGGCGGCTCCACGGTCGGGGGATCTCGGTGCGCACGTTCCTCGCGGCCCGGCGAGGCGAGGTCCAGGGGGACGCCCGCGTCAACCTGGAGATCCTGGAGAAGCTGGGCATCCCCCCAGTGGAGGTCGTGTCGGCGAGCGAGCTTCCAGCGCTCAGAGACGCGATCCACTCGGCGGGTCTCGTGGTTGACGCCTTGCTGGGGACCGGCGCCCGGGGATCGGCGCGAGGCCTCCTGGCCGAGATCATCACCTTGGTCAACCAGGCGGGAAGGCCGGTGGCGGCGGTGGACATCCCCTCCGGTCTGGGCGCCGACCTCCCGGATCCCCCCGGCCCTGCGATCCGCGCCACGCTCACCGTGACCTTTGCCCACCTCAAACCCAGCCTTGTCCTCTACCCCGCGGCGGGATACGCCGGCTTGGTCCGGGTGGTGGACATCGGTATCCCCGGGAGCCTTGGCCCCAACGGCGCGCCGGATGTGGCGCTGCTGGAGCAAGGCGATGTGGCCCCCGCTTTTCCGCCCCGGGACCCCACGGCGCACAAGGGCAGCTTCGGACACGTGCTGGTCGTTGCCGGATCGGTGGGCAAGACCGGGGCGGCGGCTCTCGCGGCCTTGGCGGCCCAGCGCAGCGGCGCGGGGCTGGTCACGTTGGCGACGCCGGCCAGCCTCAACCCGATCCTGGAGATGAAGCTCACCGAGGTCATGACCGAGCCCCTTCCCGAAACGGATGCGCATACGATCGGCTCTGGATGCGCTGGAACCGCTTCTGCGGCTGGCGGAGGGGAAGACCGCTGTCGCCATCGGTCCGGGTCTGGGCACCCATCCCGCCACGCAGCAACTGGTGCGCGCGCTACTCGGGCGGCTGCGCCTCCCCATGGTGGTGGATGCGGACGGGCTCAATGCCCTGGCGGGCGAACCGGAGAGTCTGGGTCGAGCTGCCGGTCCCTTGGTCTTGACGCCGCACCCCGGCGAGTACGCTCGACTCCTCGGCGTTCCGCGCTCCGAGATGCTGGCGGATCGGATACGACTGGTGCGGGAGACGGCCGCCCGTTTTCGCCTGACCCTGGTCCTCAAGATGGCCCGCACATTGGTCGCGGATTCCCTTGGGACGCTGGCCATCGTTCCGACGGGAAATCCCGGCATGGCCACCGGGGGGACTGGGGACGTTTTGACTGGACTCATCGCGGGCCTGATCGCCCAGGGGATCGCGCCGGCGCAGAGCGCGCGTGCCGGGGCGTATCTCCACGGCCTGGCCGGGGACCTCGCCGCTGAACGCCTGGGACAGGAGGCGATGCTGGCCGGCGACCTCCTGGAGTCGGTCCCCGAGGCGATCCGGCGGGTGAAGGGGTCGAGTACGACCGGGGAAGTTGCCGACCAGGCGATTCGGCGGATCGGCAACTAGGTGCCCACTTGAGGCGTCGCAGCGCGAGGTCGTTGGTATGACCGTGTTGAGTCTGAGCGAATGCGAGTTGGCGTGGGAGTCGCCGTCACCCGCGGCGAGTCTTTCCATGGGGGAGGCCTTGGGCCGCCTGCTTCGGCCGGGGGACCTCGTGGCTCTCTTTGGGGAGTTGGGGAGCGGCAAGACCCTGCTGGTGCGCGGCGTGGCGGCGGGTCTGGGGTGCCTCGCGGAGGATGTCCACAGTCCCAGCTTCACTCTCGTCAACGAGTATCCGTGCCGCGGGGGCGCGGCTTCGGGCCGCGCGAGGACCGGCTGCGCTCTGGCCCACATCGACCTGTATCGCATCCGATCCGCAGACGAGGTTCCGGGAATCGGCTGGGACGAGTACATGGATGCACGCTACGTCGTTCTGGTGGAATGGGCGGAACGCGCGGCGGGCTGCTTGCCGAAGGATCACCTCCGGGTACGGCTGGAGACGCGCGGTCCCGAGCGGCGACGAGTGTGTGCTCAGGCGACAGGCCCCAGGGCCGGTCGGGTTCTTCGCGGGTGGGTGGGGCAGTTGGACGTCCCGCTCGAGGCAACAGGCTGCTGAAAAAGGCCCATCTGCGGCGTTGGCACCTCGGCACTCGTTGCAGCTAGCCTGAGTACGCCTCACTCGGCCCCGGGTCCCTCCTGTGCGCCGCCTGGCATCTGGACCTTTTTGAGCAGCCTGCGAGGTCGAGCGAGAATGGAACAGACAGGGGCGTGGCGTGGGGGTTCTCTTTTCGTCGGACGCTTGGGGTCACGGGCGTCCCTGGTGAGGTCGGCCATGACGATCGTAGCGATTTCGCGCGAGATGGGGAGCGGAGGGTACGAGGTGGCGGCGGCCGTGGCCAAGGCGCTGGGGTTCGCCTACGTGGATCGGGAGATCTTGCTGCTCGCCGCCCGGGAGCATGCCGTGCCGGAGGAGAAGATCACCGATGTGGCGGATCGGCATCTGTCTCTCTGGGAGCGATTCGACGAGGAGAAGCGCCGGTATCTCACCTTCATCGAGGCGGCCTACTACAGCTTTGCCGAAAAGGGGAGCCTGGTCACGGCCGGGCGGGGCGGACCCTTTTTCCTGCGGGACGTGACCCATGCCCTCAGGGTGCGCATCATGGCCCCGTTCGAGGTGCGGGTCCGCCGGGTCATGGAGCGGGAGAAGCTGGCCCACAAGGCTGCCATGGTCAAGGTCCGGGACTACGACCGGGAGATGGCGGGGCGCATCGATTACCTGTTTGGGCTGGACTGGACCCTGCCCGAGAACTACGATCTGGTGATCAACACGGAGGCGAATGCCTGGCAGTTTTACACCGACCTGCTGGTGGCCGCGGCCCGGCATCCGCGGTTCCAGGCCGTTCCCGAGTCGGTGCAGCGGGTCAAGGATCTCAGTTTGGGGGCGCAAGTGCGGGCGGCCATCGCCACGGATCCGCTCACCAAGAACATCAACGTCGAGGTCTTCGCGCAGAGCGGACAGGTGGCGCTGAAGGGGGTCGTCTTCAGTCCGGCCATGATGGATGCCGCGGCCAACGTGGCGCGGAAAGTCCCCGGGGTCGCCGCCGTCTCGTGCGAGGCGGTGGAGGTTCCGCGGGTCTACCCCGGACCGATCATGTGAATGCCGCCTTCACTGGAGGCTTGACTGAACAACACCCGGTATCTCGCCGCCTATTACTTCTGGTACTTCGTCGCCGTCGGTGTCTTCGAGCCTTATCTGACTCCTTTGTGGCGGGAGTTCGGTCTGCTGCCGGCCGAGATGGGTCTGCTCAACTCCATCATGCCGGGGGTGGCCGCCGTGGCGCCGTTTCTCTGGACGGCCTACGCGGATGCGACCCGCCGGGGGGAGCGCATCTTTCTCTGGGCCACCTGGCTTGCGGCGGCCGCGGCGCTCCTGCTTCCCAACGCCCAGCGGTTTATCGCGGCCGCGGCCGCCGTCTTCTGTCTTTCAGCTTTCCGGACGCCGCTGATCCCCTTCGCCAACAGCATGACCTTTCGCGCGCTGAGGGGTCGCCCGCACGGGTACGCGGCCATCCGGCTGTGGGGGACGATCGGGTACATCGTCGCCGCGGTGGGGGCGGGCGCCGTCATGGATCGGGTCGGCCTGCGAGCCGGGATGTACGGGGGCGCCCTGGCTCTAGCGGTGTGCGGCACGGTGGCGTGGGCCGGGAAGAGCCGGGAGCGAGTCCAACTGCCCCCGGTCGGGGTGCGGGAGATCCTGGAGATCCTGCGCGATCGACGCTTCCTGATCCTGCTGACGGCGACGGCCTTGGCCTGGATGAGCTACGGGCCCTACGCGACCTTCTACACTATTCATCTGGAACGTCTGGGACTTTCGCGCGCGTTCGCCGGGACCGCCTGGGCGCTGGCGGCGCTGAGCGAGCTTCTTGTGATGCTCCTCTGGCCCCGGCTGTGCGGCCGGGCCAAGCCGCGCACCTGGCTGATCGTGGCGTTGGCAGCCCATCCGATCCGATGGCTGCTGTCCAGCATCGCCCACGGGCCCGTCATTCTTCTGGCCACCCAGCTTACGCACGCGTTCACGTTCGGGGTGTTCTATCTGGCCGCCGTTCAGAGCCTGGAAGGCCTGGTGCCCGATGGTCTGCGGACCACGGCGCAGGGCGTGTTCGCCTCCGTGACGTTCGGCCTTGGAGGGCTCGTCGGCAGCCTGCTGGGCGGGCTGTTGTATGAGCCGATGGGCATGCGGGCACTCTATCTTGCGTCGGCCTTGGTGTCCGCCGCCGCGACCCTCCTCTACGTCCTGGGGAGTCGATGCAAACAGGACGGCAGGCAGGCCGCCGGAACCCGAGGCGGCGCATGGGAGGGGCCGGTGAGGCCAGAGACCGGGTTGCTCCTGTTGCTCTTCGGTGTGAATCTCTTCAACTATATCGACCGACAGATCTTGTACGCCGTGTTTCCGGCCGTGAAGGCGGAGCTGCTCCTCACGGACACCCAGCTCGGCCTCCTGGCCTCGGGCTTCATGTGGGTCTATCTCTTGACGGCCCCGATTTTCGGCCTGCTGGCGGATCGCGGTTCCCGCCCGCGGCTGATGGGGCTGGGGGTGGGGTTGTGGAGCGCAGCTACGGCCTTTTCCGGCGTGATCGGAAGCTATGGACAGCTCCTGATCGGTCGGGCCCTCGTCGGCGTCGGGGAGGCGAGCTATGGCTCGGTGGCGCCGGCCATGCTCTCGGACGCCTACGAGCCGGCCCGCCGGGGTCGAGTGCTCGCGCTCTTTTCCATGGCCATCCCGGTGGGAAGCGCCCTCGGGTATCTGCTGGGGGGTGTGTTGGAGCGGGGGTTCGGATGGCGCGCCGCCTTCTTTGTGGTGGGGGTCCCCGGGATCTGGCTCGCCTGGCGCGTGGGCCGGCGACCCGACGTGCCGCGCGGCGGCGGCGAGACTGCCGCGCAGCCCGGCGCGCCGCGCTGGGCGGACTACCTGGGACTCCTCACGACGCGAAGCTATGTGCTGAACTGCCTGGCGATGACGGCCATGACCTTTGCGGTCGGAGGGCTGGCAGCCTGGGTGCCCACCTACCTCGTGCGGGTGCGGGGGATGGGGTTGGCGGAAGCCAACCTGGCCTTCGGCCTGCTGACCCTGGTGAGCGGCCTGGGGGGCACGGTGGCGGGGGGCTGGCTGGGGGATCGGCTGCTGGCCCGGATCCCGGCGGCCTACTTCCTCGTCTCGGGGGTGGGGCTGGCGTTGAGCGCGCCCTGCGCGGCGGCCGTGATCCTGCTCGGCGACCGGACCGGGGTCCTCGCGGCGATCTTCCTGGCAGAGGTCTGCATCTTCCTGAACACGGGGCCGCTCAACGCCATCGTCGCCAACGTCAGCAGGCCCGAGGTGCGCGCCACCGCCTTCGCGGCGAACATCTTCGTCATCCACGCACTGGGGGATGCCATCTCGCCGGCGATCGTCGGGCTCGTCTCGGACCGGGTCGGTCTGGCGGCCGCCTTCTGGATCGCTCCGGCCGCCCTGGCGCTGGCGGCGCTGTTCTGCTTCTGGGGAATGCGCCACTTCGCGGCGGACGCAGCCCGGGTCGGCGCATAGCGCGCCACGGAGCGCTTCGCGTCATGGGATCAGTACGAGCTTTCCGAAGACGGCGCGGGCTTCGAGGAGGCGGTGTGCCTCGGCGCAGTCCGCCAGGGGGAGGATTCGGTCGATCACCGGGCGGAGACTGCCACGCGCGAGATGGCGGACCACCTCCAGCATATCGGCTTTCCGGCCCAGGAATGCCCCCAGGATGGCGATGCTCTTTGAGAAGAGGTAGCGGATGTCCACTGCGCCCTCGTAGCCCGCGGTTGCCCCACAGGTGACGAGACGTCCGCCGGCCGCGATGTTGGGAATCAGCTTTCCCCAGGTAGCGCCGCCCACATGCTCGAAAACGACGTCCACGCCTCTTTTACCCGTCAGCCGTCGGATCTCCTGAGCCAGGTCCTGGCGTTCATGATTGACTCCGTCGTCCGCCCCAAGCGCCTTGGCCTTGGCCAGCTTCTCGTCCGTGCCCGCCACGGCGATGATCCGGGCGCCGAACAGCCTGGCGATCTGAATGGCGGCCGTGCCGACGCCGCTGCCCGCTCCCATGACCAGGACATCCTCGCCCGGCTTCAGTCGCGCCTGTCGCACGAGCATGTTCCAGGCGGTGAGAAAGGCGACGGGAATGGCGGCGGCTTCGGGATACCCGACTCCCTCGGGAATGGGAATGCAGTTCACTTCGGGGATACAGATCCGCTCTGCGCACCCGCCGTCCATGGCGTAACCGCCGATCAGCCGGTAGGTCCGACAGAGCGTGTCGTCGCCGCCGAGACAGGCGGCGCATTGTCCGCAGGAGATGCCGGGAGAAACCAGGACGCGCTGCCCGACCGCGACGCGGGAACACAGCGCGCCCACGGCGACCACTTCGCCCGCGATGTCGCAGCCCCCGATCTTCGGCAGGGGGACCGTGATGCCGGGAAGACCCTTGCGGAGCCAGACATCCAGATGATTCAGAGCGACGGCTCTCACCGCGAGCTGCACCTGGGTGGGGGTGGGGACGGATTCGGGGGCGTCCTCGTAGCGAAGGACGTCCGGCCCGCCATGCTCGTGAAACCGTACCGCTTTCATGAGACCTCCTGCGTGGCGCGCGACGGCGACCGAGATCGGGTGAGCAAGGCATGCGTAGCGCGGCGGCTTCTCGCCGCCGGCAATTGAGGAATGCTATCGGTGCTGCGCCCGCTTGTCAAATTCCGTCGGAAGAGCTCTCGGGCGGCTTGCGTCATGGTGGCGTCGCGGATATACTGCACCCCTACGGAGGGCGTATGCTGGTTCTGGGAATCGAAAGCTCCACCACGCAGGGCGGCGTTGCCGTCGTGGGCGAAGACCGTCTCCTGTGTGAGTGCGTCCTCAACGTGGAAGTCACCCATTCGGAGCGGCTGCTGCCCGCCATCGACCGCGCCCTCTCCGATGCGCGGATCTCTCTCGAAGAGCTGGGGGGGATTGCCGTGAGCATCGGGCCAGGCTCCTTCACGGGACTGCGCATCGGGCTGAGCACCGTGAAGGGGCTGGCGTACGCCACCGGACTTCCCGTGGTGGGCATCCCGACCCTGGAGGCGATGGCCTGGAGCCTGCCCGCGGCCCGCTGGCAGGTCTGCCCGGTCCTGGACGCCCGCAAGCAAGAGGTCTACGCCGCGCTCTTCCGCCACGGCCGAGACGGGCTCGTGCGCGTGATGGACGACACGGCGCTGACGCCGGAGGCGCTCTGCGGACTCATCCGTCGGCCCACGCTCTTTCTCGGGGACGGCGCAGAGGTCTACGCCGCGCTCTTCCGCGAGCGGCTGGGGGAGCGGATGCTGCTGCCGCCGCTGGCCAGCCGTGGCGCGCGGCCGGCGTGCGTAGCGGAGCTCGGCCGTGTGCGACTCCTGCGAGGAGAGCGGGACGCGCCGGAATCGTTGGTTCCGCGCTATCTGCGCCCGTCGGAGGCGGAGATCCGCCGGCGTGGCGCCGTCACCGGGGGCCGGGGGGCATGACTCGTTCCATGGCCGGCCCTCGGAGTCCGGACCTGACGATCGAGCCGATGACGCGCGACGACCTCCCTGAGGTCCTGGCCATCGAGGTCAGCTCCTTCGCGCTGCCTTGGACCGAGGAGATGTTTGCCACCGATCTGGCTGAGGGGAGCCTGGCGGAGGTGCTGGTGGGCCGCCTGTCGAGCGTGGGTACGCCACCCCCCATCGCCGGCTATATCTGTGTCTGGGTGGTGAGCGACGAGCTTCACGTCAACAACGTGGCCGTGCACCCGCGCTGGCGAAGAAGGGGAGTCGCGACGGCGCTCCTGCAGGCGGCCCTGGATCATGGGCGAGCGGGGGGTGCCCGCTCGGCGTTCCTGGAGGTCCGGGCCTCCAACGTGGCGGCGCAAGGACTCTACCGTCAATTTCGGTTCGCGCCGGTCGGGATCCGGGAGCGTTACTACACGCATCCGGTGGAGGATGCGGTGGTCATGAGGCGGGACGGGCTGTGAGCGCCCCCGTCGTGATAAGAGTTCGATGCAGTTGAGAGTACCGGCGCCAGGCTGGACGGCGAATCAGATGTTTGTTGACCGGTGACCCAGGGAGGTGCGGACCATGATTGACAAAGAATTGATGGAGATCCTCGCGTGCCCCAAGTGCAAGTCCGAGGTGCGGCTGGACGAGGCCGCGCAGCGGATCATCTGCGTCTCGCCGAGCTGCGGCCTGCGCTATCCCATTCGGGATGGCATCCCGGTCATGCTGATCGACGAGGCGGAGAAGCCGGCAGGCTGCTGAAAAAGGCCCATCTGCCGCGTTGGCGCGCTCGGGCGCTCGTTGCGGCGTACCTGGAGTACGCCTCACTCGGCCCATCGCTTGCCGCCTTGCGTCTGGACCTTTTTGAGCAGCCTGCTAGATCCGGTCGCCGACCGATGCGGCAAACGACGGAGGATTCATGCGGGTTTTGATCACGGGGGTCAAGGGGCAGCTCGGGGTGGAGCTCTCGCGGGCGCTGGCAGGCGGCGGTGAGGTCATCGGGCGCGACTTGCCGGAGCTCGACATCACCGGGGCCGCCTGCGCGGATCAGGTGGCGGTGTTGGAACCGGACTGGGTTGTGCATGCGGCGGCGGCCACGGATGTGGATGGGTGCGAGCGGGATCCGGCCATGGCCCTGGCCGTGAACGAGGAGGGGACGCGCCGCGTCGCGGAAGGATGCCGCCTGGCGGGGGCGGGGCTGGTGTACATCAGCACCGACTTCGTGTTCGACGGGCAGAAGGGCTCTCCGTACCTGGAGACGGATGCGCCGGTCCCCGTTTCGGCCTACGGACGGTCGAAGCTCGCCGGCGAGCGCGCGGTGCAGGAGACCGTATCCCGATGGGCCGTCGTGCGGACGGCGTGGCTCTATCGGGGTGCACGGAAAGAACTTCGTGAAGACGATCGTGGGCAAGGCGGCAGCCGGAGAACAGTTGCGGGTCGTGGACGACCAGGTCGGATCGCCGACCTACGCACGGGATCTGGCGGCGGCGATCGCGGAGCTTCTCACCCGCGGGCTGACCGGCATCTTTCACCTCACGAACGGCGGGTCATGCTCCTGGTTCGAGTTCACCCGCGAGATCCTTCGCCAGGGAGGCTTTTCGGCCACGGGTGTCCTGCCGATCAGCAGCCGGGAGCTCGCCCGCCCCGCCCGTCGGCCCGCCTATTCGGTGCTGGCCAATGGGGCATGGGAGCGGGCGGGGCTTTCCGTCCTGCGGCCCTGGCCGCAGGCCCTGGCGGCCATGCTGGAGGCCTGGCGTGCGGCCGGGCCCGCCGCGGTTCCCGTCTTCCCGGTCCGGTTGACATGATGCGCGCCTTCGTGACCGGCGCGGCGGGCTTCGTCGGATCCCACCTGACCGAGCTGCTGCTGGATCGCGGACGAGAGGTGTTCGGGCTGATCCTGGACCGGCGCGACGCCGGAAATCTGGACCGATGCTCTGGCGGGCGCCCACGCGTCCCATCTCCATCTGATCGAGGGAGACCTGCTGGAGGCGTCTTTCCTGGCGGGCGTGGTGCGGGAGATCCGTCCCGATGAGGTCTACCATCTTGCCGCGCAGCCCTCGGTGCGCCAGTCCACCGCGGATCCGGCGGGCACGTTTCGGATCAACGTGCTGGGGACGCAGGCATTGCTGGAGGCGGTGCGGGAGGCCTCCGGCCGTCCACGCGTTCTCTACGTGGGCTCGGCCGAGGCCTACGGCGAATCGGCGCGCCTAAGCGGGCCGCTCACCGAAGAGCGACCCCTGCTTCCGGTGACTCCTTATGGGAGCAGCAAGGCCGCGGCCGAGCAGGTCGCTTGCCGCTACGGCGCAGAGTACGGTCTGGCAGTCGTCCGGGTCCGGCCCTTCCCGCACACCGGACCGCGCCACGCGCCGAACTTCGTCTATCCGGATCTGGCGAGGCAGCTCTGCGAGGTGCGAGCGGGCCGCCGTCCGCCCCGGCTTCTGGTCGGAAATCTGGAGGTGAGGCGCGACCTCTCGGACGTCCGGGACGTGGTGGCCGCCTACGTCCTCGCGCTGGAGCGGGGAGAGCCGGGAGCCGTATATAATGTCTGCTGCGGCCGCACCACGAGCGTGCGCGAAGTCCTCGACCTCCTGATTGGCTTGAGCGGGGTCACGGTCGAGGTGGCCGTCCAGACGGACCGGATGCGGTCGCACGAGCTGGAGGTGTTGAGCGGTAGCGCACAAGCCCTGCGCACCCGGACCGGATGGGCGCCGCAGATTTCTCTCGAAACGACGCTCCGTGACCTTCTGTCCTACTGGCAGGCGCGGTGTGGCGCGATGGAGCGAGGTTAGCACCATGATCGTGAATGGCATCCCCTCCGCGGGAGCGGCCGGTGTCGAGTCCGAGCATCCCTATCTATCCGTCGTCATCCCGGTGTACAACGAGGCGGCGAATCTGGAGGCGCTCTACGCCCGGCTCGGTCCGGTCCTGGACCGGTTGGGTCGCTCCTACGAGGTCATCTTGGTGGATGACGGAAGCCGGGATCGTTCACGGGAGATCCTCTGCGACCTGCACGCCGCCCACCCCGCCGTCCGGGTGATCGCGCTGAACCGGAACTACGGCCAGCACGCGGCGGTCTTCGCCGGGCTGGATCATGCGCGGGGCGAGGTGATCGTCACGCTGGACGCCGACCTGCAGAATCCTCCCGAAGAGATCCCGCGGCTGGTGGCCCTGGTGGAGGCAGGCCACGACGTGGTCGGGGGGTGGCGCCAGAACCGGCACGATCCGCTGCTGCGCCGCTGGCTCTCGCGTGGGATGAACCGGCTGACCTCCAAGATCGTCGGCGTGCAGATGCGGGACTACGGCTGCATGCTGCGCGCGTATCGCCGCGACATCGTCCAGGTGCTGCGGGGTTGCCAGGAGATCTCCAGCTTCATCCCCGCCCTGGCCAACAGTTTTGCCCATGCCCCCGTCGAGGTGCCCGTCGAGCACGCCAGCCGCGCCCACGGCCGATCCAGCTACAACCCCTTCCGACTGATCCGGCTGGGATTCGATCTGACCACCGGCTTCTCGCTGCTCCCGATCCAGACGGTCAGCCTGGCGGGGATCGGGATCGCCCTGCTGGGGCTCGGCTTCGGCGTCTTCCTGTTCCTGCGTCGTCTGCTGATCGGTCCGGAAGTGGAGGGAGTCTTTACACTCTTCGCCATCCTGTTCGTCTTCATCGGGATCCAGGTGCTGGCCCTGGGTCTGATCGGCGAATACATCGGCCGCATCTATCTGGATGTGCGCCGCCGTCCACGCTATGTGATTGAGAAGATCCTCGAGTCGTCCGCCACCCGCCCGCCGGACGAGGCGGTCGGGCGCCAGGGGGGCGGGGCGTGAGCGCAGGTGCCGGCCGATCGCCTCGCGTCGTCGTCTTCGGGTACCACGACATCGGGGCCGCGTGTCTCGAGGTGCTCCTGGAACAGGAAGCCAACGTCGTGGCGGTCGTGACGCACCGGGATGATCCGACGGAGACGCTCTGGTTCGCGTCGGTCGCGGCACTCGCCGCCTCCCGCGGGATCCCGGTCTTCACGCCGGATGACCCCACGGAGCCGTGGTTCGTCGAGAAGATGGGCCGGCTTCGGCCGGACATGCTCTTCTCCTTTTACTACCGACACCTCCTCCCGCAGGCCCTGCTGGACCTGCCGGGCCTGGGAGCCATCAATCTGCACGGATCGCTTCTGCCCAAGTACCGGGGGCGCGCGCCCATCAACTGGGTGCTGGTCCACGGGGAGACGATCACGGGGGTGACGCTCCATCACATGGACGCTCGGGCGGATCACGGCGACATCGTCGCGCAACGGACCGTCCCCATCGCCATCGAGGACACGGCCCTCACGCTCTCGCGCAAGCTGACCGAGGCCGCCCGGCGACTCCTGGCCGACACGTATCCGCTGATCCTCTCGGGTCAGGCGCCCCGCATCCGGCAGGATGACTCGGCGGCGACGCGGTTCGGGCGACGACGGCCTGCGGACGGCCGGATCGATTGGTCTGCCGCGGCCTGGCAGGTGTACAACCTGATCCGAGCCGTGACGCACCCGTTTCCCGGCGCCTTCACGTTCCTGGAGTCCCGGCGGGTCTTCCTGTGGGCGGCGAGACCGCCCGGAAAGCGACGGGCGCCGGGACCGCCCGGCCGGGTCCTCGGGGTCGGCGAGGGGCGGTCCCTGGAGGTGGCAACGGGCGTCGGCGTGCTGGAGGTCCTGCGGGTGCAACTGGAAGGTTCCGATGAAATTGACGGGGCGGACTTCGCCACGGACGTGCTGGCGGAAGACACACGCCGCGGTGTACTGCCCATCTTTGGCGGAGACGCCGGGAGGCTTGCATGAAAGTGCTCATCACGGGTGGAGCGGGATTCCTCGGGTCGCACCTGACTGACGCCTTCCTGGCGCGGGGAGACGAGGTGACGATTCTGGACGTAATCGGCGACTTGAAGATCCGGCAGCACCTAGGCAATCCCCGCTTTCACTACGTCCGCGAGTCGGTGTTCAACACCGAGATCCTGGACGGGTTGGTGATGCGGGCCGACCTGGTCTACCACATGGCGGCGGTGGTAGGAGTGGAGCATTACGTGGCCGACCCGTACGAGGTGTTGAACGTCAACATCAACGGGACGCAGAACGTGCTCAAGGCGGCCTACAAGCACAACCGAAAGGTGGTCATGGCCTCGACATCGGAGGTCTACGGGCGTAACCCCAAGATTCCCTTCAGCGAGGACGACGATCGCGTCCTCGGCTCCACCCGCGTGGACCGCTGGTGCTACTCCACCTCGAAGGCCGCCGCCGAGCACTTCTGCTTCGCCTATCACCGGCTGGGCTTGCCCGTGGTCGTGGTCCGGTACTTTAACGTGTACGGTCCGCGTCTGGACAAGCTGGACGTCGGACGGGTGATCACCATCTTCATGGGGCAGGTGCTGCGGGGCGATCCGGTGACGGTGATCGGAGACGGGCTTCAGACGCGCTGCTTCACCTATGTGGACGACGCCATCCGCGCCACGGTGGCCGCGGGCCTCGATCCCCGGGCGGTTGGCGGGCTCTTCAACATCGGCAACGATCGGGAGTTCAGCATCCTGGAGCTGGCGGAGACGATGATCCGGGCGGCGGGCTCGTCCTCCCGGATCACCTTTGTCAAGCAGGAGAACGTGTACGGCGAGAGCTACGAGGACGTTCCCCGTCGCGTTCCCGCCCTCGCGCGCATGCACGAGATCCTCGGGGTGCGAGCGGAGACCTCTCTGGAAGATGGGCTGCGCCCCACGATCGAGTGGTTCCGGGTGGGCAATGGCCGCTAGCAGGCTGCTGAAAAAGGCCCATCTGCGGCGTTGGAATGCTCAGGCACTCGTTGCGGCGTACCTGGAGTACGCCTCGCTCGGCCTTCCGCATTCCGCCTTGCATCTGGACCTTTTTGAGCAGCCTGGGCGAAAGCGGGTTTTTCAGCATCCTGTTAGACGGGCGGACGATCATGCGATCGGTCGGGGCCCGGGACGGCTATGTTAGGGCTGCGGATCGACGTCTGCACCTACGAGGGGCTGCGGACCGGTGTCCCTACGCTGCTCCGGCTCCTCGATCGGCACCGGGTATGCGCCAGCTTTTTCGTTACCCAGGGCCCGGATCGAAGCGGCCGTGCCATCCTGCAGGCGCTGCGGCCGGGCTTTCTGGCCAAGATGCGCCGGACGGGTGCCGCCCGGGTCTATGGGTGGCGCACGATCCTCTCCGGGACCCTGCTCCCGGCGCGGCGCATGGCCGACCTGGCGGGCGTCATGCGGGCGATCGTCGAAGCGGGGCACGAGATGGCCGTACACGGGTACGACCACCGGGGCTGGCAGGACCGCCTCCACCGGATGTCGGAGCCGGCGGTTCGCCGGGGGATGACCCAGGCGGTGGAGGACTACCGGCGGGTGATCGGCCGGCCGCCCGAAGGATTCGGGGCGCCCGGCTGGCAGTGCAGTCCCGCGAGTCTGCGGCTCCTCGACGAGTTGGGGTTCGCCTATGCGAGCGACACGCGCGGACAAGGACCCTTCTACCCGAGGGTGGAGGGGCGGCGGCTCAGGACGCTGCAGCTCCCCACCACGCTCCCCACGCTGGATGAGATGCTCGGCCTGAACGGAATGGATGGGGAAGGGTTCGCCGCCCTGGTGGGCGGACGGGTGGAGCGGGATCCGCTGAGCGTCCTCACCTTGCACGCGGAGATGGAGGGGGGCGCTTTCAGTGGGTGGCGGAGCGGATCCTGGCCCATCTGGACGCGCAAGGTATCGCGCCGATGCCCCTGGCGGAGATGAGCCGGCGAATCCTGACAGAGCGGGAGGGGTCGATCCCCGAGGCCGAGATCCTGCCGCGCCCGATCCGGGGGCGCGCCGGCTTGGTGGCGGTGCCCGCCGGTCTGGAGCCATTAGCAGGCTGCTGAAAAAGGCCCATCTGCGGCGTTGGAATGCTCAGGCGCTCGTTGCGGCGTACCTGGAGTACGCCTCACTCGGCCTTCCGCATTCCGCCTTGCATCTGGACCTTTTTGAGCAGCCTGGGCGATAATGAGGTTTCAGGGAGTCTGTTAGACTTGTCCTGCCCCGAGAAGAACCTTGAATCGCCATGATGCCAAGCCGGAATTACTCGAATGAAGGCTGAATCGACCGACAAGAGCCGGCGGGACGCGAGCCAGCGCGGGAAGACCAAGGCGGAGCTGGCCGCGGCCCTGGGCGAGCTGCAGGCGTACTATGAAGATCTCCTCTCGAGCCTGCAGGACGGGGTCGTCATCCTGGATCGGGACAGCCGCGTCACGTCCATGAACCAGGCGGCGGAGGAGCTCACGGGGTTCTCGCGCTCTCAGATCGCGGGCCGGCCCGTCGGCGAGGTGTTTCCGCCCCCCGCTCCGCTGGCCGCCCTGGCCGCCAAGACCCTGGAGGTGGGCCGCAACCACGCGGACTTCGACGCGCACGTGTTGCGGGCGGACGGGTTGCCCCTGACCGTGAGCGCCGTGGTCTCGCTGATCAGCGACCCTGCGGGGGAGCCGCGTGGCGTGGTGCTGGTCCTGCGGGACCTCTCGCGGGTGCGGGACCTGGAAGAGCAGGTGCGTCGCGCGGATCGTCTGGCGGGGCTCGGCGTCCTGGCCGCGGGAGTGGCGCACGAAGTGCGCAATCCGCTGGTGGGCATCCGAGCGGCGGCGCAGCTTCTGGAGAAAGAGCAAAGCTTCCCCTCCGGTCTGCGGGAATTCACGGCGATGATCATCCGCCAGGTGGATCGGCTGAACCGGATTGTCGATGATCTCCTGGCATTCGCCGGCGCGCGTCAGTTGCGGTGTGAGCCCTGCAACGTCAATCAGATCCTGGAGGAGGCGCTGCGTCTGGAGGAGACGATGCTCCAGACAGGACGAATCGCGGTGGTCCGGCGATACGACCCCGAGGTGCCAGTCGTGGCGGGCGACCCGGACCGGTTGCTCCAGGTTTTTCTGAATCTGGTGCGCAACGGCGCCGAAGCCATGGCGGAAACGGGAGGGGAGTTGACTGTCCGCACCCGCTTCGAGCGAGTCTCCCCCCAGGTCGGCGGGCAGGCGGCGGCCGTCCTGGAGGTAGCCGATCGGGGGCCAGGCATCGCGTCGGAGGCCGAGCGGCAGATTTTTAACCCGTTCTTCACCACCAAGGCAAGTGGCACCGGGCTCGGATTGCCCATCTCCGTCCGGATTGTCGAGGAGCACGGAGGAACGATTGAGGTGCAGAGCCGGAGCGAGGGAGGGACCATGTTTCGCGTCCTGCTGCCGCTGGCAGGCGATGAGGAAGGATCCAGCAGATGACGAGCCGGCGGATTCTGGTCGTGGACGACGAAGAGAGCGTGCGCTGGGCGCTGAGCAAGGCGCTGGAGCGGGCGGGGTATCGGGTAGATCTGGCCGCCGACGGCCCCAGCGGCCTAGCGGCTGCTCAGGACACGGGTGTGGACTTGGTGCTGCTGGACGTCCGACTGCCCGGCCGAGACGGCCTGGCAGTCCTGCGGGAGATCCGGAAGCGGCGACCGGAGCTTCCGGTGATCATGATGACCGCCTACGGGACCCTGCAGGTGGCGGTGGAGGCCATGAAGCATGGGGCCTATGATTACATCGGGAAGCCCTTCGACGTGGACGAGGTGCTCCTGCTGGTCGGGAAGGCGCTGGAGGCGCAGGTCCTGGCGCGGGAGGTCGCCCGGCTGCGCGAGACGCTGGAGGAGCGATTCGATCTGGGAGGGATCGTGGGCGGGAGCCCCGCCATGCAGCAGATCTTCAAGGCGGTCGGGAAGGTGGCCGGCACCGACCTTACGGTGCTCCTGCGAGGCGAGAGCGGGACGGGGAAGGAGCTGATCGCGCGGGCCGTACACGAGAACAGCCGCCGCAAGGGGCGCCCCTTCGTTCCGGTCAACTGTGCCGCCATTCCACGCGAGCTCCTGGAGAGCGAGCTGTTCGGCCACGAGAAGGGGGCCTTCACCGGGGCGGTGGCGGCTCGGCGCGGCCGATTCGAACAGGCCGAGGGCGGCACGGTCTTCCTGGACGAGGTCGGAGACATGGACCTCAGCCTGCAGACCCGGCTGCTGCGCGTCCTGCAAGAGCGTCGGATCGAGCGGCTGGGGAGCGAAGGGTCTCTTGCGGCGGACGTCCGGATCGTGGCGGCGACCAACCAGGATCTGGAGGGGGCCGTGGCCCGGCGCGCCTTCCGCGAGGACCTCTTCTACCGATTGAACGTCGTGACCATCCATCTGCCTCCCTTGCGGGACCGGCGGGAGGATGTCCCTGCCCTGGCGTCGCACTTTCTCGCCGCCTTTGCCCGCGAGCAGCAGGCCGAGTCCAAGCTGCTCTCGCCGGAGGCGCTGGAGCGGATGCTGGCCTATCGGTGGCCCGGGAACGTGCGAGAGATCGAGAACGCGGTCAAGCGCGCGGCGGCGCTCGCCCCAACGCGGCTGATCCTTCCGGACCACTTGCCGGACGCGGTTCGGCTCGGCGGGGGATCCGAGGATGCGGCGGTGGGGCCGGAAGGTTTTCCGGTGGGCTGGATGCGGGCCGAGATGGCCCGTCTCACAGACAGCCTGGACGGCCGGTTGCACGACCACTTCGTCGCCTGCGTCGAGCGGCCGCTCCTGGAGCTGGTCCTGCGCCGTACCGGCGGCAACCAGGTCAAGGCGGCGGAGCTCTTGGGAATCAACCGCAACACCTTGCGCAAGCGCATCAAAGAGCTGGGCGTCTCCCTCCCCGGCAAACCCGGCGAGAGCGGCGAGAAGCCGGACGTCTAGCGATAGCGCTGCCGCTCGTATTGTCTCCTCTTAGCTCTTGCCCCACATCGTGCGCAGGTACGCTGCATCGGCGCGAGCCCACTCCTCCAGATGCGGCGGCGGCGTGTCCGCATAGCCGACCTGCCGGATGATGGATTCATCAAAATCGTATTCGGTGTGGACCGAGAACGCCCCGTCAAATCCCAGCGCCTTCAAGGCCCCGAGTGCGCGACGCCACGGCACCGCGCCTCGACCGAGAGGGACAAACCGGGGAGCGAACGGGGGCACGCTCCCCGCGGGTTGTGGGGCATGGTAGGCGTCTTTGACCGCGACCACGGATAGGTAGTCTCGCAGCATCGCCAGCCCCATCGGGTAATCTTCGCCGTCCAGCATCAGGTGCCCCAGGTCGGGGTACGCGCCAACCCAGCGCGGATCCAATCCGCGGAGCAGGTGCATCAGCCCGGCGCAATTCGAGCCCAGCACCGGACCGCTGTGGACTTGATACACCGTCTGTACGCCGTGTTCTTCCCCGATCCGGGCGAAGCCCGCGAGTGCCTTGCGCGCCGCATCCACCAAAGCCCAGTAGTCCGCGCCGGGGGTGAAGGGGAAGAAACCGATCTTCACGCGCGGGACGCCCGCCGCCGCACAACCCGCATACAACGCCTCCACCTCCGGGGCGTCCGGGGTCACGAGCGTCACGGGCGCGGTCGCCAGTGGGCAAACCAGCCCCTGCGCCTTCCAGACAGCGACCGCCTTCGGCAACGCCGTCTCGACATTGGTCGGATTCACTGGATGGCCCGGACGGACATTGAGATCGATCCCGTCGAACCCCAGTTCCCGAGCTTTCCCAGCCAGTTCAGGGATGTTGAGTGTGCGAAAGAACTTGGAATTGAGGACGATCTGCACGGCATTCTCCTTGGATGAAGTGTCCTATCCTGCTGTGTAGGATGCCCTACGGAATACTAGTGACAACGTAGCATGCCGTGTTCCCGGGGTCTGGTCAAGGAGAGAACCCACCCCACGGAAACGCCAGGTGCCTCCCCCTACATACGGCACTTTTTTTTCGGGGAGAGAGCCATCGCTAGAGAACCATCGCTACGTTGAGTAGATCGCAGTTCCCCTGCTGTTGGCCCAATTAGCGGGCAAACGAGTTCGTTGGCAAACTCAGATTGTCAATCACGACATTCTTGTTATCTTCCAACCGAAGTGTCGCTAAGGCTTCTCCGTCCAACGAGTTGGCCGAGATTGGAACTTCCTCTGCAATAATAAGAGGTTGCATCCGTTTCGCGAGCGGATTCTGCCTCTGGCACCTCCCTTGCTCATTGTTCCGGTGACGTAAAGAAAAGGGGTAAACCCATCAAGGGAACGTTAACCTGAGTTCCAAGAAGAGGGGGCGACAATGAGTCAGAATCAAACCTCCCCATCGCCGGTAACGCGGACACTAGGGCTGACAGGTGTCACGGTCAATGCCATGGCGCTGATTGCACCAGGGGCATTCCTGTGGATTACCTACCAACTGCAGGCTGCTGCCACCGCCCCGGATGGCAGCTCCGTTGCCTCGGATATGTGGGCGGGAATCGTCTGTGCCTTGATCCTCGCCTTTCTCACCGCTCTCTCCTACGCGGAGCTTGCGCGCCTCTACCCCGAGGCTGGGTTTGGCAGTTGCTATTACTTCGCGGAGAGGGCATTCCTGGACCGCGAGCGGAAGGAACATCACAAGTGGGCGCGGCTGGCCAAGATTGTCACTGGCTGGGCCGCCCATCTCTTCTACTGGGTCTATCCGGGCGTCATGGTGGCGATGATGGCCACGCTGATCGGCTACATGTATACCCAGTTCACGGGAGGCACCCTCTCGAATGCTGCGCTGACGATCATCGCGGTGGTCTTTGCTGTCGTGACGGGATTCATCGCCTATCGCGGCGTGTCGGGCTCCACAGTGACGGCGTTTATGATCAACGTGATTCAGTTGATCACGCTCATAGGCTTCAGCGCCGTCGCCATTGCCTACCGGATGTTGAACCCTCAGCATGCCACACAGTGGGTCTTCAGCAACGCCTGGGATGTGGTCCGCCCCCATTCCATCCAAGGAGTGCTCATCCAGTCTACGCTGGCTATTCTCATCTTGGTCGGTTTTGAAAGTTGCACCGCCTTTGCCGCCGAGGCGAAGAACCCGAAGCGGGACATCCCTCGAGCCGTGATCATTTCCCTCGTGATTCAGGGGTTGTTTGCCTACCTCTTCGAGTATTTCGCGGCCAGTTTCATGGTCAACGAAAAGTTGGTTGGAACGGTGACCAGCGGCACGACCACCTCGACCGTGACAGGAATGGCGGCCGCGGGGGCGTCCAGTGCGCCCATGGGCGACATGGCCATCCTCCTTGGGAACAGCGTGCTCGGAGGGATCGGCTTCGGCTTAATGATCTCCATTGCCGTGACCGTTGGTTTGGCGATCCTCGGGACGACATTGAGCTGTCTGAACACCGCCGTGCGCGTCAGTTATGCCATGGCTCAGGACGAGGAAATGCCCGAGATACTCAACGCCCTGCACGGCCGCTTTGCCACCCCCCATCGGGCGGTCTGGGTGCTTGTGGCCGTCTCATCGTTGATTGCGGCGGTGGGTGTGCGTTCGGTGGTGGGCCTCACCGGGATCGCCCTGGCATCGAATCTTGGAACATTTGTGCTCTATGGTCTCACGTGCATGTGGACGATCATCGCCTTCTCCCATCGGCAGGATTTCAGCTTCCTCAAGCACGGAGTCGTTCCGGTGCTCGGCCTCCTTGCGAACCTGGCCATGCTTGCGGCCATCGTTTATCTCTACATCATCGGGAATAGCGATTCGCAAAGCGAGGCGTATATCTGCTTTGCGATCTCGGTAGCCTGGGCCCTCGTGAGTCTCGCCTACGTGATTGTGAAGAGCCGGCGGACAGGCCGTGTCCTCGTTGGCGCTCCGCACGCTCAGCGATGAACTCCCCAGCTTGTCACTTGCGAGAAATGAAGCATGTTTAGCCAGGGTACGCACACGGAAATGCTGCCGGAGCACAGAGCGGATGCCATCGAGATCGAGTTTTTCCAGCTCACGGATACGGGTCTGGTCCGCGAGGGGAACGAGGATTCCATTGGCTTCTGGCCATACGGTGAGGGGATCCTGTTCGCCGTGGCGGATGGTCTCGGCGGGCATAATAGCGGGGAGGTGGCGAGCAAACTCGCCCTGGATGTGCTGGCTCGGGAAATGACTCAGACCCCGGGCACCGGGGCGGTGATGAAATATCTCAAGGGGGCGGTACAGCAGGCAAATCTTGAGATCTATCAGAAGAGCATCACCGTCCCCGAGCTGCATCGGATGGGGACGACGCTCACGGCCAGCGTGATGACGGGCAGCACCTTGGTCGCCGCCCACATCGGGGATTCCAGGCTGTACCTCCTTCGTGATGGCGCCCTCTCCCAACTCACGAAGGACCATACGTCGGTGCAGGAACAGGTGGAATACGGGATTCTCACGCCCGAGGAGGCTCGGGTGCACCCGGACCGGCACCGGCTCACCAACTATGTCGGCCACGATCTGATCACCTCTGTGGACACCCTCAAGCTGGACATCCGGGCGGGAGATATGCTAGTTCAGTGTAGTGACGGCATCTACGATGAGCTTTCAGAGCCCGAGATGATGGAACTGCTCCGGGGGGGGCCAGAAGCCGCGTGCAGGGTCGCGGTCCAGCGCTCTCGAGACGCTGGGGGTGTCGATAATATGAGCGTCCAAGTCGCAGCGGTCATCTCCTGTTGTGCCTCCTCCTCATCACCCTCGTGGTGGCGATTCTGGCGCTGAAGCGGCCGCGAGGATTCCGATCGTTTGACAAGCGGCCATAATTCGACTAGCTTCCAGAAGGGGTGATCTCGCGGATCACCACCGTGAAGCTGTATGCATACGGGGCGGCTTCCCACGACCACGACCGGGGACCAAGTACTTCGCCCGGGCTGCAGAACTTGCCAACCGCCGCTCCTCTGCGGAACCATGCGGGGTACGCCTACTTTAGCAGCAGGTCTCTCTCATCGCTCGAGCGCTGAATGCCAGGGACTGTCGAAGCCACCGAGGATTGCCGTGCCCGAACTCGCTCCCGGACAGATGCTCGATCAGTATGAGCTCCTCGATACTATTGCCTGCAGTGGCATGGCCACAGTGTTCCGAGCCCGAGATATCGAGAACGACCGCACGGTCGCGCTGAAAGTGCCATACCTTCAGTACTCCAGTGACATTGTGTTCCACCAGCGGTTTCTCCGTGAGGAGCAGATCGGTCTGTCCCTTGATCATCCGGCGATCATCAAGACGTTTCGCCCTGCGAAGAGGAGCCGCCTGTATCTCGTGATGGAGTATGTGGAGGGGGAACTGCTGAGTGCCCGGCTCCAGCGAGAACGCCGCTTCCCGATTCCGAGTGCGCTGGAGCTTGCCATCCAGATTGCCGATGTGCTCGTCTACTTGCACGACCGGAATGTCGTGCACCGTGATCTCAAACCCGAAAATATCATGATTCTGCCTACCGGGAAGATCAAGCTGATGGACTTCGGCATCGCCTTCGATACGAACCAGCGCAAGATTACTTGAACTGGGTTTTCGCAGCCGGTGGGCACACCCAATTACATGGCCCCCGAGCAGATCAAGGAACAGCGGGGAAGCCCGCGCACGGATATCTACAGTCTCGGCATCATCTTGTACGAGTTGCTGACCGGCAAGGTGCCTTTCTCCAGACGCAACGTCTACGCCGCGATGCAAGCCAAGATTCTAAAGAACCCGATCCCGCCGCGCCGTCTGCGGCGTGACATCTCGCCCCAGCTCGAAGAGATCCTCCTGCGTGCCCTCGAGCGCAATCCCCGCGACCGATTGCAGAGCACACTGGAATTTCGCAATGCGCTCGCCAACCCGGATGCGGTGGTGCTGACAGACCGCACCGCGCACCGGCGTCCCGCGTCGAGACTGGCAGTCTGGATGTGGAAGTTGCGCGCGCTGGCGTTCGGTCTCTCCTCATCGAAAGAGGTGAGAAAGGCTAAAGGACCAGAGATTTGACGGTTAGAATAATCTTCAAAAGAATCCGAGGCAGAGCGGACAAACTGAGAGTCCTGGTGGACCGAGCGGGCCACCTGATCACCGCAAAAATCACCCCTCGCCGGGTCCGCCGACGCGTCTCCTTCCGGAAAGCTCAGACGGTCTGCAGCCGGGCGCAGCAAGAGCACATCGCGGACTCGGCTTCAGCCCCCAAGGCGCGGCGAGCGGCTACTCCTTGGGTTTCTTGCAGGTGGTCGCGCCCTCGACCAACACGAGCAGTGCGAGGAGCGCAAGCAGCCCACCGCCCGCAAACCACCCCATCGGCTCGAGTTTCCACGCATGGCCCGTGAGCCCGGCGAGTAAGCCGATGATCCCACAGAGCAAGCCAAGCGCCCCAGCGATCCGAACGATGATCCGCATGCAATCGCCCTGCATAGCGCACCTCCTCTGTTGTTCTTCCCCACGCCGTGAGGCCTGGCTGCCTCCCGTCTCTCGGTTTCGCGACACCATGCTTCCCGATCGGGAGGCCGTCGGCATCCTGGATAAGAGCATGGCCCGGACCGGGTCTATCTGTCAAGGCCAAACTCCGCCATACTGTGCCCAATAATTCGGTGGGCCAACAAGGCGAAATATTTGGATGGCTTTGTTGCTTCTGGAATCAGTCGGTCACGGCTGTGATTGCTATACCGCGGACCTCGAAGGTGACGGTGTCGAGGGGGTGGCCGTCTGCACTCACGAGGCGAGGGTATGGGGACCGGGGGTGGGGTTCCAGGGGAAGAGGGTGCGGCCGGGGCCGAGGTCGGTGCCGTCGAGATGCCAGCGGCTGTGCTGTCGGGGACGCGGGCCTCGAACAGGACGCGCTGCTGGCGGGGGGAATGTCGGGATCGATCGCGATCAGCGTGCCATCCATTAGCATGAGGTGTCGCGCATGGAGCGGTGCGGGTGGCTCGTCGGCTCGGTTCTCTCGAGGTCCCTCCTCGGTGGCTCCACTCTGCGGGAATCCTCTCGTGCGCCGCCCCGCGGTGCGCGCGGTGCCTGGGGGCTGCCCGTGGGTGGGTCCTTCGCCGCACCTCGCGCGCCGGTGTTCCGCTCACGTCCTGCATCGGCTCGCCGGAAAAGTTTCCCACCCACACCCCCACCGTGTAACGTTGGAGTAGCCGACGCACCAGTTGTCCCGCATGTCCTTGCTCGTCCCGGTCTTGACCGCGTCCAGAAGCTGGTGGCGAGGGATTCTCCAGACCGAAGTCCCGCTCCGGCTCTCTCGTCGCCAGAATGGAGAGAGCAGGAACGTGGTCTGCTCGGTGTACACCCGCCGGGGCGGGGCGGTGGGCGCGCCCATGATCAGGCGGAGGGGTGCCCGCATTCCCCCGACGGCCAGGCTCCGGTAGCGCTCACCAGCTCCCAGAGGCTGACATCGGCCGACCGAGGGCGAGCGAGGGGCCGTAGAAGTCGCCGGATTCCGTGAGCCGCCGAAGCCGAGACGGGTAAGCTGTGTCACGAAGGCGTCCTGTCCCACCAAGGCGAGCGTCCGAACAGCGGGGACATTGACCGAGCCGGCCAGCGCCGTCCTCAGCGTGAGCGTCCCCCGGAAGTGGTCGTCGTAGTTGCGCGGCCGGTAGAGCCCTCCGGCGACGGGACGTCGAGTGGGGTGTCCTCCAGCAACGAGCAGGCGTGAGCAGCCGTCGCTCCAGCGCCAGGCCGTAGAGGAAGGGCTTCAGCGTCGATCCGGCCTGGCGCCGCGCCTGGATACCGTCTACCTGGGAGGCGCGGAGAGGGTCCCGCTGCTGCCGACGTAGGCGAGGATGTCTCCGGTGGCGTTGTCCGCCACCAGACGGCCCCGTCCTGGACGCGGCGGTCCCGACGGCCAGCAGATGGTGGCCAGCAGTTCGGTGGCGAGGCGCTGCACGGGCGCATCCAGCGTCGTGGAGATCGTCTCTCTGTACTGCCGGCGCCATCTCTGCCAACAGCCGCCAGGCGGCGTGCGGGGCGAGAGCGAGTGCGGTCCCATCCCCGCGGCGCGTCCGTGATCGGGCCGCCAGGGCGGCAATCTCTTCCCGGCTGCTCTGGCCCCCGGCCGCCTGGCGGACGGCCCAGGCGCGGCGCAGAGTCGCCTCTCTCCCCGAATTCGGCGCCCGGATCAAAGCCGCCAGCACGACGGCCTCGGGCTCGGTGAGACCGTGCGGAGTCTTGGCAAAGAGAACCGCGGACGCGGCGCCCACCCCCGACTCTCCTCGGAAGGTCACCCGGTTGAGATAGGTTTCCAAGATCTCGGTCTTGGACCAGCGCGTCTCCAGAGCCCAGGCGGTGCGCATCTGCCGCCACTTCTGGGTGAGCGTGCGCGGTCCGCCCTGACGGCGAAGAGCGGGCGTGAGGAGAGAAGCGACCTGCATCGAGATGGTGCTGGCCCCGCGACGCTCTCCACTTCTCAGCCACTGCCAGGCGGCGCCGGCCATCGCCCGCCCGTCCACACCATCATGCCGATAGAAACGTCGATCCTCGATGCCAGAACCGCGGTGAGCAGAACCGGGGAGACCTCGGAGAGGCCAACCCAGGCGAGCCGGCGCACCTTGGGGTCAATCCGCATTTCGTGGATCAGCTCCCCGTGGCGATCGAGGATCCGGGTGTCGGAGGTCCGATGCCCCGCGCGCACCATGGCGAAGTCCGGGATCGCCGGGGGCGGCTCGTGCAGAAGGATCCAGCCGAGCCCGAGAAGGAGCAGCGCTCCCGCGCCTGCGAGGACGATCGCCGCCTTGGCCGGCCATCTCACGGCTGGACCTCCACGCCCGCGTTGGGCAGCTCCCCGAACATCTCGGGAGCGTAGAGGGCTTCCACCCGCGTGGTCGGGAGAGTGAAGCGCCCCGGCTGATTGAGCCGGATGGTGTACTCGATGCTGCTGGTCCCCTTCGGGAAGAACTCGTAGTAGACCCGGAACGCGTCGAAGGCGCGCTCGGCATAGGCAAAGCAGGCGCAGCCCTTGCGGCTTTCGCCGGCCGCCGCGAGGAGTGAATCGCCGCCGAGCCCGGTGCCGAGGTGCGAGGCGCCGGCCGGGATCGGGTCGGTGATCACGACCCAGGTCATGTCGCTGTCCGCTTCAACGGCGAGGCGCACGCGCAGCACATCCCCGCGGCTCAACCGGCCAGGAGTGCGCTGCTCGATCGGCGTCACCGTGCGGGTGATCCGATAGCCGCTCGCGAGGGCTGTCTTCAAGGGGACGGCGGCCTGCATCTGGAGGGTGATCCAGGGCTGTCCGGTCCCGGTATGGTTGAGCGTGATCTCCTCGGCCTTTGGCGGCCAGGGGAAGTTGCGCGTCCCTCCGGCAGGCGACGTAGCCCATTCGAACCGCTGCGTGGCCCCGTGCAGGCTGGCGCTCGTGGTGCCGATGACCGGGCCCTGCTCGAAGGTTCGGGCGAACTTTTCGATCGCCAGGACGCCCCAGGCGTTGGCGACGGTCAGATCCCAGGCGCCGCGGCGCTGACGGGCGAGGGCGCCTCGCATCAGCCGGGGCAGGTCGTCTCGCCACTGGCCCGCCTCCAACAGGTGGAGGATTAGCCGCACCGCGTTCACGTCAGGGGAGACCATCAGCCACCAGAGACCGTCGCCCCGCTCACCAGAGAATCCCAGACTCGTGCCCTGGACGTTCAGACGCGCCCGGATGAGCCGTTCCGCCTCGGTGAGCCGCGCGGCGCGGTTCGGCAGGCTGGGGACGCGATGGAGGATGGCCCACCAGTCGAGGAGTGCCGAGGTCGGCCACAGCGTCGGCTCGATCGCCACACTGTCGAGGAGACGCGCCACGTCCTGCCCGTGACGGGAAAGCGCCTCGATGGCCGCGAGCTTCCGGAGAGACAGATCGGTCGTCGGCAGGGCCGAGTCCCGGACGAGCGATCCCTGCGACGAAGCGGCGGAGGGCGGCCTCCAGCTTTCCACGGACCTCCGCGGGGAACTGCCAGCCCGCCTCGTGGATCACGGCCAGGACATAGGCGGTGAGGACGTCGCTTCCCTGCGTCATCTGCGGGAAGTACTTGAGCAGGCCGTCTGCGTCCATATGGGCCGGCAAGGCCGTGGCCAGGACGCTCCAGCCCCGCTCATCCTTGAGCGCCACGAGGCGCGAGACCTGCTGCTCCAGACAGCGGTAGGGGTAGCGCTCCATCCAGTCCTTGAGGCTGGGCAGGCTCGCCGCGAGCGTGGGGCTGGCGATAATCGAGATGCCTCCGCGGTTGGGGAGAGCGTCGGCCGGCCGCTCGACCGTCTGGGTGAGCGGCTGGTTCAGTTGGAGGAGCGTCGCCTGGAGCGTTCGCACGGGCAGCGCGGGCCGAACTTCCTCTGTAACGCGAAGTCGGTCCGTGGCGCCGCCCTTCTCGCTGGCCTGGACCTCGTACTTCAGCGCGCTCACCCCGCTGGGAACGAGGATCTCCCAGGAGACGGCGGTCGCCTGGCTCGGATTCAGTTGGAGGATCTGAGGCTCCAGGGCGGGCGGGCCGCCGTCGATCTTCGCTTGGACGCGGACCTCCATCTGGCGACCAGTCGCGTTGCGCAGTGTGAACTGAGCCGGGAAACGATCCCCCTCGCGGACCAGGGGGGGAAGACCCGCCATCAGCATCAGATCTTGAGTCGCGCGGATCGTGGTCGCTCCGGTTCCAAAGAGGCCGGTCCCGGCCGTGGCCACGGCGACGATCCGGAAGCTGGTGAGCGCATCGTTCAGCGGGATCTCGAGGCTGGCCTCTCCCCGTGCATCCAGTGGGACGCGCCCCTTCCAGAAGAGCAGCGTGTCGAACAGCTCCCGGGTGACCTGACGACCGCCGCCCCCGCCCTGGGGGAGCGCCTTCAGGCCGTAATGGCGCTTTCCGACGACCTGCATCTGGGCCGTGGCCGTCTTGACGCCGTACCCGCGCCGCCGCATCATCGGCTCCAGGAGATTCCAGCTCCGGTTGGGCATCAGCTCCAGCAGCCCCTCGTCCACCGCCGCCACGGCCACCTCGCTTCCCGGCGGAGGCGTCTTCCCGTCGGCGGTGCGCACGGCGATCTTCACCGCCGCCTTGTCGCGCACGTGGTAGACGGGGCGATCGGAGGTCACGGCGACGCGCAGCTCGTGGGCCGCGCCAGCCGACCTGGATCTCGGCGATGCCCAGCTTGAAGGCCGGCTTCCCCAGATCCACCAGGGCCGTCGGCTGGACGCCGCCCACGCGGCCGCGTACGGCCAGGACCGAGACGAAGACGTTGGGGGCGTAGGTCGGCTTGACGGGGAGCTCGACCACGGGCTCCGTGCCGCTGAGCGAGGTGACAAATGCATCCAGGACCCCTTCGCGCTCCACGGTGATGAGGGCGGTCGCCTCGCGAAACGGCATCCGAACCTGCAGCCGCGCCGTCTCGTTCGGCTCGTGCTTCCGCTTCTCGGGGAGGACGTCCATCCGATCGCTGTCCTGGGCCCGGAACCACCAGGCCTCGGCGCCCGGCACCCAGACGTCTTGATGAGTCGCGTTCTCGTTCCCGGCGTGGTCGGTGACCGTGGCCACCAGGATCAGGTTGCCTTCGGTCGGCGGCTTCTGCTCGCACAGAAAACGGCCGCGGAGATCCGTCTGCCCCGTGCAGAGATCGGCCAGGCGCCGGATCTGTTCGACGTGCTCGTAGGCGTAGAAGCCGCCCACGAGGCGCTTTCGGTGGGAGTAGAGCTTCCGCTCGAAGGCCGTCACCCGAACCGGGGCTCCGGCCACGGGGCGCCGGGCGACGTCCACGACCGCCACCCAGGCCTTGAGCTGCTCCTTCGAGGACACCCAGGACTCGGGCTGGATCCCGGCCAGCCACTCGGCCGGCCAGAGCGGGACGCGGGCGGCCACGGTGCGGATCTCGCCGTTGGGATCCGGGTACTCCATCTCGGTGAGCAGCTCCTGCGGGGTGGCCACGCGAGGCAGGCGCCGGATGGTCGTCCGGGCGGTGCCGGCGGCGTCCAGCGTGAGCTGTTCCCGCTGGTGTATGGCGGGTCGGACGGGCAATCGCTCACGGGGCGCATCGCCCTCCTCCGATTCGCCGCCGCCTTCCGTCTCCTCGCCCCCTTCGGATTCCTCGCCGAAGTATTCCTGCTGGCGGCTGACGATGCCTTCCGCGATGGGGCCGTTGGCGAAGGTGAAATCCTCGAAGGTGTCGATCGGGGGGATCGGCTTGGGCTGCAGGACGGCGCGCACGGTGACGGGAAGCTCGCGCGCCGCCCCGCCGGCCAGATACTGGACGCTCAGGTCGGCGGTGACCTCGGTGGCCGCGACCTGCGGCTCGGCGGGCAGACGGATGACCCCCCGGGTGAGCGCCAGGCGGAACTCCTCCACCCGGAAGCCGCCGGCCACCCAGCCTTCGTTGTGCGTGCCGCCGCCCATCATCACGACATGGTAGCTCCCGAGCTTGGCATCCTTGGGGATCTCCCATGTCGTCTCCGCGATCCCGCCCGCATCCCAGGTGAGCGGGAGATCGTACTTCTGCTCGCTGCCGAGATGCTGGAGGGTGAGCCGCGTGGGGCGGGCATCGGCGGGGACGGTCGCGAACCCGCCGAGCGTCTGCCGGCGCAGCACGTGCTTCATGTGCAAGGTTTCTCCGGCCCGCAGGAGCGAGCGGTCGAAGATCGTGTGGGCCAGGGTGGAGTCATGGGGATCGTCGTACGGCAGCCGGAACCGCCACGGCTCGATCCCCTGCTCCCAGCTCGAGTGGACGAAGCTCAGATCGTCTTTGGTCTGGGCGATGACGAAGAGGCCGCGGTCGAAGTTGCGGATGGCCTCGGTCTGCGAGTAGGGGTAGCGCTCGAAGGGGTCGGAGGTGCTGCGATGGTCGCAGCGCGGAGTGGTCTCCCACCCCTTGGGGAGACCCGACATCCGGGCAATCCCATTCGGATCAGTCTCGCCGCTCCAGAGTAACTTCTCGGCGCAGTCTTGGATCGTGACGCGGGCGCCTGAGACCGGGCGCCCTGTATCCAGCGCCGTGACCCAGACCAGGGACTGCTCCTGTCCCCACTTGAAGTGGACGGCGAGGTTCGTCACGAGGGCGGCGGTGGGCACGTACATGGCCTGCGGCTTGTCGAGGAGGGCGGCGCCGAGCTTGGCGCTCTCCAGCTCCACGACGTATAGGCCCGGACCCTCCAGGGCGATCCCGACGACCTCGAAGGGCTTGGCGCCCGAGGGCTTCGGGATGGCAAACTCCTTGCGCTGGGCGTCCGCCGTCCCGAATACGGACGTCTCGCGCTGGGCGTCGGCGACGCGACGCAGCCAGGGCACGATCTCGCGGGCACGCTCCGGCGGGATCCGCCAGAGCCGCCCCTTGACCCCCTCGAACCAGTACTGCAGCGAGCCCCCGACGCCGGTCAACGGCTCCTTGTCCACGCGCAGGAGCCGCGTCCGGACCTCCGGCTCCAGGTTGCGGAGCGTCACCGGCAGGACGGGGTCGGCCCGTTCGAGGATGCCGAAGCGGGCGGAAAACTTCCCCAGCGGCGGGAAGGCCTCGGTCCGGACCGTCAGCGGGAAATGGCCGGCGTTGCTGAGCGGCCGGTTGGCGTCGTCCACCACCAGGGGCGGGAGGGTGAGCCGGAAGCCGGTCGTCTCCGGGAGCGGTCCCGGGAATGTGATTCCCTGGACGGAGACCTGCGGCGTCTTTGGAGGTGCGGGACCCCAGCGCCGATCCCCCGGCCCGACGAGCGCGATCCGACTTGCCAGCTCCCAGGCGATGGGCGCGGAGAAGGTGAGTCGCATCGGTGTGACGGGGATGCAGCCGGCGCGCGGGTTCTCACGCTCACAGGTGAACTGGGCGGTGAACGGCTTGCGGACCTGAAAGGCGAACGTCTGATCCTGCTCCGTGCGGACACCGCTGGTCGAGGTCACCCCCTTGCCCCAGGTGAAGGTCACCCGGGCCTCGTTGGGAAAGGGGCGCGTCGCCTGGAGGATCACGACGGGGCCCTGGACGGCGTCGGCATCCTGCGCCTTAAGGATCTGCTCCCGGGCCTCGCCGATGATCATCTTCATCGGCAGCCGGTCCTGGTGACCGGCCACGCCGATCCAGACATGATCGCGGATCGAGTCCGGGGTGGCTTCGGCATCCAGGACCACGAGAAACGCCTGCTCCTCGTCGATGGCTTTGGCGCCGGCCCTGGGGATGATCGTCTTGACGGCCGGACCACCGGTCGAGAAGGTGAAGGCGTGCTCGGCGAGCGGCCGGCCGGCCAGCGTGGTGAGACCGGCACGGAGGCGGAAGGTACAGCGGAGACCGGCCGGCAGGTCGCGGGCGAAGTCGTACACCCATTCTCCACTGGCCATCCAGCGGGCGGTGCCGGGCTCGGAGCACTCGATGTCAAATGGTGCGACAGCGCCGCGCGGATCGCCCAGCGGGACCATGGGCTCCGAGAAGCGGGCGTGCACCTGGCGGACCTGCTTGACGGTGCCCTGCGGAGAGAATTCGACGACCTGTGCTTCGGGGGATTCGGCCGCACGGGACACCGAGGAGACGAGCAGGAAGAGGAGACAGAGGATTCCAGTCAGGTGTGCGGCGGACCCGCGCGTGTGTGGCCGCAGAAATCTGTCCCTTCCGGGGTGACGCCTGTGTCGATATGTCGGAGACTTCTGCTGCACGACACGATGACTGTCAATCCGTCCGAACATGAGCCTCCTCCGGTGGTCCGAAGACGTACGAGTCCGATGGGTCGAATCGATGCACCTCATGCAGGCCGCCGGCGGGGTGGGAAACAGGCAACGGCGGCCTGGAGGAAAACGGGGTAAGCCTAACGTCGGGAGTGCGGAGTGTCAACTGGACGATCCATCCTGGGAAGAGGGGCGGGGCCTCCGCGGGCAGTCCGACACTGGTATTCTGTGCTTGAAGTGGTACACTCATAACGCGGAGGAGGCGGGGAAGCTTCGGGCGCACTTGCTGCCGAGGCTGTCCGGGGGGAGCGGGGCATGCGAGTCTGCTGGGTGAAACGGAACCGGCCAATCGCCCCGGTGCCGTATATCCACAGCGAGGCCGGGCTGCCGGTCGGTCAGAAGGCGCTGGTGTTCCTCGCGCATTCGGACGACGGCCGGTACATCGGCTGTTCGCTCTCGCTGATGAACCGGATGGGTGCCCACGGTCCGAGAAACGACATCGCCATCATCGTTGTCGCCTCGGGCTACCGCAGCGTGGACGGGGATCTGCCCAAGGAAGAAAAGGCGGAGGTGAGAAGGCGCGAGGCATTGCGCTGGGCGGAGATTCTGGGCTATCGAGTGGAGCAGGTCCTCTGTTTCGGAGCCGAAGAGACCTATGAGGCCCGGAGGGGAATCCTCCCGCACGACCAGGAGCGGATGAACAGGCTGATTGCGGCGCGAGAGCCGACCATGGTCTTCGTTCCTCACCTCTCGGACACCGCGCAGCACATCAACTTCTACACGCGGAAGATGGTGATGAAAGCGGTCACGCTCTGGATGACGGAGGAGTATGCGCGGGGACGACCGGACCGGGATGTCATCGTGATGGAGTATCCAACCAATCACGTGCCCATTCTTCCGCCTTCCGACAAGAATTTCATCATCGCATTTACCGATCCCGAGATGGCCGCGTTGAAGCACGAGGCAAATAAGGCGCACAAAAGCCAGGATGCCAAGGGGTTCGACGTCATGCAGCAGTTCGTCGAGGCGATCGACGCCCTGAGGGACTCGGATGACGTGTTTCAGACTAGCCGTGCCGGCAGGCGCTTCTCGCGGTATCTGTCCGACATCCGTCCCAACGCCCGCCAGTCGCGCGGAGAGCACTTCGGCGTCACGAGACTGCTGATCCGACGCCGCAACGACGGGTCGCCTGTCATCGTGGAGGAGCGGCTCAAGTTCCCGCTGGCTACGGACAACCGCAAACGCTGGGGCTTCGAGTAGTTCCCCGGACGGGCGAGACCGCGCCGGACAACCCATCGCGGCTCAAGTCCCATGGCAGAACGGCATCGTGCCTGGCGCCCCCGCTTCGAGTGGCCCATTCGTAAGAATGCGTGCTGTCGCCCGGGTTAGCCGTGGTCCTGCAGATGTGCATCAAGGAGTTCTTCGATGACGGCCGCCCGGCTCTCTGCCAGAAGCTGCTGTGCCAGGGCTTCCGCCCCTTTCCGTGTCAGTCGACCAATCGCCCGCTGGAGCCGGGGGAGATAGGCGGGGTCCACGCTGAGGGCGCGGACTCCGATCCCGAGAAAGAACGGCAGATACCGCTCCTCGTGGGCCATGTCCCCGCAGACGGACACGTCTCGCCCATGGTGACGGGCCGCATCGACAACCCGCTTGATCGCCCGCAGGACCGACGGGTGGTGGGGGACGTAGAAGCGTGCGACCCGCTCGTTCGTCCGGTCCACCGCAAGGATGTGCTGGATGAGATCATTGGTCCCGATGGCAAAGAAGTCGGCTTCGCGCGCGAAGACGTCAACCAGCTCCACGACCGCGGGGAGTTCGACCATCATGCCGATCTTCGGGCTGTCGTTGTGGGGCACCCTTTCAGCCTGAAGGGCGGCGATGCAACCGCGGAGGATCTGCCGTGCTTCCTGGAACTCGTCCAGCGAGGAGATCATCGGGAACATGATGCTGGCGTCTGCTCCCACGCCCGCCCGAAGGATGGCGCGAATCTGCGGGATGAAGACCTCGCGATGTTCCAGGCAGAATCGAATCGAACGAAGCCCCAAGGCGGGGTTCCGTTCCACCGGGATCTGAAGATAGGCGGGCGTCTTGTCGCCGCCGATGTCGAGGGTGCGGAAGGTGATGGGCTTGTCGGGCATTCCCTCCACCAGTTTCCGATAGATCCCGAACTGCTCGTCCTCGGACGGGAAGGCACTTCGGACGATGAAGGGGAGTTCCGTCCGATACAGCCCAATGCCTTCTGCCGCGAGATCGCGCGCGATCTTCACGTCGGAGAGGAGGTTGATGTTGGCCAGCAGTCGGATCCGACAGCCGTCCCGGGTCAGGCTTGTGGGCTGCATGGGTCCCTGGTCGGATTCCAGGCTCCTCCGGGCACGATTTGTGGCCTCGAAATCGGCCACCAGCTTCGGGGCCGGGTCGACAAAGACGTTGCCGCGATCCGCATCCAGGAGAATCCGCGTCTTTTCGGGGAGCGCGAGTAATTGTGGCGCATCCACGATCACCAGGGGGATCCGGAGCGATCTCGCCAGGATCGCGATGTGGGAGGTAGTCCCGCCGCTGGTCACGATCGAGGCCGCTGACCCCTTCCGACGACATCTGCAGCAGGTCGGAAGGAAACAGATCCCTGGTGATCACGATCCGGTCTCGCCACAGACTTTGCGCTTCCTGCCCGGAGGTTAGATTCCACAAGAGGCGCAAGGTCAGGTCCTTGAGGTCCTGGGCTTTCTCCCGGACGTAGGCGTTCTCGTTCTGTGCGAACATGTCGATGTAGTGCTTGGCGGTCTTCAGGACGGCCGCGGGAGGGCTGTCCCCGGCCTCGATCAGATCGACCATGGCTCCAAGAAAGGTCTTGTCGCGCAGCATCAAGAGGTGGGAGGCGAAGATGAGCGAGACGTCCTCGGCGAACCGCTCCTCCAGCCGCCGCTGGACATCCCTCACCTGACGCTCCGTCATCGCCACGGCCCGCTGGAAGTCCGCCAGGGTGTATTGCCGATCGACATCGAGCCGCAGGACCTGGCCGAGGAACCGCTCCTTGTCGACCACGATAGCCTCGGCACAGGCGAAGCCCTCGGAAGCGACCTTGCCCCTGAGAAACTTCACATCTGCCATGACCGTCCGGCTCGACACGTTGCCGCTGCTGCCCCTGGAGGGTCATGAGGAGCCGGGCGTTCTCGATGATGTTGGCAAGCTGGGAGGACACCGCGCGCAAAGCGAGCACATCCTGATCGCCGAAGGTGTGCTCTTTCCGGCGCTGGACGGTCAAGGCGCCGATTCGCGTCCGGCCCCGAAGGATCGGAACCGCCAGAAACGACTCAAACTGCTCTTCCAGGATTCCGGGGAAGAACTTGAAGTGGGGGTTGACGCTCGCGATCGGCTCGCACACCGGCCGCAGCTCCTGCACGGCCAGCCCCACGAGCCCCTCGCCCAGCTTGAGCCGGACCTTCTCCACCGAGTCCGGGCTCAGGCCCCGTGTCGCCTTCAGGACGAGCTCCTCCCTCTCGTCGTCGTACAGGTAGATCGAGCATACCTCGGCCTGCATGTGATCCGCGACGATGATGACGATGCGCTGGAGAAAGGCCTTGGTGCTCTGGCTGTCGCCGAAGATCCAGTTCAGCTCCCCGATGTCGCATAGCAATCGCAGATGATCCATGGAGTCGCGCCTTCCTCCGTTGTCGCACCGCAGCCGACCGATCTGCTCAGAAGGCTATCAGTGATACGAAGGCTTGGCAACTTCTTCATCGGGTGGGGATCACGCTTCCGATCGGGAGGAGGCGGATCGGGCGCCCGGTTGGGCGCCCGATCCGGTCGGAGGATGGAGAGGTGGTGGATTTAGTATTCGATCTTGAGCCCAGCCATGCCGTAGATTTCAAACCCCTTCCCGCCGGTGACGTTGAGGCCGTTGAGAGCCTGGGGGCCGGGAGGACCGGCCAGCAACTTGTTGTTCGGCCCCAGCCAGAGCAGGTGCGGGCCGCCAGAGAATGTCCACTTCCCATAGCGGGCAGGGACGAACTTCAGGGGGACGTCCGCCGCGAAACCCAGGTCGGCGAAGCCGAAGGTCTGGTCCTTCACGCCTGTGGCGGTGGCAACCTCGTAGTAGTTCGAGAGGCTCAGACCCAGCGTGAACGGCAGGTGGAGACGGACCGGCCAATCCTTGGCAACATCCACGGCGTAGCCGGGGTCGATGCCCAGTTCCATGTAAATGCCATGCTTGCCGCCGAAGGCGCCGGCTCCGTCGGCGGCGCCGGAGGTCTCGCCCGCCACCAGGGCATAGGGCGAGAGCGAGAAATCCTGATCGCCCGGCAGCTTGAACGGCCAGATGCCGCCGTCGTCGAAGCCCACCTTCCCGTAAACCTCCTGAACCTGCGCGGATGAGCCGATGCCAGGGTAGGCGTAGAGATTCCAGCCGCCTTCCAGGGTCAGGCGCTTGAAGAAGACCAAGCCTCCGGACAGGTAAACATCCTGCTCATAGTAGTTGGTCTTGATCGGGGGCGCTACCGAGTTGAAGTGCGCGAAGCCCGCGGCCTTGACGTAGCCTCCGGTCAGCACGTCCTTCTCGCCGCCCTCGTACAGGTTGGCCTTAAGCTCCAGATAGGGCTCGAACTGTACGCCGGCGTTGCTCTGTGCGATGCCGCGGAAGTAATAGGAGGTCGGCATATTGAGGTTGACGGTGAGCGACAGCGCCCCGGTGTTTGGCGCGGGCGGGTCTTCCGCGGAGGCTTGCCCTGCCAAGGGGATCGCGACGAGTGCCGCTGCCAAAACCAAGAGCAGATAGAGAGCCGAGCGCGTCTCGAACGCTAGCATGATCGCTCTCCCTTTCCGAATCGATCAGGATCTCGGAGGCGTATGCCCCGCGTCCCCGGCCGGTCATCTCTGCGGCCAGGATGATCGCGCGGGCGATGTCCGCCATGGGTCGCTGCGTGTCCATGCTCTTCTGGCGGATGCGAACAAACGCCTCTTCCTCGTGGATGCTGTCCAGTTCCATCAGCAGTCCCTTGGCCCTCTCGATGAGCTTGCGGGACTCCAGCGTTCGCTGGAGGGTCTCGACTTCCCGCCGAAGGGCCAGGTTCTCCTGGTGCCGACGGACGGCGAGCTCCACCGTGGCGCGAAGGGTGGAAGAGAGGGCCGGCTCCACCAAGAGTCCCATCACGCCGGCCGGGGCCGCCGCGGCGAGAGGGAGGGATCCGGACGGAGCCACGACCAGCACGGCGGGCAGCCCGTGCTCGGTAAACAGGCGGTCCGCCAGATGCGCTCCATCCCCGTTGGCGAAGGCGGCGATGAGGGCCACATCGGGTGCGACGGTTGCAGCGAAGCGCATCGCTTCTTCCGGGTTGGCGGCCTCGGCGGCGAGTTGCAGCTTTGCGCCCCCAGGCTGCGCGCGAACGCTTGGCGGTGTTCGAGATTCGGGTCGACCAGCAAAACGGAGCGCGTCATTTTCGTTGACCTCCGCTCAGGAAGCAGCGGGTCGGATCGGTCCCGGCGGCTGAAGGGAAGGTCGCCGCGACCGATCCCGGAGGAATCCCTAGACGATCTGCGTCTTCTTGGCCGCGCCGAAGGCCGGCTCACGATTGACGGTGGACATCTGCGATCCTGACGAGATGCCGCCGGAGTGGCTCGGGACCAGGCTGAAGTCCGGATAGGCGAGGGCGCCCATCTCCGGGATGTCCAGACCCTCGATTTCGACCTCGGGGGCCACCCGCATACCGAAGACAGATCATAGGCCTTGAAGAAGACCCAGGAGGCGGCGAAAACGAACAGCCAGATTGGTCAGCGTGCCGATCGTCTGGGCGACGAACTGACTGGCGTCGCCGTAGAAGAGGCCGCGCACAGTCCCCGCCACGCCGTTGAATCCGTCACCGTATGTGCCGTCGGCGAAGAGGCCGAGGCTGAAGTGACACCCCACGCGCCGCAGGTTCCGTGGACGGAGATGGCCCCGACCGGGTCGTCCACCTTGAGTGTCCGTCTCGACAAAGAAGACACTGAGGCAGACCAAGACGCCTGCTACCGCGCCGATGACGAAGGCGGAGACGCTGTTGACGAAAGCGCAGGGTGCGGTGATCGCCACCAAGCCCGCCAGCAGCCCGTTCATCGCCATGCTCGGGTCCGGCTTGCCATATTTCGCCCACATGTAGAACATGGCGCCGATGGCCCCGGAGGCGGAGGCGAGCATGGTATTGGTGGCGATCACCCCGATCCGAAGGTCGGTGCCGGACAGGGTGCTTCCGGCGTTGAAGCCGAACCAGCCGAAGGCCAGGATGAAGGCGCCGGTGATCGCCATGGGGATGTTATGAGCGGGCAGGGCATTCGGGCTTCCATCCTCGGTTGAACTTTCCCGAGCCGTGGTCCAAGGACCCAGGCGCCAGCCAGGGCCGTCACGCCACCCACCATGTGGACTACGGAGGAACCGGCAAAGTCCACGTGCCCGTGTCCCAGACCGAAGTTCTTGCCGAGCGTGCTCAGCCAGCCGCCTCCCCACACCCAGTTGGCGATAGAGGGGATAGGTGAGCATGGAGATGAAGAAGCCAAAGACGACGAAGGAGGAGAACTTCCAGCGCTCGGCCATGGCCCCCGTGGGAATCGTCGCCGCCGTGTCCATGAACACCATCTGGAACAGGAACAGGGTAAAGATGGCCGCGTCGTAGGAGATCACCGCTCAGGAAGAAGCCGGTCATGCCGAAGAGCCCGAACTCCTTTCCGAAGAGGGTGATGGTGAACTCGTTGGCCAGATTCGCGGTGCCTCCGGACAAGGAGCTGACCGCACCCACGCCCCCCATCTGGAGGCGCATACCCCATGATCCAGTAACCGGTCATTCCGATGCCGTAGACCATCATGTTCATCATCATGGTATGGGCGGCGTTCTTGGCGCGGGTGAGCCCCGTTTCCGCCAGCGCGAATCCGGCCTGCATGAACATCACCAGGAAGCCAGCCATCAGCGTCCACATCATGTTGATCGCGATCTTGTTGTGGCCGACGGTGTCGGCCACCTCTTCCAGGGTGGGCTTGCCGGCGACCTTAGCAGTGATGTCGCCGATGCCTCCCGTCACCGCGCCGCTCGGGTCGGGCTTCGGCGGGGCGGGGGCCGCCGCCGCTGTCTGCGCCGGGGCGGGTGGTGCTGCAACAGGGGCTTCCGTCGAGACGCTCTTGGCGGGCTCCTCGGCAGCCAAGACCATGGCTCCCGCCCAACGCGAGCGAGGCGAGGAGAGCCACGGCCACCCCCAGCCTCAAGATGTTTCTTCGACTCTTCATGATCGTTCTCCTCTCCCGTCTTCGGGTTGTCAGATGGCGGCTTCGCCTTTCTTCATGTTGGCTCCTCGCGCGTGTGGCGCGCCTGCCGTGTGACACTCCGGTGTAGGGCAAGAGGTGTGCCGGACCCTCTCGCACACTCCAGCGAGCTTCTCTAACTCGCTGAATCAAGAGGAGTTTGCCGATTGTGGGTCGCCTGGCGCGCGAGCGAATCGCCCTGTGGTCGCTTCGACACCGAAATGTCCGAAACGACAAAAACGTCGGGTGTCTCAGGGGCGCGCAGATGGGGAAGGGGCGGGGAGTGTGAGTGGCGATCGTCTGTCTATCGAGAGAGGGTATGCTGGTCGAGCCGGAATGACTTGACGATCTGATGTCTGCGAAGACGGTAGGCGAGCTGGCGAGGCGTGATTCCGAGCAGGGCAGCGGCTTTGACCTGGACTCCCTCGGCTTGGGTGATGGCGTGCAGGATCTGCTGGCGCTCCACCTCGCGCAAGCTGGCGCGGGGAGGCGCCTGCGGGGCAGCCACCGGCGGCGTGGCACGGTTGATCGAATGATCGGATTTTTCTGCGATCCGATCGGCTTCCATGTCCACGGAGAGCAGGAGGTCCTCGGGGAGGACGAGCCGCCGTCTGGACATGATCACCAGCCGCTCGATGCTGTTCTCCAGCTCGCGGACGTTGCCCGGCCAGTGGTGGTTGAGCATCTGCTGGAGAGCCCTCCCGGTGATGCGGACCTTGCGGCTGTTCTCCCGGTTGTATTTGGCCAGGAAGTGCTCTATGAGCAATGGGATGTCTTCGCGGCGCTCGCGAAGCGGGGGCAGCAGGATCGGGACGACGTTCAGACGATAGTAGAGATCCTCCCGAAACTTCCCCTGGGCCATGAGGGACTCCAGATCCTGGTGCGTGGCCGCGATGATGCGCACGTCCACGTCGATGGTCCGGGTTCCGCCCGACGCGCTCGAAGGAGCGCTCCTGCAGGACACGCAGGAGCTTGACCTGAAGATCGGGGGGCAGATCCCCGATCTCGTCGAGAAACAGGCTTCCTCCGTCGGCGAGCTCGAACCGGCCCTTCTTGACCGCGGTCGCCCCGGTGAAGGCCCCCTTCTCGTGGCCAAAGAGCTCGCTCTCCAGGAGCGTCTGCGGAAGGGCGGCGCAGTTGATCTTGATGAACGGGCCGTCGGCGCGCGGGGAGTTGTGGTGGATGGCGCGAGCGATGAGTTCCTTGCCGGTCCCGCTCTCCCCGCGGAGCAGGACGGTGGCCCGGCTGTGGGAGACCTGCTGGACTGCGTCATAGATCTCCCGCATCCGCTTGCTCTGCCCCACGATACTGTCCAGACGATACCGGGAGCGGAGCTCCTGCTGGAGACTGCGGGTTTGTTCCAGCAGTCCCTCCCGCTCGCGCATCACGCGGAGTTGGAGATTGACCGCCTGTCCGATCAGCGAAGCCACGATGCTGAGGACCCGGATATCCTCCTCGAACGAGACCCGCTCGGCAAAGAGCCGATCCACGCTCAGGACGCCGATGGTTTCTCCGCCCGCCTTGATCGGCACCGCGATGAAGGCCACCGCTTCCGAGCGCACGTCGCCGCGCGACTGGGTCCGATCGAGGAACTGCGGCTCCGCGCCGATGTCGGGGATCACCATGGGCACCCCGTACTGCATCACCTTGCCCAGGATGCCTTCCCCCTTCTGATATGTTCCGCGCGCGATCTCCTTGGGGGTCATCCCGACGGCGACCCGGATGGACAACTCCTCGCGGAAGGCGTCGTACAGGAGGATGGTGCCCTTCCGCATACCCATGAAAGAGTTCAGGACGCGCAGGATGCCGGTGAGGTTCTGTTCCAGTTCCAGCGAGGCGCCGAGGATCTTGCTGACCTCGTAGAGAGTGGAAAGCTCCAGGACTCGACGGTCGAGCTGTGCGCGTTCGCTTGGGCGTCTGCTGGACATGGCAAAAGGGCCCTCCGGAGGGACATGTATGGGAGTCCCCCACGTCGAGGAAAGAGAGCAGCTTCCATGCCAGCGGAGGTCCGCAAGATTGGGGAGCCGAAACGACTCTGTATTCAATGGGTTAGGCCTAGAATTCAGGGTAGGGTGGGTGGGGAGTAGATGCGCGCTGCCCGTAGGGTGGGCGCCCTGTGCATACGGTGCCCAGTTTTTCAGCCGGCAGGGATGCGAGAGCTTGACATCCGGAGGGGCATAGGGATAGAGTGTGATCCGTCGAATTGTTTGAGTCTTGGTAACGTTACCGATAAGTCGTCAGTCTGTCATGGTGCGGTGAGAGGCTTCTTTCGAGTTCGCACAACTTCCCGTTCGTTCACGCGAATGGTTGGGCGAATCTGGTGTACCGGGATGGCTTACGCCGCGACGGCGGAGAGAAGGAGGTTACACATGCGACGGCTGTGGGTTCCCCTTATGGTCTTGGCGCTCGGATTGGGCTGGCTGACGTGGGGTCTGGCCGGGTCGGCATTCGCCGGCGAGAAGATCATGCTGAACGTGGTCACCGCCGGGGATACCAACATGCACGATCTGCAGAAGACCATCTTTGGGCCGGAGTTCGTCAAGAAGTTCCCCAACGTGGAGATCAACGCCGTCGGCAGCGGCCCCGGCGACCCGGGAAGCCAGGTGATCTTCCAGAAACTCAAGAGCCAGAAGGATGCCAATGTTGCCAAGTATGACATCGACGTGGCGATCATCCACCAGAGCATCATGCCGCAGATGATCCAGAACGACCTGCTGGCGAAGTATGGCCCCGAGATCAGCACCTACAAGCTGATGAGCGCGGCCAACGGCAAGAACGCCCTGGGTTTCAACGTAGAAGGCTACGTGATGCCCATGTTCCAGAGCCAGGTCGTGCTTGCCTACAACCCGGACATGGTCAAGAACCCGCCCAACACGTTCGAGGAGCTGGTGGCCTGGATCAAGGCCAACCCCAAGAAGTTCGGCTACAACGGGGTCAAGGGCGGGATGAGCGGCACCGGCTTCACCACCGGCTGGGTCTACTGGAAGAGCGGGAAGTATGATACCTACGCCAAGGGAAGCTACGACACGGGAGCCGAATCGACCTGGCCGGCGGCCATCAAGGAGCTGAAGGCCCTTCCCGTGACGATGACCACAGGGAACAACGACACCCTGGACAAGCTGAATCGGGGCGAGCTCGCCATGGGGCCCGTCTGGGCGGACATGCTGATCAGCATGAAGAACGAGAACCGGATGGATCCCAAGATCAGGATGAAGCTGATCGCCCCCGGCCTGCCCGGTCAGCCCATGTACCTGGTGGTCACCAAGAAGTCGCCCAACTACGAGATGGCGAAGAAGTTCGTGGAGTTCATCACCTCGCCGGAGCAGCAGGCCAAGGTGATCGTGGGGCAGATGGGATGGCTCCCGGGCATCGACGCCAAATACGTGCTGCCGGTGGCGTCCGCCAAGGCCAAGGAGATGCTCTTCGCCGACGTGCCGCCCGACACGCTCGAGAAGAACGGGCTGATGTTCCCGCAGCAGCAGTATTTCAAGGATCTGCTGACGGCGTACGAGGAGAATTAAGCCGTTGTCAAAGAATAACTTGACCGGAGAAATTCCAGAAACGGCATAAGGAGCCGTAACGAAATTCCAATGAATGGACAAGTTATTTCGTAACGGCTCCTAACCCCGCGAGCGACCAAGGAGACGGGGCGAGGGGGGGCTGCCCCCTCGCCCTTTTCCATTATGCGATTTCCACTTCGTCTTGCCTGCCTCGTGATCGCGCTGCCCCCGCTGGCCATCGTCGGCTGGCTCTTCTTCCTCCCGTTTCTCTCCTCCGCCTATCTGAGCCTGCTGCGCGAGGACCAGTGGAGCCTGCGGAACTACTACCTGGTGTGGCGGCTCTACCGGTACGATATCCTCTACACGCTCTGGATCGCCTTCTTCAGTCTGGTCGCGGTGCTCGGTATCGCCGTCTTTCTGTGCGGGTATCTGCGGATCCATGTCAACAAGCCGGTCGAGTTCCTGTTCAAGGTTCCGCTCTTCATCCCCTTCGTGGTCGTGGGCCATGCCATGCGGGTGCTCTTGGCGCCCAAGGGAACGCTTGAACGCGGTTCTGAGCCAGATCGGCCTGGTCAACATGAGCGATCCGCCCTCCATCGCCTTTGGCTGGATCGGGATCGCCGTGTGCCTGATCTGGAAGAATCTCGCCTTGGCGGTGCTCCTGGTGCTGGGCTCCTACCGGTCGGTGGACGAGACCTTTCTGGAGGCGGCGCGGAATTTCGGGGCGTCCACGTTCCGACAGATCAAGGACATTCTCCTCCCGATGTCGAAAGCCTCGCTGGCGGTGGCGGGGGCCTTCATGTTCACCTCGATGCTGGCGTCGTTCTCCGTTCCCCTGATGATCGGCAGCGGGGAGCCGCCGCAGATGGTGATGATCGACGTCTTCTACCGGATCAACTATCAGATGGATTACGGGACGGCCAACGCCCTGGGCGTGGTGTCGTATCTCTTGGCGATGGGCGTGGCGGGGTATTACCTGCGGACCATCATGCAGAAGGGAACGTAATGATGCGACGGACGCTCCGGATGGCGGGGGTGGTGCTGGCGGGGGCGGTGATCTTTTTGCCGCTCTCCAGCCTGGTGATCTGGTCTTTCGCCGAGAAGTGGTACTGGCCGCATCTCTTTCCACAGCAGATCGGCTTCTTCTACTGGGCCAAGGTGCTGCAGGGGGACATGCTGCGGGCGCTCAAGGACGGTTTTCTGATCGCCGTCGTGGTTACGGTTCTCACCCTGGTCATCACAATTCCCCTGGCGTACGTCCTGGCGCGTCTCCCCATTCCCCTCAAGCCGCTGATCCTGATGGTCTTTCTGCTGCCCCAGGCGTTTCCCCAATTGCCGGTGTTTGTGAACTCCACCACGCTGCTCTATCGGGTGAATCTGGGGGGGAAGCTGGGAGGCGTGATCCTGATCCACATGGTGGGGGCGCTGGTGTTCGCGGTCTGGACCATGACGGCGGTCTTCAAGTCGGTGCCCGAGACGCTGGAAGAGGCCGCGATCAACCTGGGTGCGTCTCGGTTCAAGGCCTTCCATTCGATCTCGCTTCCCCTAGCCACGCCTGGAATTATTGCCAGCACGCTGCTGGTCTTTCTGTATTCGCTGGATGAATTCACCGGGACGCTTTTGGTCGGGAGCCCCTTTGTCCTCACCCTGCCGGTCTATATGTACCGGACGAGCGTGGGGTACGAGCTGCAGGTGGCCTCGATCAGCGCGCTCATGCTCATGGTGCCGGGCATCGTGCTCCTGGTCCTCCTGGAGCGATACATGAAGTCCGAGTACCTGTCGATGTTTGGACGCATCTGATTCGAAGAGCCAGAGTGGAGCCACGAGCCGATCCGGACGGCTCCTCGCTATATCGCCTCGCTAAGGGGTGCCATGGTTGAGGTGCGCGTCGAGAACGTCCGCAAGACGTATGGGAAGGTCGAGGCGCTGAAAGGGGCCACGCTCGACTTCAAGAGCGGCGCCATGACGGCCATCCTGGGTCCCAGCGGCTGCGGGAAGACCACGCTGCTGCGTAGCATTGCCGGATTCATCCAGATCGACGAGGGGCGCATCCTCTTCGGCGGCGACGAGGTGACCCAGCTTCCGCCCCAGCGGCGGGGCACGGCGATGGTGTTTCAGAATTACGCCCTGTGGCCCCACATGACCATCTTTGGGAATGTGGCGTACGGTCTGCGGCTCCAAAAGATACCCGAGGCCGAGATCCGTCGGCGCGTTCTCAAGGTCCTGGAGCTGGTCGAGATCGGCAACCTGTCCGACGTGGAAACGCGCAAGCCTGCCGCCTTGAGCGGCGGCCAGCAACAGCGTGTGGCGCTGGCGCGGGCCCTGGTGGTGGAGCCAAAGGTGCTCCTGATGGACGAGCCCCTGTCCAACCTGGACGCCAAGGTGCGTCAGCGGCTCCGCGCCGAACTGCGCCGGCTTCAGAAGCAGGTCGGGATCACGGCCATCTACGTGACGCACGACCAGGAAGAGGCGCTGGCTCTGGCGGATACCGTGGTGCTGATGAATCAGGGACGGATCGTCCAGACGGGGTCGCCGCAAGACATCTATCTCAAGCCCAGCACGGCCTTCGCCGCGGAATTTCTGGGTGTGAGCAACCAGTTGGAGGGGGAGGCTGCCGACGGGACGCTTGCCATCGCCGGGCAGACTGTTGCGTATGCCGGACCCGTGCGGGGCAAGGCGGTCGTGATCGTGCGCGCCTCGGATGTCCAGATCGAAGAGCCGACGGCGGCGTCCCGGCCAGGCACGATGGCCCTGACGGGCATCCTGGAGGAGAGCCTCTTCCTGGGCGCGCACTACCGGCAGTATATCCGCGTCGGCCGGATCGTCGTGATGGCCGACAGCGCCGACCCACGACCGACCGGCGCCGTTCGATTAGTTGTGCCGTCGGAGAAGGTGCAGGTGTACCAGGCAGCGTAAGGAGATGGAAGATGCAGCCCAAGGCAATCATTCTGGACACGGACCCTGGCATCGGCTCACCCGGCTCGGATGTCGATGACGCGCTGGCCATCGTGCTGGGCCTCCTCCATCCAGGGTGCGAGCTGCTCGGCTTGACCATCGTGGCGGGCAACGTCCCGCTCGAGGAGGGGGTACCGAACACGCTGCGTCTGCTGGAGATCGCCGGACGCCCGGAGGTCCCGGTGGTGCCGGGCGCGGAACGGCCGCTGCTTCGGGACCCGCGGCCGATCCGCGAACTGATGGCCTCGCGCCGCCGGCAGACCGTGGAGCGGTTCTGGGACCTGCCACCCTTGGCGCCGCCCCGGTTGAGGGCGGCGCCCGGCCGCGCGGCGGAGTTCATCGCCGATGCCGTACGCTCCCGCCCGGGCGAAATCACGATCGTGGCCATCGGGCCGTGCACCAATGTCGCGACCGCGCTGCTCATGGACCCGGCGGTGGCGACGTCGGTCGCCGAGATCGTGGTCATGGGTGGGGCGATCCGGGTGCCCGGCCTGGTCACCCCGGCGGTCGAGTTCAATCTCGGGTATGATCCGGAGTCCGTGGCCGTGGTGCTCGCCTCGGGCGCGCCGGTGACGCTGGTCCCGCTGGATGTCACGACGCGCACTCTTATGCTCCCCGAGCACATCGAACGGCTGGCTGCGGTAGGGACCCCCCTGCATCGCTTTTTGGCCGAGACCAGCCGCCCCTGGCTCCGGTTCGCCATGGCCGTCCGGGAGCTTCGGGGCTTCTGGCTGCACGATCCGCTCGCGCTCGCCTACGCACTCGACCCGGCGATCCTCACCCTGACGCCGATGCACGTGGCGGTGGACCTGGTAGGCGAGTTGACCGCCGGCCAACTTCTGGGCTACCCTGAATCGGGCCGGTTCCTGCGACCGGCCCCCGGCCCGATCAACGCCCGAGTAGCGCTGGATATCGACGAGCCACGCTTCATGGATCTGTTTCTCACGACTCTCGGCTGAACCTGCCGTACAGAACAGGAGGTCCGTTATGTGTCGCCGAACTCTCTTGGCGGTTGTGGGTGTCGTCGCCCTGCTCGCAGGGCTCGTAACCATCCCAGCGGTTCCCGTGCTTGGTCCCGCGCCCGCACTCGCCGCCACTGAGATCAACTACCTCTCCGTGGCCCGCGGTGAACCACGCCGGCAAGCCATTCTGGCGGCCGTCGCGGACTTCGAGAAAGCCAACCCAGGCGTCAAGGTGGTCCTCTCGGAGATTCCGCTCGATCAGTACTTCCAGAAGGTGGCAATCGCTCTCTCCTCGGGGAGCGGGATCGATGTCTTCGACGTGGACTGTCCTCTGGTGGCCTCGTATGGCTACCAGGGGGCGCTGCTGCCACTGGACAAGTACTACACCAAAGAGAATGCGGACGACTTCATCAAGTCCGAGCGGGAGATCGCCACTTACAAGGGCAAGATGATCTCGGCCCCCATGAGCTCCACCAGCGTGGGGCTGTTCGTCAATACGGACCTCTTCAAGGCGGCGGGCCTCAAGGTCCCCAGCACCGACCCCAAGGAGCGGCTGACTTGGGACCAGGTGGTCGATCTGGCCAAGAAGGTCCAGGTGGACAAGGAGTGGGAACAAGATCCCGGATACCTGGGGCTTCGCCATCCAGCAGTACGACAAGCCGTACATGACGCTTCCCCTGATCGTTTCCGCCGGGGGCGGCGATCTGAGCCCCGACGGGACCACGGTGAGCGGCTTTCTGAACAGCCCGGCGGCGATCGAGGCGGCTCACTGGTACGCCGACACATTCAACAAGAACAAGATCTCGCCCCGCGAGCAGGTTCCCAACCTGTTCTACACTGGCAAGCTGGCCATGTATCTGGCCCCCTCCTACGAGGCCAACACGCTCAAGAGCCAGTATCCCAACATCAACTGGATCGTGGTGCCGCATCCGTTCTTCAAGAAGGCGGCGACGCCGAACGGCGCCTGGCACGTGGGGGTCTTTTCTGGCACCAAGCATCCGGATCTGGCGGTGGCCCTGCTCAAGACCTACACCGACCCCGAGGCGGCCAAGCGGAACTACAAGATCATGAACTACATGCCGGTGCGCGAGTCGACCTTCAAGGCCTTCCCCGAGACCTTCACCGTGGCGCCAAACAACCTGTTCTACAGCGAGATCGTTCACACCGCGGTGCCCCGGCCACGCACGCCGGCCTACCGGGAATACGAGGACCTGCTGCGTCAGGCCTTCGCCAACATCCGTCAGGGGGCGGATGCGGCCAAGGAGATGAACGCGGCCGCCGAAAAGATCAACGCGCAGATCGCACGCTACAAGTAGGGTGTCCCCTCCCGTGACGCGTCGCCGGACCTGGTCGGTCGTCCCCTATCTCTTCATCGCGCCCGCCATGGTGGGGTTAGCGCTCTTCAAGCTCTACCCCATCGTGGAGGGGCTGCGGTTGTCCTTTTACGAGGTGCGGCCGATCGCCAGGACGCAGGAGTTCATCGGCCTGGCCAACTTCCTCGAGCTCATCCGCGACCCGGTCATCCTCAGGGCCACCTGGAACACGCTGCTCTTCAACCTGGCGGTCACGCCGACCCAGATCGCGCTGGCTCTGGGCCTGGCGGTGCTCGTCAACCGGAAGGGGAGAGTAGTTCAGGGCTTCCGCTCGCTCTTCTTCATGCCTGCCGTCGTCTCTCTGGTGGTGGCCTCCATCATCTGGAAGCTCATGTACGCGCCTGACAGCGGGCTGATCAACGGCCTGCTGATCTCCATGGGGATCCCCGCCCAGACGTTCCTCACCAGTCAAAGGCAGGCCATGGCATCGCTGATGGGGATGGTCGTCTGGAAAGGGATGGGCTACTGGATGGTGATCCTGCTGGCGGGACTCAAGGACATCCCGGAGGGGATCCAGGAGGCGGCCATCGTGGACGGCGCGGGGCCGACGAAACGGTTCTTCGCCATCACGCTGCCGCTCTTGTCGCCCACGCTCCTCTTCGTGGTGGTGGCGGACACGGTGATCAACTTCCTGCTCTTCGTGCCGGTTTACGTCATGACACAGGGGGGGCCGTCGGAGGCCACCACCCTGCTCATGTTCGAGGTGTATCGCAACGCCTTTGTCTACACCCGCTTCGGGTACGCCTCGGCGATCTCCACGGCGCTGCTGCTGGTGATCGCCTTGGCGGTGAGCATCCAGATGCGCTTCCTGCGCGTCGAGTTCGAGTACTGAGGCCATGCCCATATCTGCCGGACCGACCCGCAACGCATCAGCCCATCTCTTTCGGCGCGGTCTGTTCTACGGAGCGCTGGTGGCCATCGGGCTGCTCTCGGCGATTCCGCTGGTCTGGGCGATCACGTCGTCGCTCCGCCTCGACGACGAGATCTTCCGGTACACGACGCGCCTCTCCTGGAAGACGCTCCTGCCGATCGGCGGCACGTTCCAGAATTTCCGGGAGATTCTCTTCGAGGATCGCTTCGCCCGCTTCTTCGGCAATAGCCTGTTCGTGGCCGGCAGCACGATCCTGCTGGGCCTTTTCGTCAACTCGCTGGCGGCGTTCGGCTTCGCCCGCTTCACCTTCCGGGGCCAGAAGCTGCTCTTTGGCCTGGTGCTGGTCACCTTCATGGTGCCGTTCGAGGTGATTGTCCTGCCGCTGTATCTCGTCGTCCGGTCGATGGGCTGGTTGGACACCTACAAGGCGCTGATCATCCCGGCGGTGCCCGACGCCTTTTCGATCTTCCTGATCCGCCAGTTCATGGCGAAACTCCCGAAGGACATGTTCGAGGCCGGCCGGGTGGACGGGGCCAGTTGGTGGGATCTCTACTGGCGGATTGCGCTCCCCAACGTGAAGCCCGCCCTCATCACGGCGAGCCTGCTGCTGTTTCTCCGGCAGTGGGACGCCTTCTTCTGGCCGTTGGTCGCCACCTCGTCCCTGGAGTTGACGGTCATCCAGGTCGCACTCACCAAGTACATGACGGAGTTCATCACCTACTGGGGGCGCCTCTTGGCCGGTTCCATGCTGGCGACCATCCCCATCGTCGTCCTATTCTTTGTTCTCCAGAAGTACTATGTCCAGAGTGTGACCTCAACCGGGATCAAGGGGTAGACATGTCCAACACTTCTGTTACGCCCACGGTATCTCACGCGCCTCATGCATTGGGGGATGCGCTCGCGCAGATCGTCGAGCGGGAGCGGGTGCTCACGCGCCCGATCGAGCGGATCGCTTACGCGGCGGATGCGAGCTTCTATCGCCTGATCCCGCAGGCGGTGGTTCTGGCCAAGGGCGTCGAGGAGATTCAGGGCCTCTTCCGGTTCAGCCGGACGCACCGGGTGCCGATGACCTTCCGCGCGGGTGGGACGAGTCTGTCCGGTCAGGCCGTCACCGACGGCATTCTGGTCGAGGTGTCCAGGCATTGGCGCGAGGTGCGGGTCGAGGAGGGAGGTAAGAAAGTCCGCGTGCAGCCCGGGGTGATCGGCGGCCGCGTGAATCAGGCCCTCAAGGCCTACCGCGCGAAGATGGGTCCGGATCCGGCTTCCATCAACGCCTGCATGATGGGCGGCATCCTGGCCAACAACAGCAGCGGGATGTGCTGCGGGGTGACCCAGAACGCCTACCACACGCTTGATTCCATCACCTTCGTCCTTCCCTCCGGCACGGTGATCGACACCGCCCACCCCGAGGCCGACGAGATCTTCCGTCAGCGGGAGCCGCGGTTGGCTCAAGGCCTGCTGGATCTGCGGCGTGAGATTCAGGCGAACCCGCGGCTTGCCGAGCGTATCCGGGCCAAGTACAAGATGAAGAACACCACCGGCTATTCCCTCAACGCCTTCCTCGACTTCGACCGGCCGGTGGAGATCATGCGGAACATCCTGATCGGGTCGGAGGGGACGTTGGCTTTCATCGCCGAGGCCGTGCTCAACACCGTGCCGGACCTTCCGGTCAAGTACACGGGCCTGCTCCTCTTTCCGAGCGTCCATGCCGCCTGCGCCGCCATCGCGCCTCTGAGGGGCGCGGACGCGAAAGCCTTGGAGCTGATGGATCGCGCCTCGTTACGCTCGGTGGAGAACCAGCCGGGGATCCCTCCCAACATCAAGGGCCTGCCGCCGGAGGCCGCCGGCCTTCTGGCCGAGTTCCAGAGTGCGGACGAGAAGGATCGAACCCTGCTCGAGGGATCGGCACGCGAGGCGGTGGGCGGCCTCCAATTACTCGAGCCGGGGCGCTTTACCCACGACGCGGCGGAACAGGCACTCCTTTGGAAGATCCGCCAGGGGCTGTACCCGTCCGTGGGAGCGGCGCGGAAGCGGGGCACCACGGTGATTATCGAGGACGTGGTCTTCCCGATTGATAGCTTGGCGGACGCCACCGTGGAGCTGATCCGCGTCGCCGGACGGCACGGCTACGAGGAAGCGATCGTCTTTGGCCATGCCAAAGACGGGAACCTGCACCTCACGATCACGCAATCGTACAACACACAGGCCGAGGTGGACCGGTACGCGCGGTTCATGGACGACATGGTCCGCCTGGTGGTGCGGCAGTATGACGGGGCGCTCAAGGGCGAGCATGGGACCGGGCGCAACATCGCGCCCTTCGTCGAGACCGAGTGGGGCCCCGAGGGCCACGCCGTCATGAAGCGCCTCAAGGAGCTGGTGGACCCCGACGGGTTGCTCAATCCCGGCGTGATCCTCAACCCCGATCCAAGAGCGCACCTCGCCGACCTCAAGTCGATACCGGGGGTCGAGGATGAGGTGGACAAGTGTATCGAGTGCGGGTACTGCGAGTCGAAGTGCCCGAGCCAGGACCTGAGTCTCACGCCGCGCCAGCGCATCGTGGTGCGACGAGAGATGGTACGGCTGAAGGAGCAGGGTGGCGATCCCGCGATGGCCAGGGCGCTGGAAGCCACCTTCCCCTATATGGCGCTCGATACGTGCGCGGTGGACGGCCTGTGCGCCACGGCATGTCCCGTTTCGATCAACACCGGGGATCTCACCAAGCGCTTCCGCCGGCTTCGCCATCCCGAGTGGGCCCAGGGTCTTGCTCGTCGTCTGGCGGAGCGGTTTGCCGCGCTCGAGCCAACGATGCGGCTTGGGCTTCGGATGGGCCATCTGGTCCAGACGCTCCTCGGTGCGGGAACGATGATCGGGCTGACGCGGGCGATGCGGGCGATCGTCCGTCAACCGTTCCCACAATGGAGCGCCGAGATGCCCCTCCCCGCAAAGGGGGGCGCTCCTGCCACGCAGAAGGCCGGCGCCCAGGCCGTCTACTTTCCTGCCTGTATCTCCCGTGTGATGGGGCACCTGCCGGGAGAGCCGGACGAGATGACGCTGATGGAAGCTCTTGTCACGGTCGCCCACCGGGCGAAGATCCCGGTCTGGATTCCCGAGGATGTGGAGGGGACGTGCTGCGGGGTGCCCTTCTCCTCCAAGGGATACGATCAGGCGCATCAGGTGGCCGTGAATCGGGCCATCGAGCGGTTCTGGGTGTGGTCGGATCGCGGCCGGCTTCCGGTCGTCGTGGACACCAGCCCGTGCACCTATGGGTTGACGACCTGTCGGCCGATCCTGACCCCGGAGAACCAGCAGAAATTCGACCGGCTACGCATCCTGGACGGCACGACCTTCGTCCACGACCAGCTCCTGCCCAATTTGACAATCAAGCGGAAGGTCGGGTCGGTGGCCCTGCACCCGGTCTGCTCGGTGGTCAAGATGGATCTCTCGCCAAAGCTGGAGGGGATTGCCAGGGCCTGTAGCGATGGAGTAGTGGTGCCCACCCAGGCCGGTTGTTGTGGATTCGCGGGCGACCGCGGCTTCCTCTTTCCCGAGCTCACGGCCTCGGCAACGCGGCGGGAGGCTAGCGAGGTCTTGGCGGGCCGGCATGACGGGTACTATTCCAGCAGCCGCACCTGCGAGATCGGAATGACTCGCGCAACCGGTCGGATATACAGATCCTTCCTCTATCTCTTGGAGGAGGCAACCCGCCCTTAGATTGTTTGTTAAGCCTTCATTTCGAATCGTTATGATCATAAACATTAGACAAGATCTTCGGTTATCCTAAGATTGCACAGGGTAGTCTGACCACGATATGGAAAAGTTCTTGAGTTCCCGTGTGCGTGAATCGGTACAGAGGCAGTACAAGGTTAAGAGATTCTCCTGTTGGGATCAGTTCCTGTGCTTGGCCTTCGCCCAACTCACGTACCGGGAGAGTCTGCGAGATATTCAAGCCTGTCTCCGCGTGGCCCTGCCCAAGCTCTACCACATGGGTTTCCGGAGCGTGGTCGCCCGCAATACCTTGGCCCATGCCAACGAGGTGCGCGACTGGCGGATCGCCGCCGACTTCGCCCAGGGGCTGATCGCCACGGCCCGCAGTCTGTATGCCTCCGAGCCTTTCGGGGTCGACCTTGCGCAGACCGTCTACGCCTTCGACGCGACGACGATCGATCTCTGCCTCGCCCTATTCCCCTGGGCCACGTTCCGGACGCGCAAGGGCGCCGTGAAGCTCCACACGCTGCTGGACCTGTGCGGCAACATTCCCACCGTGTGCTTTATCACCCCCGCCAGCGTGCACGAGGTGAACCTGCTCGATCAGCTCGTGATCGAGGCCGGCGCGTTTTATGTCTTCGACCGGGCGTATCTCGACTTCGCGCGTCTGTACCGGCTCCACCAGGCGCAGGGCTTCTTCGTGACGCGCGCCAAGCGGAACTTCCGGTTCCGCTACCTCGATTCGCGGTCTGTCGATCGCACGACCGGGATCGCCTCGGACCAGATCATTCGCCTCTACGGCTTCTACAGCAAGCAGGGCTACCCCGAGCGGTTGCGCCGGATTCGCTACTTCGACGCGGAGCATCGCCGGTGGCTCGTCTTTCTCACCAACAACTTCACCCTGCCGGCCCCGACCATCGCCCAACTCTACAAGCGCCGGTGGCAGATCGAGCTGTTCTTCAAGTGGCTCAAGCAGCACTTGCGGATCAAGGCCTTCTACGGCACCTCCGAGAACGCTGTGAAGACCCAACTCTGGATCGCCATCGCCGTGTACGTGCTTGTCGCCATCGTCAGGAAGCGGCTGCACCTGGAGGCCAGCCTGTACAGTATTCTCCAGATTCTCAGCGTCTCCTTGTTCGAGAAACTCCCCTTGGCAGAAGCCCTTACGCTCTCCCGAGGTGCCGAACTGGAGACCGATCCTGGCAACCAGTTGAATCTATTCGACTAACGTGACAGCAAGGAGGATAGGATAATGAAGAATTACTCGCCATTCACGATTGCAGTAACAGCCATAGCAATCGCTTTTGTGTGGTCGCTCGCCCAAGCGCAACTGAATGTGGAAAAGGTTTCCATGCCGCTGCCTGCGACAGCGAGCTTGGTCGGGACCGGTCCAATCAACAACTAGAATCCCTACCGTTCCGCTCCCGCGCGCTCAAGGGAATCTGGTGCGCGCGGGAGCGGAGCTACCCGCCAAGACTTCTCCTCGCCGAACGTGTCCGCTACGCCAAGGCGAAGCATCGGATTGCATCATCGTCATTTCCCCTGGAAATACAGGCTGGTGTTGTTCGTATACCCACCGTCGAGCACCACGCACTGGCCGGTCACGTAGTTGTCGGTCAGCAGGTGCATCACCGTCGGGACAACCGCGCCGGGATGCAGGAACGACGGCTTGAGGTGGGTGCGCGACTCGATATCGGCGCGGATGTTCGGGAAGCGGTCATAAAACTTCCTCGGGCCGGCCGTGTTGGCGAAGCCCGGCGCGATGGCATTCACGCGGATGTTTTGCGGCCCCAGGGTCGCGGCGAGACTTTCCATCACCGACTGGGCCGCGTGCTTGGCCGCCGCATAGGCCAGCAGGTCGTCGCGCAAGGGAATGACCGAGGCGACCGAGAGCGTCGCCACGATGGCTCCGGAGTCCGGACGATGGCCCGTCGCATCCGCGGGCAGATCGCGGTAGCGTAGCGCCATGACACGCGCCGCTCGCAGGGCCAGAGTCGCAAACGCGATGGGGAAGACCTCGAACTGGGTGCGCATGGCCGCCGCGATCTTCTCCGCCGGCATCTCCAGTAACGGCTCCTCGAAGCGGATCGCGAAGCCGGCATTGGCGAGGACGAAGTCGAGCTGGCCGTAACGCCGCACGGTCTCGTCCACCATCGCGTCCGCCGCCCCATTTGCGGTGATGTCCTGATGCAGAAACACCGCCTCGCCGCCGCCCGCCGCCTCGATCTCGCGCCGTCCCGCGTCGGAGATCTCGTCCGCCGAGAACACCGCCAGCCGGCCGCCCCGGGCCACAATGGCTTTGGCCATCTCGAAACCGAAACCGCTCGAACCGCCGGTCAGAATCCCGGCCTTGCCTTTCAGTTTGGATTCGAATGCGCTCATCGTTTTCACTCCTGTGTTAGTGTTGCTTCGGCAACGTAGATAGACAGCATGCCACATCCCCCCGCCCCCCGGCAACGCCGAAATCGCAGTTAACGACGATTCGAGTGGGAAATGGGTTGACGGATGGCACCTCGCTGGCTTAGATTCCCCTCAGTCCTTCACGAAAGTTCCCTTCTGGCGCGAGACGACGGCCGGTGGCGCAGGTCGACCACCGGGGAGGTACTGTGCAGATGACGCACGTGGATCGATGCCGAGTCACCGCGGCGGTTGCCCTCTTCGGGCTGATCTTGACGACCACCACGGGATGCGGGTGGTTCTCTCGGTCGAAGGCGCCGTCGGATTCGCCGGGTGCCGCCGCCCAGGCGCCGCTTCCACCCGTGACCCCTGCGGCTCCCGTGGTTCAACCGGCCCCAACGCCGCCTCCCTCCTTGCGGGCCGCCGGCGCCCAGATCGCCGACGAGGCGGCGCTGAAGTCGCTGGTCCAGGGGAAGACGACGAGAGACGAGGTGCGGGAGCGCTTCGGGATTCCGCAGGAGGTCGTGCTCTCGCCCGGCCTGGAAACCTTTATCTATTACCGGGAGCGAACCTTTGGCTGGATCAGCAAGACGTCCGAGCGCATCGAGATGCTGACCATTCGGTTTGACGGACAGGGAGTCCTCAAGGATTTCGAATATCGCTTCTCCGGAAAGTAGTCCACACCATCCGGCGCCTTCCAGGTTCCTCTCCGTCGGGCATCCGACATCTTTCCATATTGTCTTGATCTCCCTGCCTCCTCCTGGTAAATATCTTCTAGCAAGATATTGAAAACCCGCTTGTGTCCAGGCTGCTCAAAAAGGTCCAGATGCAAGGCGGCGCGCGTAAGGCGGGGTACCCACCGAGGTGGGTCCAGGCGTACTCCAGGTACGCCGCAACGAGTGCCTGAGCGTTCCAACGCAGCAGATGGGCCTTTTTCAGCAGCCTGCTAAGGAGGTGACCATGGTCCAGGAACCAGCAGAGCCATTCGAAGTCGTCTGTCCGTGCTGCCAGGCCCGGCTTCGGGTGGATGCAGGGATGCGCGCAGTGCTGTCTCACGAGCTGCCCCCCGAAGAGCGAACGGTCAAGAATCTCACGGAGGCGGTGCAGGGGCTCCACGCGGAGGCCGCCCAGCGGCAGGCCCGATTCGAGGAGTCGATGAAGCTGGAGAAGAATAAGAAGGATCTCCTCGACCGGAAGTTCCAGGATGCGCTCAAGCGGACCAAGGACGTGCCGATCACCAAGCCGATTCGAGACATCGATCTGGATTGATCCAGGAACGGAGGGACAAATCTTATGGCCGACACTGTCGTCCCGCTGTTTGTTGATGACCTTCCGTCGGACCTGCGGCGGCCGGTATTGGTGGTTGCATTTGCCGGCTGGAATGATGCGGCCGAGAGCGCGACAAACGCCGCTCGCTTCCTCTGCCGCATCTGGCCGACGCGGCGCGTGGCGGTGATTCAGCCGGAGGAGTTCTACCACTTCGGACTCACCCGGCCAGAAGTCCGCTTTCGGAAGGACTCACGGACCGTTCGGGAAGTCCACTGGCCGACGACCGACTTCTTCCTCAGCGAGGAACCGTCGCTCGGCCGGGACGTCATTGTCGGGGTGGGGATCGAGCCTCACCTCAAGTGGCAAACCTTTTGCGGCCACATCCTGGAGCTGGCCGACCGGGCCCAGGTTTCCCTGGTGATCACCCTGGGGGCCCTATTGGCCGACGTCTCACACACGCGTCCAATCCGGCTCTCGGGCGTCGCCAGCGATCCGGAACTGGGTCGGCGTTTCCAGACGACCCCCACGCGATACGAGGGGCCGACGGGTATCCTCGGAATCCTGAACGACGCCTGCCGCCACAAGAACCTTCCCGCGGTGAGCCTATGGGCAAACGTCCCTCATTACGTCTCCGAGGTCAGCAATCCGCACGCCGTCCTGGCCCTGGTCCGGCGGGTCCTGGATTTTCTCGAATGGCAGGCCGACCTCAGCGAGCTGACGGAGGGGGCGGCGGAATTCGACCGGCAGCTCGCCCGGATTATCGCCCAGAAGCCGGAGGTGGCAAAATACATCCAGGAACTGGAGCGGCGGGACGCCGAAACCGACACTCCCGAGCCCCCGGCAGACGAGCTCCCCAGCGCAGGCGATCTGATTCGAGAGATGGAACAGTTCCTGCGGCAGCAGAAGCCGGGCGGGGGGAGCGAAGGGACGGCGGAGCGGGGGAGCTGAGGTGGTTGAGGGGATTCGCGGGCGGTTGGCTCGGGTGCGGGAACGGATCGAGGCTGCGGCGGCACGGAGCGGCCGACCGGCCTCGGCGGTGACCCTGGTCGCGGTCAGCAAGACCATGCCGGCCGAGGCCGTGCGGGAGGCCGTGGCCGCGGGCGTGCGGATTCTCGGGGAGAACCGGGTACAGGAGGCGCGGGAGAAGATCGCGCTTGTTCCCGGTGTGGCCGAATGGCACATGATCGGACACCTCCAGACGAACAAGGCCAAGCTGGCGGTTGCCCTCTTCAGCCGGATTCATTCCCTGGATTCAATTCGGCTGGCCCGCGAACTGGAGCGGCATGCCGAGGAGGCAGGGAAGTCGCTGCGCTGTCTCGTGGAAGTGAACCTGGGTGGGGAGTCACAGAAGAGCGGCGAGACCGAGGGGGAGATTCGTGCCCTCCTGGCAGAGGCGAGCCGATTCCCCCATCTTGCGATCGATGGTCTGATGATCGTCCCGCCCTTTCTTTCGGATCCGGAAGCGGTGCGTCCGTTCTTCCGTCGCCTCCGTCTGCTGCGGGAGCAACTCGTCCGGGAGGGGTTTCCGCTCACCGAGCTGTCCATGGGGATGTCGCACGACTTCGAGGCGGCGATCGAGGAGGGGGCCACGCTGGTTAGGATCGGGACGGCACTCTTCGGGACGCGGGGCTGAGAGGCGGGGGAGCAGGGGAGCAGGGGAGCAGAGGGGCGGGGAAGAGAACCCTTGCCCCTCTGCGCCCTTGCCCCCCTGAGTGCTTCCCAGTCTGTGAGGGCCGCCGGGCGGCGGCCCTCACACGTTGGTCGTGAAGGCATCCTGGCCGGGACCCTCGAGGGCGGCGCGGGTGGCGGCGGCCAGTTCGGCGTCGTGGGCATGGTCCAGGGCGAAGATCCGGTAGTGGGCCACCTGGGCCGGGATGTAGCGGAACAACTCCTCCACGGGTCGCGGCGAGGCCTTTTCCGTCGCCGGGTCGTAGATCAATATCTTTTTCGTCTCCTCGGTCCAGGGGTTCAGCGGCCGGGGATCCTGCCGGGCTACGTCCACCTTGAAGGGAAGATCGCGCAGCGCCCCGGGTAAACCCTGGCGGATGGCTTGCTCCAACTCCGGCGCGGACATGAACTTCTTGGCGCGGGGCTGGTCCATCGTTTCCATGTGGTCGTAGGCCATCTTCCATTTTACCTCGCGGCCCACGATCCGCGCCCACGCCTCTGCCAGGGCGTTTCGTTGCGGATCAGGATCACCGGCCCACTGACGCACCCCCTCCAGCAGGGACCAGTCGCTGACGCCGAGGTACCGGTCCAGTTCGACCCGGGGGTCGAATGGGAAGAGTAGGCGAACGGTCTCCTCGAAGATCTCCTGCATGTGCAGATCCACCGCCCGGTTGGTCCGGTGATAGTAGACATCCGCATACATGGTGAAGCGCGCGTTGACGAAGCGGCGGAGCGCGGAGGAGCCGGACTTGTGCAAGGTGAGGCCGTCCTCCGTGACAAAGGTGTAGTAAAGGAGGCGTTCGATGTCCACCAGGTCCAGGGAGAAGCCGGTCATATAGGCATCCCGCTGGATATAGTCCATGTTGTCGGCGGTGTAGATGCCCGAGAAGACCGGCTGCAGGGTCTGCAGCCAGGGCGGCATCCGGTCGTCGCTCCCCGCGTCCGGCTTGCCCATCAGGAAGGCGATCTGCTCCGGCTCGATCGTCTCATCGGCATCGAGGGGCCCATCGGGGCTTCGGCGGATGCGACGGATGATGTCCGCCAGCTTCTGCGTCACGATCAACTGGCCGATCCCCTCGTGGGTCGTCTGAAAGCGGGGTTTCAGGTAGTTCTCGTCGTAGAAGTGGCTGAACGGCCCATGGCCGATGTCATGGAGGAGACCGGTCAACCGCAGCAGCTCCTTCACGCAGGGCTGGGAGGGGCACTGGCGGCGGAAGACCTGCTTCAGGCTGGGATAGAGCCGGTCGGCGAACCGGCCTGCCATGTGCATGGTGCCCAGCGAGTGCTGGAAGCGGCTGTGCTCCCCGGATGGAAAGACCCAGAAGCTGGACTGAATTTGGTGCACGCGACGCAGCCGCTGCATCCAGGGGGTGTCGATGAGGTCCTTCTCCGTGCGCTCCTCTTGCTGTTCGTTGATGGGCACGGTGAACTGGATATACCCGTAGATGGGATCGGCCAGCAGCGCGATGCCTTCATAGATGGGATGTCGTCGTTTGCCCACAGCCATGATCAATCCTCCCAGACCAGGATGCTGAGTACTCACCTTTCGGCAGGCTGCTCAAAACGGTCCAGATGCAAGGCGGAACGCGGAAGGCCGAGTGAGGCGTACTCCGGAGTACGCCGCAACGAGCACCCAAGCGTGCCAACGCAGCAGATGGGCCGTTTTCAGCAGCCTGCTAGGCGCGCCCTTCTTTCCCGGCGGAATACGTGAGATCGTCGGGAAGGTCGAGGGCCGCGGCAATGAGCGCGCGGATCTGCTGCAGGCCCGCCCGGCGGGCCTCCGGCGCCAGCGCCCCTAGGTTGTGCATCTGTCGCGTCACGGTTCGGGTCAGTGTCTCCACCCGCAGCGTTTCCGACGCGGTCTCCGATCCGGTCAGACGCCGGACAAGGGAATGGTAGCGGGGGGAACGCAGGAGACCGACGTGGAAGCCGACGTCGAAGAGCGTGTCGTACTGGAAGCTGAAGAAGATCTTGATCAGGTGGCGCGCCACCTGGCCGGGGTCCATGCTGCGGTTGTCCCGCTCCAGGATCGTCAACTGCTCCTCGCGGGGCAGCAGGTTCCAGACCTCGAGCGCCACCTTCCGCTCGGCGACCATGCGGCCCGATCGGTACCGATCCGCGAAGTCGGTGAGGCGGCGATCCCCCAGCCGGCCCCAGAGGCGGGCGAGGAGCGCGCGGAGTTCCTCGGGTGGCACCTCGGCGAAGGAGCGGTAGCGCCGCTGCAAGGGGAGCAGGTGTTCCTCGACTTCCCGCTGGGTCATGAGGTCCGCCACGATCAGCAGGGCGGTGAAGGGGTCGACCTCCGGCAGATCGCCCAGCGTACGAATAGTCTCGGCGGCGGTGGGGTCGGAGACCTGGTCGGGGTGCTCCAGGGGGAGACGGACCATCTGCCCGGCGAACAGCCGGTCGGGAGGGATCACGATTCCGAGGCGCTGGCTAATCGTGCCGCGGATCTGGGCGAGGGCGGCCTCAACATCCTGCGGGGTGCGAGAACACAGGAGGGCGGCGCGCTCCACCACGAACCGGACCAGCTCGGCGATGGGTGCGTCGGTGCGGGCTTCCAGGGCCTCCTGTATCCGATGGTAGGCGGGGTATTCGACGGCCGCCTCAGAGAGACCCGCGTCGTGGAGAAGGTCGAAGGACTTGCACATGAATAGTCGAGCCAGTTCGCGCCGCAGCTGGTCGGAAGAGAGCCCGCCCGGATCGTCGGCCAGCAGCGACCACTTCTCGGCCACCGACATGCCCTGCAAGTCTTCGTCCGTGAGGGCTGCCAGCCCCCCGCCGCGCACCGATGCGGAGCGCTCCAGGGTGTCGAGGGCCACCTGAGTGTACCGCTGAATGAACACCGGCAAGAACCGCCGCCGATCCTCCACCGGCCAGTGCTCGCTATAGACGCCCAGGAAGGCCTTACGCTGTTTCGGGGAGAGACAATCAGCGAAGACGCGGACGGTCCAGCGAAGTTCCTCGTCGTCCATGCGGTTGACCCGCTTCACGAGCTGCTGCGCCCGCTGCCGAAGGTACCGGCGCTTGGCTTCGATCGGTGATTGGCGATCCACGCTGTCCTCGCCCTAAGCTGATTGGCTCGCCATCGCGCTCGCCGGAGGCGCGGGAGTGAGTCCTCCGCCGACCCCGGGGAGCGACCGGGGCGGATTCAGATATATCCCGAGCTCCTCCCCGCGGTCAACGAGTTCGTTGCGGCGCGACGTCGGGGAGCAAAAACCGGCGCCGTCTGGGAAATGGGTTGACGGATGGCACCTCGCTGGCTTAGATTCCCCTCAGTCCTTCACGAAAGTTCCCTTCTGGCGCGAGACGACGGCCGGTGGCGCAGGTCGACCACCGGGGAGGTACTGTGCAGATGACGCACGTGGGTCGATGCCGAGTCACCGCGGCGGTTGCCCTCTTCGGGCTGATCTTGACGACCACCACGGGATGCGGGTGGTTCTCTCGGTCGAAGGCGCCGTCGGATTCGCCGAGTGCCGCCGCCCAGGCGCCGCTTCCACCCGTGACCCCTGCGGCTCCCGTGGTTCAACCGGCCCCAACGCCGCCGCCCTCCTTGCGGGCCGCCGGCGCCCAGATCGCCGACGAGACGGCGCTGAAGTCGCTGGTCCAGGGGAAGACGACGAGAGACGAGGTGCGGGAGCGCTTCGGGATTCCGCAGGAGGTCGTGCTCTCGCCCGGCCTGGAAACCTTTATCTATTACCGGGAGCGAACCTTTGGCTGGATCAGCAAGACGTCCGAGCGCATCGAGATGCTGACCATTCGGTTTGACGGACAGGGAGTCCTCAAGGATTTCGAATATCGCTTCTCCGGAAAGTAGTCCACACCATCCGGCGCCTTCCAGGTTCCTCTCCGTCGGGCATCCGACATCTTTCCATATTGTCTTGATCTCCCTGCCTCCTCCTGGTAAATATCTTCTAGCAAGATATTGAAAACCCGCTTGTGTCCAGGCTGCTCAAAAAGGTCCAGATGCAAGGCGGCGCGCGTAAGGCGGGGTACCCACCGAGTGGGTCCAGGCGTACTTCAGGTACGCCGCAACGAGTGCCTAAGCAAGCCAACGCCGCAGATGGGCCTTTTTCAGCAGCCTGCTAGGAGGTGACCATGGTCCAGGAACCAGCAGAGCCATTCGAAGTCGTCTGTCCGTGCTGCCAGGCCCGGCTTCGGGTGGATGCAGGGATGCGCGCAGTGCTGTCTCACGAGCTGCCCCCCGAAGAGCGAACGGTCAAGAATCTCACGGAGGCGGTGCAGGGGCTCCACGCGGAGGCCGCCCAGCGGCAGGCCCGATTCGAGGAGTCGATGAAGCTGGAGAAGAATAAGAAGGATCTCCTCGACCGGAAGTTCCAGGATGCGCTCAAGCGGACCAAGGACGTGCCGATCACCAAGCCGATTCGAGACATCGATCTGGATTGATCCAGGAACGGAGGGACAAATCTTATGGCCGACACTGTCGTCCCGCTGTTGATTGATGACCTTCCGTCGGACCTGCGGCGGCCGGTATTGGTGGTTGCATTTGCCGGCTGGAATGATGCGGCCGAGAGCGCGACAAACGCCGCTCGCTTCCTCTGCCGCATCTGGCCGACGCGGCGCGTGGCGGTGATTCAGCCGGAGGAGTTCTACCACTTCGGACTCACCCGGCCAGAGGTCCGCTTTCGGAAGGACTCACGGACCGTTCGGGAAGTCCACTGGCCGACGACCGACTTCTTCCTCAGCGAGGAACCGTCGCTCGGCCGGGACGTCATTGTCGGGGTGGGGATCGAGCCTCACCTCAAGTGGCAAACCTTTTGCGGCCACATCCTGGAGCTGGCCGACCGGGCCCAGGTTTCCCTGGTGATCACCCTGGGGGCCCTACTGGCCGACGTCTCACACACGCGCCCAATCCGGCTCTCGGGCGTCGCCAGCGATCCGGAACTGGGTCGGCGTTTCCAGACGACCCCCACGCGATACGAGGGGCCGACGGGTATCCTCGGAATCCTGAACGACGCCTGCCGCCGCAAGAACCTTCCCGCGGTGAGCCTATGGGCAAACGTCCCTCATTACGTCTCCGAGGTCAGCAATCCGCACGCCGTACTGGCCCTGGTCCGGCGGGTCCTGGATTTTTTCGAATGGCAGGCCGACCTCAGCGAGCTGACGGAGGGGGCGGCGGAATTCGACCGGCAGCTCGCCCGGATTATCGCCCAGAAGCCGGAGGTGGCAAAATACATCCAGGAACTGGAGCGGCGGGACGCCGAAACCGACACTCCCGAGCCCCCGGCCGACGAGCTCCCCAGCGCAGGCGATCTGATTCGAGAGATGGAACAGTTCCTGCGGCAGCAGAAGCCGGGCGGGGGGAGCGGAGGGACGGCGGAGCGGGGGAGCTGAGGTGGTTGAGGGGATTCGCGGGCGGTTGGCTCGGGTGCGGGAACGGATCGAGGCTGCGGCGGCACGGAGCGGCCGACCGGCCTCGGCGGTGACCCTGGTCGCGGTCAGCAAGACCATGCCGGCCGAGGCCGTGCGGGAGGCCGTGGCCGCGGGCGTGCGGATTCTCGGGGAGAACCGGGTACAGGAGGCGCGGGAGAAGATCGCGCTTGTTCCCGGTGTGGCCGAATGGCACATGATCGGACACCTCCAGACGAACAAGGCCAAGCTGGCGGTTGCCCTCTTCAGCCGGATTCATTCCCTGGATTCAATTCGGCTGGCCCGCGAACTGGAGCGGCATGCCGAGGAGGCAGGGAAGGCGCTGCGCTGTCTCGTGGAAGTGAACCTGGGTGGGGAGTCACAGAAGAGCGGCGAGACCGAGGGGGAGATCCGTGCCCTCCTGGCAGAGGCGAGCCGATTCCCCCATCTTGCGATCGATGGTCTGATGATCGTCCCGCCCTTTCTTTCGGATCCGGAAGCGGTGCGTCCGTTCTTCCGTCGCCTCCGTCTGCTGCGGGAGCAACTCGTCCGGGAGGGGTTTCCGCTCACCGAGCTGTCCATGGGGATGTCGCACGACTTCGAGGCGGCGATCGAGGAGGGGGCCACGCTGGTTAGGATCGGGACGGCACTCTTCGGGACGCGGGGCTGAGAGGCGGGGGAGCAGGGGAGCAGGGGAGCGAGGGGCCGGGTCTGCCCCCCTGCTCCCCTGCCCCTGTGCTCCCCTTGGAAGAAGTCCACAGATCGGTGAGGCCCGCCGGGCGGCGGCCTCACACGTTGGTCGTGAAGGCGTCCTGGCCGGGACCCTCGAGGGCGGCGCGGGTGGCGGCGGCCAGTTCGGCGTCGTGGGCATGGTCCAGGGCGAAGATCCGGTAGTGGGCCACCTGGGCCGGGATGTAGCGGAACAACTCCTCCACGGGTCGCGGCGAGGCCTTTTCCGTCGCCGGGTCGTAGATCAATATCTTTTTCGTCTCCTCGGTCCAGGGGTTCAGCGGCCGGGGATCCTGCCGGGCTACGTCCACCCTGAAGGGAAGATCGCGCAGCGCCCCGGGTAAACCCTGGCGGATGGCTTGCTCCAACTCCGGCGCGGACATGAACTTCTTGGCGCGGGGCTGGTCCATCGTTTCCATGTGGTCGTAGGCCATCTTCCATTTTACCTCGCGGCCCACGATCCGCGCCCACGCCTCTGCCAGGGCGTTTCGTTGCGGATCAGGATCACCGGCCCACTGACGCACCCCCTCCAGCAGGGACCAGTCGCTGACGCCGAGGTACCGGTCCAGCTCGACCCGGGGGTCGAATGGGAAGAGCAGGCGAACGGTCTCCTCGAAGATCTCCTGCATGTGCAGATCCACCGCCCGGTTGGTCCGGTGATAGTAGACATCCGCATACATGGTGAAGCGCGCGTTGACGAAGCGGCGGAGCGCGGAGGAGCCGGACTTGTGCAAGGTGAGACCGTCCTCCGTGACAAAGGTGTAGTAAAGGAGGCGTTCGATGTCCACCAGGTCCAGGGAGAAGCCGGTCATATAGGCATCCCGCTGGATATAGTCCATGTTGTCGGCGGTGTAGATGCCCGAGAAGACCGGCTGCAGGGTCTGCAGCCAGGGCGGCATCCGGTCGTCGCCCCCCGCGTCCGGCTTGCCCATCAGGAAGGCGATCTGCTCCGGCTCGATCGTCTCATCGGCATCGAGGGGCCCATCGGGGCTTCGGCGGATGCGACGGATGATGTCCGCCAGCTTCTGCGTCACGATCAACTGGCCGATCCCCTCGTGGGTCGTCTGAAAGCGGGGTTTCAGGTAGTTCTCGTCGTAGAAGTGGCTGAACGGCCCATGGCCGATGTCATGGAGGAGACCGGTCAACCGCAGCAGCTCCTTCACGCAGGGCTGGGAGGGGCACTGGCGGCGGAAGACCTGCTTCAGGCTGGGATAGAGCCGGTCGGCGAACCGGCCTGCCATGTGCATGGTGCCCAGCGAGTGCTGGAAGCGGCTGTGCTCCCCGGATGGAAAGACCCAGAAGCTGGACTGAATTTGGTGCACGCGACGCAGCCGCTGCATCCAGGGGGTGTCGATGAGGTCCTTCTCCGTGCGCTCCTCTTGCTGTTCGTTGATGGGCACGGTGAACTGGATATACCCGTAGATGGGATCGGCCAGCAGCGCGATGCCTTCATAGATGGGATGTCGTCGTTTGCCCACAGGCATGATCAATCCTCCCAGACCAGGATGCTGGAATACTCACTTTTCGGCAGGCTGCTCAAAAGGGCTCAGATGCTAGGCGGCCCGCGACGGGCCGAGTGAGGCGTACTCCAGGTACGCCGCAACGAGCGTCCAAGCGGGCCAACGCAGCAGATGGGCCGTTTTCAGCAGCCTGCTAGGCGCGCCCTTCTTTCCCGGCGGAATACGTGAGATCGTCGGGAAGGTCGAGGGCCGCGGCAATGAGCGCGCGGATCTGCTGCAGGCCCGCCCGGCGGGCCTCCGGCGCCAGCGCCCCTAGGTTGTGCATCTGTCGCGTCACGGTTCGGGTCAGTGTCTCCACCCGCAGTGTTTCCGACGCGGTCTCCGATCCGGTCAGACGCCGGACAAGGGAATGGTAGCGGGGGGAACGCAGGAGACCGACGTGGAAGCCGACGTCGAAGAGCGTGTCGTACTGGAAGCTGAAGAAGATCTTGATCAGGTGGCGCGCCACCTGGCCGGGGTCCATGCTGCGGTTGTCCCGCTCCAGGATCGTCAACTGCTCCTCGCGGGGCAGCAGGTTCCAGACCTCGAGCGCCACCTTCCGCTCGGCGACCATGCGGCCCGATCGGTACCGATCCGCGAAGTCGGTGAGGCGGCGATCCCCCAGCCGGCCCCAGAGGCGGGCGAGGAGCGCGCGGAGTTCCTCGGGTGGCACCTCGGCGAAGGAGCGGTAGCGCCGCTGCAAGGGGAGCAGGTGTTCCTCGACTTCCCGCTGGGTCATGAGGTCCGCCACGATCAGCAGGGCGGTGAAGGGGTCGACCTCCGGCAGATCGCCCAGCGTACGAATAGTCTCGGCGGCGGTGGGGTCGGAGACCTGGTCGGGGTGCTCCAGGGGGAGACGGACCATCTGCCCGGCGAACAGCCGGTCGGGAGGGATCACGATTCCGAGGCGCTGGCTAATCGTGCCGCGGATCTGGGCGAGGGCGGCCTCAACATCCTGCGGGGTGCGAGAACACAGGAGGGCGGCGCGCTCCACCACGAACCGGACCAGCTCGGCGATGGGTGCGTCGGTGCGGGCTTCCAGGGCCTCCTGTATCCGATGGTAGGCGGGGTATTCGACGGCCGCCTCAGAGAGACCCGTGTCGTGGAGAAGGTCGAAGGACTTGCACATGAATAGTCGAGCCAGTTCGCGCCGCAGCTGGTCGGAAGAGAGCCCGCCCGGATCGTCGGCCAGCAGCGACCACTTCTCGGCCACCGACATGCCCTGCAAGTCTTCGTCCGTGAGGGCTGCCAGCCCCCCGCCGCGCACCGATGCGGAGCGCTCCAGGGTGTCGAGGGCCACCTGAGTGTACCGCTGAATGAACACCGGCAAGAACCGCCGCCGATCCTCCACCGGCCAGTGCTCGCTATAGACGCCCAAGAAGGCCATACGCTGTTTCGGGGAGAGACAATCAGCGAAGACGCGGACGGTCCAGCGAAGTTCCTCGTCGTCCATGCGGTTGACCCGCTTCACGAGCTGCTGCGCCCGCTGCCGAAGGTACCGGCGCTTGGCTTCGATCGGTGATTGGCGGTCCACGCTGTCCTCGCCCTAAGCTGATTGGCTCGCCATCGCGCTCGCCGGAGGCGCGGGAGTGAGTCCTCCGCCGACCCCGGGGAGCGACCGGGGCGGGTTCAGATATATCCCGAGCTCCTCCCCGCGGTCAACGAGTTCGTTGCGGCGCGACGTCGGGGAGCAAAAACCGGCGCCGTCAGTGGACCATTGCATGTTCGCAAGCCTCGTGGTAGGCTCCCCCGTCCATACACTTAGGAGGGTCAAAAGTGCGGCGCGTGCTTCCGTTCATCCTGATCAGCCTGTTGCTCCCGGCCGGGGGGTGTGGAACTCTGTTTGGACATAGGGACAGCGACCCGCTCGTTCCGGCCGAGGCGAAGAAGATCACCATCGATATCGTTGCCCAGGACAACCGGTGTGAGCCGTCGGTCCTGGCCGCCGACCGAGGCGGGCGGGCGTTGGCTATTACCCTGCGGGTGACCAGTGTGGGGAAGGAGCACATCTTTCTGATTCCCGCCCTGAACATCCGCCAGGCGGTCGCGGCCCAAACCACGGTGAGCATTCCAGTGGCGGCCGATCGCTCGGGCATCTACGAGTACGCCTGCACGAATTTCCGCTGGATCGGTCCGTTCACACCCACGGGTAAGCTGGCCATCAAGTAGCTTCGCTGCCGTGTGCGGTAGGCGCCGGCCGGTGCGCCTTCCTCACCTGCGAGATCAGGATGACGCAACCCGATCCTTCGTCCTCCTCCGCCAGACCTGTCCACTGGATTCGGACGTCCACCGATCTGGAGGGCGCCATTCCCCGCCTGCGCGCGACGCGGGTACTGGCGGTGGATTCCGAGTCGGACAGCCTGCACCACTTTCCCGAAAAGGTCTGTCTGATCCAACTCGCGGTGGAAGACGGCGAGGCATTCCTGGTGGATCCCCTGGCGCTGGCGGATCTGCGCCCGCTTGCCCCGATCCTGGCCGACCCGGCCGTGGTCAAGGTATTCCACGGGGCCGCCTACGACCTTGCCGCAATGAAGCGCGACTTCGGCTTCGCGGTCGCCGGTCTCTTCGACACCATGGTGGCCGCGCAGTTCCTCGAGATGCCGGGGCTCGGCCTCTCGGCGCTGCTCGCCACGCTGCTGGGGGTTCCGCCGGGCAAGTCGCGGCAGAAGGACGACTGGGCGAGCCGGCCCCTGAGCCCGGCGCAGGAATGGTACGCGGCGGAAGACGTCAGGCACCTGATCCCCCTCCGGACATGCCTGCTGGATGCGTTGCGGGTCCGGGGGCGACAGGAGTGGGTGGCGGAGGAATGTCGCGCGCTCGAAGCGACGCCGGCGGCGGAGCGGGTGTTCCATCCGGACGACTGTTTTCAGATCAAGGGGGTCGGTTCGCTTGACCCGCAGGGCCTGGCCGTCCTACGGGAACTCTTCGTGGCGCGCGAGGGGTGGGCGCGGGAGCGGGGGCGGCCGCCCTTCAGGGTAATGGGAAACGAGACACTGCTCCGCCTCGCGGCAGAGCGGCCGCGACAACGGGAGGAACTCAGCAAGATTCCGGGCTGCTCCTCGATCGTGGTGAGCCGATACGGGGATGGGCTGTTGGACGCTGTGTCCCGCGGTCTTGCCATCCCGGAGCCCGACCTCCCGGTCATCCGCCGGCCGAAGAAACCTCGCCTGGAGCGGTCCGCGGAGCGGCGGATCGAGCTCCTGCTGTCCTGGCGGGCGGAGGCCGCTCCGCGGCTGGGGCTGGACCCGGGCCTGCTGCTGCCGCGGCGGCTGATCGAGATCCTGGCGCAAGTGGCTCCCCCCGATTTGGCCACGCTGGCCGCGGTTGAGGGGATCCGCGGGTGGCGGAGCACCCACCTGGGACGAGAGCTCCTCGCGGTCCTGGCCGGCGTGGACCGCGCCTCGACACGTCGGGTCCCCTGCCGAGTCCGGTCCGGGGAAGAGGAGGGGGGCAATCCCAATGACGGGACCGATTGACAAGGTGATCGCGGGCATCCGGAAGGGCGCGCGCTCCTCCGTGTACCTGCTGTACGGGGACGAGCTGCTCACGCGCGAGGGGGCGAGAGCAATCGTGGACGCGCTGGTCCCCCCCGAGCACCAGCCGCTCAGCGTCGAGGTGGTCGCGGAGGAATCGGAGGGGGGGAGCCTGCCGCTGCGCCTGCGGACCGTGTCGCTCTTCGGAGGGACCAAGGTGGTCGTGGTCCACGACACCAAGGCCTTCGTCTCGAAGCAGAGTGTGGGCGGCCTGTTTGCGAAAAGCTGGGAGGCGTGGAAGGGGGACAATCCCGCCCGGGCGACCGCCTTGCTGCTTCAGGCGACGGGGGCAGTGGGGCAGGACCGGTCTTTCCTGGAACGTGCGGCGAGGGGAGAGCTGCCCGAGCCCGTCTGGGATCAGCTCCTGACCGTCTCCCACGACGACGAATCGGAGCGCTGGCTTCAAGAGACGGCAGGGCGTCTGCTGGCCGAGGGGGCGGAGATTCCGGAGGCATCGGGCGCGGGTACGGCCAAGATCTACGAGGGGATGCTCCAGCAAGGGATCCCGCCGGAGGCCGTCTTGATCCTCACCGCCGAGGTGGTGGACCAGCGCCGCGCCCTCTTCAAGCGGATCCACGAGACGGGCGTTGTGGTGGACTGCGGGGTCCGGACCGGCAAGGCGGGGGAGACCCAGATGCGGCCCGAGATGGCGCGGGCCAAGATCCGGGAACGAGTGGCGGCGGAGAAGAAGACCATCGGCGAGGACGCCGCCGTCGGCATCCTGGACCGGACCGGATTCAGTATGCGGGCTCTCGAATCCGAGATCGAGAAGATCCTCCTGTACGTCGGCGACCGGCCGCGCATCACCCTCGAGGACGTCACGGAGGTCCTGAGCACCACGCGCGAGGCGGGGGTGTTCGATCTCACCAATGCGGTGGACGAGCGGGAGGTCGGCCGGGCGCTGCGCGCGTTGCGGGGCCTGCTCGCGCAGCGCGAGGCGGGCGTGGCGATTCTGGGATTGCTGGCCGGCGAGGTGCGCAGCCTTATGATGGCCCGTTGCGCCCTGGACCGGCGGCTGGGGGGGGAGATCGATCCGCGGATGACCTTCGCGACGTTTCAGGCGCGCCTCCTGCCCCGGTTGTCCGCCGAGGACGGAGAGGACGACGGATCGGCCGCCAGGCTCACAGCGATGCACCCGTTCCGAGCCTTCAATCTGCTGAAGGCGGCCGGCCGGTATCGCCTCGAGGAGCTCCTGGAGGCGCTCTCGGCCATTCACGATGCAGACCTCGCCATCAAGACGTCGGGCCAGCCGGATTCCCTGATTCTCGAGCAGCTCGTGCTGGGTCTCTGCGCCGGCGAGGCGCGCACGCGCTGAGGCGTGCGACGGGGCCGATTCGGGTCGCTGAGAACGGGAGAGTTTTTCTTGACAACGGTCCGGCATCGGCGAAGAATCGCCGTCGCGCCTCTTCTGGTGTCGGTGCCATCGCGGATTCCGTTTCCGTCTGGATCTATCGGAGGGACATCATGACCACCCCTGATCACCCCTTGAAGCAGACCCCGCTCACCGCGGTCCACCGGGCCATGGGGGCCAAAATGGTCCCCTTCGGCGAGTGGGACATGCCTGTGCAGTATCGGGGGATCCTGGAAGAGCATCGGGCCGTCCGGAGCGCCGCAGGCCTCTTCGACGTCTCGCACATGGGCGAGGTGGAATTCCGCGGGCCGGGCGCCCTGGCCGCAGTGCAGTATCTGACCAGCAACGACGCCGCGCGGCTCCGGACGGGGCAGGTGCATTACTCGGCTCTGACGACCGAGGCCGGCACCTTCGTGGACGATCTCACGGTCTACAAGGTCGCGGACGATCACTACATGGTGACGCTCAACGCCGGGAACCATGGCAAGGACGTCGCCTGGATTCGCGAGCATGGTACCGGCACGGCGGAGTTCCGAGACCTCAGCGACGAGACCGCTCTGCTTGCTATCCAGGGGCCGCGGGCGGTCGAGATTCTGCAGCGGCTCACGCCGGTGGACCTCGCGGCCGTCCCGTACTATTGGTTCGCCATCGGGCAAGTCGTGGGAAAGCGGGCGATCCTCTCGCGGACGGGATACACGGGGGAGGACGGCTTCGAGGTGTACTTGCCCCCGCAGCACGCCGCGGCGGTGTGGGACGCCTTGCTGGAGACGGGGAGTCCGCTGGGTTTGCTCCCGTGCGGCCTCGGCGCGCGGGACACGTTGCGTCTAGAGGCCAAGATGGCCCTCTACGGCAATGACATCGATGATGCGCACACGGTGCTCGAGGCGGATCTGGGCTGGATCGTGAAGATTGAAAAGGGAGAGTTCGTCGGCCGAGCGGCCCTGGCGAAGCAAAAGGCGGCGGGGATAGCGCGCAAGCTGGTCGGTTTCGAGATGGTGGGGCGGGGCATCGCTCGCTCCCACTACCCCATCCTGAAGGGCGGGGAGCGGATCGGCGAGGTGACGAGCGGCGCACCATCTCCTTGGCTCAACCGAAATATCGGCCTCGGCTATGTGGCGATCGCACACGCCGCCGTGGGGACCGAGATCGAGATTCTGATCCGCGACCAACCGGTCGCGGCGCGGATCGTGAAGACTCCATTCTACAAGCGGCCACGCTCATAAGGGAGGAACGCGCATGTATCCAGCCGATCTCAAGTATACCAGGGAGCACGAGTGGGTCAGACTCGAGGGGAATCGGGGACGGATCGGCCTCACCCACCACGCCCAGCACGCGCTGGGAGACGTGGTCTTCGTGGAGCTGCCGAAGCTGGGACGGAAGTTCGCGGTCGCCGGCGGCAAGATGGAGGCCCTTGGAGTCGTGGAGTCGGTGAAGGCCGTCTCCGACGTGTACTGCCCCCTGAGTGGGGAAGTCGTCGAGGTCAACGCCGCCCTGGAGACCAAGCCCGAACTGGTCAACCAGGACTGCTACGGGGCGGGCTGGATGATCGTGGTCACGATCGAGAATCCCAAGGATCTCGACGCCCTCATGGATGTGAAGGCGTACGAGGCGTTCCTGGCCAGCGAGGGCGCACATTGAGAATGACCAATGACCAAATTCCAATGACCAATTACAGATAATCACCGATCGCGCCATTTGGTCATTGGTCATTGGTCATTGACATTAGATCACTGATTGACGTAGAGGAGAGCGACGCATGCGCTATATCCCGATTACGGAGCAGGATCGGCGGCAGATGCTGGAGGCCATCGGGTCCGGGTCGGTTGAGGATCTCTTCGCGGACGTGCCCGAGACCTTGCGTCTGCGGCGGGCCCTCAGGATCCCGACGGCTCTTTCGGAGGCCGAGCTGACAAGACACCTCCGCACCCTGTCGGACCTAAACGCCGACGCGGATCGGTGGAGCACCTTCCTGGGGGCGGGCTGTTACGACCACTTCAGCCCTGCCATTATCACCCACCTAACCCAGCGGGGCGAATTTCTCACCGCCTACACGCCGTACCAGCCCGAGATCTCGCAGGGGACGCTTCAGGCGCTTTTCGAGTACCAGACGCTCATCTGCCAATTGACGGGGATGGAGGTGAGCAACGCCTCGATGTACGAGGGGGCATCCGCCACGGCCGAAGGCATCTTGATGGCCCAGCGCATCACGGGCCGGTCGGAGGTGGTGGTGGCTCGCGCGGTCCACCCGGAATACCGCCAGGTCGCCCGGACCTACGCGGCGCAGCTCGGCCTCGCCTTCCGTGAGATCGGGTTCACCGACGCGGGGACGACCGACCTGGAGGCCGTGAAGCAGGGTCTCACCCCGCAGGCGGCCTGCCTGGTGGTGCAGTATCCCAACTTCTTCGGAGGAGTCGAGGATCTCGCGCCTCTGGCCGAGGCGGCCCACGCCGTGGGGGCGCTCTTTGTTGTGTGCGTGGCCGAGCCGATCGCCCTCGGGCTCCTGAAGTCGCCCGGGGAGTGCGGCGCCGATATCGTCACCGGCGAGGGCCAGGCGCTGGGGACCGGGATGAACTATGGCGGTCCGGCGTTGGGGCTGTTCGCCACGCGCGAGCGGTTCGTGCGCCACATGCCGGGACGGCTGGTGGGAGAGACGGTGGACCGGCAGGGGCGGACCGGCTACGTCCTCACCCTGGCCACGCGCGAGCAGCACATCCGGCGGGAGAAGGCGACCTCCAACATCTGCACCTCCGAATCCTTGATCGCGCTGATGGGAGCGATCTATCTGGTGAGCATGGGGCCGCAGGGGCTGCGGGCGGTGGCGCTCCAGAACCTCCGCAAGGCGGCCTACGCCAAAGAGCGGCTCGGGGGCCTCGAGGGACTGGGCGCCCGCTTCGACGGACCGACCTTCAACGAGTTCGTCCTGCGGACGAAGAAGAAGCCTGCGGCGGTCCTGAAGCGGCTGCTCAGACGGGAGATCGTGGGCGGCCTGGACCTGGGCCGATTCTATCCGGAGCTGAAGGACTGTCTGCTGGTGTGCGTGACGGAGCAGAAGTCGCGGGAGCAGATCGACGCGTTGGCCGCGGCGCTGGGAGGGGTGCGATGAGCGGCCCGGAGCGGACGGTCGGAACCCAGGGGCTGGTCTTCGAGGAGCCCCTGATCTTTGCGCAAGGCTCGCCCGGGCGCGTGGGCTTCTCGTTGCCTCCCTGCGACGTGCCCCAGAAGAAGGCGGAGACGCTGATCCCCGCGCACATGCTGCGGGGGGAGATCCCCGGGCTTCCCGAGGTGAGCGAGGGGGAAGTGGTCCGCCACTATACGCGGATCTCCCAGTGGAACTTCGGGATCGACCTCGGATTCTACCCGCTCGGTTCCTGCACCATGAAGTACAACCCCCGCGTGAACGAGGACGTGGCCCGGCTGCCCGGCTTTGCAAAGGCGCATCCGTATTTGCCGGACGAATTGGCACAGGGGGCCCTGCAACTGATGTGGGAGCTGGAGCAGTACCTGGCCGAGGTGAGCGGCCTGGACCGGGTCTCGCTCCAGCCGTCGGCGGGGGCGCACGGAGAGTTGACCGGTGTCATGATGATCCGGGCCTACCACCAGTCGAAGGGGGACCCGCGCCGGAAGATCCTCATCCCCGAATCGGCGCACGGGACGAATCCCGCCAGCTCGGCGCTCTGCGGCTACCAGGTGGTCCCGATCAAGTCGGGGCCGCTCGGAGTGGTGGAGCCCCAGGCCGTGGCCGAGGCGATGGATGACGAGGTCGCGGCGATCATGCTCACGAATCCCAACACCCTGGGGCTCTTCGAGGAGCACATCGCCGAGATTGCCGAGATCGTCCACCGCAAGGGCGGGCAGGTTTACTGCGACGGGGCCAACCTGAACGCCATCATGGGGATCACCCGGCCGGGCGACTGGGGCGTGGACGTGATCCATGTCAATCTGCACAAGACCTTCTCCCAGCCGCACGGAGGCGGCGGCCCCGGGGCGGGGCCCGTGGCCGTCCGGAAGCACCTGGCGCCCTTCATGCCGCTCCCGACCGTCGAGAAGACGCAGACCGGCTTCGCCCTCGACTTCGACAGGCCGCAGTCGATCGGCAAGGTGCGTTCCTTCGCAGCCAGCTTCGGCGTCATGGTGCGCTCCTACGCCTACATCCGGAGCCTCGGCCCCGACGGCCTGAAGCTGGCGTCGGAGACGGCCGTCCTCAACGCCAACTACATCATGAACCGACTCAAGCCCGACTACCACCTGCCCTACGACCGGATCTGCAAGCACGAGTGCGTCTTCTCGGACGCCGAGCAACTGAAGAATGACGTGAAGACCCTCGACATCGCCAAGCGGCTGATGGATTACGGCTTCCATCCCCCCACGATCTATTTCCCGTTGATCGTGCCGGGGGCCTTGATGATCGAGCCGACGGAGACGGAGAGCAAGGAGACCCTCGACCAGTTCATCGCCGCCATGAAGGCCATCGCCCGCGAGGCCAAGGAGCAGCCCGACCTCGTCCGCGCCGCGCCGCACAAGCCGCGCGTCAGCCGCATGGACGAAACCCGCGCCGCCCGCCAGCCGGTGTTGCGGTGGAAGCCGAAGAACTGACAGGGAGCGAAGGAGCGGAGGGGATAGGATCGATTAGGAACGCACGCTGGAGGGATGGGTGAGAGAGCGTGCGGTCTCCAGGTAGACCCCAAGCAACGGGTCGGAATCGAGGACGGACGGGTCGAGGCGATCGCCCAGCGCGACGATCGCCTCGTACTGTTTCTGACACCACCAATGACGGACTGCCGCGCGGACGGCGACTAGGCCATAGACAGCAATTGGGTCGGAGGCGATCCCGTCCAGCGCATGGTCCATCATGATCGGCAACGAGACTCTCTCGTCCTCTTGTCGCTCCTGTGGCTCGCGAAACGACCGCCACACCTTCCTGAGCTGCGAGACCGCTCGCAATCGTCGGTCCAGTTCAGGCATGGGATCTCTCTTCTCCCGCGCCGGGCTCCTGATCGTCCAAAGATCGCAGCGCCTCGATGTCCACCAGGTCCTGGGAGGAGCCTCTGAGCTGCTTCAGGGCGATCAGGCCGTGCAGGGAGACGACCGAGATCGAGGCCTCTTCAAAGGGCGCCTCGACGCGACTCTCCCATGCGTCGGCTACGGTGGGATGCGAGGTCAGCAGACAGTCGAGGGTGAACACGTCGCGACTCTCGGGATCGGTCTTGTAGAAGTGGAGGATCTCGATCCCCGGCGGCTGGAATCGCATGGGGCGGGGGTGCGGGCGAAATCCGAGGGGGATCAGGGCGGCGGTGAGGCGCTCCGTGGCCTCCGGCGGCAGCACGATATCAATGTCCACGGTTGCCCGTGGTTGCCGGTAGACCATCAACGCCAGTCCGCCACAGAGCGCGTAGGGGACATCTCCGGCCTTGAGCGCTTGGATCACTGCTTTCAACTCGCCGTAAAGGTCAATCATCTCGATATGCCGCCCGGTTGATTGCCGAGAAAGGGTAGCATGGACATCACTCGGGGGCAACGGGCGCGACAGATTGTTGCCTTGGACTTCCCGTCCGACGCCTCATGTTCTTCGGCCTTGGCACCCCCTCTGTCGACCTTTTCAACCTCTCCCGTTGGGCTGAAGACGGGTGCGAACAGTTCGGCGGCCTGCGGGAAAACTCTCCACGCCCACATACAGCGACTCACCGGCGAGCAGGAGGCTGAGGACCTCACGTATACTAGAAAGGTACCGGGTCCCTTTCGTCGCTCTTGCATGATTCACCAACACGCCTTACTGGCGCCGAATCCCGATCCGACCGCCGACGCCCGCGATCCCCCCCCTGAGGCACCCAGCGGGCCGTGGGGACGACGGTCCTTGTCGCCCGATACACCCCGCGGAGCGGCCGCCGCAGAACCGTTTCCGTGCCTGAGCAAATTCAGGCACTTGGAGCGTAAAAGGTGTCCCGGTACCTTTTTCTCGGTACCTTTTTCTGACCCTCCGACCCTGGCTGGCCGGCTGCGAGGTGGCGCTCCTCACCGACCACGAGCGGTGCGATAGAGCCGGCGGGTGCCCGCCGCGGCTGTTCGAGGACCCACCGACTTGCAAGACGTTGCTTCTCAATTCACCCCATGATGCGTTTTTGAAACGATCCTTGCCCAGGGCTCGTCACTAAAAAAGAAATCTTTACTTTTAGTGCACGTTGGGAAAGAATGCTTTCCTAGGGAGCCGAGATGCCACGGATCACGGGTAGGTACGAGCGAAGCAGCGCCGGCGGTGAGGAGGTGAAGGCCTTCATCCCTGAATCGCTACCGCCACACGACCCACCGCTAGTCATCGAGGGTGCGCTCGCGGACCTGCTTGGTCGCGCCGAGACCGCACTTGGGCGGCTTGAGCTCGCCGGCGCCATGGTGCCATCGGTGAGCTGGTTCCTCTACTCGTTCGTGCGCAAGGAGGCCGTCATCTCCTCGCAGATCGAGGGGACGCAGGCCACGCTGATGGACCTCCTGGCCTTCGAAGCCGCCGGCAAGATCGAGTCCGCGGAAACAGCCGACGTCCAGGAGGTCTGCAACTACCTCGAGGCGGTGACCAACGCGCGCAAACAACTCCAAAGCCCCACGGGGCTGCCGCTCTCGGTGCGCCTGCTCAACGAGACGCACCGCCGTTTGATGAAGGGCGTACGCGAAGCCGAGAAGCGCCCCGGAAAGATCCGCCACAGCCAGAACTGGATTCGGCGGAACCAGGCCCGGCAACGCGGCCTACGTGCCACCGCCCCCCCATGCGGTGGGAGAGCTCCTCGGCCGGCTCGAGAAATTCATCCACGGCAAGAGCGAGCTGCCTCCTCTCGTCCGCGCCGGGCTCGTTCACGTCCAGTTCGAAACCATCCACCCGTACCTCGACGGGAATGGACGTATCGGCCGTTTGCTCATCGCGCTGCTCCTCGAGAACTGGAACCTGCTGTCACAGCCCTTGCTCTACCTCAGCCTTTTCTTCAAGCAGCACCGGGCCGAGTACTACCAGCGGCTCGATGCGGTGCGCACCGAGGGCGACTTCGAGGGGTGGCTTGCGTTCTTCCTCGAAGGAGTCGCAGTCATCGCCAACGGGGCCGTGGCCACCACGCGTGACCTCTTCGCGCTTGTCACGGCGGATCGTGCAAAGGTGCTGGCCGCGCCGACAACCTCTGTGATGGCCGCCCGATTGTTCGAGCTCTTGCCCGAGCACCCCATCGTCACCATCGGCAGCGCCAAAGATCTTCTCGACACGACCAAGCCCACCGTGACCAAGGCCGTGAGCGCTCTCGTCGATGCAGGCGTTCTCGTGGAGACTACAGGACGCCGCCGCGATCGCACCTTTGGCTACGCCGCGTACCTCGACCGGTTGGCCGCAGGGACCGAGCTGGAGAGAGGTCGAAGGAAGGACACCTGATCAACGGTGCCTTTGGTGCCACGATGCCGCTCCCGCCGCTGCACCTCGAACTCTACACCCGGCCTGGATGTCATCTGGGCAACGACCTTCGTGCCATCTGCGAGCGTCTGGCGGGGGAGATCGCCTTCGAGTTCACCGAAGTGAACATCGAGGACGATCCCGCGGTGCGGGCCCGTTACGAGCGAGAGATTCCGATTCTCTTCGTTGATGGGCGGCTGGTGGTGCGGTACCGCACCTCCGAGCGGGAGCTGCGGCGCATCCTCAACTGGCAACGCTTTCGAAGGCGATTTCGGCGCGGACAGGACTAATTCCAACATTTTACCGCAAAGCTCGCAGAGACCGCAAAGCAGGCCAGGATCTGTAGATCGGGCTTCGGAGCACGAATGGAAATCGTACGGCTCGCTCAGACCGGGTGATTCCGGAACCCTCTGGAAACAGCAGGTCTCTCTTTGCGCCCTTTGCGCACCAACATCCGTTGGTACCGGCGGTTCATCAGCAACGTTCGGGTTCAACTTCAGCGTTCGGGCTAACCCAGGACGATCCCGCGGTGCAGGCCCGTTACGAGCGAGAGATTCCGATTCTCTTCGTTGATGGGCGGCTGGTGGTGCGGTACCGCACCTCCGAGCGGGAGCTGCGGCGTATCCTCAACTGGCAACGCTTTCGAAGGCGGTTCTGGCGCGGATAGGACTAACCCGGGATCCCGACGAGGCGGGCGAGCAGGTAGCTGGCGGCGCCGATGGCCGCCGCCCCCGGGATCGTCAGGATCCAGGCCCAGACGATCCGCCCCGCCACACCCCACCGCACGGCGGAAAACTTCCGCACCGACCCCGTCCCGACGATCGCCCCCGTGATGGTGTGCGTGGTGGAGACCGGCACACCCAGCGCCGTCGCCAGAAACAGCGAGGCGGCGCCGCTCGTCTCCGCGCAAAAGCCGCCGATGGGCGTCAGCTTTGTGATGCGCATCCCCATGGTCTGCACGATCCGCCAGCCGCCGGTCATGGTGCCCAGGGCCATGGCTGCGTGACAGGACAGCACGACCCAGAGCGGGATGTCGCTGTGGCTTCCCGCGGGGGCGTGCTGAAAGAGCCCCGCGGCGGCGAGCGCGGCCACGATGATCCCCATGGTCTTCTGGGCGTCGTTGCCGCCGTGGCCGAGCGAGTAGAAGGCGGCTGAGATGAGCTGGAGCTTTCGAAAGGCACGATCGAGCCGTCCGGGTGGACGCGATCCAAGATAACGCATCAGGCTGCTCATCACCAGGAGAGCCAGCACCAGCCCGATCCCCGGGGAAAGGACGATGAAGGCGGCGGTCTTGATGAAGAAGGGACCATCCAGTGCTCCAAAACCCGCCTTGACGACGGCCGCGCCCGCCAGGCCGCCAAGCAGGGCGTGGGAGGAGGACGTGGGGAGCCCCCACCACCATGTAAGCAGATCCCACACGATTGCGCCCACCAGGCCGGCGCCCACGATCGTCAGCGTGGCGACCGCCGGATCGACCCCCCTGGAGATGTTGGACGCCACCTTGGTTTGGAAGACCAGAAACGCGATGAAGTTGAAAAATGCCGCCCAGAGGACCGCGATCCGGGGGGACAATACCCGCGTGGACACCACCGTGGCAATGGAGTTTGCCGCGTCGTGGAACCCATTGATGTAATCGAACGCCAGGGCCAGGCCGATGATGGCGACAAGCGCGAGGGTCATGAGTACTCCAGGACCAGACTCTCGATCTGGTTGGCGACGTCCTCGCACCGGTCGATCGCCATTTCGAGTTCTTCATAGATTTCCCGCCACTTCATGACCTCGAGCGGGTCGTTTCCCTTCTTGAAGAGCCTGGCGAGAGAGCGGCGGAAGACCTCGTCGCCGTCGTTTTCGATCTCATTCAGCGTTTCACAGTACTTGAGGATCTCTTCGTTCTGCTTCAGGTTGTTGAGCAAGTTCACCGCGTTCTTGATGATCTCGGACGCCTTCAGGATATACCGCGCGAGGGCGATCGCATCGTTGGGAGCCGTCTGGATCTCGAAGAGGGCGATCCGCTTTGAGCTGGCGTGGATGAGGTCCAGGACGTCGTCTTGGCGGGAGATCAGATTCTGGATGTCCTGCCGATCGAACGGGGTGATCCAGGTGGCCCGCAGCGCGTGGACGACGTCGTGGAGGATCTTGTCCCCCTCGTGCTCCTGCCGCTCGATCTGCACGGCAAGTTCGTCCCGCTCGGGATGCTCGAACAACTCAAGGAGCAGTTCGGCCGCCCGGGCGGTGGCTGCGGCGTGGCGCGAAAAGGCGGAAAAGAAGTTCTGGTCTGACGACTTGGGCCCAAACATGATTCGGTCCTCTCTCGGTACACCCACATATCGGACAGCCTGCGCGTTGGGTAATCGGCGCGTGGGGAGGCTTCCAGCGGAAAGGGGCCTTCCTGGTCGCGGGCGATTCGGGAAACGAGCCGATAATTCATACCGTAGTTGGGACGGTGGGGCAACCGCAGAATGCAGTGCGAGGTGCAGCCGGCCCACTCTTCCGGTCTTCGGGCAGTCGTTCGGCCTCAAGGACCTACGATCCGACAAACCAGCTTACGACACCGGCGGCGAGGACGACGACCGCGGCGGGGAGCCAGCGTCCGGAAAGTATGATGGCCGAGGCCAGGGCCAGGATGACGGTGGGGATATCGGTGATCGCGGAACGGCCGACGGTGTACACGCCGGCGGCCATCAGGCCGACGGCGAGCGGCGCCAGGGCGCGCTCCACGGCCTGGGGCCAGGGGCGGCCCTGTATGCGTTCCCAGCGATGGGCGACGATCCAGGTGAGAAGTGAGGTCGGGAGGAACATGGCCGCCATGGCCACGGAGGCGCCCAGCAGGCCTTGGACGCGGTAGCCGATGAAGGCCGTCACCAGCATGCCGGGGCCCGGAGTGATCTGGGAGAGGGCGTACCCGTCTACAAATTGTCGGGCGGTGAGCCACCCGTGGATTTCCACCACTTGCCGTTGCATCTCGGGGACGACGCCGATCCCGCCCCCCACCGCCAGAAAGCTCAGTCGGAGAAACGTCCAGGCCAGGGCGAAGAGGTCGCTCATGGCTTGATCTCGCCAGTCGTCTCCCGGATTTCCTCCGAGGAGCCGGGACGGTTCAGCCACAGGCCGGCGGCGCCTACGACGAGGATGACGAGAAAGGTGTTGAGGCGGAGGATGCCGACCGAGAGGAAGGTGAGGCCCAAGATCGCGATCGCGCCGCGGGCGCGCAACGCCCCCTTTCCGATCCGGCCCACGGTCACGCCGAGGAATCCCACCACGGCCGCTCCCATCCCGCGGAGGACGGATTCCACATGGGGATTCACCGGGTGATCGAAGTAGAGGCCGGCGAGAACCAGAATCGCGACGGCTCCCGGGAAGAGAACCGCAAGGAGGGCTATCAGCGCGCCCGGCGCCCCTCGCAGGCCATGTCCCAGGAACACGGAAAGATTGGAGATGGTCGGGCCGGGGAGGAGCTGACTCAACGTGTATCCTGGCATGAACTCTTCGCGGGTGAGCCAGGCATGGCGCTCCACGAGCATGTCATAGATGTACGCCGACCGACCGCCGCCGATGCTGGAGAAGCCGATCCAGGCGAACATCCGGGTGAGGCGAGCCATCGAAATCCGGCGCATACTCTCTCCGTGGAACGGGTGTCGTGGTATCGGGTCGGGTTGCGAGGGGCTATATATCAGGAAGTGATCCGGGAGGCAAGCAACTGGCTTGTATGCCATACATCCGTTTGATATATTCAAACCGTCCACCGGCGCGCACGCGCTTCTTCTGTGAAGCAAGACAGATAAGGTCGTGAATAGCGGAGGAAGGGTGAATGGCCGTCCACTCTCCTCAGGTCAAGAACCTCGCTCGAGCCGTCGTAACTTCTTGAAACGTCGCCAGGAGTCGCAACGTAGTGTAAAGTGTACCCGATGACCAGACCAATCGGACCGCAGGGTGAAACGGATGAGCCAAGAGACGATGCGCTGGTCCAGCGGACGCTGCAAGGGGACCAGGGGGCGTTCGAGGCACTCGTCCATCGGTACGAGCGACTGGTCTTCCGGATTGCGGGAGGATTCCTGCGGGATCGCCGGGACGTGGAGGATGCGGCGCAGGAGGCGTTCCTCAGAGCATTCGGGGCACTCTCGCGGTTCCGGTCCGGCGCCTCATTTGGCCCCTGGATCGCCCAGATCGTCACGCGATTGTGCTACGACCGGCTTCGCGCCAGGCGCGGGCGCGAGGTGGGCTGGGAGGACCTGTCTCCGGCCGAGCAGCAGGCGGCGGGCAGCGTGGCCGCCGGCGCCGCATCCGACCCCGGAGCGGCGAACCGGGACTTGGCGGAACGCGTCCTGACCGGCGTCTCTCCCAAAGAGCGGCAGATCCTGCTTCTACGGGAGGTCATGGGGTACACGGCGGCGGAGTCGGCAAAGGTCCTCGGGTGCTCGGAACTGGCCGCTAGGATTCGACTCCACCGGGCGCGGCGCACCATGCAGCGGGTGGCGGAGCGATTGCTGGACGGGATGGATTCTTCGGCGTGAGGGATGCAGCATGACAACCTGCAAGGCGGTCGGAAATGACCTCGCCGGCTGGGCGGGGTTACCTCCGGAAGAAATCCCGGACTGGGCGCGGAACCATCTGGCGACGTGCCGGGGGTGCGGCCGGCGGCTTGCGGCGGCGCGGTTGGCGCGAGTCGTCGTCATGGCCTGCGGGGAGGCGGCCGCGCCGCCGCCGGGGTTCGCCGACCGGGTCGCGGCGACGGTCTTCCGCGGGCCGGCGCCGGGACGGATGGAGGCCGAACTGTGGCGGCCGGCGTGGGGGTTGATGCCCGCCTTCGGCGCCGTCGTGGTTGCGTTGCTGATCCTGTTTCAGTTCGGCCTGACGCCGGAACCGACGGGCTTGTTCTCGCCGGAAGGTCTCTCGGCCGGGGAGCGCCTGGTGCTGGAGTCGTCGGCACCCGAGACGGATCTGGTGCTGGCGGCGGTCTTGGAGGAGAGCGAACAATGAGGCCGCGCGCGAAGGGGGCCTTGCTTCTGCTGGTGGCGTTCGGGCTGGGCATCGGGGCCGGAATGCTCGGGTTCGGCGTCTTCCAGACGCGGGTCGGGTGGTGGCGTGGGCCCCAGGAGCCCGGGCGGCAGCAGCAGCACGTCCTCGCGCGTTTGACAAAGGATCTGGATCTGCGCCCTGACCAGCAGGAATCGGTCAAGGGAATCCTGGGAGAGGTCGGACAGGAATTTTCCCGCCTGCGGGAGGAGTTCGGACCCCGGTTCCGCGAGATACGGACGCGCAGTCGGGATCGGATCCGGAGCGTCCTGGACGCGGACCAGCAGGCGAAGTTCGACAAGCTGGCGCAGGAATGGGAGCGCCGGGAATCAAGGCGACGCGACCATCCCCCAGGGTCGGCCGGGACAGAGCGGAAGGGGCCGTGATCAGAAATTCGGTTCTTCCGCTTTGATCGGCATCTTCTTCGGATACATCCCCGCCCGCAAGGCCGCCTACCTGGACCCCAAGGAATCCCTAGCAGCCTGCTAGGTTACGAGTAAGCCGCGCCGTTCAGCCCGGGACTTTCGGGCACCGCCGGGGCGTGGTATAGTTCTAGCACGATGGCCAAAGCAGACGCGGGGTACGCCATCTTCGGCGTCACGGCGGACAAAGGCATCCGTGCCTGGGGACCAGACCTAGCGGAGGCGTTCCGCCAGGCCGCCCTCGGGCTCTGGAGTCTGATGGTGGATCCGGCGACGGTGTGTCCCCGCCGTGAGGTTTCGCTGACCGCGGAGGCCGGCGATCGGGAAGCGCTTCTGGTGGCATGGCTCAACGAGTTGTTGTATCTGTATGAGGCCCACGGATTCGTGGCGGCGGACTGTGCCGTGCGCGTAGATACGGAGTATGCCTTGTCGGCGATGGTCCGGGGAGAGGACGTCAACCCGGATCGACACGTGCCTATCGGACACGTGAAGGCAGCGACCTACCACTTGCTCCGGGTCGCGCCCGGTGCGCGCGGCTGGGAGATCCAGGCCGTGGTGGACGTCTGAGGGAAGAGGCGAGATCGAGCCAGGAGGGTTTGCTCATGGACGAGATGGTCTTGATTTTCGGGAAAGACACCTGACCCCACACCACTGCCGCCCGTGAGGAGTACGGCAAGCGCAAGGTTCCCATGAAGTACGTCAACGTGACGAAAGACGCGGCGGGCTTCCAGCAGATGCTTCATCACTCCAAGGGCGACCGCACGGTGCCCGTGATCGTGGAAGGGAAGAAGGTGACGATCGGGTACAAGGGGGGCGGATGAGCGGTCTGAGGCAGTCCGCCGGAGGCGGACCAGGCGAGGTGATGCATGAGCGGTGAGAAGCGCGACAGGCAGGCTATATGGGAGTGGCTGGAGGGGTTCAGAGATCTGGACCTGTCGGATGCCGAGGTCGAGGCGGCTGCGACACGCTTGGTTGCCGACGGGAAGACGGCGCTGCCCGTGCTCCTGGCGCAGTTTGCCGACCCGCGGGAGGACCCGGCTCTCCTGGCGGTGGCCACCGTTGCTTTGAAGGCGTGGGGGGGGCCGTATCCCATCACGCCCCTGACGCAGTTGCTGCAAAGCCCCGACGTCGGCGCCCTGGGGAAGGCGCTGATCATGGGTGTGCTGGAACGGTATGGGCTGGATGTCGAAGGAACGAATCTGGTGGGGCTGGGGATCAATCTGGAAGAGTTCGAGATCAAAAGCGGACCCGGGCCCGTGGAGGTGTCAAATAACTGATGGCGACGAAGGCTGATTCACCGGAATCGGTGGCCATCGTCGGGGCCGGGGCCTGGGGGACGAGTCTGGCCTGTATCTTGGCCGACCGGTATCAACAGGTGAGGCTCTGGGTTTACGAAGCCGACCTGGCGGACGAGATGCTTCAGACGAGGGAGAATGCCGCCTACCTGCCGGGTGTCCCGCTACCGCCGTCGGTGCTCCCGACATCGGTGTTGGAACGGGCGCTGGTCGGTCAGAGACTTGTCATTTTCGTCGTTCCCTCCCATGTGTTTCGCCGGGTGGTGGAAGAGGCGCGTGCCCATTTGTGCGACGATGCGGTTCTGGTCAGCGCGACGAAGGGGATCGAGACGGAGAGCCTCTGCACCATGTCCCAGATCATGCGGCAGACGCTCCCGCCCGTCCGGCATGCGGCGCTGGCCGTCCTGTCCGGGCCGAGCTTCGCGCGTGAAGTCGCGGCGCGGCGGCCGACGGCCGTGGTTGTGGCGGCCCAGGTTCCACAGGTTGCGCGGAGGGTGCAAGAGGTGGTGAGTGGTGGACCGCTCCGCGTGTATGCAGGGACCGATCCCCTGGGCGTAGAGCTGGGAGGGGCCGTCAAGAACGTGATCGCAATTGCCGCCGGCATCGTCGACGCGCTGGAACTGGGGACGAATGCGCGCGCCGCGCTCGTCACCCGTGGATTGGCCGAAACGACTCGCCTCGGTGTGGCGATGGGTGCGCAGGCCGCGACCTTCGCGGGACTGGCGGGGATGGGAGACTTGATCCTCACCTGCACGGGAGACCTCTCCCGCAACCGGACACTGGGGAAGCGGCTGGCGGGCGGATCGTCGCTAGCGGACGTCCTGAGCGGCTCGCGAGCGGTGGCGGAGGGAGTCAATGCGTGCCGCTCCGTCGTCCGGTTGGCCGACCGCTTCGGCGTCGAGATGCCGATCTGCCGAGCGGTCCACCGGGTGCTCTTCGAGGGACAGGAGCCTCGGGAAGCGGTCGTCGGACTCATGACGCGAGAGCTGCGCTTTGAGGGGGACTGAGTACATGCCGGTACATAAGAACCTGGTTCTCTTTGCGGTCTTTGCGAGCTTTGCGGTGCTATAAGACGCACCATTCATCAAAGGAGCCGTTCATGCGTATTGCCGTGATGGGAAGCGGGGGGATCGGGGGATATTTTGGCGGCCTCTTGGCGGCTGTGGGGGAGGACGTGACATTTGTCGCACGCGGGGCGCATCTCGCCGCGATCCGGCGGGATGGTCTGCACGTGAAGAGCGCCGTGGGGGATTTTCATGTGCGCCCCAAGGCGACCGATGATGCCGCCTCGATCGGTCCTGTCGAGCTGATCCTGTTCTGCGTGAAGTCCTACGACACAGAGACGGCAAGTGAGAAGATCCGTCCCCTGGTCGGGGCCGAGACGTCGGTGCTCTGCCTTCAGAACGGCGTCGACAACGAGGAGAAGATCGAGCGCATCCTCGGCACTGGGCGGGTCCTGTACGGGGTTGTACACATCCTCTCCACCATCAGCGCGCCCGGGGTCATCGCCCAGACCGCCGGCCCGCGCACGATCAAGTTCGGCGAGCGGGACGGCCGCCCCTCCCCCCGCGTGGATCGGATCCTCGTTGTGCTCAAGAGCGCCAAGATCAACGCCGAGGCTTCGCCGCGAATCATGGTGGATCTGTGGGAGAAGTACCTGTTCATCTGCGCCCACGGCGGAGTCACGGCGCTGACGCGGCTGGGGATCGGCGAGATCCTGGCCTGCTCGGAGACCGCGCGGTTTTACCGTGGGGTGATGGACGAGATCATCGCGGTGGGGCGGGCAAACGGGATCGCGCTTCCCACCGATGCGGCGGAGCGGGCGCTAGCCTTCGCCCGGACGCTGCAGCCCGGGATGCGCTCCTCGCTGGCCCACGATCTGGAGCAGGGGAACCGGCTCGAGGTCGAGGCGCTGATGGGGGCGGTGGTGCGGTACGGAGCCGCGCTTGGCGTGCCGACCCCGCTCAACTTCGCCATCTATGCCAGCCTACTTCCGCATCACCAGAAGGGACTAGCCGCCCGGGAAGGGCGGACGTGCTGACCGACCCGGGGTAAGAGGGAGCCGGCTTCGACGAGGGCTAGGCGTCGAAGGGAGGCCTTGGTGGCCCCGGCGAGTGTACGACCGGTTTCCGATCCACAATACTGGCTGAATGATTACGGGAGCAGCATGCCTGCGAATCTGACCCCTCAGTATCTGGAGGTGGAGAAGCGCTTCCGGGAGGCGAAGGGAGCCGAGGAGAAGCTGGCGGCGCTGGAGGAGATGCTGGCCGTCATCCCGAAGCACAAGGGGACGGAGCACCTGCGCGGCGATCTGAAGCGGCGGCTTGCCAAGCTGAAAGACGACGCGGAACAGGCGCGACGGCGCAAGGGCGGTTTTTCGATAGCGGTCGATAGTGAGGGGGCGGGGCAGGTAGTCTTGGTCGGCCCGACCAACTCCGGAAAGTCGGCGCTGGTCGCAATCCTCAGCAAGGCCCCCACCGAGGTCGGCGAGTATGCCTTCACCACGCGGAAGCCGATCACCGGGATGATGCCCTACGTCAATATCCAGATCCAACTCGTCGACCTACCCGCGGTGTCGGATACCTACATGGAGCCCTGGGTTCCCTCGCTGGTCCGCCCGGCGGATCTGTGCCTGCTCGTCGGCAACCTGGCGAGCGGGGTGGTGCTGGAAGAGCTGGAGCAGGTGCTGGTCATTCTGGAGCGAAGCAAGGTGAAACTGGTCTCTCTGGGAGATGCGGAGGCTCCGGCGATCGGGTGGGCGCGAAAGCGGGCGATCCTGGTTGCCAACAAGATGGACGCGCCGGGGGCGGACGACACCCTGGAGATCCTCCGGTCGGTGTACGAGTCCCGCTTCCCCATCGTCTCCGTGTCGGCGCAGACCGCCCAGGGTCTGGAGGCGCTGCGTCGGATGATTTACGACAACCTCGGCATCGTTCGGGTCTACTGCAAGCCGCCGGGTGAGGAGCCCTCCATGAAGTCGCCGGTGGTCCTCCCGCGCGGGAGCACCGTCCTGGAGATGGCGGAGAGCATCCACAAAGACTTCGCCCATCAATTGAAATTTGCCCGCATCTGGGGCTCCGAAAAATTCGATGGTCAGCGGGTCCAGCGCGACTACGTCGTCCAGGAAGGCGACATCATCGAGATCCACATCTAGCGCCAGAACGGTGCAGTTGAACCGCCGGTACCAACGTCCGTTGGTGCGCAAAGAGCGCAAAGAAAGACCCGCTGTTTTCATCCGTGGTCCGAGGCCCGGTCCACAGATCCAGGTTCTCTTTGCGATCTCTGCGAGCTTTGCGGTGAAATGTCTTGACTGAGCCCCTCGTGGGCGTCCGGCAATTGACCCGACGGCCGAAGGGACGTATACTCTCTCCGGCAGGATGGTGCGGCACGAAAAGGAGCAACCGTGACAGCGAAGAATGATAGCGATACCCGGCCGAAGAGTTCTCACGAAGAGACGCCTGACGTGTGTCCCTACTGGCATCAGGTCGCCTCGGATTTCGTCTCTGTGTATCCGGCGGGCGGCTACTGCATCGCCGGATGCCACAAGAAGATCAAGGTCATGGCGGGAAAGACCCTGGAAGAGGTCTGCGCCATGGAGTTCGCCGAGTGCGAGGGGTACCAGCGCGTCCTGGCAGAGGAAGAGGCGAAGGCCCGCCAGACCCCGCAGTTGCGCCGCCGCTAGAGTCCACTCGCTTCAACCCGAACGGTGCAGTTGAACCGCCGGTACCAACGGCCATGCCGTTGGTGCGCAAAGGGCGCGAAGAACGACCCACTGGCCCCAGAGGCCCTGAAGGTTGGAACCTCGAGACGGGAGCCCTCGAGATCAGCCTCGCCTATTCTGCGTGAGTGCTTCCTGTCTTGTTCTGGTTTGATCGGTCGGTGGAAATCAGACGGGAGCGACCTTCGAGAAGCTCGTGAGCCTTTATGAGAAGATCGCAGGCAGTCTTGAAGGTCAGGCGATGGAGGGCTTCCTCGTAGGAGGCCCACATATAGCCCGAGTGCTCATGGGAGAGGGTCACCTGGTGCGCGGCCGTCTCGGCCAGGAAATAGATGACGACTTTGTGCATCCGCTCTTCGCCCCGCCGATAAAAATAGCGCATGCGCTGAAAGTAGCCGGAGACGAAGCGCGCGTCTTGAATCCCTGTCTCCTCCTCCAGTTCTCGCCGAGCGGTGGTATAGGGATCCTCTCCCTCTTCGATGTGCCCCTTGGGAAAGTCCCAGTGGGACCCGTAATCCAAGAGGAGGTACTCTCGCCTCGGCTGGCTGTGGAACAGAATGACGCCGGCGGAAACTTCGTGTCCCATGGGTTCTCCTGTGCGTCATATATACCCCAGAGCGATCAGTCTTGCCAACCGCCGTTTTGAGCGCGACGATGCCACCAGTCAAGAGGAGGAGCGCCCTGTGAGCGAGAAGAATAAGCCCGTGCGCGCCAATTTCCACTTCTGGTGGCCCGTGACCGTCCGCTGGGGGGACATGGACGCCATGGGCCACGTGAACAACATGGTCTTTTTCCAGTACGTGGAATCGGCACGGGTGGGCTACTGCGAAACCTGGGGGTGGGGGAGTCGGGATATGGGCGCTGCACGGCAGGGGCCGGTGGTGGTCTCGCAAACGTTCAACTACCGCCGCCAGCTCCACTATCCTGCCGAGGTGGAGGTCGGCCTCGAGTGCATCGAGATCCAACACCGGAGCTTCGTCCTGTCCTGTGCGATCTTCCGGAAAGGGAGCGAGGAGGTCATCGGGGACGGCAGCTGCGTCATGGTCTGGCTGGACTACGGGTCCGGCAAGGCGGTGGAACTTCCGGTTGTCGTGCGTGAACGCCTGACAAAAGAGTAACCGACAATTCCAAACCGGCCAATTGGACGGCCTGCTCGTTGATCGGTTGTCGGTTGTCCGTCTTGCATTGTCTATTCTTGGTTGTCGCCCTGCCAGCGACTCGCCCTTGGGCCTACGCGAACGGCGCTTTGTGGCCGAGAAGTCGCTCGTACGCCTCCAGGTATTTTGCCCGTGTCTTGGCCACGATCTCGGCGGGCAGAGGCGGCGGCGGCGGCTTCTGGGGCCATCTGATCGACAAGAGGTAGTCGCGGAGGAACTGCTTGTCGAAAGACGGCTGCGGTCCGCCCGGGGTGTAGGCATCCTTGGGCCAGAAGCGAGACGAATCGGGGGTGAGGATCTCGTCCACCAAGGTGACGGTGTTCCCGACCAACCCGAACTCGAACTTGGTGTCGGCCAGGATGATGCCCCGCGCTTCGGCGATATCCCGGGCTCGGCGGTACACGGCCAGGCTCAGGGAGCGAAGCCGCTCGGACAGTTCGCCCCCCAGGTCGTGGACCATTCGGTCGAAAGAGACGTTCTCATCGTGGGTGCCCGCCTCTGCTTTGGTGGCCGGCGTGAAGATCGGCTCCGCCAGGCGGTCCGACTCGACGAGGCCGCCCGGCAGGCGGATGCCGCAGACGCGGCCCCGCTCGCGATACTCTTTCCAGCCGGAGCCGCTCAGATAACCCCGGACCACGCACTCGAAGGGGACCACCGTGGCCTTGGTAACAAGAATCGAGCGATCCCGGAGGGTGTCGGCGTGCGGCCGGCACGACGCGGGAAAACTACGAACGTCGGTCTCCACCAGGTGGGTGGGGACAAGGTCGCCGATCTTGGCGAACCAGAAATTCGAAATCTGGGTCAGAATCTTTCCCTTGTCAGGGATGGGGTCGGCCATGATCACGTCGAAGGCCGAGATCCGGTCCGACGCGACGATCAGCAGGGCGTCACCCAGATCGTAAATGTCACGCACCTTTCCCCGCCCTTTGAGGGTGAGACCCGGAAGGTGCGTCTCGAACAGTGCCGTGCTCATGATGGCCCTCCGTGTGGAAGAATGGGGAAAAACTCTTGTACATATCTTACCACACGCGGCGGACCGGCCGGAGCAAATTCGCGAGAATTCGATCTCGCTCGTGTGATAAGATGACTGCTATGCGTACGCGTTCGCTGAACACGCCATCTCGATTGTCAGCCCTTGTCTTCCTGCTGGTTTTCGGCCTCTGTCTGGGCTTTGGGTCGGTGGCCCAGGGCGTCATCGCCGATCCGGAGAAGGACCTTGCCACGCTCGAACGGCTGGAGATCTTCCAGCCCGGCGAACCGAGTCTGGTGTACGGAAGTCACGACGATCTCTTCGCCTCCCTCGCGCCGGAGTATCGGATCTTCGTTCCCCTGCAGCGAGTCCCCAAGCAGGTGCAGGAGGCCGTCCTGGATGTCGAGGACGCCCAGTTCTACCAGCACGGCGCCATCAGTCTCAGGGGCATGGCCCGGGCCGCGCTTCGTAATCTCACCGCCGCCAAGGTGAAGGAGGGCGGCAGCACGATCACCCAGCAACTGGCCAAGGGTCTCTTTCTGAGCTCCGAGCGGACGCTGATGCGGAAGGTGAAGGAGATTCGGTTGGCGCGAGAGATCGAGGCGCGCTACAGCAAAGATAAGATCTTCGAGATGTACCTCAACACCATCTACTTCGGCGGCGGGGCCTATGGGATCGAGGCGGCTGCGCGGACCTACTTCAGCAAGTCGGTGGGTCAGCTCAACTTGTCCGAGGCCGCCGTGCTGGCCGGCCTGATCAAGGCGCCGAGTCTCTACTCCCCGTTCTCCGATCTGAAGCGCGCGCGCGCGCGGCGAGACATCGTGCTCAAGCGGATGCAGACGGAGGGGCACATTACCGCGGCCCAGGCCAAGGCCGTCATGAGCGGCCAGGTCACCCTGAACCCCCTATTCAAGGCGCGCGGTATCGCGCCGTACTTCGTGGACTATATCCGAAAGGATTTGGAGCCGCGCTTCGGTTCGGTGCTCCTCGTGCGAGGCGGCCTGCGGATCTATACGACCCTGGATCTCGAGAAGCAGCGGGTGGCGGCCGAGGTGCTCCGCAATGGGGTGAAGAACATCGAAAAGACACTGGCCGGGCGGCGCAAGGGGACTCAGCCAGACGCGGCCGGTCTGGAGGGGGCCCTCGTCGCCCTGGAACCTGGCAGCGGGGAGATTCGAGTGATGGTGGGAGGCCTCGACTATGCCCGCAGCCAGTTCAATCGGGCGGTGCAGGCCAAGCGGCAGCCGGGTTCGAGCTTCAAGCCGTTCGTGTACACCGCCGCGCTCGAGCGCGGCTTTTCGCCCGCGAGTCTCTTGGAGGACTTTCCGGTCAGCTACTCGATTGAGCAGGATGGCCGTCAGGTGGACTGGAAACCGGAAAACTACGACCATCAGTTTCGTGGCTCCGTGACGCTGCGCCGTGCACTGGAGGAATCCATCAATGTCCCCACGGTTCGCCTGCTGGAGGCGGTCGGGGTGGATCCCGTCATCGGCTTGGCCCACCGCATGGGGATCAAGTCCGACCTGCGCCGGGAATACGGGTTGGCGCTCGGTGTCTCCGAGGTGGCCTTGCTGGAGCTCACCTCGGCGTACGGCGTCTTTGCGAATCGAGGCATGCGCGTTCCGGTCGCCGGGATCCGGCGGGTGGCCGGACCCAACGGAGACGTCCTGGAGGAAGGGCATCCTGCGGAGGAGCGCGTCCTCACGGAAGAGGTCGCCTTTTTGGCGACCAGTCTCCTGCAAGGGGCGGTGGAGCGGGGGACCGCCAAACGGGGAAGGGTGGCCGGCTGGAACGTCGCGGCGAAGACGGGAACCAGTCAGGATGCCATGGACATGTGGTTCGTGGGGTTCACGCCCACGCTGGTCACGGGCCTCTGGATCGGATACGATCAACCGCGGTCCATGGGCTCGAACGAGACTGCCGGGCGTCTGGCGGCCCCGCTGTGGGCGGAATTCATGCGGAGCGCATTGCGAGGAGCTTCTCCGGAAACGCCCCCCATCCCGGAGGGGGTCTTCTCGCTGAGGGTGAACTACCGAACGGGCCTCGCGACCGACGCGACCGATCCGGAGGGCATCATCGAATATTTCCTCCGTGGGGAAACACCGGGGGCCGAGACGGCCACACCCAGTCCGACTCCGGCGCCGGCCGTGCCGATCGCGCCTGATCCTCACGGCGCCGGAGACCGGTGAGAAGGCCAGCCTTCAGCATTCAGCCCAAACATTTGACCGCAAAGCTCGCAAAGACCGCAAAAGGGTCTTTCTTTGCGCTCTCTGCGCGCTCTGCGGTTCAATTGCATCTCGTTGCTGAGAGGCTGTTCTTTAGGGAATTAGCAGCACCTTCCCCGTGGTCTTGCGGCCCTCGAGCAGCCGGTGCGCCTCGGGTGCATCTTTGAGAGGCAGGATCTGGCTGATCCGGACCTTCAACTTCCCGGCCTGAATCCAGCCGAAGACGTCGGCCGCACGCTGCAGTAGTTGCTCTCGCGTCGCCGTGTACTGCCCCAGACCCGGCCGGGTGAGGAAGAGCGAGTTCTTGGCGAGTCGGGATACCTCGAACGGAGGCACGGGCCCGCTGGACTGGCCGAAGAGGGCCAGCATCCCACGCAGCCCGAGACAGTTCAGGCTCTTGTCGAAGGTCGTCTTGGCGACGGAATCATAGACGACGTTCACGCCCTTCCCGCCGGTCAGGCGCATCACCTCTGCCTCGAAATCTTGCTCGGAGTACAAGATCACCTCGTCCGCACCCGCTTGGCTCGCCAGGGCCGCCTTCTCCTTGGTCGAGACGGTTGCGAAGACCCGTGCGCCCCGCATCTTCGCCACCTGAATCAGGAGTTGGCCGACCCCGCCTGCGCCGGCGTGGATCAGACAGGTGTCGCCAGGCTTGAGGGGATACGTGCTGCAGGCGAGGTACTGGGCCGTCATTCCCTGCAAGGTGGTGGCGGCGGCCGTTCGAAAGTCCACGCTCGCCGGCACCGGGACAAGCTTGTCGGCGGCCACGACCTGGTACTCGGCATAGGACCCGATGACCGGTGCGTATGAGACGCGATCCCCCACCTTGACCGCGGTGACGCCGGGGGCTACGGCGGTCACCGTCCCCGCGCCCTCGTTGCCCGGTGTGAAGGGGAGGGGCAGCTTGTACAGGCCCGCCCGGAAGTAGCAATCGATAAAGTTCAGTCCAATGGCCTCGATCTTGACCAAGGCCTGTCCGGCACCGGGGGTGGGAACAGCGACGTCCTCATATCGCAGAACATCCGGCCCTCCGACCTCATGCACGCGCACCGCCTTCATGCTTCCCTCCTCTCATATGGGGTCAGGCCTTGATAGTTTGCTTGTTGGTCCCGCTCTAATCCACCTAGGATTTCGGCGGCTTCCGGAACGGCGTGTGGCAGGCGCCACAGGCCTTCGCTCCAAACTCCTTTACCGCGGCCTCTACGGCCGCCCCATCCTTGGCCCGGGAGGCGTCGCGAAGCTTTTCGGCCATCGACTCCAGATTTTTTGCGAGCGCTTGGAAGTCCGCCCATTTCTCCCAGATCTCGGGTTTGGCGTTGGACGCATCCGTCGCCGAGCCGGCCGGGAAGAATGAAGGAATATGCGTGGCCATGACTGCGATCGTCTCCGCGTTGACCGCGACCGCATCGGTGTTGCCGGCCTTGACCTTGGCCTGAATGTCGGCCCAGTTCGCCCCGACCAGCTTCATCAGGCGCTGTCGATTGGCAACGGGATCGCCGCCCATGGGGGCGGCAGCCTGCGCCGCCGCGATGCTCACGAGCGCAAGGGCGATCAAACTGCTAAGAATTGCGGTGGCCCAGGAATTCCGTGTGTACTTCATACTCCCTCCTTGTTGCGGCGCGAGATGCTGGCCATCCGAGATCACTTCCGAATCTTGTTCTTGATCGGGGGAATCGTCTTCAGGTACTGGGCGATCGCGAGGCGATCCGCGTTCGTCAGGTCCTTGAATCCGGCTGACGTTCCTTGGATCAACTCACCCATCAGGGACCCCGCCACGTCCCCATCGGGCTTGTTCCCCGTCGCCAGATAATCGGCGATTTCTTCCTCGGTCCACGTGAGCCCCGTGTCCTTGTCGGGGGTGATGTTGGGGACGACCGAGTTCTCCGGACCCTTTGGGTTCCCGGCCAGGAACCGGCTGTTGTCGGTGGCCTGGGTAACACCTCGTGGGGTGTGGCATTCCCCGCAATGGCCCACCGCTCGAACGAGATACTCTCCGCGGGCGACGCCGGATGTCGGCGCGGTCGGCGGCGGTGCCTCCTTGACGGCAAACGCCGCCAGCCAGGCGGGCAAGAAGACCGATTCGAAGAGCGGCACGCTTATCTTCTTCGGCTGATTTGGACGGGTAATCGGGGGCACGGTCCGCAAATAGGCCACCAGAGCGCGCAGATCCTCTTCCGCCATGCCGTTGAAGGCCATGTAGGGATGCACGGGAATGATGCGCTCGCCGTTCGGCCGCCGCCCGAGACGGATCGCCGCGATGATCTGCTCGTCCGTCCACGCCCCGATGCCCGTCTGGCGATCGGGAGTGATATTCGTGGAATAGACCGTCCCGAATGGGGCATCGAACCGCCGCCCCCCTGCGTTCAACCCCGTCGCGGCCTTCCCAGGCTCGGTGTGGCAGCCGCAGCCGCCTCCGGCTGCACCGAAGATGTATTTTCCCTTGGCCACGAGATCCGGCAGCGGAGTGCCGGCCCAGGCCGATGTCGAAAATAGAAGGAGCAAGGTCCCAAATCCGCCAAGGAGCACGGAAAGGCGAAGTCCAGCGTGAACAAGATCCACGTGTCGCATTGCTCGTATCCCAAGCCTACCCACCAGCATAAGGTCCCAAGAACCGGGCATCAACCCAGAAAATGGGGTCAGGCCTTGATAATTTGCTTACGCCGTTTCCGACCCGCTTGGCGGCGCACCGAATGGCGAAGGTGCTCGACCGTAGCCGCAAGTTGCGGATCGCGATCGAGGCGAGCTTCCAATCGCTGAAGTGCAATGGTGAGCGTCGACGAATCCCGGCCGAAGTGGGATGCAATTGCTGCCAAGGGAAGAGAGCCTTCTTCGCGCGCTACATACGCGACGACCGCCCTGGCCAGCGCAGCGGCGTGTGACCGCCCCCTGTCAAGCAATTGGCCTCCTGAAACACCGAGGACCTGGGCAACTCGCCGGGACACCATCTCCAGATCGATCTCGACGGGGACCTTTCGCGCACGCCGGGGGGATCTTCGCTCCACGCGCTCGACGAATTGGTCGTCGCCAAGGATCTGACGTGACACGACCGCATACAGATCGTCGCGATGACCTTGTGGGAGCCCGTCATCCACAAAGGATCGATAGGCGGCGATGGCGCGCTCTCGCGTTGGGGCGAACTGTTGGAGAACGGACTCAACGGCCACGCCGTCCCCATCATGACCGGCCCGGTACAGCCGGTGGCTGCTCCACGGGTAGGTGTCCAGACTGTCCGTCAGGCCGGCACGGATGGGATTCAGATGAATGTAGCGCACCAATTCGAGAAGATACGAGTCCGCGTCGCAGAGAATCGCCTTGTATCGCCCCTGGAAGCAGTGGCCGACCGAGTGATGGCGCGCGTTGAAGTATTGCGTGTAGCTCTGTTGAAGGCCCTGCATGGTCTTGGCGAGCGAAAGTCGCTGAGGCGAAATGACTAGGTGCAGGTGGTTAGGCATCAGGGCGTAGGCATACAGAGCGCATCCGTGTCGCTGCTGGTAGTGAGCAAGCAGTTCGGTGTACCGCCGATAGTCTGTTTCGTCTCGAAAGATATGGCGCCGCTGGTTTCCACGGGCGATGACGTGGTAGAGAGTGCCTGGAACATCGATGCGGGGCGGCCGAGCCATGCGGTCTCTCCAGAGAACTCCCAAGAAGGTCAAAGAGCAACTTTGTGGAGCATACCAGCGGATGAGGGAAATAGCAAACTATCAAGGCCTGGCCCCACCAATGATTGCCATCAAGGGGTGCTTGCGCGAGGTGTGGGAGTGCGTGTATGCTTGATTTGAGGGGAAAGGTTGTTGGGCTCAGGGGGCCGGGCCGGGCGGTGGGATTGGAGGGGCTTCCCGTTCCTGGGGACCACCGCACCGATGACACTCCGCCGCTTCGGGGGCAGGAGCGATGCGACCGAAATCCAAGGCCGAGCTCATCGCCGAGATCGAGACTCTTCAAACCAGGATCCACAACCTGGAGACCGGGGTTGCCGGCCCGCATCTGCGCGAGCGGGAATTCACGGCTCTCGTAGAGCACTGCCCCGATATCATCGCGCGTTTCGACTCCGCACTTCGACACCTCTACGTGAGCCCAGCCGTTCAAGCCGTGACCGGGTTTCCCCCGCAGGCATTCATCGGCAAGACCAATCGCGAGTTGGGGATGCCACAGGATCTGGCCGACCGATGGGAGGCCGCGCTGCGCCAGGTCTTCGAGACAGGGCAGGAAATCTGCATCGAGTTTGAATACACTATCGCCCGATGGGCCACGGCATTACGAGTCGCGTCTCTTTCCGGATCGGGCGCAGGACGGCGCGATCGCGGCGGTGTTCAGCATCGCGCGGGATGTGACAGACCGGAAGCGCGTCGAGGAGG
>CAVSHW010000025.1:0-75388 GCA_963727695.1 uncultured Methylomirabilota bacterium | reverse complement strand
GGATGGCCGTGGCCAAATTGATCGCGTCGCGGGGAGGGAACGGCTTCTGGCAGTGGGCGACGCAGAGCTTACCCATCAACCGCGCCTGCTTTCCCGAGACGTCGTAGGCGGTCATGGCCACGATGGGGATGTGCCGGGTGGCCGGGTCCTGCTTCAGTGCCTGGGCCACGGAGAGGCCGTCCAGATCCGGGAGCTGGATGTTCATGAAGATCAGGCTCGGCTGGCGCTCTGTGGTTAACTGGAACGCCTCGACGGCGGTATTGGCCTGCAGAACGGTGAAGTCGGCAAATCGGAAGGCGTCGGCCAGGAGTTGGGAGATATCCAGGCTGTCCTCGATGATCAGGACCGTGGCTTTCGACATGGCCGGATCCTCCTGAGGGGGGAAGGCCGCAGAGGTCTGGGGACAGCGTGTCGGATGCTATCCTGGGGATCCACGGGAGCGCAAGGGGTTTCTGACTTGGGCGGGACTCGCGGGCCCCTCTTTCGTTTTTCTTGCATCGGAGGTTGACCATGGGCATCTTGGATCGGTTCTCGCTGACAGGCAAGACCGCGCTCGTCACCGGCGCGGGCCGGGGGCTGGGGCAGGGCATGGCGCTGGCACTGGCCGAGGCGGGCGCGGACGTCGCATCGCCGAGCTGGACCTGCCGGCCGCGGAAGAGACGGCGGCCGAGGTCGGAAAACGCGGGCGGAAGGCCCTGTCGTTCAAGGCCGACGTGACCGACTTCGACTCCGTCCAGGCCATGTTCAAGAGCGCGGTCGAGGAATGGGGCCACCTCGACATCCTGGTGAACAACGCAGGATTCGCACAGCCCGTGTCGGTCCTCGAGATGAGCGTCCAGGATTGGGATTGGATGCTGGCGGTGGATCTGAAGGGCGGGTTCTTGTGCTGCAAGGCCGTCGCACCGTACATGATCAAGCAGGGGGGTGGAAAGATCGTCAACATCGCCTCCATGTCCTCGTTCCATGTGAACCGGGATGCCGACTACGCCCACTACAACGCGGCCAAGGCCGGGGTGGTGATGCTCACCAAGACCCTGGCGGTGGAGTGGGCTCGCCACAAGATCTACGTCAACGCCATCAGCCCCGGTTACTGCCGGACGCCGGGCAACGCGGCGCGCTCCGAAATCCGGCCATCCGGGCCATCCGGGTGGACCAGGGGGTGATCAAGCGGTACGGCCAAGGCTACGAGGATCTGGGCGGTGCGGTGGTGTATCTGTCGTCGGACGAATCCAACTTCACGACCGGATGCAATCTCGTCGTGGACGGCGGCTACAGTCTTTAGCAGGCTGCTGAAAAAGGCCCATCTGCGAGGACCCAGCCGGGGGCTGAGTACCCCGCTTGCTCGGGCACTCGCTGCGGCGTACCTGAAGTACGCCTCTCGGCCCCTCGCGCGCCGCCTTGCATCTGGACCTTTTTGAGCAGCCTGTCGAAAAGTGAGTTCTTTAGCAGCCTGTTAGGGGGGTCGGCCCGCACGTGAGGCGCAAGCCAAGGAGGATGCGATGAAACGGTGGAGCCTGTTGCTCGCGATTGCCCTGCTCGTCTGTTTCAGCGGCGTGGCCCTGGCCGGCGAGAAGCTGATGGTCTACACCTCGATGAAGGAAAGCCTGATCGGGACGCTGCGGGACGCTTTTGCGAAGAAGCACCCCGAGGTCTCCTTCGATTACTACTCGGCCGGGGCCGGGAAACTGATGGCCAAGATCGCCGCTGAACGGCAATCGGGGAAGATCACGGCGGACATCCTGTGGCACAGTGAGGTGCCGGACTTCTTCCAGCTCAAGAAGGAAGGGGTCTGGGAGAAGTACGTCTCGCCCGAGGCCAAGGCCGTGGAGAGCACGGTGAAAGATCCTGACGGATTCTTCACGCCGGCGCGTCTGGGCACCCTGGGGCTGGCGTACAACACCAAAAAGATCACGGCCCCGCCGAAGGGGTGGCAGGACATGCTCGACTCGCGCTTCAAAGACGGCTTCGCCATCGCGAATCCCGCGCTGTCCGGGACGGCCATGATGAGCGTGGCCATGATCGCGAACACCTTCGGCTGGGAGTACATCCAGAAGCTCAGGGCCAACGGGGCCAAGATGGGGTCCGGTTCGGGCCAGGTGGTGGACGACACAGCCTCCGGCGACTTCAAGGCCAGTCTGGCCCCGGATTACATCGCCATCGACAAGATCCAGAAGGGCGCCAACATGGGCATCATCTTCCCCAAGGAGATGCTGGTGGTACCCAGCCCCATCGCCATCTTCAAGGGGACCCCGAACCTGAAGGCGGCCCAGAAGTTCGTCGACTTCCTGCTCTCCAAGGAGGGCCAGTCCATCGTGGCGGGTGAGGGGACCCTGCCGATCCGGGCGGATGTGGCCGTGGACAAGAAGCACGGGCTTCCTCCGGCCGACGAGGCGGTGAAGCGCGCCATGAAGGTGGACTACCTCAAGGTGATGGAGGAGAAGGAGTCTATCATCCAGAAATTCACCCAGATCATGCGGTAGCCAAGAACGGAATCGGGAGAGCGGGGGACAGGGAGAGCGGGAGAATCTTCAGAGAACTGGTCTGAGGCGCAGGGCCGGCCGCTATGGAGCGCTCGCCCCTGCGCCTCCTCCTTCTCCTCCTCTCCCCCTCACCCGATCCCCTCGTCGCAGTCAAGGAACGACCATGGCCGATGTGCGGCTGGAAAACCTGGCGGCGGTCTTCGGGACCCATCGGGTCTTCGAGGGTTTCACGCTGACGATCCGGGACGGGGAGTGCTTCTCGCTCCTCGGACCGTCGGGGTGTGGGAAGAGCGTGGTCATGCGGATGATCGCGGGCTTCGAATACCCCAGCGCGGGCGAGGTCTTCATCGGGGATCAACTGGTCTCCAGCGCAGCCAAGAAGGTCCATGTCCCGACCGAATCCCGAAACATCGGGGTCGTCTTCCAGGACTACGCGGTGTGGCCGCACAAGACGGTCTTCGAGAACGTGGTCTACCCGCTCCAGATCCAGAAGACCTCGCCGGCCGAGGCCAGGACGCGCGTGCTGGAGGCCATCGCGCAGGTGCACCTGGGCAGCCTGGAAGACCGCTACCCGTCGCAGCTCTCCGGTGGGCAGCAGCAACGCGTGGCCCTGGCGCGGGCCTTGGTCTCTCGCCCCAAGATCATGCTCCTGGACGAGCCGCTCACCAATCTCGACGCGAACCTCCGGGAGGAGATGCGGTTCGAGATCAAGGACCTCCAGCGCCGGACCGGCGTCACGATCCTGTACGTCACTCACGATCAGGAGGTGGCGCTGGCCATCTCCGACCGGATCGGGATCATGGGAAAGGATGGGTCGCTCCGCCAGATCGGAGACCCGCACGCGATCTACACCGACCCGGATGACGGCTTCGTCTTCAATTTCCTGGGAGTGGCGAACTTCATCCCCGTGGAGCGCCGAAACGGTGCGGTGCACATCCAGGGGAGCGACCTACCACTCGATGTCGAGATCTCTCCGGCCGCGCGGGAGCGGATCGCCACGGGCGAGGTGGTGGCCGCGTGCCGGCCCTTCGAGATCGACCTGGTCCGCGACGGGGGCGCGACGCGGGGGGTGGTGCGGCGGCGGGTCTTCCTGGGGCCGATCGTGACCTACTTCGTCACGGTGGGCGCGGTCGAGATCCGGGCGCAGCAGGAGGCGGCGGAGGCCTTCCGGGACGGGCGGGCGCTGGAGGAAGGAGAAGTTTGCGGGCTCACCTTCCATGCCTTGCGGTGGTACGACAAGGCCGGCATCGGGAAGGAGGCCGGATCATGACCGGCGCCGATCGCAAATTCGGCATCGCGGAGATCCTGCTGCTCTTTTCGGTCCTGGTCCTGGTGGTGGTGGTCGCCGTCCCGATCCTGCTGATCCTCTGGAATGCCTTCGTGGTGGACGGGGGGCTGAACATCGCGGGGGTGATCCAGGTCCTGAGCCAGCCCGACGTCTTCCAGGCGGTCGTGAACTCCCTGGTCATCGCCTTTGCGGTGACGATCGTGAGCACCATCCTAGGGGTCTTCTTCGCCTGGCTGGTCTCGCGGACCGACCTTCCCTTCAAGGAGACGATGAAGCTGCTCTTCCTGGTCCCCTTCATGCTGCCATCCTTCATCGGAGCCATCGCCTGGAAGATGCTGCTGTCGCCGCGCTCCGGCCTGGTCAACAAGTGGCTGATGGGCCTCTTCGGGACCGAGCAGCCCCTCTTCAACATCTACACCCTGGGCGGGATCATCGCCGTCGAGAGCATGTACCTCTTCCCCTTCGTCTTCATCCAGGTCTCCGGGGCGCTGGAGCGGATGGATCCCACGCTGGAGGAGTCGGCGCGGATCTCGGGGGCGGGCCTGCTTACCATCACCCGCCGGATCACGCTGCCTCTGATGCTGCCCAGCATCGCCGCGGGGGCGCTGCTGGTGGCCCTCTACTCGCTGGCACACTTCGGCGTCCCCGCGGTCCTGGGAACGGAATCAGGCATCTTCAACATCCCGACCCTCATCTACCAGAAGATCTACGCCAGCGGCGGCCGATTCGAGGCCATCCGGGCGGGAACGATCCTGTCCTCCATCCTGGTGATCGCCGCCGCGCTCATCCTTTACTCCCAGAACCGGATCCTGACGGCGGGCCGCTTCCAGGTCATCGCGGGCAAGAGCGTGCGGCCGATGCTCCTCAAGCTCCGGGGCCTCAAGTACCCGCTGCTTGCCCTCAGCGTCCTCTATATCGCCGTCACGGTGCTCCTGCCGACGGTCACGATCTTCCTGGTCGCGCTGCTCAAGACCTACGGGCTCAGCTTCAACCTCGAGAACATGACCCTGCACAACTTCGCCTACATCCTGTTCACGATGAAGCTGACCAGGGACGCCATCTGGAACAGCTTCTACCTGTCGCTGGCGGCGGCCCTGGTGACGATGCTGGTGGGGACCCTGATCTCCTATGTGATCGTGAAGATGCGGGTGCGGGGCAAGTTCCTGCTGGAGTTCCTGGGGCTGCTGCCCTTCTCGGTGCCGGGGACGGTCATCGCGCTGGGCGTGATCCTGATGTGGAGCGGGAAGTTCGGGGTGAACCTCTATAACACCGCCTGGATCATCTTCGTGGCCTACATCGCCCGTTACATGGCCTTCGCCCTGAAGTCCACCTCGGCCGCGCTGGAGCAGGTCGGGGACTCGCTGGAAGAGGCGGCGCGGGCCTGCGGCGCCACCCACTGGCAGGCCATGAAGGACGTGGTCCTGCCCCTGATCAAGCCGGGGATGGTGGCGGCGTTCTTTCTGATCTTCCTGCCGGCACTGCGGGAGCTGACCACCTCCGTCTTGCTGTACGGCCCGACGACGCGGACGATCGGCGTGGCTATCTATGCCTTGAACGAGGATGGCGAGACGGTGTACGCCGCCGCCCTCGCGGCGGTGGCGCTGGTCATCATCGTCGTCGGACACTGGGTGATCAAGCGCGTCACCGGCACCACCAAGATCGGCGGCGGAGGGGCTTAGTACATGGCGCACGTGATCCTGCGGGACATCACCAAGCGGTTCGGGAGCGTCGTGGCCGTCGACAAGCTGAACCTCGAGGTCGCGCGCGGGCAGTGCATCTCTTTTCTCGGCCCCTCCGGCTGCGGGAAGACGACGACGCTCCGCATGCTGGCCGGTTTCGAGGACCTGGACGAGGGCGAGATCCTGGTTGGAGATCGCGTCATCTCTTCCAGCTTCAAGAACTACTACCTGCCGCCGGAGAAGCGGGACTTCGGCATGGTCTTCCAGGCCTTCGCCGTCTGGCCGCATCTCAGCGTATTCGACAACGTGGCCTTCCCGCTGCAGATCCGCGGGCTGTCCCGGGCAGAGATCCAGGAGAAGACGACCAAGGCGCTAACCTACACGGGACTGCTGGATGCCCAGGACAGCTACCCAAACGAACTGTCGGGCGGGCAGAAGCAGCGGATCGCGCTGGCCCGCTCCATCTCGTTCAATCCTACGGTGATGCTGCTGGACGAGCCGCTCTCGAACCTGGACCCGAAGATGCGCGAGGTGATGCGGTTCGAGATCAAGGAGCTGCAGAAGCGGTTCGACTTCACGATCATCTATGTCACCCACGACCAGGCCGAGGCCATGGCCCTCTCCGACCGGATCGTGGTGATGGACTTCGGGGCTCTGATCCAGCAGGATGGTACGCCGGTCGACGTTTACCTCAAGCCCGCCAACAAGTTCGTCTTCGGCTTCATCGGCCTGTCGAACTTCCTCGACGTCGAGGTCGCGGATGGAAAGGTCTTTCTTGCGGGGGCTCGCGCCGCGGGACCGGTGACGGCCGTCGTCCCGCCCCAGGCGGCGGGAAAGCCGCCCACATTGGCCTGCCGGCCCGCCGAGATCGAGATGGTCCCGACCGGGGGCGTGCGGGGGATTGTCATGCGCCGGATCCTCCTGGGCGACATCATCGACTACATGGTGAAGGTCGGCCCAATCGAGGTCCGGGTGCAGCGCAGCGTGCGCAAGCCCCTGTTCGGCGAAGGGGACCAATGCGGCCTGGTGTTCGCCGCCCTGCACTGGTACGACGAGTCCGGTGCGCGGGTGGAGGCCTGAACGACCCCCCTCGCCCCCCGAGGCGGGGAGAGGAATATGGAAAGGGCGCGAGGGGCAAGCGACAAGGGGCGATTGTGCCAAGATATGTGCTGATTCGTCACGGGGAGTCGGTGTGGAACGAGGAGCGGCGGATCCAGGGGAATCAGGATCCTGCTCTTTCCGACCGTGGGCGGCGGCAGGCCGACCTCTTGGTGGCCGGCCTCACGGGCCGCCTCCCGGAGTCCGTGGCGGCCATCTATACGAGTCCGCTTCGACGGGCGGCCGAGACCGCCGAGCGGATCGCCGGGGCGTTCGATCTTCCCATCGTCCCGGAGCCCGATTTCCGCGAAATGCGACTGGGCCGGTGGGAAGGGATGACCGTGGCAGAGATCCAGGCGGCCTTCCCAGGCACCTACGAGCACTGGCTCGCCGATCCGCTGACGTATCCGGCCCCGGGGGGCGAGAAACTGGAGGCGTTCTTCGCCCGGGTGGTCGGCGCCTTCGCGCGGATGCGGGAGTCCCGGCCAGGAGCCGACGCCATCCTGGTCTCCCACGGCGGCGTCGTGAAGGCGCTCCTGTGCCACGTTCTGGGACTGGATATGCGGGCTCTGTTCCGGATCAAGCAGGACAACACGGCCATCAACCAGATCGAGTTGGACCGAGACGTCCGTCGCGTGGTCTTGGTCAACGACACTTGTCACCTCACCGGGGCCGGGGGCGATCTGGTGCCGAAGGACGTCCTCACAGACGCCGCCCTCTGACCTGGACTATCCAGGAATTTACATACCGCAACCCACGGGAGTCATCCGTACATGGATCTGCGATCACTTTCCGCCTTCATCTTCGACCTCGACGGATGCGTCTACACCGGGAACACCCTGCTGCCGGGCGTGCAGGACTTTCTGCAGGAGTTGCGGGGGGCCGGCCGGAAGATCCTGTTTCTCACCAACAACTCCCGCGAGGCGGGAGACGAGCTGCTGGCGAAGCTCACGCGGCTGGGAGTCCTGGCCACTCCGGACGAGATGCTGTCCGCCGCGGAGATCACCGGTCCGTTCATCCGGGAGCGCTTCGGCCCCTCCCGGGTTCTCGCCATCGGCTCCGAGCGTCTGCGCCGCCTGCTCGCAGAGGCCGGCCATGTCCTGGTGCCGCTCGAGGCCCACGCCGAGGCGCAGGTGGTGGTGATCGGCCACGATTTCGGCTTCGACTATCAGAAACTCACCGCCCTCTCGCGCGCGGTGCGGCGCGGGGCCGCCTTCGTGGCGGTGAACCTGGACCCGCGCCTGCCCGTCGAGGCCGGGGAGTTCTTCCCGGGCTGCGGGGCGATGGTCGAGGCGGTGGCGACGGCGGCGGGCGTCCGGCCCGAGGTGATCGGGAAGCCCGCGCCGCACCTCTTCCGGGTGGCGCTCGCCCGGCTCGGTGTCCCGCCCGAGGAGGCCGCCATGGTCGGCGACAGCCTCAACTCCGATGTGCGCGGGGCGCAGGGGGTCGGCCTGCGGACGATCTGGATCGCCCCGCCGGGCGCAACCTCCGAGGACATTCGCCCCGACATCACCATCCACCACTTCGACGAGCTCACCGGCCGACTCTGAGCCCAATCATTTCACCGCAAAGCTCGCCTGTCTGCGTGCGGAACGCACAGGCAGGCAAAGACCGCAAAGCGAGCCAGGGTCTGTGGATCGGGCCTCGGACCACGGATGGAGATCCTACGGCTCGCTCAGTACATGAACCTTCGCATGTGGATATTCAGCAAGAGCCCGAGGCTCAGCATGGTTGCGAGCAGGGAGGAGCCGCCGTAGCTCAAGAGGGGGAGGGGGATGCCCACGATCGGTATCATGCCAAGCACCATGGCCACGTTTATGAAGACCTGGATGGCTAGCATGGCCGAGATTCCCGTGGCCAGGAGGCTGGCGAAGAAGTCGGCAGATTCCATGGCAATCTGGAACCCCCTGGTGATGAGATAGACGTACACCAGCAGGACCAGCAGGCACCCGACAAACCCCCACTGCTCCGCCAGGACGGCGAAGAGAAAGTCGGTGTGGTTCATGGGGAGGAAGTTGAGCTGGCTCTGCGAGGCGGCCAGCCAGCCCTTGCCAAAGGCTCCGCCCGATCCGACGGCGATCTTGGACTGGGCGATGTGGTAGCTGGCCCCCAGGGGGTCGAGTTCGGGGTTGAAATAGACCAGGAGCCGGCGGCGCTGGTAATCCTTGAGGAGAGTCCAGATGAGGGGGGTCAGGACGCCGCCCCCGATCGCCAGGGGAAGCAGGTATCGCCAGTGGAGACCCAGCAGGAGCATCATGCTGAGGCTGATAAGGACGAGGAGCACGGCCGTCCCAAGGTCCGGCTGCTTCAGGACAAGGAGCGCGGTGAGCAGCGTGAGACCTGCCGGGAGCAGCATGGTCTTGGGCTGGTGGAGCGTCTCGCGGTGGTCGTCGAAATACCGGGCCAGGAAGAGCACCAGGCTGAGCTTCGTGAACTCGGAGGGCTGGAAGGCGAATCCTCCGATGCGAATCCAGCGCTGGGCCCCCAGGCCGGCCTTGCCCAGGACCAGGACCACGAGGAGCATGAGCACGCTCGCCCCGAAGATGACGTATGCGAAGCGGGACAGGTTCCGATAGCTCACCGTGCAGGCGAGGAACAAGACGACCAAGCCGACGGCCAGCCAGGTGAGCTGTCGCAAGTGCAGGGTTTGCCGGAAGGGAGAAGGGGTCAGCGCGTTGGCGCTGTAGATGGAGAGCACGCCAAGGCACGCCATCCCCAAGACGGTGCAGGCGAAGCCCCAGTCGAAGTAGGTCAGCAGGCGGCGATCGAACATGGAAGGGCCATCAGTCCTCGTCCTCGTTCTCTTTGAGCTCGGCGACGGCCGGGTGGGCGCCGGGCAGCCGGTCCTTGAAGGCGGCTTCGTAAACCGCCTTGGCCACCGGGGCGGCCGCCTGGCCGCCGAAGCCCCCGTTCTCCACCAGGACAACCACGGCGAGTTGAGGATTGTCCACGGGGGCGAACGAGGCGAACCATGCGTGGTCTTTCACGTCCGCCGAGCGCTTCTCTTCCCCCTTCTTCACCACCTGGGCCGTGCCGGACTTTCCTCCGATCGGTAGTCCGGGCACCTTGGCCCGCTGACCGGTGCCTTCATTCACGACGCCGAGCATGGCCTGCCGTATGAATGCCAGGGTCTCCGGCTTGACGTTCACCTGGCGCATTGCTTCCGGTTCGTACTCTTCGAGGATGTCGCCTGAGAGCGAGACGATCTTCTTGACCACGAAAGGCCGGTAGATCGTCCCGCCGTTGGCGATGGCGGAGACCATGCTGAGGATCTGCATCGGCGAGGTCACCACCATCCCCTGGCCGATACTGGCGATGACGGTGTTGCCCGCGGTCCAGACCGGCTGGCCCTTCCTCTTGGGCTGCGGGTTGGGAAGGTTGCCCTTGGCCTCGTCCCCGAGGCCGAGGCCCGGCGGTTCGCCCAGACCAAAAGCCCGGGAGACACGGACGATCTCGTCGATCCCGACGCGCAGGCCCGCCTGGTAGAAGTACACATTGCAGGAATTGACTATGGCGCCCCGGAGGTCGAGCGTCCCGAAACCGCCCTTCTTCCAGTCGTCGAACTTTACGTTACCCAGATAGAACTGGCCCGGGCAGTTGAATTTGGTCTCCGGGGTGAGGGCCCCGCTCTCCAGACCGGCGATGGCCACCATCAGCTTGAAGATGGAGCCGGGCGGGTACTGCGCCTGGAAGGCGCGGTTCTGCAAGGGATGGGTGGCGTCGGTGGCGATCCGCCTCCACTCCTCGCCCGAGAGGCGCTGCGCGAAGAGGTTGGGGTCGAAGGAAGGCCGGCTGACCATCGCCAGGATCTCACCGGTCGTGGGATTCATGGCAACGACGGTCCCCTTCTTTCCGACGAAGGCCGCCTCGGCCGCCTCCTGGATCTTCCGGTCGATGGTGAGAAACACGTTCGAGCCGGACTGGGGCTCGTCGCGGTTCACCAGCCTGAGGGCGCGACCGCGGGCATCCACTTCGATCTGCTCGCCCCCGTCCACGCCGCGGATGAAGGGGTCGAAGCGCCGCTCAACGCCGGACTGGCCCAGGGTCTCGCCGGGGCGGAAGTTCCGATACTCCTCGCGCTGGAGCTGGGACTGATTCACCTCGCTCACGTAGCCGAGCAGGCTGGCCGCCGTCCCCCCGCTGGGATAGGCGCGCACCGGACGGATGCGCAGGTTGATGCCGGGGAGATCGATGCGCCGCTCTTCCACGGCGACCATCATGGCCTCGTCCAGGTCCTTGCGAAGGAGGAGAGGCTGATAGGGCCGGGCCCGGCCCTCCGCCAGATGCGCCTCGATCTCCGAGGCCGGAATCTGCAGGATGCCCGCCAGAACGCCCGTCACCTCCGCCGGGTTGGTCACATCCTCGGGAATGGCATAGAGGTCGAAGGTGGGTCGGTTCTCCACCATCGCCTCGCCGTTGCGGTCGAGGATGAACCCCCGCGGGGCCTCGACCACCCGGAGCCGCAGGCGGTTGTTGGTGGAGAGGGTGAAGTAGCGGTCCCCTTCCAGGATCTGGAGGTACCAGAGGCGAAGCAGGAGGATCAGACAGCCGATGCCGACGCAGACCATCGCCCTGCGGAGGCGGAGCGGCAACGCCTGGACTGGGTGAGGGATCGGAGCGCGGAGTCTCATGTGGTTCTGGCCAGGGCGACGCGCACCCAGGGCAGCCGGAGGAGCAGGAAGCCCACCATGGCGGTGTAGAGAGTCTCGGGCACGATCACCCGCAGTGCCGGCAGAAGCGGGGTCAGGCCCATGAAAAAGCTCAAGAGCAGGAAGGAAAGCCCGCCTGCGCCGGCGGCCCCGACCAGCAGCAGCCAGAACTGGGCCAGTGGCTTGTCGGTGGCCAAATCATGGCTGAGGAGGGCGGTAAGGAACCCGAGTAGGCTGTAAGTGAATGCCTTAAGACCCAGCGGACCGCCCGAGAGGGCGTCCTGGCAGAGACCGACGCAGAAACCTTGGATCGTCGCCAACTCCGGCCTCACGCGGGGGCTCCAGCAGAGCACCAGCAGGAGGAAGCAATCAGGGCGCGCCCCACCCACGCTCAGAGGGTCCAAGAGGACCACCTGAGCCGCTGCGCAGGCGATGAGACTCAGGAGGAACACCCTCATGGCTGACGAACGCCCCCGGTCTCGAACCCGTCGCGGGACTCTGTCCCCGTCAGAATCAGGACCTCTTCCAGCCGGGACAGGTCCACCTTGGGGGCCAGTGTCGCTTCCTGAAAGAGCGCCCCACTCCGCCTTTCGGCGGCGATGACCCGCCCCAGCGGGATTCCCTTCGGAAAGACGCCACCCATGCCCGAGGTGACCACCTCATCCCCGATTGCGATGTCCGCCATGAGGGGGAGATAGCGGACCTTGAGGCCTGCACCCAGACTGCCGGAGACGATGCCGATCACCCGGGTCCGCTGAATCAGGCCGCCGGCCGCGCTGACCGGATCGGTGATGAGCTGAACTTTGGCTGCGGTCGGCGTGACCTCGACCACGCGACCCACCAGGCCGTCCGGTGCCACGACCGGCTGGTTGCGACGGATGCCTGCCAGGCTTCCGCGGTCGATCAGGACGGTCTTGAACCAGTTGGTGGGGTCCTTGCCCACGACCCGCGCCGCCAGGAATTCCGTCGGAGAGATCTCTTTCATGGCCAGGAGGCCCTGCAAGCGCTGGGTCTCCAAGGCCTGTTCCTCGAGATAGCTGATGCGCCGCTGGAGCACCGCCGCCTCGCGCGTCAGGCGCAGACTCTCCCCGCGTAGGTTGCGGAGGTCCACATAGTCTCCCCACACCCGCGAGACGCTGCCCACGGTCACGGCCGTAACTTTGATGACTGGGGACATCAGGAAAAGGACGGCCTGGCGCGTGAAGGAAACCACGGCGTAATCGTGGCGCACCTGGAGCGTCATGAGCAGGAAGGCCATCACCAGCGCGACGGCCAGGATGACAGCCCGACGGTACCTAGCCAGCAGCCGCCAGAGGATACTCACAAGACTCCCCCACTCCTCCCGCCCGGAGTCGCATCAGACGATCTCAGGAGCCGTTACGAAATAACTTGTCCATTCATTGGAATTTCGTTACGGCTCCAGGCAGACCATCTTCAAGAGATCCAGCTCGTCCAGCACCTTGCCGGTTCCCAGCACCACGCACGAAAGAGGATCGTCGGCCACCCGAACCTTCAGGTGCGTCTCCAGGGAGATGAGAGTGTCCAAGCCGTGGAGCAGCGCGCCGCCGCCTGCCAGGACGATGCCCTTCTCGGCGATGTCGGCCGAAAGCTCGGGCGGGGTCCGCTCCAGGGCGGTCTTGACCGCGTCCACGATGGCGTACACCGTATCGTGCAAGGCTTCGCGAATGTCGGCGTCGACGATGGAGAGGGTCTTGGGAATGCCGTCCACAAGGTCGCGGCCCTTGATGTCCATCTTCCGCGACTCGTCGAACGGATGGGCGGAGCCGATCTGGATCTTGATGTTCTCCGAGGTGCGCTCGCCGATCAGCAGGTTGTACTTCCGCTTGAGGTACTGCATGATCGCCTCGTCCATCTCGTCACCGGCGATGCGAACCGACTGGCTGTACACGATGCCGGAGAGCGAGATGACGGCCACCTCGGTGGTGCCCCCGCCGATGTCCACGATCATGCTGCCGCTGGGCTCCTGCACGGGGAGCCCCGCACCGATGGCCGCGGCCATGGGCTCCTCGATCAGATAGACCTCGCGGGCGCCGGCCTGATCGCAGGAGTCCCGAATGGCCCGCTTCTCCACCTGCGTGATGCCCGACGGCACGCCCACGATAACCCGCGGTCGAACCAGCGCCTTCCGGTTGTGCGATTTCAGGATGAAGGCGCGGATCATCTGCTCGGTCACGTCGAAGTCGGCGATGACTCCGTCCTTGATGGGGCGGATGGCCACGATGCTGCCGGGGGTGCGGCCCAGCATCTCCTTGGCCTCCTTGCCCACCTTCAATACCTGGTTGGTGCCCTTCTTGATGGCGACAACCGACGGCTCGCTGAGGATGATCCCCTTCCCCTTGACATAGATCAAGGTGTTCGCCGTTCCCAGGTCGATCGCAAGGTCGTTTGAGAACATCCCGAAGAGCCAATCGAAGACCATACTATCTCCTTTCCGGCTCCCCCGCAGAGGAAAGCCGAATTACTTGCAGTTTCAATACCAACCGTGTGTGTCTTTAACATACGCCCCGGGAAAACACAAGCAGTATTGCGAGGTTGGACTGTCGGAAAGCCCTTGCAAATGGTGCGCCTGATGCGGTATGTTGCGTTTCAGACCTCGCTGGAAAGAAGGGACAATCGTATGCTGAAAACGATGCGTGAGGGCAGTGCCATATTTGTCAAAGGCGTCATGCTTGTCGTCGTGGTGACGTTCGTCGGGACTATCTTCATGGTGTGGGGGGTCGGGTCCACGCCGGGCGATCTGAGCCGTCGGGGGATCGCCGCCGTGGTGGGGAACGTCGAGATCCCCGTAAACGAATATCGCGAGGCCTATCGCCGCCAGGTGGAGACGTACAAGCAGCTCTTTGGGGACAAGCTGGACGAGAAGCTGCTCGAATCTCTCAACCTCAAGCAGCAGGTGCTGGACCACCTGATCCGGCAGGTCCTGATCCAGCAGTACGCGGAGCGGAACAATATCATGGTCGGGCCGGACGAGCTGACGACCGAGATCCAGCAGATCCCCGCTTTTGGAGGGAAGGATGGGTTCAGTCGACAGCGCTATCTGGCCGTCCTCAAGGCGAACAATTTCACCCCGGAGCGGTTCGAGAGAGAGATGGGCCGCGATCTCATCCGAGCGGAAAGCCGAGAGCTTGATCCGGGATTCGGTGAAGGTGTCAGAGGCCGAAACGCGGGAGATCTTCCAGCAGGCCCGACGGCAGCTCACCGTCGAAGCCGCCCAGCTCCCCGCCGGGGACGACGGAAAGAAGCTCGCCGAGACGATCTCGGTGGCCGTGGGCAAAGGGAAGACGCTGTCCGCCGCCAGCCGGGAGGCCGGCGCGCTGGTCAAGATGTACGGCCCCTTCCCGGCCATGGCCCCGCCCGAGGGGATTCCTGATCCCGAAGCGTTCCGTCAAGCCGCGATTGTGCTGAAGCCCGGCGAGATGAGCCCGCTGGTGACGGGGCAGAAGGCGTCGTACCTCCTTCGACTCGAGTCGCAGCAGGAGCCGTCCGCCGAAGAGTTCGAGAAGGAAAAGCCGACCTTCCAAACGCAGGTCCTGCTCAGCAAGCGCGAGACAGTCGTCGCCGACTGGGTTCTAGAACTCCGCCAGAAGGCAAAGGTCGTCGTGGAGCCGGACAGCCTCTGATCAGAAGTCCAGCATCACAAGGCGAGCGTCGTCGGGGGAATTGGGCAATGGCAGGACGACCTCGGGCCTCCACGCCCGGACAGCGGCAGCCATTCCGGTGGGTCGGGCGTGGCGAGGGTGGACGCGTTCCCATGCCTCGCGCTTGGTGATGATAACCTTGGAGGACAGCGACGGCTCCGCCCTGAGATCCCGCACCCGCTGGAAATCCTGGAAACACCCCACCAGATACGTGAGCAAGAGGCAGCCAAAGGCGATCTGGGAGAGAGACCACCATGTGCGGGTCGAGACTGCCATCGTGGCAGGCTGGTTCGCGGGATTGGCAAGGGCTATCTCGAACTGGACTAGCGTATATTCGATGGGCATGGCCAACTGCCTCCTGTTCGTCCGGGATCAGCAACAGCACGTCATGGCGGCGTGACCGCTTCACCCGGGGGTAGCGCCGATTGGCTAGGGAACGACGTGCAGACCTCGCACGGGTTGGATCCAAGACAGGCCGGATCAACCTGTGTTACGTCCGCCTCTGTGGGATGATGGGAATGAATAAAGCCGGATGATTCGGCAGATCGTCGAAGCGGCCCACCGGGGCAAAATGACCACGATTACTTGGATAAGGTGACGGCACGATACCCAGTTTAGGATCACCTGTCAATCAATTTGTTGGGGGGGTGGCGGCGGGACCCCCAGGGCTAGGGATGGACGATCCAATGACCACGCCGGATGACGACGGAAACGAGTATCCGCGGCTCCGCCCCCTGGAGGCGTTTCCGGTCACGGTCCAGGGGCGGCAGGTCCTCTGCCTGCGGGATCCCCTGCACTACACCGACGATGTAGTCTCCGTGCCGCCCCAGACCGCGGCCCTTCTCGGCCTGTTCGACGGGAAGCATTCCCTCCTCGACATCCAGAAGGCCTTTGCCCACCAGTTCGGCGTCCTGCTGGTTCGTGAGCAACTCCTGGATGTCATCCGGTCGCTGGACGATCATCTGCTTCTGGACAGCCTGCGGTTCGCCGGCCACCGCACGTCGATGGAGGCGGAATTCCGCCGTGCTCCCGATCGCCCCGCTCGCCTGGCGGGGACCAGCTATCCCGCCGATTCGGAAGCTCTGCGGACGGAGCTGGACGGCTATTTCGATGCCGAGGGCGGCCCTCGGGCCGCGTCTCCCAGCTCGCAGGCGGCTCGCCTGACCGGCCTGATTGTTCCGCACATCGACTTCGCGCGGGGCGGCCCATGCTACGCCTGGGGCTACCGGGAGCTCTCGGGAGCCCTGCCGGTGGACCGCTGGGTGATCTTGGGGACGGTCCATGTTCCTATCACAAGGCCGTTCGCGCTGACCCGGAAGGACTTCGGAACTCCGCTGGGGCCGGCGAAAGTTGATCGAGATTTCCTGGAGGCGCTGCACCTGCGGACCGGGGAGCGGTATCTGGAGGACGAGTTTGCCCATCGCGGGGAGCACTCCATCGAGTTTCAGTGCGTCTTCCTGCGACATCTGGTGCCCGCGAACCGCCCCGTGCGCATCGTCCCCATCCTGTGCGGGTCATTCCATCGCTTCGTGGAGGAGCGTCGTCCGCCCGGTCCGGGGGATGAGGCTGGGGAGTTCCTCGACGCTCTCGGCGAGGTCCTCCATGCCCAGGGGGGACGCACGGTCGTCGTCGCCAGCGCGGACCTGGCCCACGTGGGACCCCAGTTCGACGATCCGCGGCCACTCACGCCCGCCGCGCTCCGCATGGTGGAGGCGGCGGACCGGAAGATGCTGTGCTCGGTCGAAGCCGGGGATGCCGAGAGCTTCTTCCGGGCGGTGGCGCGAGATGGCGATTGCCGGAGGATCTGCGGCTTGCCGCCCGTGTACGCTGCCCTACGGGCCCTGGGGAAAGTGGAGGGGCGCCTCCTCCGGTATGGCCAGTGGCCCGATCCGAACGGCACGGTCAGCTTTTCCGCCCTGGCGCTCTACGCACCGGAGGGCGCGAACTGTCAGCCATGAGCAAGGATTCTTCCGTCCTTTTCCTGGATCACACCCCTCGCGAGGCCCGACGGCGCCTCACCGACGACCTGGAGCGCTGGGGGGATCTCTTTGTTCGGGTCGCCCGCGAGGGCAAGGTGGAGGTGGCCGAGCAAATCCTGGGTGGCTTGGTCGACTGGATGGGGAACGGCCTGATCGACGGGTGGCTCTGCTTGCCCATTCCGCTCTTTGAGCGAATCAGCGACCTGGCCGAGGAGCTGTTCCTGGCCTGCCAGGGCTATCTCGGACGGCTGAGCGCGGTGCCTCCACCCCTGTCTGCGGCCGAGCGCGCCTCGCACGAGGAAGCCGTCCGCGAGATCCTGAGTCGCGCCCGCGCACTGGCGGAGGGCGCGTGAGGCGGGAAAAGAAGACCGAACCGTCGATATTCTTGGCGGCGGCGCCCCATTCTGATTGTCCTTGACGCCGGAGTCGATACGGGGCTAGTTTCGGTCCCATCCATGCATCTCTAGTCTCAAGGCTGTCGATTGCACGTTTCCGCTGGGCGGCTGCGGCGGAGTCCACCGCTTCGAGGCGGATCCGGTAATACCCCCCATTGCATGAGGAGACATCGCGATGAACCTCTACCGAATGTTGCTCAAACGGGCGGAAGAGAAGTCCCCCATCCGGATTGGCCTCATCGGGGCCGGCAAGTTCGGCACCATGTTCCTGGCCCAGGCGCGGCGCACCCCGGGGATGCAGATCCTGGGGATTGCCGACCTGAACGTGGAGCGGGCGCGCCAGGCGTGCCGCGGCACCGGGTGGCCGGCCGAGCAGTTCGCCGCCCCGTCGTTCGCCGAGGCGCTCAAGAGCGGCGCCACCCACCTCACCGACGATGCCATGGCGCTGATCGCGGCAGACGGGCTGGATGTGGTGATCGAGGCGACGGGGATCCCGGCGGCGGGCACCAAACATGCGCTGGCGGCCATTGCCCATAAACGGCACATCATCATGGTCTGTGTCGAAGCCGACGTCCTGACGGGCCCGCTGCTTGCCAAGCGGGCCGCGGAGGCCGGGGTGATCTACTCCCTGGCATATGGGGACCAGCCGGCCATCATCTGCGAGCTGGTGGACTGGGCGCGGGCCTGCGGCTTCCCCGTGACCTGCGCCGGGAAGGGGACCCGATACCATCCAAGCTTCCACGCGTCCACGCCCGAAACGGTCTGGGAGAATTTCGGCTGGAGCAAGGAGACGGTGGCCAAATCGGGCGCGAATCCGAAGATGTTCAACTCGTTCATCGACGGGACCAAGTCGGGGATCGAGATGACGGCCGTCTGCAACGCCACCGGGCTGGCCGCCCCCCCGACGGGCTCGGGTTCCCGCCGGTCCCGGCGGCCGAGATCGCCAAATTCCTGAAGCCCAAGGCCGACGGCGGCACCTTGGCCTCCAGCGGGACGGTCGAGGTCATCTCCAGTCTGAACCGGGACATGACTCCGGTGCCCCACCACCTCCAGCAGGGCGTCTACGTCACCTTCGCGGCGCCGAGCGACTACACCCAGCGCTCCTTCAAGGAATACTGGCTACTGCCCGATGAGACCGGGAAGTACGCCGGCCTGTATCGGCCGCTCCACTTCATCGGTCTGGAGCTGGGGGTCAGCGTCGCCTCGATCATGTGCCGCGGCGAAGCCACCGGGTCTGCCACGGGTTGGAAGGCCGACGTGGTGGCCACGGCCAAGCGGGACCTGGCGGCCGGCGAGGTCCTCGATGGCGAAGGCGGCTACATGGTCTGGGGGAAGATCATGCCCGCCGCAACCTCGCTGGCCAAGGACGGGCTTCCGCTTGGCCTCGCGCACATGAAGCTGGTCCGGTCCGTCGCGAAGGGCCAGCTCGTCAGGTGGGCGGACGTCGAGGTCGACCCCACGGATCCGACCGTGGCCTTCCGGCGCGAGATGGAAGCGGTATTTGCCCCGAAGAAATAGCTGCGGTGGGGGTGGGGAATACGGGTTTTCGAGGGAAGCTACCCCATACCCCAGGTTCCGCTGTTGGGTTGGGGCATCTCTCGGGGGAGGTGAAGGACAAACGGGACACGCGGATGGGCCGAGGTCGTGTGCGCATGAGAAGTCTCTTCACGCCGGCGATCGGAGGGAGGACATCATGAGATCGGATCAGGGCAACGGCGCCAAGAAGGGCTGGGGCACGATGCCCCGGCGGACGTTCTTGAAGGGAGCGGCGGCGGTCGCGGGGGCGGCGAGTCTGGGGGGTATCCCGGGGATCGTGGCGGCGGGGCAGGCCCCGGCCTATGCCAAGGGCACCAAGCTCCACCTGCTTACCCGGATCAACTTCATCCCCGCCGGGGACACGCTTTTCATTGCCCAGGCCGAAGAGTTCGGCAAGCAGATGGGGGTCGAGGTCCAGATAGAGCGGATCGGCGAGAACGACATCACGACCCGATCCACGGCCGCCATCGTGGCCAAGTCGGGCCCCGACATCATCATGTTTCAGAATAACTTCCCGCATTTGATGGCCAACGGCCTGGCGGATGTGAGCGACATTGCCGAGGTTTTGGGCAAGGAGCAGGGGGGCTACTGGGATCTCTGCAAGGCGAATGCGTTTGTCGGCAAGCAATGGCTTGCCGTACCCTATGGGGCGCTTGCCAACATCATGAACTATCGCGAGGACTGGCTGAAGGAGGCCGGCTACAGCAAGTTCCCGGACACCTACGAGGAGCTGCGAGAGGTGGGGAAGAAGCTCAAGGCGGCGGGCCATCCGGTCGGGCAGTGCTTTGGCCACAGCGTGAACGACCCCAACTCCTGGTGCTATCCCTTCGTGTGGGCATACGGCGGCTACGAGGTGGAGAAGGACGGCAGGACCGTGGCCCTCGACAAGAAGGGGACGCTGGAGGCGATCAAGCTCAACACGGCCATGTGGAAGGACATCTTCGACGAAGGCGGCCTCTCCTGGGACGACGCCAGCAACAATCGGGCCTTCCTGGCGGGCAGCATCTCCATCACCAACAACGGGGCCAGCATTTACTTCGTGGGGAAGGACAAGTTCCCGGATGTCGCCAAGGCCATGAACCATGCCCCGAACCCCCGAGGTCCGGCCGGCCGCTTCTATCACCTGGCGACCCACAGCAGCGCGGTGATGAAGTATTCCAAGAACCAGAAGCTGGCCAAGGAGTTCATCCGCTGGTACATGAACAAGAAGCAGTACGAACCGTGGTTCGTCGCCATGTCGAGCTACATGATCCCGCCGACCAAGGTGTGGGACGGCCATGTGGCGTGGACCACGGATCCCAAGCTGACCCCGTTCCGGGATACCATCAAGGATGCGCGGCACCTGGGCTATGCCGGGCCGCCCAGCGCCAAGGCGTCCGAAGCCCTGGCCAAGTACATCATCGTGGACATGTTCGCCAAGGCGATCCAGGGCACCTCGCCCGAGGAGTCATTGGCGTGGGCCACCGGAGAGCTCAAGAAGATCTACGCGGCGTAGGCCCAGCCCGTGCCCGGCCCGGGGGCCATGCGCGGTCCCCGGGCCGACTACTCTTCCTCCTGCTGACGGAGAGGAGCGTCCGTGGCTGCATCGGTCACCAAGGTTAGTGCGCCGCTCGCGCCGAGCCCCGGCTCCCCCTTTACCGCCGGCCTCCGCCGCCTGCGGGCCGCCACGGCCACCGAGCGGCGGGAGTGGCGCTTCGCCTTCGTCCTCCTCCTGCCGGCGATCCTGATGATCGGCACCTTCGTCGCCTACCCGTTCGTCCGGGGTATCTGGCTGAGCCTGACGGACACCGTGGTCGGCAGCGAGGGGGAGTTTGTCGGCCTCCACAACTACGCCAAGCTCTTGGACGACAGCATCTTCCGGCAAGCCGCCCGGAACACCGTCTTCTATACGGCGGCGGCGACGGTGCTCAAGCTGGCCGTGGGGATGGTGGTCGCGCTGATGCTAAACAATCTGGTCGGGTTCAAGCGGATCCTGCGGGCTTCCATGCTCCTCCCCTGGATCGTCCCAACGGTGCTCTCGACCCTCGCCTGGAAGTGGATGCTCGATCCGACCTTCAGCATCGTGAATTGGGCCCTGTTTCAACTGGGGCTCATCCGCTTCCGGGTGGACTGGCTGGGCGGGCCGGTGATGGCGCTGTGGTCGGTCATCCTGGTCAACGTCTGGCGCGGGACGCCCTTCTTCGCCATCACCCTGCTGGCCGGCCTGCAAACCATCAGTCCAGAGGTCTACGAGGCCGCCGCGATTGATGGGGCCAACGCCTGGCAGCGGTTCTGGACCGTCACCTGGCCCCTGCTGATGCCGGTGACGATGGTGGTGATGCTGTTCTCGGTGATCCAGACCTTCGCCGACTTCCAGCTCGTCTACATCCTCACCGGGGGCGGCCCGGCGAACAGCACCCATCTCTTCGCCACCTACGCCTATCAGATCGGCGTCGCGACCGGCAAGCTCGGCGAAGGGGCGGCCGCCTCGTTGGCCATGTTTCCGATCCTCTTCCTGATCGTCCTCTTTCAGCTCTGGTACATCCGCCGCACCGACCGCGGCGCCACGAAGCGAGGGGTCTGATGGCGATGGTGGCGGGCGGGCGCTGGAAACGGTGGGGGTGTCTGTATCTGCCGCTGGGGGCCTTCGTCGTCCTCACCCTGTTCCCCTTTTATTACATGGCGGTGACCAGCCTGCGGCCGGACCAGGAGATGTACGTGCCCTGGAACCGGCCGAACTTCGCCCCCTTCTGGACCCTCAAGCCCACCCTGGCCCACTTCGCCCTGCTCTTCCGGGAGACCCTCTTTCTGCGCTGGCTGGCCAACACGCTGATCATCTCGGTCCTGTCCACGGGCATCGCCCTGTTCTGCGGGCTGCTGGCGGCCTACGCCCTGGCCCGCCTGCGCTTTCCCATGGGGGGGACGCTGGGCACCAGCATCTTTGTGACGTATCTGGTGCCGCAGACGCTCCTCTTTATTCCCTTGGGCGAGGTGATCCGGAACTTCCACCTGAACGATTCGCTCTGGGCGCTGATCCTCACCTACCCCACGTTCCTGATCCCGTTCTGCACCTGGCTGATGATGGGCTACTTCCGCACCATCCCCAAAGAGCTGGAAGAGTGCGCCCAGATCGACGGGGCCACCCGGATCCAGGCGATGCTGAAGATCGTCTTCCCCGTGGCCATGCCGGGGATCCTCTCGGCCGCCATCTTTGCCTTCACCCATGCCTGGAACGAGTTCATTTACGCCCTGGTCTTCCTCTCCAGCGCCACCAACAAGACGGTCCCGATCGGCGTGGTGAGCGAGCTGGTCCGCGGGGACACCTTCTTCTGGGGGCCGCTGATGGCCGGCGCCCTGCTCGGCTCGATTCCGGTGGCGTTCATCTACTCGTTCTTCGTCGAGAACTACGTGAGCGCCATGACCGGGGCCGTGAAGGGATAGGGGCGGGGGAGGCGGACGAGGCGCGCCGCCGGCCAATCCATCTGCCAGAGAGGAGGAGACACGATGGGCGATAGCGGACGTGGACGGAGCGGACAAGTCCCTGCGGTGATGTCACGGCGGACAGTCCTCAAGAGCGCGGCGGGGGCCGCGGTGCTCTGCGGGATTCCCGGCATCCTGCAGGCGGGTCAGGCGCCGGCGTATCCGAAGGGCACGAAGCTCCATGTGCTCACGCGCTTGAACTTCTTCCCCGCGGCCGACACCATCTTCCTCGCGCAGGCCGAAGAGTTCGGGAAACAAATGGGGGTGGACGTCCAAATCGAGCGCGTTGGCCAAAACGACATCGTCACCCGCACCACGGCCGCGATCGTGGCCCAGGGCGGGGCGGACATTATTCTTCTCCACAACAACACCCCCCACCTTTTCGCTGGCGGGCTGACCGACGTCAGCGAGGTTGCCGAGGAGATCGGACGCCAGCAGGGCGGGTACTTCGACCTGTTCCGCGCCAATGCCCTGGTCGGGGGCCGCTGGCTGGGGGTCCCCCACGTATGCCTCTCCACCGCCATGAACTATCGAGAGGATTGGCTCCGGGAGGCCGGATACAGCAAGTTCCCGGACACCTGGGAGGAGTTTCGGGAGGTCGGCAAGAAGCTGAAGACCATGGGGCGGCCCATCGGCCAAGCCTTCGGCCACAGCGAAAACGATCCGAATACCCACTGTTACTCCTTGCTCTGGAGCTACGGGGGCATGGAACTCGACAAAGACGGGCGGACTGTCGCATTGGATCGAAAAGAGACACTGGAGGCCATCAAGCTCAACACGGCGCTCTGGAAAGAGGCCTGTGACGAGGGTGGCCTCTCCTGGGACGACGCCAGCAACAATCGGGCGTTCCTGGCTGGGAGCGTCTCGGTCACCTCCAATGGCGCGAGCATCTATTTCACAGCCCGCGATAAATTCCCGGAAATCTACCGGACGATGAACCATGCGCCCTTCCCGCGCGGACCGGCCGGCCGCATCTACTACCTGACCATCCACAGCAGTTCGGTCATGCGCTATTCCAAGAATCCCCAGTTGGCCAAAGACTTCATCCGCTACTACATGGCCAAAGAGCAATATGGCAAATGGTTCGACGTCATGGGCGGGTACGGGCAAGGCCCCACCAAGCTGTGGTACGATTCGCCGGTATGGACGCGGGATCCGAAGCTGTTTGCCTTCCGCGATCCGATCAAGGACGCCCGAGCGCCCGGGTATGCCGGACCGCCGAGCCGCCAGGCCTCCGAGGCTTTGACCAAATACATCATCCTGGACATGTTCGTGAAGGCCATTCAGGGAACCGCGCCGGAGGAGGCGCTCCGCTGGGCTGCCGGGGAATTGAAGAAGGTCTACGCCGCGTGAGGCAATCTCGGCTCCGCCCCGACGCTTCCCGCGCGAGGCGAGAAATGTTGCGATGAGGGCAAGGCCGTACCAGAGCGTGCCGATAGCATACGTGCTTTCCAAGCTGAGCCCCCCGACCGACGTCGTGTGTGCCCTCGGTCAAACGAAACTCCTACGGAACATCCCGTAGGAGTCATTGGCCGCCTACGAGGCGCGGCAATTCCCGGCGAACTCCACCGTTCGAGCCGATAATCACTCGCTTGACATGCGGAAGTTGGCAAGGCAGAATTAACTAGCTAGTTAGTTAATCGAGAGGGGGACCGGATGGGACACGAGCATAACGCCGCGCATTCGCGGGCCACGATCTTGGACGCGGCGGGGTACGTGTTCGCGGAACATGGCCTCTCCGGCGCCCGCACCGAGGCCATCGCGGCGAAAGCTGGCGTGAACAAGGCGCTGTTGTACTACTATTTTCCGAGCAAGGACGCCCTTTATCACGCCGTCCTGGACGAGGAGCTGACAGGGTTCCACCTGATCGCGCTCCGGATCTTGTCGCAAGAGGGGCCGGCCGCGGCCATCCTCCTCGACTACGTGCGGAGGCATTTTGATTTCATCGGGGCGCATCCGCATTACCCGCGGCTGTTCCAGCGCATGATGCTCACGGGGGGCCGGCGCAGCGAACGGCTGGTGACGGACCGACTGCTCCCCGTGGCCCGGGCGCTGGGGGCGCTTCTGCGCCGCGGCATCCGAGCCGGCGAATTCCGGGCAGTCGACCCCGAGCATACGGCGATCTCCTTAGTCGCCCTCACGGTGTTTTACTTCAGCGCCGCTCCGGTCATCCGCCTCGTCAGCGGCCGAGATCCGCTTACCCCGAGCAGCCTCCGCCGCCGGAAGACCGAGGTGCTGAAATTCATCCGGCATGCGCTCTTGCTGGAATCGGAGGGTCTCCGATGAAACGGATACTGCTGGGGTCGCTCGCGGGTCTCCTGATCCTTGGGGGAGGTGTCTGGGGGTGGAAGCTCCTCGCACGGCCTCGGAACATGGTGCTCACGGGCGTGGTCACGACCAACGACGTCGTCGTCAGTTCTCAGGTTCAAGGCCAGCTCGCGCGGCTGCTCGTCAAAGAAGGGGACCGTGTCACCCCGGGCCAACTCCTGGCCGTCATCCAACCACAGGAATTGGCCGCCGACCAGGCGTACTACACCTCCACCGAGCAGGGCGCGGTCGCACAGGTGTCTCAAGCCGAGTCGAACCTGCGATACCAAGAGGCGCAAACACGGGACCAGATCCGCCAAGCAGAGGCTCTTCTGGCCGCCGCCCAGGCGCAGGTGGAGCAAGCGAAGGCCGACGTGGAGCAGGCTCGCCTGGATTACGGGCGGATGCAGGAGCTGTTCAAGGAGAGCATGATTGCCGCCCAGCAGATGGATCAGGCGCGGACGGCATTCGAGGGCCAGCGAGCCCGCCTGGAGTCGCTACAGAAACAGGTGGAGGCCCAGCGCGCGGCTGCCGCGCTCGCCCGCTCCACGGCGGAGCAGATCCAGGCGCGCCAGCACGAGCTGCAGGCCATGCAGCGGCAGCGGGCGGCCGCCGGCGCCCAGAAGCAGAAGGCCAACGTGCGCTTGAATTACACCGAGATTCGGGCGCCCGTCTCGGCCGTGGTGGCGCTGGACGCAGCCCGGCAGGGGGAGGTCGTGAATATCGGGCAGCCCATCATCTCGCTGATCAACCCGGACGACCTCTGGGTCCGGGCGGATATTGAAGAGACCTACATTGATCGCATCCGATTGGGGGAGCATTTCCCCGTCCGGTTTCCCTCGGGAATGGCAAAGGACGGCGTCGTGTTTTTCCGGGGCGTGGATGCGGACTATGCCACCCAGCGGGATGTCAGCCGCACGAAGCGCGACATCAAGACATTTGAACTCCGCCTCCGCGTGGACAACAGCGACCGCCGTATCTGGCCGGGACTCACGGCGTATGTGGACCTGCCGCTGCAGGAGCCCCGCTGGGCGTTCGGCTCGGCAGCCGGGGCACCATGAACGCGATTGAAGTAGACGTCCTTCGCAAATGCTATGGCAAGTTTTGTGCCGTGGACGACCTGAGCTTCGTGGTCGAGCAGGGGGAGGTGTTCGGTCTTCTCGGGCCGAACGGGGCGGGGAAGTCCACACTGATTCGGTTGCTCACCACCCTGCTCCTCCCGACCTCGGGCACGGCGCGCGTGAATGGCTTCGACGTGGTCGCGCAGGCGGACGAGGTCCGCGCGTCCATTGGCGTGATCCCCCAGGCCATGACGTCGGACCTGGAATTGAGCGCGGCGGAGAATATGAGTATCTTCGCAAAATTGTACGGCGTCTCGCGGGAGCGACGGAATCGAGTCATTACCGATCTGCTGTCCGCGGTGGACCTGCTTTCCTGGAAGGATAAGCCCGTGAAGCAGTTCTCCGGCGGGATGCGCCGGCGGCTGGAAATTGCCCGCGGGTTGGTCCACGAACCCAAGATCTTCTTTCTCGACGAGCCCAGCACCGGGCTGGATCCAGTGTCGCGCGTGGCGGTCTGGGAGATGATCAGCCGGCTCAAGCGCGAGCATGATCTCACTATCCTCCTGACCACCCACTACATGGACGAGGCAGATAAACTCTGCGACCGCATTGCCATCGTGGATCATGGGAAACTTGTGGCGCTGGATTCGCCGCTGAAGCTCAAGACCTCCATTCCCGGCAGTACGATCCTGGAAGTCAGTTTCTCGTCGGTGCCGCCGGGATGGCTGGAGACGCTCCGCGGGCTGGCGGACGTGCAAACCGTCAAGGTGGACGAGCATGTCTTCCGGATCAACTCGACCAGCGGGCCCCAGAGCACGGTCGCACTGCTGGAGGCGGCAAAGGCGGCCGAGGTAACGGTCACCTCTTTGTCCGTCCAGAGCACGACGCTCGACGATGTGTTTCTGCACTACACGGGACGCCAGTTGCGGGACGCGCTGAAGGACGCGGCGGGGTACGACCCGACGTTCATGTACCAGCGGCACTAGGGAGCGACCGGCATGAAAGGCATGCTCGCGATCATCGAGCGCGATATTCGGAAGTTCCGGCGGAGTCCCACCCTGATCCTGATCTCCATGTTCTTTCCCTTGGTGCAGCTCGTGATCCTCGGCTACGCCTTTGGCGGGAAGCTCCAAGACCTGCACGTGGGCGTGGTCAACCAAGACCGGGCGGTCCCAACGGTGAAGCTCCAGGAGATGTTCGGGGCCATTGCCGCCAACGCGCGCACCTTCACGACGCGGGACTACACCGATCTCCAGCGGGCCCTGACGGACCTGCGAAACGGGACACTCAACGCGGTGCTCGCCATTCCCCCGGATTTCTCCCGGCGCGTGCTCAGCAAGAACGCGCCCCAGATCGCCCTGGTCGAAGACAATACGGATACCTTCGCGGCTACCGCGCTGCAAGGCGCCCTGGGGGACCTCGTGGCCGCCTTCAATCAGGACGCTGTCGTGCCCCGGGTCGGGGCGGGTGCGACCCTCTCCGTCGTCGAACTGTACCCTTACGTCCCCTACATCCAATACCTCCTGGCCGGGTCCATCGTGCTAGCCATCTTCGTCTCCGCCATGATCGGCGGCGGGATCATCTTTATCGACGACAAGGCCCGCGGGTTGCACGAAGGGTACCTGGTGACGCCGATCAGCAAGTTCGGGTTGATCCTGGGCTTCAATTTGTCCGGCGCGCTGAAGGCGTTCCTGTCCGGACTCGTGCTCACCACCCTCGGATCGCTCATCGCAGGGATCCCCAATCCGCTGGATCTCGTGCGGCTTGCCAAGCTCCTCCTCGTGATCGCCGCGACCGCGCTCGCGCTCATCAGCATGATGTTCCTGTTAATGGTGCGCGTCAGCGATCCCCTGGTCCCGCGCGCCACGTTCGGCGTCCTCAACACGCTGCTCTATTTTCCGAGTGGAGCCGTCTATCCGGTGTCTGGATTCCCCAAGTGGATGCAGGTGCTCTCCTCGGTTGATCCGTTCACATACGCCGTGTCGGCCTTCAAGAGCCTCCTGCTGAAGAACACGCCGCTCTCCGCGATCGCCGGGGATCTTACCTATCTGCTCGTGTTTGCCGCGGTGATGCTGGCCTCCGCCACATTGCTCTTTCGGCGCACACTCTAGCCGGGCGGTTGGCCCAGAGGACCCCGAACGTGGAGTAAACCTTCCCGATACAGGGACACGTTGGGACAAAAAAATCAGGGAGTGCTTTCGCGACTCCCTGATTTCGTGGTGGAGCTGAGGGGATTCGAACCCCTGACCTCCTGACTGCCAGTCAGGCGCGCTCCCAACTGCGCCACAGCCCCGCGATGCTCAAGGGGTGGTATGAAACCATGCAGAGGCATTCACGTCAAGCGAAAAATCCCAATCCGCAATCGCGCAATCCCCAATTTGAAATTCAAAATCTGCAATTCGAAATTCGCACTCCCTCGTTTCGCCTTGACACGCCGGGACGTCTGGCCTAAAAGTATGGCTCTCTCCATGCCGGGGTGGTGAAACTGGTAGACGCACGGGACTCAAAATCCCGCGGGCTTCGGCTCATGAGGGTTCGATTCCCTCCCCCGGCACCATTTCTTTCTCGCACGTTAGGCACTGTCACCGCTCCTGCTCGCTTGCCCCATTTTCCGCCACTATGCCCGCAACTATGCCCGCCGGCTCCAGGGTCGGGGAGGAAAGCCGCTCGGCCGCTGCCCGCAAGTCGCCTTCATCCACGATGTCGTAACGGTCGAAGACGCTCCGAGTCTTGTGGCCGCTGATGCTCATGGCGACACGTTCGGGGATACCGGCCCGGACCATGTTCCGAACGGCCGTCCGCCGGAAGTCATGCGGGGTGCGCCCGGCCAGGCCGGCGGTTTTGCAAGCCGTTTCCTAGGCTGTGCTGCGCAAGAATTCGTTCCCTCGCTTTGCGGGTAACTGATAACCTTCCTTCTGGTGAAGCCCAACTGTCTTCTCGATCCACATGCGCGGTGGAGGGGTGATGTGTATGCCGCGGACTGCTGTGGTCCGAGCACGCGCCCTCCGTCAATGTCGGTCCATGCGGGTTCAGTTTTGGCTTGACAATGCTCCTGGGCTACGACATTCTCCGCCGCGTCGGAGGGGGCGCCGCCCCGCAAAGTCCGCACACCCTCGCCGACTGGCCCAAGCCTTCTTCTCACGGGGCAGTTCTTATTCTGGGGTGCCCGAACAGATTGGCGTGATCACGAGTTGTTTCCAAGCGGGGGTAGGCGTCTTGGTTCGTCATTATCTGTGCCCCCACTCCGGCCCAGCTCAAGTAACAGAATCAAAAGGATGTCTCATAACCGTTTTATGACCTCCTGCCGCCGTTGCTTTAGTGTCCGGACGATCGTCGATGGCTGGAATCCGCTGGATGCAGGTGAAGCGAACACCGCCCCGTCGGGCAGAGACGCTTTTGCTGAAAGGGAGGAGCTGATGCGCAAGCGATCTGTTGTATATCTTGCCTTCGCGGTCGTCTCCTTGGCCTTCGTATTTGGGGCCACGGCCCATGCCCAGCAACTGGCGAAGGACCAGGTGATCAACATCGCGTTCGATGCCGGCGATCTCCAGACCCTGGATCCGCATCGCGCCGCGGCCACGGCGGACCGCGCGACGGTGGATATGATCTTCAACGGCCTGGTCCGGTACACGCCGGGAAACCAAGTGGGGGTGGAGCCGGATCTCGCAACCTCCTGGAAGGTCTCTGCCGATAAGAAAGTCTGGACCTTTGCGCTGCGGAAAGGCGTATTCTTCCATCCGTATCCGGGGAATCCGAACGGGTACGAACTGACGGCCGACGATATCGTGTATTCCTTCAAGCGGGCCGCGGACAGTAAACGATCCGCGTATGCGGGTGAATACACCGGGATGAGCTTTGAAGCGGTCGATCCTTTCACCGTGCGCATCACCATCGAGAAGCCGATCTCGGAGACGCTGTTCCTGGCCAAAGTGGCGAGTTATGCCGGTGGCATGATCGTGGCCAAAAAGGCGGTGGAAGAGAAAGGCGACGACTGGTTTAAGACGAATCCCATCGGGACTGGGCCCTTCAAGTTCGACGCGTACGAGCCCCGGCAGAAGACGGTCTTGTCGGGCAATCCGAAATATTTCCGGGGCGCCCCGGAGCTGAAGACTGTGGCCGTCCGCTATATCGCCGCGATCAATTCGCGGGAACTCGGATTGCAAAGTGGCGAGCTGCAGATCATCGAAGGCCTCAAGGAGGATAAGTGGGTCGAGAAGGTGGCGGCGCTCCCGGGCATCACGGTCAAGTCCTTTGGCCCGTGTGAAAGCCAGGTACTCCTGTTCAACATGGCCAAGCCGCCCTTCAACGACCTGCGCGTCCGGAAGGCGTTTTCCTATGCCGTGTCGCGCGAAAGCGTCGCGGCCTTCATGGGGAAGGGATTGGCCGTGCCGATCTACTCCCCGGCCCAGGCACCCCCGGCCCCCGGCGCGCTAACCAAAGAGGACGCGCAACGCGCCGGTGTGGTGTACGAGGACAATATCGCCGAGGCCAAGAAGCTGCTGGCGGAAGCTGGCTTCCCCAACGGGTTCCGCACCGAGGTCATCATCAGCGAGATGGCAAGCAGCTATCAAAAGCCCATGGTGGCGATTCAAGCCCAGGTGAAACGGGCCGGCATCGATATGGCCCTCAAGGTCGTCGATCATTCCTCCTTCCATAGTCTCATCCGGGAAGACGCCAGCCCGATCGTCTATTATTCCGCCTGGCGGCCGAATGTGGACGCCTACCTGACGCGCTTCTATCATTCGGACTCCGTGGTTAAGACCGGAAAGAAAGCGGATACGAACTTTTCCCATTATGGGGCGGTGGGAGACACGAGCGTCTCCAACATCGATGGGCTGATCGAAAAGGCGCGCTGGGAGCTGGATGCGGACAAGCAGGTGGCCCTGTGGAAGGAAGCCCAAGTTAAGCTACTGAAGGACGTGGCGGTGGTGCCGATCATTCGGCTGAAATATGTCTTCCCCATGAGCGCCGCGGTGGATCTGGGGCATCCGCTCGAGTTTAGTTGGGTCACGTACTCGCCCCAGATCACCGAAAAGACCCGCCTCTTGGCCCCATAACCGTGGGCTCGCGGTCGGTTCCCCTCCATTCCGGTGCCCCTCCGTCCCCCGTGATCGTGGGGGGATGGAGGGGCACAGACCCCAGGCGGCGCGCCCGATGGTGAGCTATGCGGCCCGCCGGATCCTGCAGAGTATTCCCATTCTGTTTGTGGTGCTGACCCTGGTCTTCCTCATTGCGCGCGTCTTGCCCGGCGACCCGGCCGTCGCGGCCTTGGGGGATTACGCGAGCAAAGACGCCGTGAATGCCCTCCGGGAACGCATGGGGCTCAACGTCCCGCTCTGGATGCAGTATGTCCGATTTCTCGCCGACCTGTGCCGCGGGAATTTGGGCACCTCGATGATCACGCATTATCCCGTGGCCGCGCAGATCCAGAAGGCTTTGCCCTATTCCTTGGAGCTGACGTTCAGTGCGATTGGCTTTGGGTTTTTGATCGGGATTCCGTTGGGTATCCCGGCGGCGGTACGACGGAATAGCTTCGTGGATTACTTCAATCGCGTGTTTTCCTTGATGGGTCTCTCGGTGCCCGCGTTTTATCTGGGCATCCTGCTGATGTTGTTGTTTTCGATCCAGCTCAAATGGTTCCCGGTTGTCGGCGGCGGAGAGCTCTCCAATCTGTCGAGCAACCTGCGTCATCTCTTCCTGCCGGCCCTGTCGCTCGGGTTGATCATGACGGCGTATGTGACACGGATGACCCGCTCCTCGCTCTTGAATAGCCTCCGGGAAGACTATATCCGCACGGCGCACGCCAAGGGGCTCACCGCGCGCGTGGTGCTCTTCAAACATGCCCTCCGGAATGCCCTGATTCCGATTGTCGCCCTGGGGGGGGTGTACGCCGTCGTGTTGATCGGCTCGTCGGTCATGACGGAGATCGTGTTTTCCAGGCCGGGGCTGGGGAGCCTGATGGTGGGCGCGATCAAGCAGCGGGACTATACGACGCTGCAGTCGGTGATGGTGTTTTACGCCGTCATTGTTGCGGTCCTGAACCTCATGACGGATCTGGTCTATGAGCTGATCGATCCGCGCATTCAGTACCGGTGACGGAGGAGGGGCTCTTCTGCGACGGTTGGGCACGGCACGAGAGAGGCTGTGATGGCGGCTGGGCTGTCTCCTCGTCAGCAAATGTGGGCGGCGTTTACCCGGAACCGCACCGCCGTGGCCGGTGGCGTGATCGCCCTGCTCCTCGTGGGGGTCGCCGTCGGGGCCCCGTGGATCTCGCCCCACGATCCGCTGGAACAAGATCCCGGGACCCGCTTGGCGGAGCGGACCGCACAGCACTGGCTCGGCACGGACGATTTCGGCCGCGATGTCTTCTCCCGCATCATCTGGGGGAGCCGGGTGTCGCTTGTGATCGGCGGCGCGTCGGTGGTGCTGGGGATGGTGTTCGGCACCGCCATGGGCATGATCGCCGGATATTACGGGGGGAAACCAGAGAGCGCGATCATGCGGGCGACCGACGTGATGATGTGCTTCCCCGATTTGATCCTGGCCATCGCGGTGACCGCCGCGCTCGGCGCCAGTCTTGTCAACCTCATTCTGACGATTGGGATCGTGCTGACCCCGCGGTTTGCCCGACTGGCGCACGGCGTGCTCCTGGCGATCCGACGGAATGAATACGTCCTGGCGGCCCGCACCGCCGGGGCGGGCGGCCCGCGGATTCTGTTCCGCCACATTCTCCCGAATATCACGGGGGACCTGCTGGTGGCCGGCAGTCTGTGGGTCGGCGAATCCATCCGCCTCGAGGCCAACCTCGCCTTCATCGGTCTGGGCGTCCAGCCGCCCACTCCGACCTGGGGCAACATGACGCGGGATGGCATCGAGGTGCTGATCAACGCGCCCTGGATCGCGGTCTATTCCGGGCTGAGCATCCTGGTCGCCATTTTGGCGTTCAATATGCTCGGCGACGGGATCCGTGATGTCACGGATCCGAAGCTGCGAGGAGCCTGACCGATGGCCGCCGATGTTGTCACCTTCATCCACGAGCTGGGCTACCAGGATTTGCCGACGGCGGCCCAGCGGGCGGCGCGGCGTTGCGTGCTGGATCTCATTGGGGTGGCCGTGGCGGGCACGCTGACGCCCCTCTCCCGGATCATGCGGCAGCATGCGGTCCGGCACTTCGGGGGGGCGCCGGATTGCTCGGCGCGCCTCTTGTTCGATGGGCGGCTGGCGGGGGCCCCGGGGGCGGCGATGGCGGGCGCTTGCACCATCGACAGCTTCGATGCCCATGATGGGCACGTGTTGACCAAGGGCCATGCCGGGGCGGCGATCTTGCCCGCGATCCTCGCCTATATGGAGACCGTGAAAACAGGGGACGCCCACGATCTGCTCACCGATGTGGTCCTCGGCTACGAGATCGCGACCCGGGCGGGGATCGCGTTGCATGCGAGTGCCAGCGAGTACCACACCTCGGGGGCCTGGAACGCGCTGGGGTGCGCGGCGATCGGGGCGCGCCGCATGGCGCTCTCGCGCGCCGCCACGCGCCATGCACTGGCGATTGCGGAGTACCACGGGCCGCGCAGCCCCATCCTGCACGTCATCGAGGAGCCCACGATGTTGAAGGATGGCTCCGCGTGGGGGGCCCTCGCGGGCGTCAGCGCCGCGTTCTTGGCCGCCGACGGCTTCACGGGAGCGCCTGCCGTCACGATCGAGAGTCCCGCGCTGGCCCATCTCTGGACCGATCTGGGCGCGCGCTGGCGCATCCTGGAGCAGTACTTCAAGGCCTATCCCGTGTGCCGCTGGGCACAGCCCGCCGTCGAGGCCGTCCTAGCGTTGAAGCGCGGACACCACGTGCAGCCGTCCGACATCCGGGCGATCGAAATCCACAGCTTCAACCTGGCCGTGCGCCTGAGCCTTCGGGTACGCCAGCCCACGACCACGGAAGAGGCGCAGTATAGTTTGCCCTATTCCGTTGCCGCAGCGGTCGTCCGCGACCGACTCGGCCTGCGCGAGATCATGCCGGAGTCCTTTGCCGATCCGGAGATCCGCCGACTCGTGGAGAGCATGGAGTTAATCGAAGCTCCCGACTACGAGGCCTGCTTTCCCGCGGAGCGCTGGGCGCATGCCGTGTTTCACCTGGTCGACGGCCGCCGGGTGGTCTCCGATCCGGCGATCGCGCGCGGCAACCCGGAGAATCCCCTCAGCGATTCGGAAGTCTCCGAGAAGTTTCAGGAAGCGGCCCTGCCCCTGATTGGCGCCGACCGCGCGGGCCGGATACGAGAGACTGTGGGGCAAATGGGCTCGGCAGCAGTTGACGTGCGGACGCTTCTGGACGACCTGACCGGGCCCGTCCGTTCCAACGCGTGGGCCTGATGGAGCCGGAAACCCGCTGGCCTCGGGAAGGCGCAGCGGAGGTAGGCCCGGGTGGAGACGCGGGCCCCTCCACGAGGGTGGACTTTATCTGACGGGGAGCACAACTGAGGAACCAACGGACCGTGGAAACGGCGAGCCGGAGGCGACCTCGCCGTCATCGCCTACATAACCTTCTCCCGGGAATGGTGGATGGCCCCCGGGAGCACGCGCAGGAGGATCCCATGTCCGACTACACAGCCCTGCAGCAAGCCGTGATCAGTGGGAAGGTGGCCCAGGTCAAGGAGCTGACCCAGCAAGCGCTCAGTGCGGGGACGAACCCGCAGGAGGTCCTGGACCAGGGCCTCATCCCCGCCATGGACAGCGTGGGCCAAAAATTCTCCTGCCACGAGTTCTACATCCCTGAGATGCTGATTGCCGCCCGCGCCATGCAGGCCGGCGTCGCGCTCCTCAAGCCCGGCATGGCGGCCCAGGGCGGGAAGCCCCGCGGCAAGGTGGTGATCGGCACCGTCAAGGGCGACCTGCACGACATCGGCAAGAACCTGGTGAGCCTCATGCTCCAAGGCGGCGGGTTCGAGGTGACGGATCTCGGCGCCGACGTGAAGCCCGAGCGCTTCGTCGAAGCCGTCAAAAGCGGCCAGCCCGACTTCGTGATGATGAGCGCGCTCCTCACCACCACCATGCTGTCCATGAAGGACACCATCGAGCAACTCAGGGCCGCCGGCGTCCGCAACCAAGTGAAGGTCGCCGTGGGCGGCGCCCCCGTCACCCAGCGCTTCTGCGAGGAGATCGGGGCCGACTTCTATGCCGCCAACGCCACCGGGGCGGTCACCAAGGCGAAGGAGCTCTTGCCCGTATGACGGGGGCCGGCCGAGTGCGCGGGCTCGGCGCTGAGCCGGGGCGGGTCATCCGGAGGGCCGTGCCCCTCCCATTCCACCCTCGGACGATTGACATCGCTGGCTAGGGAGGTCCAACTCGATGCCTTCACATGGTGGACAATATCGGCCCTTCTCTGATGCGGATGTCCAGAAGATCCACGCGGCGGTGCTCACGCTCCTGGAGAAAGGCGGCGTCAAGGTCTTCACGCCCACAGGCCGGGAGTACTTCAAGCGGGCAGGTGCCCTGGTGGATGAGGCCACCTGCATCGTGAAGCTCCCGCGGGGGTTGGTGGAGGATGCCCTGGCATCGGCCCCGCACAGCGTCCGGCTGTGCGGGCGCGAGCCGCGGCACGACTTGGAGCTGGAGGGAGCCAACGTCTATCTCGGGACCGGGGGAACGGCGATCAATGTCCTCGATCTGGACTCCGGGATGCGGCGCCCGTCCACGTCGGCCGACGTGCGCGATATGGCGCGGCTGGTGGACGCCTGCGATTGGGTGCACTTCTTCCTGATCAACGTCTACCCTAACGACATCCGGGATCCGGCACACGTGGATCTGAACCGCTTCTACGACGCCATCGGCAACACCAGCAAGCACGTGATGGGCGGGATGTATCATGCCCGCGGGCTGCGAGAAGTGGTGGACATGGCGGAGACGATGGCGGGAGGCGCCGATCGGCTCCGGGCGCGGCCGTTTGTGAGCTTCATCACCCTGATCATCAGCCCGTTCAAGATTGACGAACACTACGGGGACTTCACGTGCTATCTCGCCGAACGGGGCCTGCCGGTGGTCGTCCCGACGGAGCCCCTGGGGGGGCTGACCTCGCCCGTCACGCTGGCCGCCAACATCACCATGCATATGGCGGAAACCCTGGCAGGGGTGACGCTGACTCAGGCGGTGAACAAAGGAGCACCGGTGATCTGCGGGAGCGTCGGATCGGTCGCCGATATGCGTACCCTGGCCCACCTGGGCGGGCCGATCGAGCGGGCCATGATCCATGCCGGCTGCAGCCAGATGGCGCAGTTCTACCGGATCCCCTACTATTCAACGGCGGGGATTTCGGATTCCAAGCTGGTGGATTGCCAGGCTGGTTACGAAAGCGGGATGAGCAACCTGCTCGTAGCCCTCTCGGGAGCGAACTTCATCCACGACGCGGCAGGGCTGATGGAGTTCGACCTGACTGCATCCTATGAGAAGGTCGTCATCGATGACGAGATCCTGGCGCGGACGCATCGCGTCTTACGGGGCATCGAGGTGACCGATGAGACGATCGCGCTCGACCTGATGCTCGAGGTGGGGCCCGGCGGGGATTACTTGGGCCAGGCGCATACCGTCCAGTTCATGCGCTCGGAATTCGCCCCCTACACCATCGCCGATCGCGAGCCACGGGAGCAATGGGAGGCGGAGGGGGCGAAGGATACGTACGCCCGCGCCAACGCGGTGGCCAAGCGGATCCTGCGTGAGCACCGTCCGCTCCCGCTGGCTCCCGGGGTCGTGGACGCGCTCCGGAAGAAGTACCCCCATTTCCACGGCTGATGCCGTGGGTGAGCGGGGGGCCGTCTGCCGCGAGGGAGGCGCGATCCCGGCTGGCGAGGTGGGTCGGGACGTGCGCGAGTCCCCGGCTCCACACGCGGGGCTCATCGGATCAGTCCGCCGCCGGTCGTGATCGCTCGGAATGCCTGGCATGCCCGACATCTACCCAACGCGGCGCGCGCCCTGTCCGCCCACCCGAACAGCGCCAGGCGCTGATCGAAGGCGGGGCGGGCCGCCCCCTGGAGTGGATCGCGCCCGGCGCCGCACGGGATCAGACGACGATTCCGTGCGGCGCCGGGCGGTTACTTCGGCATCTCCCTGTGAATGGAGAGCGGGTCTGAAGCGCCCGTCCTGTGTGGTTGTCCTCGGGCCGACCGCGAGGATCCACTTGTAAGCCTGTCACCAGGAGGAAGCCGATGAAAGGACTCGTCGGAGGCCTGTTCAAGCCGCTCGGTGGGGAGCAGATCAAACGGATCCACCATACGGCGCTGAGAATCCTGGAAGAAATCGGCCTCAAAGTCGAGCTGGAAGAAGCCCTCCAGGTCTACCGGCGGGGCGGGGCGCGGATTGACGGCAATAGGGTCCGCATTCCAGCGTCCGCGGTGGAACAGGCCCTCCAAGTTGTCCCTCGCACCTTCTTGATGGCTGGTCGGGAGGCGCAGCACGACCTCTCGATCGAAAATAAGCGGGTCTATATGGGAACGGGAGGAGCTGCGCTGACCGTCCTCGACCTGGACACGGGCGTGGCCCGGCCTGGCGCGCTGCGAGACATTGCCCAGTTGGCGCAGCTTGTGGATGCGCTGGAGAACGTCCATTTCTATCTCCGGCCCTGCATCCCACAGGACATCCCCGCCGACGTCATGGACGTCAACCAATTCTATGCGGGCCTTTCCCACACGACCAAGCATGTTATGGGGGCCGCGCAAACGGTCCAGAAGGTCCGCGAGGTCATCGACATGGCCGCCCTGATCGCCGGCGGAAAGGCCGCGCTGGTCCGGCGCCCCATTCTTTCCTTCATCACCAGTTGGATGATCAGCCCGCTGCAGTGTGCCACCGAGACGACCCGGGTCCTCTTGGAGATCGTCCGGAGCAAGATTCCGGTGGCCCTGTCCGCCGCCCCGATGGCCGGCTCGACCGCTCCGGTGACGTTGGCTGGAACCCTGGCGCAGGTCCATGCCGAACAACTCTCCGGCATCGTGTTGACCCAACTGGCAAGCCCCGGTTCCCCGGTGCTCTACGGGGCGATTCCGTCCATGGTGGATCTCCGGACGATGGCGTACGTCGGGGGTGGAATCGAGTTCGCGCTGATGAATGCCGCGATTTCGCAGCTAGCCCAATTCATCGGTGTCCCGAACTACAACTCGGCCGCCTTGACCGACTCAAAAATCCCCGACATTCAGGCCGGGTACGAAAAGGCGTTCTCCATCTGCCTGTGTGCCCTGGCGGGCTCCAGTTATATCCATCATGCCGCCGGTATGTTGGAGTCGATGCGGGGCGTCGCCTACGAGCAGTTTGTGCTGGATAACGAGATCATCGGCATGGCCCTGCGCCTGCTCAAAGGCATTCAGGTGGACGACGACACGCTGGCGTTCGAGGCGATTCGCGAGGTCGGACCAGCGGGCAACTTCCTGGCGTCGATGCATACCGTGGAGTTTATGCGGCAGGAATACTTTCCGCAGACGCTCGCCGATCGCCAAAGCCGCGAGGCGTGGGAGGCATCAGGCGCCTTGGATGGCCGGGAGCGGGCCCGACAAAAAGCCAAGGAGATTCTCCGGACGCATGCGCCCGCGGAGCTCGACAAGGAGGTGGATCAAGCGATCCGAAAGCGGTTTGATATTCGGCTGTGAGCGAGTCAGTCCGGATGAACACAAAGGCCGAGAGCCGCGCTGTTCCCAGGGCCGCTCTCGACGAATGCGAGCATTACACTACCGTTCGCGCTTCGACAGGCGCAGCACGAACGGCGCGGCTGCTACTTGATCCAGCCTTTCGCCTTCAGGAATTCGCGGGCCACTTCCTCTGGACTGCGCTTCTTGCCCGCCACCTCGTAGTTCAATTTCGCCATCGTGCCATCGTCGATTCTTCCTGCCGGACGGTTAAGGACCTCGGCCACCGCGGGGGCCTTGGCCAACAATTCGTCACGGACAATCGGCGCGGCGAAATAGGGCGGGAAGTAGTGTTTGTCATCTTGCAGAACAACGAAATTATTCGCAGGGATGCGCCCCTCCGTCGCAAAACCGGAGATCACATCCACCTGCTTGTTCTTGAGTGCGTCATAAATGAGATCCGGCGCCATGGACTTGTTCTCTTTGAAGGCGAGACCGCCGTAGTGCTTCGCGAGCCCGGGGAGGCCATCGGGGCGCACCACGAATTCCTGCGTCGCCCCAAAGACCAGGGTGTTTGCGGCAGCCAGCAGATCGGAGACCTTGGTCGCGCGGAGCCGATCGGCGTCTTCTTTTCGCAGCACCAGGGCATACGTATTGTTGAATCCCCAGGGCTTGAGCCAAGTTGCCTTGAAGCGTTCTTTGTAGAGCCGCTGGACCGTGTCGTAAACCTTGGCGGGGTCCTCCTGGACGGGTTCCCTCAGGATGGTGATGAGCCCCGTGCCCGTGTACTCGACGCAGGTGTCCACCTCGCCGTTCACCAGCGCCTGGTGGAGCAACGCCGTCCCGCCGAGGCCGATCCTGTTGTTCACCTTGAAACCGCCATCCTCGAGCAAGAGCGCGAGCATATGGCCGACCAGCAATTGCTCCGAGAAGGCCTTTGACCCGACCGTCACGGTGGGATTCTGCGCCACGGCCGACGACCCCATCAGGAGCGCTGCCAGCGCAAGAACGATGCAGACTGCTCGTAGGAATCTCATGTCGGTTCCCTCCGATGTGTGGGAGCGCGGGACGGGGCGGCGAGGGATCGCGCTAGTCCGCGCTCGAGTATGCCGACCAACCCATCCACCACAAATGCCAGGACCGCGGCGGGGATCGCTCCCGCCAAGAGGAGCGGGGTATCCACCATCGCGATCCCTTGGAAAATCAGATCGCCCAATCCGCCGGCCCCGATGTAGGCGGCCAGGGTCGCCACCCCGATGCTGACCACGAGCGCCGTGCGAATGCCGGCCACGATCACGGGCAAGGCCAAGCGCAGCTCCACGCGCCATAAGATTTGTCCGTTCGTCATGCCCATGCCCCGCGCCGCCTCGACGACGGCGGGAGGAATCGTGAGCAGGCCCGCATAGGTGTTCAGGAGGATCGGCAACAACGCGCGGGCGCCGATGGCCACCAAGGCAGGGGTGAATCCGATCCCGAGCAGCGGCAGCATCAGGCCCAGAAGCGCGAGACTGGGGACCGCCTGCCCGACGCTGACCAGGGTCAAGGCCGGCACCCGCACGAAGCGGAGGCGATGGACGGCGATCCCGAGCGGGACGGAGATCGCCGCGGCGATGCCCGTGGCGAGCACCGAGATCCAGAGGTGCGCGCGTGCGAGAGCGAGCACCTGCCCCGGGTGATCGGCGAGGTAGCTCAGGGCATTCATGCCCGCACGCCGATGGTCCGCCGCATCAGGCGCTGCGCATACGCAAGAATACCGTCCGCTACCAAGGCCAGGAGCGAGACGGCGACCGCTCCCGTCAGGACTTGGTCCGTATTCCCGGTCGAGATGCCTTGGAAGATGAGGACTCCCAGACCTCCCGCGCCAATGTAGGCGGCGATGCTGGCGAGGCCGATGGCCATCACGGTGGCGGTCCGGACACCGGCGAAGATCACCGGAATCGCGAGCGGCACTTCCACGCGCCAGAAGCGCTGGGCGTTCGTCATGCCCATGCCCTGCGCCGCTTGCAGGAGTGCCGGGTCGACCTCCGTGATTCCCACGGCGGTGTTCCGGATCAACACCAGTTGCGAATAGAGGACCAGGGCGAGCACGGTTGGTTTGAGTCCCAGCCCCAACACTGGGATCAGGAGGGCAAAGAGCGCCACACTCGGCACGGTGTAGAGAATGCCGGCCGCGGACAGCACCGGCGCCGCAAGCCAACGAACCCGGGTTACCACGACCCCAAGGGGACAGGCGGTGATGAGCGCCAGGAGACAGGACGCGGCGGAGAGCTGGAGGTGCTCGAGCGTGAGCCGCCAGACCAACGGCGCGTTCACCACCAGGTAGCGCATGCCCCGACCCTCACTTGAACGCGCCGGACTCCACCGCCGGCAGGGATTGGTCTTGAGCCCGATTTGCCACCAGCCGCTGCAGTCCGCCGAGGGTGATTTGGCCGCAAAGGACGCCTCCGGTGGCGACCGGAAGGCTGGGCTGACCGCAAGCGACCATGGCCAGCAAGGCGTCTTTCAGCGTATCGCTGCTCCGGACGGGCGAGGCCTTCGAATCCGGCGGCTGGTCGCGAAGCGGCTCCAGCGCTTGCTCCACCGTGCAAACCGCCAGGAGCTTCAGGGTCGCATCCGCTCCGACGAGATCCGCCACCTTCGATGTCGCGGGACGGGCGAGGATCTCGCGGGGCGGCCCCACCTGGAGCAGCTTGCCGCCTTCCAGGACGGCGATGCGATCGGCCAGCCGGATGGCCTCGAGCACGTCGTGGGTCACGAACACCACGGTCTTCCGGAGACGCCCCTGGAGCTTGACAAATTCTTCGTGCAACTGGGCGCGCGTGATTGGGTCCAGCGCCCCGAACGGCTCGTCCATGAGCAGAATACTCGGGTCGCCCGCCAAGGCGCGCGCGACGCCCACCCGCTGTTTCTGCCCGCCGCTGAGCTGATGGGGGTGCTTCTCCGTGTACCCGATCGGAAGACCGACCAACTCGAGCAACTCGGTCACCCGTTCGGCCTGACGCGCTTTGGACCAGCCCTTGAGGGACGGCACCAGTGCGATGTTCTTCCCGACTGTCATGTGCGGGAACAGCCCGATCTCCTGAATGACATAGCCGATACTGCGGCGCAGCTCGATGGGGTCAATCTCGCCGATGTCGCGTTCGCCGATCCGGATCGTGCCCGAGGTGGGCTCCACCAATCGGTTGATCATCTTCATGGTGGTCGTCTTACCGGAACCCGAGGTCCCCACAAGGACCACGACTTCTCCCGGTGCAATCGTCAGGCTCAGGTCCGAGACTGCGGCATATCCCCCGGAATACACTTTGGTCACGCGATCCAGCACGATGGCGGGCGGCGCAGAGGTCATTGGGCGCTCACTCGCCGAAGGATTTCGTGGAGCGCTTCCAGACTCGGGAGGGATTTACAATTGTCGCCTAAACCGCGGCACCGGCACACGTCCGCTGGGGAGAGAGCTGGCGCGCAGAATTCCTCCCGTGTGGTCTCCAGCTCAGCATCCGGCAGCGGATCATCCGGATCCTCGATGGCCTGGACGGGGCTGGAGCACACATGTCGTCCGTCCGCTGTGATTAATTTCATCTCGGCGAAAGCCTTGGCGGTGCATGCTGCTGGAGCCGCGATTCGGCTACCGTCTCCACCCTGTCATTCCCGAAAACGCACAGCAGGTGACTCGGCGAGTCCCAAACGATTATCCACAGCGGACAACATGAGGCAGATCGCCGAAAAAGTCAACCGGTCTTTCCCGCACACCCCATACCAGGCGATTTCGCGAAGCCTTCTGTAAAACGGCCGCGAGAGCATGCCTCCTAATTCTGGCCCTCTCAATAGCCGAGGAATTTGGGGGAAGGAATTCGCGAAAAATCCTTGTACCAGAAGGTGTTGCTGAACTCGCTGCGCCACTTTCCGTACTTTTGTGGGAAGGGGATGCCGAGTTTGAAGCATAAGCCTCTTGAAAACAGGGGGGTGATGAAGTGGCTTGTCAGTCGAACCGGCTGAGCGGCTCAACGTTTGCCCTCAATTTGAAATACTCTCACGGAGCGGCTAACCGGGCCTGATCAGGCGCGGCGTTTGGAATCGGCTATCGGGTCGGTTGCCGGTTTGCTGCCGGCTGGAGAAGCGAGACCGCGGCGGTAGTGGGCGGGCGTTAGGCCGGTCAAGTCCCGAAAGTGACGGATGAAGTGGCTCTGGTCGGCGAAGCCGAGATCGCTGGCGATCTCGGCGAGCCCCTTGTCGGTCTCCTCCAGCCACATCCTCGCCTTTTGAATCCGCAGCAGCTTGACGTGCTGCCGGAGCGTCTTCCCCGTGCACTCCTTGACCAGATGCGCCACCCGGAACCGGCTAAGTCCGGCAATTGCCGCCACCTCGTCAAGACGGACCGTGCGCATGTAGTTGCCGGCGAGGAACTCCAGGACGCGGCGAACCTGCGGATGGTGGCGCGTGAATCCCTGCAGTTCGATGTGGTTCATGCAGTCGTCCAGAGCGTCACGAAGCCCTGCGCACGCGGCCTCGAAGTTTCGGCTGGTGACGATCCGCTCGACCCACTGAATGTGCTGCTCGAGGAGATACTCGAGCCGCGGGTTGTCTTCCACCGCGGCTCGGACCAGATACCCCAGCAGTTCGATCGCCCGTCCCTGCATGACGGGAAGCCGCGGGGTGTGGAGGAAGGTATAGGCGAGCAGACGATTCAGCTCGCGGCGCGCCCCGCCGCGATCGCCGGCCCGAATCCGGGCTAACAAGGCGCGCTCCTGGTCCAGGGAGAAGCCAGGCTGCTCGCTCGCCTTGAGGCGATGAATCTCCTCGGCGATCTGCTGCTGCTGCTGCGCATTCTCGCGGTTTCGCCTCAGCACGCTCGCTCGCCACGTCGTCACCTCGTAAACCCGCTGGAATAGCCAGGCAGCGGTGCCCGGCACGCGGGACAGGGGCCAGACGGGGCACGCCGCGACGTACGCGGACGCAAGCAGCCGCGGCGCGCCGGAGGCCACGAGGTAGCTCACCGTCTCTGCGGCCTCCCGCGGATCCGCGGTGCCGCGGACATTCCCGCCGGAGAGGCCGCCCCGCACGCGCTCTTCTTCCACGAGGGGGATGACCCACGACACGATCCCGGGGGCGAGCAAGAACGAGGACGGTTCCCCCCACCGCACGCTTTCTTGCAGCGCATGTTCCCGGCTGCGTCGCAGGACCGGTAGGTTCTGGATACCGCCGGAGCGGGCCCCGATGATCGTTCCATCGCTGGTCACCAACTCTGCCACGAGACCACTGCGGTGCTCGTATTCCTGCCGCAGCCCCCGGAACGTCCGCCGCAGCAAGATCAATCCATCGTCCATGGCCTGTCTCTCCATTCAAGAAGAACCTGCGGAGCTCTTGATAGCACGAACTGCCGCGGCCAGCAATATTGTTCAACTTGCCGACCATTGTGATCTATACACGGCGAGGTGGGTGCGATGTAATCCGGGTGCTTGCACCACCCGGCGATCACGCGACATCCACGTAGAGGAGGACGACGACTATGCCAGCCACCCCCAGCATCCTGGAGCGCCTCCGCACGGAGGTTCTCGTCTTCGATGGCGCGATGGGCACCATGCTCTTCCAGGCAGGGCTCGCGAGCGGCGCGTGCCCGGAATTGTGGAACGTCGATCGGCCCGACGCCATCCAGGCGGTGCACCGGGCGTACCTCGATGCCGGCAGCGACCTCATCGAGACGAACTCCTTCGGGGGGAGCCGATTGAAGCTCGCCGCCTTTGGGCTCGAGCACCGCACGCGAGAGGTAAACATGGCGTCGGCCAAGTTGGCGCGGGCCACGGCCCGGCCCGGCACCTATGTGGCGGGCTCCATGGGGCCCACGGGACACATCCCCGAGCCGTACGGGGACGCCTCCGAGGCCGACCTCCTGGACGCCTTCCGCGAGCAGGCCGAGGCGCTCGCTGAAGGCGGCGTGGACCTCGTGGCCATCGAAACCATGATGGTGCCCGAGGAGGCCACTCTCGCCGTCCGGGCCGCGAAGACCACCGGGCTGCCGGTGATGTGCAGCATGACCTTCCAGTGGATGCGCGAGCGCGATCAGGATCGGACGATGTGGGGCACGAGCCCCGGGGACGCCGCCCGGGTCCTGGTGGAGGCCGGGGCGGACATCGTCGGGTGTAACTGCGGCGACGGGGGGCCGAGGCGGGTTCCAACGATCTTGCGGGAGATGCGGAAGGCGGGCGCGCTTCTGGTCGCGTACCCGAACGCCGGGCTGCCCACCATCGTCGGCGATCGGACCATCTACGACCTGTCACCCCAGGCCATGGCCGAGACGTACCGCGACATCCTGGCCGCAGGAGCGAATATCGTCGGCGCCTGTTGCGGCAGCACGCCCGACCACATCCGCGCGATTGCCGCCACCGTGCGCCGGCAGCGGTAGATATGCGGACGGCCGGGGACGTCACGAAGGCGGCGGCACCATGGCGCTGACACTTGCCATCACCGGCAAGGGCGGGGTCGGGAAGTCCACACTTGCCGGGACCCTGGCCCGCCTCCTGGCGGCCGGCGGGCGGCATGTGCTAGCGGTCGACGCCGACCCTGATGCCAATCTCGCCTCCGCGCTGGGGCTGCCACCCGCCCTGCGGCGCACCGTGCGGACGATTGCCGAAGAACGGCAACTCATCGAGGAGCGGACCGGCGCTAAGGCGCGGGAGTTCGGGCAGATCTTCCGTCTGAATCCCGATGTGCGCGGCATCGCGGAGCAGTACGGGACGCACTTCGCCGGGACGGACCTGGTCGTCCTGGGCGCCGCGGGGCGGCCGGGCGGCGGGTGCGCCTGCCCGGAGGCCGTCCTGCTGCAGTCGCTGATTCGCCACCTCGTCCTCACGCCGCGCGACGTCGTCATCCTGGACATGGAGGCCGGCATCGAACACCTGGGCCGGGGGACGGCTGCCGGCATGGGCGCGATGCTCGCCGTGGTGGAGCCGGGCCAGCGCAGCCTCGACACGGCGGCGCGGATCCACGAGATGGCTGCGGCGCTCGGCATCCGGCAGTTCGGCGTGGTTTTGAACAAAGCGACCGCCGTCGCCGAGGATCGGCGCTGGGTCGGCGAGGCGCTCGGCGCCGAGAGCGTACTGGCCGCGATCCCGTTCGACGCGCGCATTGCCGAGGCGGACCGGCGGGGCGTCTCGCTGGTGGACCTGGGATCCGAGGATCTCCTGCAGCCGTTCCGAGAGCTGCAGGGAATCCTCGAAGAGCGGTTCGAGGGAACCGCAGGAGGGCTTCGATGAGTTTCCAGCCGAACTGTCTCGCCACGGGCATCGGCAGCCTCCCGCATCCGACGGCGGAGGCGGCAGTGCAGGTGATCCTCTCGCATGTGCCGGACGCGCCATTCTGGCCGCAACTCCCGGCCCGGGGACTGAACGAGCAGATGGAGGTGCAGTACAACGAGGGGCTGCCCCGGGTCGTGATCGACCGCGACAAGGAGCGGATGTTCATCGACACCGCGGGCGATACCTCCATGGACCTGGCCACGTTCTACGAGCAGTACATGGCGGAGAACCTGGACGCCTTCGCCATCACGCCGGCCTTCTCCCACGGCATCCCCGCCATGGAGGCCGCGCTCCGGGCCGCCGGCCGTCGGCCCTTCGTCAAGGTGCAGACGACGGGGCCCATCAGCTTCGGCCTGACCATCGTCGACGAGCGCAAGCGGGCCATCTATTACCACCCGGAGTTTGTCGACGCCGTGGTGAAGTGCCTGGCGATGAAGTGCCGCTGGCAGATCCGGAAGTTCGCGCCGTTCGCCGAGCGGGTCATCTGCTTCATCGACGAGCCCATCCTCTCTGCCTTCGGCTCCTCTACCTACGTCAGCGTCACCCGGGACGACGTGGTGGCGAAGCTCGCCGAGGTGATCGAGGCCGTCCATGCGGAAGGGGCTCTGGCCGGGGTCCACTGCTGCGGCAACACCGAATGGTCGATCCCCATGGACGCCGGTGTGGACATCGTAAACTTCGACGCCTTCGATTACGGGGAGTCGATCGCACTGTACCCGGATGCCGTGCGGCGGCACCTGGGGGCGGGAAAGGCGCTGGCGTGGGGCGTGGTGCCCACGAACAGCGAGAAGATCAGGCTGCAGACGGCGGAAACCCTGGTCGCGACCTTCGACCGGCTGGTGGAGCACCTTGCCAAGACCGCCAAGCTGGACAAGGGGCTGATCGTGCGGCAGGCGCTGATCACCCCCTCCTGCGGCACCGGGTCGCTTCCCGTCCCGGATGCCGAGCGCGTCTTCGCCCAGCTCCGCGAGACGAGCCAGGTGCTGCGCGCGCGGCTGGCAGTCGCGTAGGGAACCGGAGATGGGATTGACCCTGGCCATGGCGGGGAAGGGCGGCGTCGGTAAGACGACGCTCTCGGCGCTGACGATCGAATGGCTCGTTGCGCGCGGGGAGTCGCCCGTCCTCGCCGTCGACGCCGATTCCAACGCTAACCTGCACGAGGCGCTGGGAGTCGCCTATGAGGCGACCGTAGGCGGGATCCGCGAGGCCGCGCGGAGCGAGGTGCCGGGGCTGCAGGGGATGGCGAAGCAGGAATTCCTCGACCTCCGCGTGCAGGCGGCCCTGGTCGAGCAGACGGGCTACGACCTGATCGTGATGGGGCGGCCGGAGGGCCGCGGCTGCTACTGCTTCGCCAACAACGCCCTGCGTGACGTGCTGGACCGGCTCTCCCGGCAGTATCGCCACATCGTGGTGGACAGCGAGGCGGGGCTCGAGCACATCTCGCGCCGCACGCTGCTCCGTCTGGACCACCTCCTGATCGTCAGCGACGCCAGCGTGCGGGGCGTGCGGACGGCCAAGCGCGTGGCGAACCTCGCCGACGAAGTGGCCCTTCCCGCGGGTTCGCGGGGCCTCGTTCTGAACCGCGTGTCCGAGGGCGGGATGAGTGATGCCTTGCGGCGCGAGGTCGAGGCGACCGGCCTGCCCCTCTTGGCGACCATTCCCGCGGATCCCGCGATCGCGGCGATGGATGCCGACGGCATGGCCGTCCGCTCTCTTCCGTGCGACGCGCCGGCTCGCCGCGCGCTGTCCGAATTGCTGGAGCGGCTGTATGGGGGGGAAGGCGTCTTCCCCCAGGTGACACCCATGCACAACCACCCGAGGGGGAATGATGGCACCCGGTAAGCCGTATCCGCCGAGTCGCGAGGTCTCCCGCGATCCGGCCATCAACCAGATGGTCGCGGTCGCGCAGACGGAGACGATCTCCACGGCTTGGGACCGCCTTCAGACGCAACAGCCCCAGTGCAAGTTCGGCACGGACGGGGTCTGCTGTCGCCTCTGTCACATGGGGCCCTGCCGCATCACGCCGAAGGCGCCCTGCGGCGTCTGCGGCGCGACAGTCGACACCATCGCCGCGAGGAACCTGCTGCGCGAGATCGCCGCCGGCACCGCCGCCCACTCCGACCACGGGCGCGCGCTCGTACGAACGCTCCAGCGCGTCGCGGCGGGGCGGGGCGGCGAGTACAAGATCCGCGATCCCCGGCGGCTGCGGGAGGCGGCGCGGTTCTTCGGCCTCGCGGTGGATGGCCGGCCTGACCTCGAGATCGCGGGAGAGCTAGCGGACTTCTTCCTGGGCGAGTTTGCCTGGTCCGAGGCGCCGAACCGAACCCTCCAGCTCGCCCCCGAGAAGCGCCAGGCGCTCTGGAAGAAGCTGGAGATCGAGCCGAAGGGCGTGGATGGGGCCGTGGTGGAGCTGCTGCATCGCACCCATATGGGCGTGGACCATGATTACCGCCACCTCGTCATGGGCGGGCTGAAGTGCAGCCTGGCCGACGGCTGGGTCGGCTCCTCCATCGCCACCCTCGTCTCCGACATCCTCTTCGGCACCCCGCGGCCGATCAAAAGCCGCGTCAACCTGGGGGTCCTCGGCGAGGAGACGGTCAATCTCATCATCCACGGCCACGAGCCGACGCTCTCCGAGATGCTGGCTCAGGCGTCCCAGGACCCGGATCTCCTCGCCGCCGCGGCGGCGAAGGACGCGACGGGAATCACGGTCGCGGGGATCTGCTGCACGGCCAACGAGGTGCTGATGCGGCACGGCCTCCCCGTGGCCGGAAACTTCCTCCAGCAGGAGCTGGCCATCCTGACGGGCGCCGTCGAGTTGATGGTCATCGACGTCCAGTGCGTGATGCCGTCCCTGGCGCAGGTGGCCCGCTGCTTCCACACGAAGCTTGTCAGCACCTCCGAGATCGCGCGGACCTTCGACGCCGAGCAGATCACCTACGATGTGGCCACCGGCTACGAGCAGGCCCGCAGTCTGATCCAGGGCGCCATCGACAACTTCGCGCGCCGCGACCGCGGGCGCGTGCACATCCCCAAGGAATCGATGGACATCGTGGCGGGCTTCTCCAACGAGACGATCTTCCACATGCTGGGCGGCCGCTTCCGCAGCACCTTCCGCCCCCTGAACGACGCGATCATCGACGGGCGGATCCGCGGCGTCGCCGGCATCGTGGGCTGCACCAACCCCAAGGTCCTGGTGGATAACCAGCACGTCCGGCTGGCGCGCGAACTGATCCGGCGCAACGTCCTCGTGCTGGAGACAGGATGCTCGGCGATCGCCTGCGCCAAGGCGGGATTGCTGGTCCCCGAGGCGGCGCTGGACCAAGCGGGATCGACGCTCCGGGAGGTCTGCGAGGCGGTGGGCATCCCGCCCATCCTGCACATGGGCTCCTGCGTGGACAACAGCCGGATCTTACTGGCGGCGACCAATATCCTCCACGAAGGCGGGCTGGGCGCGGACATCTCCGATCTCCCGGTCGCGGGGGCGGCGCCCGAGTGGATGAGCGAGAAGGCCGTCGCCATCGCCCACTACTTCGTCGCCAGCGGGATGTACGTCGTCCTGGGTCACCCCTTCTGGGTGGCCGGCAGCGAGAAGCTCACCCGGCTCCTCTGCGAAGAGATGGAGGGCATCACCGGCGGGCGCTTCGAGTGGGAAGCGGACCCGGTCCAGGCGGCCGAGAAGATGCTCGCCCACATCGAAAAGAAGCGGGACGCGCTGGGGATCAACGCCCAGCGCACGCGCAAGCTCTTCGACATGAAAGAGCGCCGGGAGCTGGCATGAGCAAGCTTATCGCGTCCTCCGCGATCCGCGGCGCGCACGAGATTCTCGCCCAGGCCGAGAAGCTGGTGGCCGAGGTGCGATCGGCCAGGGGGCTGGACCACCCGGTCGGGTTCCCGGACACGGCCTACTCCCTGCCCGTGATCTACTCGCTGCTGGGTGAGCGGGTGGACCGGGTGGGCGACATGTCGAAGATCCTCTCAGAGTGCCGCGCCCTCCTGCCCCCGATCCCCGAGGAGTCGAGCTGGCTCCCCTACCTCGGTAACGCGCTCGATGCGGGCATGGCTACTCTGTTCGCCTTCGAGCTGATCGAGGCCTGCAAGTACCTGATCGGCCCGCCCCCGGTCCACGGCCTCTGGCTCGGCGCGGCCAGCGACGTCATCATCCGCGAGCGCGGCATCGAGTTCGTGGACGGCTCGGCGCCTGGGTTCGCCGCCGTGGTCGGCGCCGCCCCCGATCTCCAGACCGCCGTCCGGATCGCGCGCGAGCTGCAAGAGAAGAACCTCTACGTCTTCATCGCCGGCCACACCCACGGCGTCTCCTTCGCCGAGCAGCTCGCCGAGGCCGGGGTCCAGCTCGGCTGGGAGACGCGGCTCGTGCCCTACGGCAAAGAGATCTCGGCGGCGATCTACGCCCTCGGCTTCGCCAGCCGCGTAGCATTGAGCTTCGGCGCGGTGCAGCCCGGCGACTACGCCCGGAATCTCCGCTACAACAAGGAGCGGGTCTTCGCCTTCGTGATGGCCCTGGGCGAGGTGACGGAGGAGAAGTACGCTGCCGCGGCCGGCGCCATCTCCTACGGCTTCCCCACCATCGCCGACACGCCGATCCCCCAGATCCTCCCCACCGGGATCTGCACGTACGAGCACGTGGTGAGCAGCGTGCCGCTCGACCGGATCGTGGAGAAGTCGCTGGAGGTGCGGGGCTGCAAGGTCAAGATCGCCCGGGTGCCCATTCCGGTCGCCTACGGCCCTGCCTTCGAGGGCGAGCGGCTTCGCAAGGAGCAGACCCACGTCGAGTTCGGCGGCAATCGCACGCCGGCGTTCGAGTACGTGACGATGCGCGAGCTAGCGGAGGTGGAGGACGGGAAGATCGCGGTGGTGGGCCCGGATGTGGACGGCGTGCTGCCGGGCGACGCGCTTCCCCTGGCCATCTGGGTGGAAGTGGCGGGGCGCAAGATGCAGCCCGACTTCGAGCCCATTCTGGAGCGCCAGATCCACCACCTGATCAACGGTGCCGAGGGCGTCTGGCACATGGGCCAGCGCGACATCATCTGGATGCGGATCAGCAAGGCGGCCACGGCGCAGGGGTTCACCATCCGCCACCTGGGCGAGGTCATCCACGCCAAGTTCCTGAACGACTATCCCGCCATCGTGGACAAAGTGCAGGTGACGCTCTACACCGACCGCGCCGAGGTCGAGGCGCGAATCGACGCCGCCCGACACGCCTACCGCGCCCGTAACCAGCGGCTGGCTTCCCTCACCGACGAGAGCGTCGACACATTCTACTCCTGCTTGCTGTGCCAGAGCTTTGCGCCGAACCACGTCTGCGTCATCACCCCCGAGCGGCTCGGGCTCTGCGGCGCCTACAACTGGCTGGACGGCAAGGCGGCGTACGAGATCGACCCCACAGGTCCGAACCAACCGCTGGTGAAGGGCGAGTGCCTCGACCCGGTGCGCGGCCAGTGGGTGAATATCAACGAGTACGTCCACGCCAACTCCAAGCAAACCGTCGGCGCGTTCAACGCCTACTCGCTCCTCGAGCATCCGATGACAAGCTGCGGCTGCTTCGAGGCCATCGTCAGCCTGCTCCCCGAGTGCAACGGCGTCATGATCGTGAACCGCGAGTACATGGGCGACACGCCTGCGGGAATGCGGTTCTCCACGCTCGCCAACATGGCGGGCGGCGGGCAGCAGACGCCGGGCATGATCGGCGTCGGCAAAGCCTACGTGACGAGCCGCAAATTCATCGCGGCCGAGGGCGGCCACGCGCGGATCGTCTGGATGCCGCGCGAACTGAAGGAATTCCTGCGGGAAGATTTGGTGACGATTGGCGAGCGCCTGGGGCTCCCCGGCTTCCTGGACATGATCGCCGACGAGACGGTCGGCACCGATCTGGCCACGGTTCGCCCGCACCTGGAGAAGGTCAAGCACCCCGCGCTCGCCTTATGGGACATCACCGCTCCATCGCCCCATGCCGCCGCCGCCGATGCCGCGAGGGCAGCGAGGGAGACGAAGGAGCCGGGCCAAGTTGCCGCACCCGCCCCTCCACCCACACCGGCAGCCACACAGGCGCCAGCGCAACGTACCGAGGAGGCTCTCTTCGCCATGTCAGCAGATCAGTCCCGCGCGACGGAGCCGCCGCCCGCGCCCTCGGATCTCGACCACGTCATCACGATGCTGCAGAAGGTCCGGGGGCTCACGCTCCCGGCCCTGGACCCGAGCCGGCAGCCCGAGGGGCAACTCGCGGCCCTTCAGGCCTCGACGGCCCTCCACCTGCTGAATGCGGGCGCCAACATGCTGCTCATGCAAGCCGCCGGCGTCGCGGCCCCCACACCCGCGTCCGCGGCCGCGGCCGCCGGAGCGGCGCCGAAGCCGGTGCCGCCCATGCCCGCGACCGCCGTGCGGCCCAAGGCCCCCGAGCCCGTCGCCCTGCGGCGAATCGCCCCAGCCGGGATCGTGTTGCCTCGCACCTTCACCGTCCCGACGGAGAAGGCGGCCATGGCCGTCCGCACGGTCACGCTGGGCGGCAGCGGGACGCGCGCCGCGGTCACCCTTGGGGGGGCGGTCACGCTCCCGTTCCGCCATTTCGAGGGCGATACGGAGCGGCGGCCGGTCGTCGCCATGGAAGTGTTCGACAGCGAGCCGAAGGGGTATCCGCCCAGCCTGCGCGAGGCGTACGGGTCGCTCCTCGCGGACCCGGCGGCCATGGCCCGGCACTGCGTGGAGGCACTGGGGGCCGAAGTGATCAGCGTGCGGCTGCAAGGCACGCATCCCGACAGCGGCGACCGGTCGCCCGAGGAGGCCGTGGCGGTCGTGGCGGCCATATTGCAAGCCGTGAAGGTCCCCCTCATCGTCACGGGCCCCAGCCACTTCGAGAAGAATAACGCCGTCATGAAGCAGATCGCCGCCGCGTTCCCCGGGGAGAAGCTGCTGCTGAATTGGGCGGAGACGGACAACTACAAGACGGTCGCGGCCGCGGCCATGGCCTACAACCACTGCGTGGTGGCCCAGTCGCCGATCGACGTCAATATGGCGAAGCAGCTCAACATCCTCCTCACGAACATGGGCGTTGCGCCCGACCGTATCCTCATCGACCCCCTCACCGGCGCGGTGGGCTATGGCCTCGAGTACACCTATTCGGTGATGGAGCGGATCCGCACCGCCGCCTTCGCGGGGGACGCCATGCTCGCCATGCCGATGCTAGTGACGCCCGGATACGAGGTGGCCCGGACGAAGGAGAGCCGCGCCCCCCAGAGCGCCTTCCCCCACTGGGGGCCGGAGGGCGAGCGCGGCGCGCTCCTGGAGATCGCCACCGCCATGAGCCTGCTGAACGCTGGCGCGGATCTCGTGATCCTTTACCATCCCGTCGCGGCCCGCACGGTGAAGCGCAAGATCGTCGAGATGACGACGGTGGGGGTATAGTGCGATGGCGCTGACCGGACTCGACATCTTCAAGCTGCTCCCCCGGACGAACTGCGGCGAGTGCGGCGTCCCGACCTGCATGGCCTTCGCCATGAAGCTGGCAGCCAAGAACGCCGATCTCGCCGCCTGCCCCACCGCCTCGGACGCCGCCAAGCAGAAGATCGGCGCCGCCAGCAAGCCGCCCATCCGGTTGGTGAAGATCGGTCCGCCCGGACGCGAGGTGGCCGTGGGCAACGAGACGGTCATGTTCCGCCACGAGAAGACCTTCGTCCACCCCACCGCCTTCGCGGTGGCGTTCTCCGATGCCGAGCCCTTGCGCGAGGCTTGCCACCGCATCGCCGAGTTGCGCGAGTACTGCCTCGAGCGGGTCGGCGAGCAGCTTCGGCTGGACCTCGCGCTGGTCGACAACGCCAGCGAGGCGGCGGGACCCTTCGTCGAGACGGTACGCGCCCTGGCGGGCGGAAGCGGCCGCCCCATGATCCTGAGGAGCGAGAACGTGGATGCGCTGGCGGCCGGGCTCGCGGCGCTGGAGGGCCAGCGGCCGCTGATCCATGCCGCGACGCCGGAGAACGCGAAGGAGGTGGCGGCGCTGGCCCTGGCGCACAAGGCGCCGCTCGTCGCCCGCGCGCCGGACCTGGATGCGCTGGTCGGGCTGACCAAGAGCCTCGACGGCATGGGGGTGCATGACCTCGTGCTCGAGATCCCGGCCGAGAACCCCGCGGCGATGCTCCAGTACAACACGCTCATCCGCAAGATGGCCCTGAAGGGCAGCTTCGAGCCGCTGGGCTACCCGATCATCAACTTCGTGTCCGGCCACGATCTGCCCGCCCTGGTGGCCGACGCCTCCACCATGCTCCTCAAGTACGCCTCGATCCTGGTGATGGACACGCTACAGTACCAGGCGCTCCTCCCCCTCATGATGCTCCGGCAGAACATCTATACCGACCCGCAGAAGCCGATCCAGGTCGAGCCGAAGGTCTACGCGATCGGCGAGCCGGGGCCGACCTCCCCGGTCCTGGTGACGACGAACTTCTCGCTCACCTACTTCTTGGTTGCGGGGGAGATCGAGAACTCGGGGGTGTCCGCGCACCTCGGCATCGTGGAGTGCGAGGGGATGAGCGTCCTGACCGCCTGGGCGGCGGGGAAGTTCAGCGGCGCGAAGGTCGCCGCCTTCCTCAAGGCCAGCGGGCTCGCGGAGCAGGTGAAGACCCGGCGGCTGATCATCCCCGGCTACGTCGCGCAGATCAGCGGCGAGCTGGAGGAGGGCCTGCCGGGCTGGGAAGTGGTCGTCGGGCCGCAGGAGGCGTCGGACCTCGGCCCCTTCCTCAAGATGCACGCCGCCTGACATGCCTTGGGTTACGTTCCTACCCACGGAACGCCGGGTGGAGGTGCCCGCGGGCACAACCCTCCACGAGGCGGCGATCCGCGCGGGGATCGAGGACCTCGAGCTTCCCTGCGGCGGGCAGGGGACGTGCGGCCTCTGCCTCGTTGAGATCGCCGTGGCGTCGGACGGCGAGGTGCGCCGCCTGGTTCCCGCATGCCAGATGAAAGTCGGCGAGGACCTGACGGTCCGCATCCCGGAGCGACAGGACCGGGCCATGGAGGTGGTCGGGGACAGCCGCTTCCTGACGGGACCCGCGGCGCTGCCGGATCCGAGCGCGCTCTCCCCCCTATTCCGCCACCTCTCCCTCACCGTGCCCCCCGCGTCCATCGAGGAGACCTACAGCGACTGGCTGCGGCTCACCCGCGGGCTCGAGCGGGCGGCCTGCCGGACGCCGATCACGGCAGGCCTCGGCGTGCTGCAGGGACTGGCCCAGACGCTGCGGGAGCAGGATGGCCGGGTCATGGTCGGCGTGGAGGAAGGCCCGGCAGGCAGCCGGGTGACGGAGCTCGTCGCGGGGCTCGAGATCCCACCTGCCTACGGCCTCGCGGTCGATCTGGGCACCACGACGGTCGCCGCACAGCTTGTGGATCTCGCCGACGGCCGCATCCTTGCAACCGCCACTGGGTACAACCAGCAGGTGCGGCGGGGGGCGGACGTCATCAGCCGCATCGATTACGCGAAAACCCCGGAGCGGCAGGGTGAGCTGCGGGCCATGGCGGTCGCGACGATCAATGGGCTGATCGGCGAGCTGGCGGCGGACGTGCCGCGCGATCGGATCCGGGCGGCGTTCCTGGCCGGGAACACCACCATGGTGCACCTGCTCCTGGGGCTGCCAGCCCGCCACATCCGCGAGGCGCCGTACGTCCCCACCGTCAACCCAGTCCCGCCCCTCCTCGCCGGCGAGGTGGGGCTCGAGATCGCGCCCCAGGCTCCCGTGCAGTGCGCGCCCGGCGTGGGGAGCTATGTCGGGGGCGACATCACCGCCGGGCTTCTCACCACCGACTTGGCCAGGACCCGCGACCAGGTCTTTCTCTTCATGGACATCGGGACCAACGGCGAAATCGTCGTCGGCAACGCCGACTGGATGGTGGGTTGCGCCTGCTCCGCCGGCCCGGCGTTCGAGGGGGCAGGAATCAAGTGCGGCATGCGCGCCACGCCCGGCGCGATCCAGCACCTCACCATCAGCCCCGACCTCCGGCGCGTTGAATACGAGGTGATCGGGGGGCGGCGACCGGCGGGTGTGTGCGGATCCGGCCTGATCTGTCTGCTGGGGGAATTGTTCCTGCGCGGCCTCGTCGATCCCGCCGGCCACCTCCAAGCGGAGTGCGGGACGGATCGGCTGGTGGAGACGGGACAGGGACGGGGCTTCCGGCTGGAGGTGGGCGCGCGGACCGCAAGTGGCGAGGACCTCCTCCTCACCGAGGCGGACATCGCCAACCTCATCCGCACCAAGGCGGCGATCTACGCCGCCTGCGCCCTGATCCTGCAGAGCGTCGGGTTGTCCTGGGCCGACATCACGCGGGTCTACATTGCCGGGGGATTCGGGCGCACTCTGGACATCGCCGATGCCGTGCTGATCGGGATGCTACCGGACCTGCCACGCGCGCGCTTCCGATACGTGGGCAACGCGGCACTCACCGGCGCGTACGTCGCGCTCCTGTCCCGCGAGCACCGACGGCGGCTCGACGAGATTGCCTCGCGCATGACGTACCTCGACCTCAGCTCGGACCCCCGCTACATGGAAAGCTACGTACAGGCCAGCTTCCTCCCGCACACCGAGGCCGCGCAGTTCCCCACCGTTTTGCGCGCGCTGGGCAGGAAGTGTCCGGCGGCATGACGCCCTGCGTCTCGATCAGTGGATCCGCCATGGCGGAGCACGACCAGCACGACGACGTTAAAGAGAGGATGCCGCCAAGCGCTCGGTTGTCGTTTCCGATAACTTCTAATCACCATCTTCGTTGATTGTTCGTCGATCTGCCTCCTGTCGCTTGCCTTGGATAATCGCTTCGGGTCTCGCCGAGTCGCACGCCGAATCGCATTGCTTGACAGCCGCGCTGGGGCAAGAGTTGTCCTGCGCAATAAACCCGAAAACCTCAGTTGAGCCGTAGCTGAAGTTGCGGGAACACCCTCCGCGGCTTCCGCGCCCGCCACGGGGTCGGATGGGAATCGCCGTGTGGTGCTGCCCAGTTTCGGAACTGCGCCACAGTTGGCCGAACGAGCACGGCGATCCGGGTCAGCAATGCCGCGAAGGCGACCTGCGTCCGCCCGGTGAGCCCGAGGCGGAGGACCGGCCGGCGGTTCCGGGCGCCCAAGATTGCCCCCGCCACCAACACCCGGGCGCGCAGCGTCGCGAGTTGGGGGCGCTCGTTCCTCGTCACGTCCCACTTGAAGAGTGCCACGAGGTTGAAGAGGAAGCAGATCAGTCGGAAGGCGGCCTCCGTCCCGCCAAAGGAGGCAGGCCATGTCGAAGAAGCGCTTTCAGCCAGAAGAGATCATCGGGGAACTCCGCCACGCCGACGTCCTGATCGGCCGGGGTGTATCTAGAGCCTGTGGTCGCGCACCATTCCCCTGATCTCCAACTTCCAAAGGCCATCGAATCCCGCTGGGAAACCAAACCCGTCTCGAAGAGGGCTGACGGGTGCGTGCCAATTCCAAGCAACCTCACCGGGCAGGTATCCCTGAGCCCATCGCCATAAAGAACGCTAAATTGACCTTGCCCCGGAAATTGGTCCATCTGGCGCTTTCCTGGGGTCGCGATCTCCGGCCAAAGCCCGAGGTGGGGCGTCAGGGGGTGACGATGCCCTTGAGGTATCCCGCCGGCGGATTGACGAGCGCCTGGAACCCCTTCTCCGTCTCCTCCAGCCGGAAGCGGTGCGAGATCAGCTTGTCCAGCGGGTAGAGGCCCCCAGCGACGGCCTGCATGGCGATCTCCATGTCGCGCCGCTGGTCCGGCGAGTACTCCGGGTGCAGGCTGAGGATCACGGGCGCCCGGGGACCCCACAGGCTGAGGTCGTAGACGTCCGGCACCGCGTGATAGCCGTACAGAACGACGACCCCAGGGGGTGGCCCGGTGCGGATGACCTGGCTTGTCAGGGTCACGCCGACGGGCTTCCCGATTCCCTCGAAGGCCACGTCGCACATCCGGCCGTGGGTGAGCGAGTTCACCTCCCGGACGACGTCGGCCCGACGGGGATTCACGGTGGCTGTCGCCCCCATCGTCTTCGCCAGCTCCAGCCGGTCGTCCAGAATGTCGCAGGCGATGATCTCGCCCAGACCCCGGGAGGCTAGATTGGCGATCACCACCAGCCCCATGAAGCCGCAGCCGGCCACGAACGCATGGTCACCGAACTTGATCTGCGAGTAGCGGACGATGCTGGCGCAGCACTTGAGCGGCTCCCCGATGCAGAGCTCCAAGGGGAGTGTCTCCGGGACCTTGACGACCTCCGTGAAGAACTCCTGGCTGGCGAAATCGACGGTGGCGTACTCGGCGAAGCTCCTCCGGAACCCGAGGCCGGTCACGCGATCGCCGGGGGCGAATCCTCGCACGGCGCTTCCCACCTCCGTCACGACGCCCGCGGGCTCGTGGCCCAGCATCATGGGGTAGCTCAGCGGCTGCCCGGTCCACATGGTTCCCGTGCCCAGGTATCGGCCCAGCTCGCTGTGGCAGAGTCCGCACGCCGTGATCCGCACCCGCATCTGGGTGGGAGAGAGCGCGGGCATCTCGATCTCCTGGATCTCCATCCGTGCCGGTCCCACCACAACCGCCGCCTTCATCTTCATCGGTGCTCCTCCTTGCACAGGCCAGTCACTGGCCTGCCCTCAGTGACTGGTCCAAAAATACGTTAAGGTTTTGGGTCACACCTAATGCCAGCGCTGGGATCGGGCACGGGGACAGCATCAGCGGACACGGCCCACCCCCGCCTCCCCAGCAGGCCCATGCCCAGGATCGAGGCCAGTGCCAGCCCCCCCGCCAGTGCGTATGCCACCGCGACTCCGAACCAGTGCGCAGCCGTGCCCACGAAGAGCGACCCGAGGGGCGTGGAACCGACAAACACGAAGGCGAAGAGACTCATGATCCGGCCGCGCATCCGATCCGGGACCACCAGTTGGAGCGTGGTGTTGCAGGCCGCCACGAACACCATCTGCGCCAGTCCCACCAGGCTCAGGGTGAGCATGGCGGCCCAGAAGTGGTGGATCGCCGCGAGCGCCAGCGTAAGGCCCGCCGCGGTGCCAGCGGTGCCGAGGAGCAGGGCGAGCGGCGGGCGGCCCTTCAGCAGCGTCGCCATGGCCAGCGCCCCGACGATCGCCCCCGTGCCCACCGCCGCCATGAGGAGGCCGAAGCCGTGGGCCCCCTCGTGGAGCACGTCTCGCGCCAGCAGGGGGACCAGGACGTTGTGGTTCGTGACGAAGAGCCCAAGGGTCAAGAGGAGGCTCAGGGGCAGGGCCACGAGCGGGGTGCGGACCGCATAGCGGAGGCCGGCCACGATCTCCTCTCGGACGGTGGTGCCCTGCGCGGGACCTGGCAGGCCGTCGGCCCGCATGGCCGCCAGGGCGAGGATCACGGCCACGAAGCTCAGGCCGTTGAGGCCGAAGGCAGGAGCGGTGCCATACCGGTCCACCAGGAGGCCGGCGACGGCGGGGCCCACCATGCGGGCGCCGCTGACCATGCTGGAATTGAGGGCGATGGCATTCGGGAGGTCCTCCTTGCTCGCCATCTCCACGACAAACGACTGCCGCGTGGGCATATCGAGGGTGAAGGCCAGACCATAGCAAGTCGCCAGGAGCGCCACGTGCCAGTACTGCACGACGCCCGACCAGACGAGGACGGCCAGGACAAACGCCTGGGCCATCAGGGCCGTCTGTGTGCCGATGAGGACGCGGCGCTTGGGGAGCCGGTCGGCGATGGCGCCGGCCACGAAGGCGAGGCAGAGCATGGGCGCCGACTGGAGCGCGCTGATGAGCCCCAGCTTGAAAGCCGAGTTGGTGAGCTCGAGGACCAGCCAGGACTGCGCCACACTCTGCATCCAGGTGCCGATCAGCGAAATGAGTTGGCCCGAGAAGAAGAGGCGAAAGTCCCGATGATTGAGGGCACGCAGTCCGTTTGGGAATCGCATCGGTCGGCCTGCCAGGACGCTAGGGGGCAACTCCATTCGCGGCCGCGCGGTGAGACCTTCACGCCGCCGCGTTCGCCCGGCACGTGGAGCGGTGCCGGGAAGTTCGAGAGGGAGGCTACCGCTCACCATCCCCAGTGTCAAGCGGACCGAAGCGCTGGCCGAATTTGGTGCCGTGGGGGATCTCCGGGGCATCGATGCCGAGGAGGCGGACGCGGAGCTTGGTGCCGTCGGCGGTCATGGCGATGATCGTGTCGCCGTCGCTGACGCACTGGATGCTGGCAACGAGAGATCGGGAGTCAGCCCAGTGGGCGGGAACGGTGATAGCGAAGAGTGCGAGAGCGATCAGCGGGGGAAGGAGACTGCGTCCTTTTCGTGTCCTTCCCCCCTTATTGCCCTTGACACCCACAGTCGGTGTGCAGGACACTCCATGCGCCAGCAGGGCTATGGCGTGAGCGGCTGGGGCGTCGGTCCGCGCAGGGGCCTGCCGTGGGTCCGTCGGGCCTGGCACGCGGCCTTCATTGACGCCGGACCAGCTATCCATTGTCTCGACAATCGAGGAAGAGAAGGGAGAGACTATGCGACGGGGACGCGGTGTCATTCTGATGGTGCTGATTGCCGCGCTGGCGGTGTGTGTCCTCCCGGGCCAGAGCGCCGCGCAGCAGAAGAAGCTGGTGTATTGGACGCACTGGGAACAGATGCCCACCTTCAACAAATGGTATGAGACCAAAGGGAAGGAGTTCGCCAAGAAGACGGGGTACGAAGTCGAGGTGGTCACGGTCCCCTATCAGGGGTACGAAGCCAAGTATCTGGCCGCGTTCATGGGCAGGAGCGGTGCGCCCGATTTCTTCAACGGCATGACCCACCAGTGGTGTGGGCAGTACGACTTCTGCGAGAAGATGCCCGCGGATCTTGAGAAGACCTGGGACGAGAACCTCCCCAAGTACATGGTTCCCGAGGGCAAGTGGAGGGGGACTCGTTACGGGATTCCCCTCGAGCATGGCAACTTCCAGATGATGTATATCAACGTGGACATGTTCAAGAAGGCCGGCCTGAACCCCGACAACCCACCGAAGACGTTCGACGAGTGGCTCGTCGCCATGAAGAAGTTGACCCTCACCGACCCGAAGGGAGGCGAGCCGACCCAGGTGGGCTTCGCCGTCCGCCACAAGGGCCACCCGGTGGGGATCGCGGACAAATTCGTCTACCCCTTCGCCCATGCGTTTGGCGCCCGGATGCTGAGCCCGGAGATGGACAAGGCCACGGGCTACGTCAATAGCCCTGAAATGGTGGCTGCCCTCACGTTCTTCGGTGACCTGGTCTTGAAGGATAAGGTGGCCAGCTTGGCGCTCGGGAATCCCGAGGACGCCTTCGGCCAGAAGCGGGCCGCCGTGATCTTCCGGGAGTCGTGGTTCTCCGGCTGGGTCAGCCAGAATGCCCCCGACGTGCATCTCAAGGTCTTCGCCCTCCCGTGCGGGAAGGTATGCCCCGGGGCGGGGGCGCTCTTCCCCTGGACGAACTTGGTCTATAAGAACAGCCCCAACAAACAGATGGCCTGGGAGTTCCTCAAGTTCATCAGCAACGCCAAAGACGACCTCGACCAGCATCAGGCGGAGGGGATTCTCCCCACCTGGACGGTGAACCAGGACGCCCCGTACGCGAAAGCCCGGCCCGACTACCTGGCTGCGAAGGACATGCTGACGAGGCCAGTGCCGCCGATCTATTACCACCCGAAGTCGAATGAATTGGCCACGGCGTTCGGCGAGGCGGTCGTGGGAGTCCTGTACGGCAAAGGACAGCCAAAGCCCCTGCTGGACGAGGCAGCAGCCAAGATGGACCGCATCCTGAAGGACTGATCTACCCACGGGCGCACGCCCGGGGTCCGTATCGGCTTGTACGGCACCGATGCGATCCCGAGTTTCAGGATGCAATCGCTCGGGGGAGAATCCTGCATTGATGGAATCGTGGTTGCAGAGTGGCCTGTGCGGATGAACCCTCCGGGAATCGGTCAAAGCAATAACCGACGGTGACAGTGAGCAGACTCGGCGCCGAGTGGCGGACTGTGCCAATCGGCCGCCCGACGTCTACTGGGGCGGAGGCGGGGGGGGCGGCGGCGATGCGGAGGGCACCCAGATCCACTGCCATGGCTGGCGCACGCCGTCGCCGTAGAGCACGTACCGCCCGTTGGGATAGACGACCTCTCGCTGGAGCCTAGCGACCTCGGGCGGCACGTAGCCCGGCTCGGGCTGGGAAGCCGGCGGCGGAGACGCATACGTCGGTGGCGGGGCGTACATCGGCGGGACGGCATACGCGGGCGGCGGGGCGTACACCACGGGTGGGGCATACGCGGGCGCTGGGGGCAGCGCCCAGAGGGGCGCCGTCAGGATGGCGGCGGCGCCGAGTGCCAAGCCCCCGATGATGGCCCCGGGCCACCACCACCCTCCGTGGCCACCCCAGTACCCGCCGTATCCTCTCCCGCCCGCCCAAGCGGCACTCGGGAGCATCGTCCCAAAGAGCACAAGCAATACCGCGAACAGCACGATCACTCTTTTCATCGAATCCCCCTGAGACCGTACCGTCTCATCGACCTCGTTGATACGACCCTCGGTTGGGGGCCGCGCGATGGCTGTGGCTGGTCGCACCCGCGCGACGACCACTCGCGTTTTCTTTTCACCCATATTACTCTTGTTACGCAACCCCTGCCAGTCTTGTTTCAGATATCGATTGGCAGGAAGATCCTCCTGAAAGAGGACTACATGAAACGATTGCGATCGTCCCTGCGTATTCTAGAGCAATAGAGCAGGCTCCGGAAAACAGCTCAGGCGATCAAGAGAAGACTCTGCTCTACTGGACGGGGGCATTCCCCGTCCTGCAAGGAGAGCAGCCCCTGTAATGTCCTCGACGGAATCACGCAGCCCCCTTCAAGGCCAAGGTGGCGCTTGCGGCCCCGCGCGGGGATTGGACCCTGGCGGAGCTTGCGCGGCAGATGGAGAATGATTGTTTGGCCGGCGCGCTCGGTCGCATTCCCGAGGCGAGCGCCAAGCGATGATCGACCGCGCACACCCGCTGCCGGTGACGCAGCACTGTCAAGCCCCGCTTTTCGCCCGATCACTGGATGCCTATGACTCCGTGACCGACGGTCGGCTCGGCCGAGCCCACGACTTCACCTTCTGCAACCAGGGGCGCCCGTACACGGCCCTTGACGGCCAGACGCCGGGTATGGTCTACTTTGTCCCGCTGCCCCAGCGTGAGGCAGCATAACGTGAACCTCGCAGAGCTTCACTTAAAAGCCGCTGCTGCTGTCCAACTCCTTGGGGCCACCGCTCTCGAGCGCGGAGCGACAGAAGCAAAACCATGCCCCCTGTGTGCCTTGGGGCGGCACTTGGCAGAAACACCGGCACCCCGCAGGGGTCGCCGCGGAGAGATGGGGTGAACGGACAATGCGACGGGTTCTGAAGATACTGCTCATCCTGGTGGCTGTCCTGGCCGTGGCCGCCGGCGCCACCGTGTGGTGGCGGCGAGAAGCGCGGGGGCCTCAGACGGTCTTTCGCACGGCCCCGGTGACCCGCGGGGATCTGCTGGCCACGATCAACGCCACGGGCACGGTCGAACCGGAAGAGGTGGTGGATGTCGGCGCCCAAGTCGCAGGGATGGTCCAAGCCTTCGGCACGGACAAGCAGGGGAAACCGGTCGACTACGGATCGGTGGTCGGGGTCGGGACGGTGCTGGCCCGGATTGACGCCACCCTCTATGCGGCCGATGTCAACACCGCCAAGGCCCAAGTGCAACAAGCCCAGGCCAACCAGGTCAGCGCTGTCGCCAACGTCGAGCAGATGAAAGCGAAACTGCTGCAGGCCCAGGCGGACTGGGAGCGCGCCCAGCGGCTCGGGCCCTCCGAGGCGTTAGCCCCGACCCTCTTCGACCAATACCGGGCCAATTACGAGGTAGCGAAAGCGAACGTCAACGTGGCCGTGGCGGCTGTCGAGCTGGCACGGGCGGCGCTGGTACAAAATCAGGCGGCGCTGGCGAAGGCGCAGGAGAATCTCGGCTACTGTACGATCACCTCCCCCGTCGAGGGGGTGATCATCGACCGGCGGGTCAACATCGGACAGACGGTGGTTTCCAGCATGAGCACGCCCAGCCTGTTCCTCATCGCCAAGGATCTCAAGCGCATCCAGGTCTGGGCCTCGGTCAACGAGGCGGACGTCGGCACGATTCACCCCGGGCAGGCGGTGACCTTTACGGTCGATGCGTTTCCGGATCGGGTGTTCCAGGGGCGCGTCGGCAGGGTCCGGCTCAACGCCACGATGACGCAGAACGTCGTCACCTACACCGTGGAGGTGAATACCGATAACGCGGACGGCAGGCTGTTGCCCTACCTGACGGCCAACGCCAAGTTCGAGGCGGGTCGCCGGCACCAGGTCCTGCAAGTCCCCAATGCCGCTCTTCGGTGGACCCCCCAGCCCGGCCAGATCGCCCCCGACCTGCGCCACCGGGGCGAGGGGTCCGCCGGGGCAAGTCGAGAGGGGAGCGGCAGTCCACCGGCCGGTCGCGGCACCCTCTGGGTCGAGCAGGAAACTTTTGTCCGGCCGATCGCGGTGACCACGGGCCTGACGGACGGGACGCAGACGGAGGTGAGCAGTCCCGAGCTCGCCGAAAGCCGGCGGGTGATTGTCGGAGAAATGACGGCGGACGCAGCGGGCGCCACGGCCGGGCCGGCCGGGGGCACCAGCCCCTTCCTGCCGCAGCTCCGATTCGGGCGGCAGCGGGCGCCAGGGCCGGGAGGCCCGGGCGGCGGGCCCGGGGCGGCCCCTGGCACGGCTCCCGGCGCTCCCGGTCCGGGCCCGGGCGGCCGCGGCGATAGCCAGGGCGGGGGACCTCGCAAGGGTGCGAGTTGACCGCGAGAGGACTCCGCAGATGGCGCTGATCGCGTTGCGGGACATCCATAAGACGTATTACCTCGGCGAAGTGGATGTGACGGTGCTCAAGGGCATTTCCCTCGAGATCGACTCGGGCGAGCTCGTGGCCCTGATGGGCGTCAGCGGCTCCGGCAAGAGCACCCTGATGAACATCCTTGGTTGCCTCGACCATCCTACGGCCGGCGAGTACTGGTTTGATGGCAACGAGATCTCCCGTCTGAGTTCCACGCGCCGGGCGCGGTTGCGGAACCGGCGGATCGGCTTCGTTTTCCAGACCTTCAACCTCTTGCCGCGCACGAGCGCGCTCGAGAACGTGCTGATGCCGCTCTCCTATGCCAAGGAGCCGCTGAGCGAGGCGGAGATGCGCCGGCGGGCGGCCACCCTGCTGGACAAGGTGGGCCTGGCGGACCGGAGCCACCACCAACCCTCCCAGCTCTCGGGCGGGCAGCAGCAGCGCGTCGCGATCGCCCGGGCGCTGGTCAATTCCCCCCAGCTCCTGCTGGCGGACGAGCCGACCGGGAATCTCGACTCGCGCACCAGCGAGGAAATCCTCGCCATGTTCCAGCATCTCAACCGGGTCGAGGGCATCACGATCATCCTCGTGACCCACGATCCGGGGGTGGCCCATCACGCACACCGGGTTATCCGGATCAAGGACGGTCTGCTCGACGGGGAGGGGGCGCTGCCCGCGCCCGGGCCAGCCGCATGAGGACCCTGCGCACCGTGAGGACCGCCCTGCGGGCACTCCGCCGCAATGTCTTGCGCGCGGCGCTTACGATGCTGGGCATCGTGATCGGCGTGGCGGCGGTGATCGCCATGATGGAGATCGGCAACGGCTCGTCCCTCGCGATCCAGCGGACGATCGCCAGCATGGGCGCGAACAATCTGCTGGTCATGCCGGGGACCGCGACCACGGGCGGGGTCTCGTTCGGGGCCGGCTCCATCATGACGCTGACCCCCGAGGATGCCGAGGCGATCCTGAAGGAAGCCCCCGCGGTCAGCAGCGTGGCGGTCGTCGTGCGGGCGCGCACCCAGGTCGTGTATGGCAATCAGAACTGGGTGCCGATGTATATCTACGGGACCACGCCGGCGTTTCTCACGGTGCGCGACTGGACCGACCTGGCCGAGGGCCACGCCTTCACCGACCGGGATGTCCGCAGCGCCAGCACCGTCTGTGTGCTGGGGCGGACGGTCGTGCGGGCGCTGTTCGGGACCCAATCCCCCATCGGCAAGGAGGTCCGGGTGCAGAACGTCATGTTCAAGGTCATCGGGGTCCTGCAGCAGAAGGGGGCGAACATGATGGGCATGGACCAGGATGACATCCTCCTGACGCCCTGGACGACGATCAAGTTCCGCGTGGTCGGGTCGTCCGCGACGACCGCCAATCAGAGCAGCGCCGCCGCGGCCACCAGCACGCAAACGGACCTGCCCAGCCAGGTGTACCCGACCACCCAGCAGAGCCTCTACCCCGCCTCCTCCAGCACGCAGCAGGCCGACACGCCGCAGCCGGTGCGCTTCATCAACGTCGATCAAATCCTGACGGCAGCCCGGTCTTCCCCCGAGATCCCCGCGGCGATCAAGCAGATCACGGGCCTCTTGCGCGAGCGGCACCGTCTCCGCGGCGACGCCCCGGACGACTTCCAGATCCGGGACATGACCGAGATCACCAAGACCATGACGTCCACCACCGCGCTCATGACCAAGCTGCTGTTGTGCGTGGCGATGATCTCGCTGGTGGTGGGCGGTGTCGGGATCATGAACATCATGCTCGTCTCGGTCACCGAGCGGACCCGCGAGATCGGACTCCGCATGGCCGTGGGGGCCGAGCCGGGCGACATCCTGCGGCAGTTCCTGACGGAAGCCGTGGCGCTGTGCCTGGTCGGCGGAACGATCGGGATCCTGCTTGGACGGGGCAGCTCCTACCTGGTGTCCACCATGTTGCACTGGCCGACCGCGGCCTCGCTCGGCGCGATCATCGCCGCCGTGGTGGTCTCGGCCTCCGTCGGCATCGTGTTCGGCTTCTATCCGGCCTGGAAGGCGTCCCGGCTGGACCCGATCGAGGCGCTGCGCTATGAATGAACGAGGAGAAGGGCGCTATCGGCGCGGCGGCCAGCTGATTCGGCTGGCACTCGGAGTGGCGATGATTATGGCGCTGGCCGGTTGTATGGTCGGACCGGATTATCACTCTCCCAAGCCGACGGCACCCGAGGGCTGGGCCGGCGTGCAGGCCCCTGCGGCGGCCCAGGTGTCGGTCGTTACTGCCCAGCCGGCGGCCTTGGGCCAGTGGTGGCACCAGTTCCAGGATCCCGTCTTGACCGGCCTGGTCGAGGACGCCGTGCGGGCGAACCTCGATCTGCAGGTGGCGGTCGCCCGACTCCAGCAGGCCCGGGCGAGCCGGGGCGTCGTGGCCGGCGGGCTGTGGCCTACGCTCAGCGCCTCCGCCGGGTATCAGTATGGGCAAAATGTGCAGGGGGTCCTGGGGGAGCAGAGCGTCTACCAGGCAGGCCTGGGCGCGGTCTGGCAAGTGGACGTGTTCGGCGGGGTGCGCCGCAATGTCGAGTCGGCGACCGCGAACATCCAGGGGACACTCGAAGGCTTTCGGGACGCCCAGGTGACTCTGGTGGCCGAGGTGGCGCTCGACTACCTGTCGCTCCGCGGGGCTCAGCAAGAGATCGCGGTCGCGCAGAAGAACCTGCTCGCCCAGCAGCATACTGCCGAGATCACCCGCCAGAAGTACGCGGCGGGATTCGTCAGCGGTTTGGACGTGGCGAACGCCGACGCCAGCGCGGCGACGACCGCGGCGCAGATCCCGGGGTTCGAAACCACGGCCCGGCAGGCCATCTACGCCCTGAGCGTGCTGCTGGCCCGCCCTCCCGCCGCCCTGGTGAGCGAGCTGGCGCCGACTGGCCCCTTGCCCCGCCCCCCCGCGGAGGTGCCCACCGGATTACCATCGGACCTCCTGCGCCGCCGCCCGGATATTCGCGAGGCGGAAGCGCAGCTTCATGCGGCCACGGCGCAGATCGGCGTGGCCACCGCCTCGCTCTTCCCCCAGTTCTCGCTGACCGGGTCAGTCAACTGGCAGAGCACACTATTGCATACCTGGTGGAGCGATATCAGCCGCACGTTCGGCGTCGGACCGTCGGTGACCTGGCCGATCTTCCAGGGGGGCGCACTCGTTTCGAACATCCGGGCCCAGGAAGCGCTGCGGGATCAAGCCTTCTTCACCTATCAGAAGACCGTGCTTGCGGCATTCCAGGACGTCGAATCCGCCTTGGTTGCGTTCACGAACGAGCAGCACCATCGGCAAACGCTGCAGGACGCCGCCGCCGCCAACCGGAAGGCCGTGGAGCTGTCCACCCTGCTGTATTCAGAGGGCCTGACAGATTTTCTCAATGTGCTCGTAGCGCAGACCGCGCTCTACCAGGCCGAAGATGCCCTGGTGCAGAGCGAGCGCACGGTCGCCACGAACCTGGTGGCCCTCTTCAAATCCCTCGGTGGCGGCTGGGACGAAGCTCCTCCCTCGACACCGGCCGAGTCGCCAAGCATCCCCCCGGCGCCGCCCCGGTAAGGCCTCCGGGAACGGCCCGACTGTCCTGGCTTTGGGCCGGGCTCAGGCCACCTTCCAGAGCTACCTGGAGGCTTTCCGGATTCTGGGCGCGCTCTTCCTGCTGGTCATTCCTCTGACCTTTTTGATGCAGCGGCCGCCCCGGAAATTGCCGGCGACCCCATGAAGGAAGAGCCGATGGGCAGAGACGCCCCAGAACCTCGAGCCGATGTTGGCACGGGCGGCAGCCGACGGAAGGACATCCCAGCGCCGAGCGGTCCCGCAAGGTCCTCCCCGTCCGGGAAAACCATCGCGCCGCGCGCTCCTGTATTTCCGGTGCTAGCGGCCATCAGCGCATGTCATTTCCTGAACGACCTGGTGCAATCCCTGATCCCGGCCATCTACCCGCTCCTGAAGACCGCGTTCCACCTCACCTTTGGGCAGGTGGGCTTGATCACGCTCACGGTGCAATTGACCGCCTCCCTGTTGCAGCCCATGGTCGGGCTCGCGTCCGACCGTCGGCCCATGCCGTATTCGCTGACGGTCGGCATGGGGTGCACGCTGGTGGGCCTTCTCCTGCTTGCCCGGGCCCCCACGTATATGGCGCTGCTCGTGGCCGCCGCCTTGGTCGGTATGGGGTCCTCCGTCTTCCACCCGGAATCGTCGCGGGTGGCGCGGCGGGCTTCGGGAGGCCAGTTCGGCCTCGCGCAATCGTTGTTTCAGGTCGGCGGGAACGCGGGGCAGGCCCTGGGACCGGTGCTGGCTGCCTTCATCATCCTCCCGCGGGGGCAGGCCAGCCTGGCCTGGTTTTCCCTGGCTGCGCTCCTCGCGATGCTCGTCCTGGCGAAGATCGGAGCGTGGTACAGACGGAACGGTGCTGAGATGGCCGCCAGGCGCTTGCCCCAGGATCCGGAACATCCGGCGATCTCGCCCCCGAGGGTCGCTCGCACCATCGCGGTGTTGCTGGCGCTCATCTTCTCGAAATACGTCTATCTGGCCAGCTTGACCAGCTATTACACCTTTTACCTGATCAGCACGTTCCACGTGTCGGTACGCAGCGCGCAGCTACATTTATTCGTCTTTCTGGGCGCCGTGGCGGTCGGCACGCTCATCGGCGGTCCGGTCGGAGACCGCATCGGGCGCAAATATGTGATCTGGGGTTCGATCCTGGGCGTGCTCCCCTTCACGCTCCTCTTGCCGTACGCCTCACTGGGTTGGACGGCGCCGCTTACCGTTCTGATTGGCCTCATCTTGGCGTCCGCCTTCTCGGCGATCTTGGTGTATGCGCAGGAACTGATCCCGGGCAAAGTGGGCCTTATGTCCGGCCTTTTCTTTGGGTTCGCTTTCGGCATCGCCGGCCTTGGTGCCGCCATCCTGGGCAAGCTGGCCGACGTGACGAGCATCGGGTTCGTGTATCACCTCTGCGCGTTTCTCCCGGCGATCGGGCTTTTGGCCGGCTGGCTGCCGGATCTGGAACGGATGCGGGCGCGGGCTCGCTTTTCCGACACCAGTCGCGGATGAGCCAGCCACTCTCTTTGCGCTGATCAGACAGTTCCGCCACGTGGAGCGCCGCGCCTGCTGCTCATAACGAGCCAACGCGACGGCACGGGCTCATGTGCCCGTATGCGATACAGGGCGACCGCCCAATATACGGCGAGCTCTCATTCTCAGCCCGAACGTTGCAGTTGAACCGCCGGTACCAACGGCCGTTGGTGCGCAAAGGGCGCAAAGAAAGACCCGCTGGTTCCAGAGGGTTCCGAAATCGTCTGGTCCGAGCGAGCCGCACAATTTCTATCCGTAGTCCGAGGCCCGATCCACAACGCCTGGCTCGCTTTGCGGTCTCTGCGAGCTTTGCGGTGAAATGTTTGGGCTCAGCCGCCCCGCCGCCCGCGCCCGAGCGAGAGCAGGACCCCCAGACAGGAGAAGACGGCAAAGGCCCCGAGCCCCACGCGCATGCTCGCCAGAAACGCCGGCAGCGTGGCGGGCGTGATGGCCGCCCCGCCCATGAACATCGAAAACACCAAAGTCACGGTGGTCATGCTGACCGCCATGCCGAGGGTGCGCATGCTGCCGATCATGCCCGAGGCGACGCCGAACTGTCGGGGGGTCACGCTTCCCATGATGGCCGTGGAGTTTGGCGTGATGAAGATGCCGAACCCGGCGCCGATGAGGACCAGTTCCCCACCCACGAGCCAGAGCGGCGTGTCCGGGGCGATGGTGGCGGCGGCGAGGAGCAGGCCGACGGAGCTAGCCAGCATCCCCGCGGTGGCCAGCCGGGCCGGCTCGATCCGATCGGCCAGCCGCCCCACCACGGGCGAGGCGATCACTTGCAGCAGCGGCTGGAGCAGCAGGACGAACCCGGCCTGGCGCGGCGAAAGCCCCTTGACGTACTGCAGGTAGAGACTCATCAGGAAGGTGATGCCGAAGGTGGCCGCATAGTTCCCCAGGGCGGCCAGGCAGCTCAGGGTGAAGAACCGGTTACGCGTCAGCAAGCTTACGTCTAGGAGGGGGCTCGTGGACCCGCGCTCCAAGCGCAGGAACAGGACCAGCCCCACCAGACCCGCCGCGATCATCCCCGGCCCGCCCGGCACCTCCTTGGCGTGGGCCGCTCCGAGCATGATCAGCCCGACGCTGCCGCCGTAGGCCAGGCTCCCCGGCCAGTCCATCCGGTCGTCCGAGGCGTTGCCCGGTGTCTCGCGCATCCCGAACAGGCACAGGGCGATCGCCGCCAAACCCAGCGGCACGGCCAGCCAGAAGATGCTCCGCCAGCCGACATGGCTGGTCAGGTAGCCGCCGATGACCGGACCGGTCGACAACCCGGCATAGGTGCAGGCCGAGACGAGGCCGATCGTGCGGCCGCGGAGGTGGGGGGGATAGGCGGCGGCTACCAGCGCCAGACTCCCCGACAGCATCATGGCCGCCCCAAGACCCTGGAAAAAGCGCTGGGCCATAACCATGCTCACGCTTTGGGTGAACCCGAGCGACCAGGTCAGGGCGGTGAACACGACCAGCCCGGGCAAGAACACCTTGCGCTGGCCCACGATGTCGCCCAGTCGGCCGAACGTGAGCACGACCATGGCCACGGAGAGCACATAGAGCTGCTCCACCAATCCGAGCTGGACGGCCGAGGCCCCCAGGTCCCGGCCGAGCGACGGCAGGGCCACGCCCACCGCGGTGAGCATGAACGGGGCCATGAATTGGGCGATACACACCGTGACGAACACCATGGCCGGCGATCCGGCCCTGTGGCCTAGCATCCGTATCTCCTCGTGGCTGATGGGGGTGGGGGATGATAGCATTGGGAGGGCATATTGGCGACGTTTTCCGGTCGAGGCGTCCAGGATCGCACCGTCTCCCGCTAGACCCAGCGGATCCGCGCTCGTGGATCGATCATGCAGCGAACTCTAGAGCCGTGCGGTCCGCAAGAACTCCTCCCATCCCATCGCTTCTGCCCAGTCCACACCCTGTGCACAACATTGGTGCCGGTTTCCCGGCACCCTAATGGAGGCATGGTTCCATTCTCCCAAGCAGCCCAGGCTCCCCTTCATCCAGAGCAGTCTGGGAAAGTCGAGGATTGGCGCGGTACCCCGTTGGCTCCGGTAATCCACCAAGACTCCGACCACGCGGGTAACCCCTCCTGCACAGAGTTTGAACCCAGGATCTCAGGGGTGCCTCCCGTCTGAAGTAGGTGGTCCGATCAGCCATGCAGGTAGGCTGTCTTCAGATCCGTTCGGGTCTGCTTGACACGCAAGGCGGGCAGACGTACCCTCCGGTCCGTTGCACTTCCCGGTCCGATCGACGGAGGTGGCCCGATGGGACTGATCAGGGATAGCTCTCCCGACCCGACTCGGGCGACTGGCTCGCACTGCCCGCCCGTCCTCGACTCGCTTGCCCCTCCAGCGCATCTCTCTGTTCGTGGCTGCCATCTTCCACCCCCCAGCATTCCTTCGCGACCTCCCTCCTGGCGGACGGAGGTGATCTCCGGACGATTCAGGAGTTGCGCGGTCATACAGACGTCAAGATCACCATGCTCTCCACCGATGTTCTGAACCGAGGGGGAATTTAACCAAAGGAGGAAGAACAATGGTTACTTCCCAGCAGCAAAAGACTATGCGGAAGGTATTAATTGCTAGTATTGTCGGAAGCGTTGTTGAATGGTACGACTATACAGTTTACGGAATCGCGGCTGCTGTCATTTTCGGTCAATTGTTTTTCCCCAAATGGGATCCGGCTATCGGCACGCTCCTCTCGTTGTCTACTTTTGCCATTGGCTTCATGTTTCGACCCATCGCTGCCGGTATCTTAGGTAATCTCGGTGACAAAATCGGCCGCGCAAAGATATTAATATTCACCAATCTTATTGATGGGCTTCAGCACGATCGCCATTGGTCTTCTTCCCACCTATGCGCAAGTCGGCGTGTTTGCGCCCGTTCTGCTGGTTCTACTCCGCATCTTGCAAGCATGCGGCGCTGGCGCAGAGTATGCCGGAGCCATCCTGGTCGCCTCGGAATATGCTCCAAAAAGAGAAGCGGGGATTCTACGCTTCACTTCCGTATATTGGGGTTTCCTTGGGAGTGTTGTTATCGACTGCGGCGTTCACCGCCTGCAGGTATATCACGGGTGATCAATTTCCAGTATGGGGATGGCGGATCCCGTTGCTGAGCTTTGTCTGCGTTCTTGTCGGCCTGTGGTTGCGGCGCGGAAACCTCGAAACCCCCGGATTCTCTATGAAGCAATCAGTAAGGGGCGTCAAGCTGCCGATTGCGGAAGTCTTGCGAGTATCGGGTAAGCACCTGTTAATGGCATGGGGGCTTGCCATCTCGAATTTCACCTTGGTCTTTCTGTTCCAAACGTTCCTGCTGTCCTATGTGACCAGCACGCTTGGGGTCAAGGACACCTTGATTCTCAACTCATTATTGGTCGTCGCTGCGTTACAACTCGTCACGGTTCCGTTTTTCGGGTACATGTGCGACGTGTATGGCCGGCGGCCCGTGCTGATGTTCTTGGTATGGGGCTTATCCGGGCGCTGACCGCGTTTCCGCTGTTTATGCTGCTTGATACAAAGATCCCGATCGTCATCTTCTTGTCGTTGTTCGTGAATCTTGTATCCAGGGCGGCTATCGCCGGTGGTGAATGCGCTTGGTTTTGCGAATTTGTCTCGAATAAAACTAAGCTCCGGTTTAGCGGGTTCGCCGTGGGCAGGGAATGGCCATCCATTATGGGCGGGATCGCGCCGGTGTTTGCCCAGGCGATCGTGGCGAAAACCCAGGGGGGATGGTGGCCAATCGCGGTCATGTGCGTCGTCGTGTCCATCCTCGGCTTCATCAGTTCCTACTATAGCCCCGAAATGCGGAATCTGCAAGTTGGCACGAAATCGATAAGATTTATCAAAACACATAAACGATCTCGAAAGAAAGAGGGGGTGACTCCATGACGGTGCGACTCGGGGAACTGACCTGGCGGGAGACCGAAGCGCGGATCAAGCAGAATCCGGTTGCAGTCATCCCGGTGGGATCAACAGAGCAGCACGCGCATCTGGCCTTGGAAACCGACTTCACGCTGGTCACCTCTATCATGGACGCAGCAGCACAACAAGCCCAGGAGCGGGGCATCCCCATGTTGGTGACCCCCGGTATCTGGACGGGACTTTCCCCGCACCAATACCCGAACTTCCCCGGCACAATTACTCTCAGAAGGCATACGCTGGAGCTCGACGATCCGGGATGTGTGCCAAAGCCTTTGGCAGCATGGCATACGGAAAATCTTTCTACGTCGGGCCACGGGGGCAATACGAATACGTTACGCGCGATGATCGATACCCTGTATTACGAGCACGGCATCTTGGCAGCGACGCCAACTACTGGGAAATGGCCAAGGACGAGATGGACCGTGGCGCGAATCGACGTCCGGCGGTTGTTTTCATGCCTGCGAGCTGGAGACGGCTCTGATGATGCACGTTGCCCCACACGATGTGAGGCCAGAAATGCGCAAGAACATCCGATGGGTGTGCGATGCCCGAATCGCCGGCGGGGATCTGACCAACCCCCGGCCGGAAGTCATCAATGTACCGTTGATTCACCTGAAGAAGATTACTCCCTATGGAAGCGTGGGGGATTGTGAGTCGGCAACGCCGGAAAAAGGCAAACTCATCTTTGATGCGATCGTTGCGAAGGTCGCCGAGTTCTTCGTGCACTTCCACGGAATGAATTCTGCGGACCTAACCCAAAATGATTTGACCTCTCCCGAAAGCCCGCGCTGAGGAATTTGAAGGGGAGGTGGTGCTCGAATGATCGACCTGGAGAACATCGTAAGCACCTTTGCAGAACTCGTGGCCATCGACAGTCTGAGTCTTCAGGAACGACTGATGGCAGACCGGCTCTCCCAGAAATTGCAGGCAGTTGGGCTGACCGTTTATGAGGACAATGCGGGCGCGAGACGGGCGGGAACGCGGGGAACCTAATAACGACCATCCGAGGGTCGTCGATGCCCCATCGTTTATTCTAATGGCGCACATGGATACTGTGACGCCAGGACTTGGGAAAAAAGCTATTCTAAGAGATGGCATCTTTTACAGCGATGGCACCACGGTTCTTGGAGCGGATAATGTTGGTGCGCTGGCGGTTCTGTTAGAAGTGGTCCGAATATTGTCAGCCGAAATAATCCCTCACGGAGACATCCAAATCATCTTTACCATTGCCGAGGAGATTATCCTCGAAGGCGCCAAGAACTTGGATATGACCAAAGTCAAGGGTGACTTCTGTCTTGTGCTGGATCGTGCGGGTCCCACTGGTAGAGTAGCGACCCGGGCGCCGAATCTGATTTCGTTCGTGGCTGAAGTCACGGGCAAAGCGGCACACGCCGGTGTTGAGCCCGAGAAGGGAATCAACGCGATTAAGATTGCCGGGCAGGCCATAGCGAGAACTCACGTAGGCCGGCTCCATCTGGAAACAACCGCGAACTTTGGCCTGATCAGTGGCGGCGAAGCGATAAACACCGTGTGCGAGAAGGTCCAAGTACAGGGAGAAGCTCGCAGTCATCAGCCAGGAAAGATCTGAAGCGTTTATTGAACACATGATACAAGTCTTTGGAGAAGAAGCGAAAAAGGCAGGCGGGACTGCTGTCGTAAAAACTACGCTAAGAATGCCTCGGCTGCATGTAGGGGAGGATGACGCTATTAGAAGGTACGTATTGAAAGGCGCGGAGCTGAGTGGGGTCCCGGTTGAGTTTATTACGACTAACGGGGGCAGCGACGGCAATATTATGAGTGGATACGGTTTTCCGACCGTCGTTCTGGCCTACGGAATGACAGACCCGCATACTACGCGCGAAAGTGTTCCGGTAGCTGATATGGCAAGGTGTGTCCGACTGGTCATTGAAACGATAAGAGCGAAAGGGAAGTAAACCCGACTGCGAGAGCATTTCAAACCGGGGGCACATTTCGATGTTCTCGGCCGCCGCCGAGTCGGAGATCAGGAAATACTGGGAGAGCATAAACGGGTCCCTACACCAAAAGTGAAAGACTGTACCCTTAGCTCC
>CAVSHW010000024.1:0-143012 GCA_963727695.1 uncultured Methylomirabilota bacterium | reverse complement strand
ATTTCGTAACGGCTCCTAACTCACGCGTCGCGAGAAGATGCCTGCAATCTTCCGTGAGAGGGATTTTTTCTGCCGAGGTATCCGATCCCTTTCTACCCGACTGGGTTCATTCCCATACGCATACCGGTAGTATTCCAACTCCTCGTAGTCGGGGCTCACCTCTGCCTTCAGGCCGGTCAAGACCAATCCAAGGACGCGGCCGCGGACATTCTCCAGCAGGACTTTTGCGCGTTTGAGGGCAGACCGGGCGATCTTGCCCACGCGATAGACGATCACTGTGCCGTCTGTTTTCGATGCCAAGATGGCGGCATCCGTTACAGGAAGAACCGGAGGGCAGTCGAAGATGATGAAATCGTACTCCTGCCGGAAGACGGCGATCAGGTCGGTCATCCGCTGGGAGTTCAGGAATTCCGAGGGGTTCGGTGGCGGACTGCCGCTGGTCAGCAGGGAAAGCTTGTCAATGTTCGGCATCGCCATCAGCTTCTCGATGCCCAGCGGACCCAGCATCAAGTCCGTGACGGTTCGCAAGCATTCCCGCCAATCCTTGTTTCCGACGATGGCATCAGACAAGCCGGGATCCCGCTCGATTCCGAACGCGTGATGCAGGAACGGCTTCCGGAGATCGGACTCAACCAGCAACGTCTTCTTCCCCGTCTCGGCGATTGTGATCGCCAGGTTGATGGCCGTTGTGGTCTTACCTTCCATCAGGGAGGCGCTTGTCACGCAGAGGGTCTTGATGTTCTTCTCCAAAGAAAGGAACTCGACATTGGTCCGAAGCGAGCGATAGGCCTCGGCGATCGTGGATCGCGGGCTGAAGAGAGAGACCAGGAAGGGGCGCATCTTTAGAAGAGGACCGCTTTCCTCATCATCGGCTGGGGGGGCGATAAGCGGATCCTTTGCCGGATCAATCAGCGGAATGAGACCCAGGACCGGCATCTCAAGGTAACCCTCGACATCCTGAATCGTGCCAATTGAAGTATCGAAGGACTCCATGACAAAAGCGAGAACAAGTCCGACAGTCAAGCCGATCAACAGACCGACAATTGTCTTTCCACCCATCTGCGGCGGATTCATGGGCTGAGACGGGGCGATGGCCGGGCGGACGACGACCACCTCGTCCGCCTGTTCCTTTTCCTTGATCTGCACTTCTTGCTGTTTTGAGCGCAGGGTGGTCAGCAGATTCTCATTGAGCGTCAATTCTCTCTGGAGTTGGGCGAGGTTCCGGGAGACATCCGGAAAGTTTCGCTGTGCTTGACGCACTTTCTGTATCTGGCGCTTTAACTCGGCGGCACGAGCCTGCAGGGCTTGGCTCTTGACCCGGAGCTCTCGAAGCATGCTATCCCGGACGATTCGAATCCGAGCATTCAGATTCTCCCGTGTCGCCGAGATCCTCGCGTCCAGATCGCGTATCTGGGGATGCTGGAGGGTCAAGGTCGTCAAGAGATTTTCGCGTTCCAGACCGAGATCGATCAGCGTGCCGTTCAGCTTGGTGATACCGGGGTCGCCGGCATCAGCAATCACCCTCAGGAGAATGGTTCCATCGAGAATCAAGGGGTTCTGCAATGCTTGAATCTGGGGGGCGATCCCCTCTTGTTCCAGGCGGACTTTTTCGTACTCGCTCTCCAGGACACCGATGCGGGCGACAGAGGCAGCGGTCTCCTCGTTCAGTGAGACGAAGCCTTGCCGTTCTTTGAGGGCGAGAATTCCGTCCTCGGCTTGCTTGATGCGAATACCTACCGCCGCCACTTGCTCTTCGATGAAGCGGCGTGCCCCCAAGAGTTGGCGATTGTGCTGAAAACTGTTCTCTTCCTGATAGGCTTGGGCCACTGCGTTGGCGAGGCGAGCGGCGAGTCCAGACTCCGGAGAGGTCACGGAGATGTCGATGAGTGTGGTGTTCTCTTCGGGAGTTGCTGTGACCTGTGCCCGGATATCGCTCAGCAGTTGTATGTACCGCGGGTTCTGCTTCAGTGTGTCGAAATCCATATCCGCCGGGATCATGTGTAAGGCTTTGGCCGCGCGCTCGAGCACCGAAAAGCTTCGGACCACGGCGGCCTGTGTGCTTATGCTGTCTCCCTGCCCAAGGGAGATCGTCTCGACCATCAGGCCGACCAGCGTGGTCGCCCGCTCGTATTTGACCACGGCGGTGGCTTGAAAGAGCGAACTCGGCTTCTCTACCTGGGCAAAGAGAAAAGCAAGACCCCCAAACGCGAGAGTAAGGAAGGCCACACTCCACTTCCGCTTTCGCAGGATGCGCCAGTAGTCGCGGAGGTTGAGATCATATTGTGCCATTGAGATTCCTCACTGCCCGATATTCTTAATGGCCGTGATCGAAAGGACTGTCGAGAACGGCTGGTTTATGAGGGTGAATGTGGGCAGCAGTTGATTGATGAGCACATTCCAACTGGCAATCGGCGTTCGCGGAACGAAGATGATGTCGTTCGGCTTCAAATACTGGTCGATTCGTCTGTTCCCTTCGAGGAGCAATTGTCTGAGGTCAACCGTGTAGATCTCGGTGACCTCGGGGGTGGCTCGGACGACGGCTGCCTGGTCGTAGAGAGCGTTGTCTGTCCAACCGCCCGCCTGGGCAATCAGTTGGGCCATCGAGAGATTCGGGAAGTAGGGGGCGGGGCCTGGCTGTTTCACTTCTCCCAGCAGGAAGACGCGCTGCTCCTCGCCTTTGACCTGTTCCGGAATATTCACGGTATCGCCGGCGTCGAGGACGAACTCGAGCGATGGATCGCCCTCCTGCATGAATCGGAACATGTTGACTACATATGTCTTTCCGCCGGCGCGAGTCACCCGCACTCTGGTCATGTTGGCGTTTGGATTGAAGCCGCCGGCCTTTCCAATCGCATCGAGGAGTGTCATCCGGCCGGTCAACGGGATCGAGATTCCCGAAGCGCGGGTTGAGGTTCCGACCGAACCGAAGATATAGACCTTCTTGCTGTTAAACTCTTTGACTTGGGCCTCCACCGACGGATTCCGGAAAAACACCGCCAGTTCTTTGGTGATCGCGGCTCCAGCCTGTTCGGTGTTGAGGCCGTTGACATTGACCTCGGTCAGGAGGACAAAGACCTTTCCATTCGACCCCACGGGGACTTGGATCTTGTCTTGAGTGGGCCCGCGCGTGATGACCAGGTTGAGCACATCCCCGGGGCCGATCCGGTAGAGCGGCAGGCCGTTGACCATTTCAAAGGTGCTATTCTCGGCCGAAGGCGGAGGAAGGTCTTTTCCGAGATCGGCGGGCGAAGGCTCCGGCGCGGGGCTCGCCTGTGGGAATGTTGGCGCATTCACGGTTGTTGAACGGGAGAGCTTCTGCATTCCGCCGCATCCGGCCGATGTCAGACAAACGACGAAGATTACAAGAGCAACAATCGAACGGCGCTTCACCGGTCCACCTCCCATTTCGTCAGGACGCTTCGAAATGATATAGAATACTTTCAATCCGGTCAAGCATTTGCTTGTGATTATGGGGCTTGGCGACTCGCACACTCAGAAATCGGACTGCCGCACGCTGCGGTGCGGGGAGGGCGGGCGCCTTCTGGAGTGCGGGCCTGCATGAGGCCAAAAACGCCACGAGCATCCCGTCGACATCGCGCCGAGATGCTCTTGTTGGGGCAAAGATCGGGTCGATCATTCTAGTGGGCCGGCTCAGTCGCCGCCTGTCGCAGAACTACCCCCGGTGATATAGAGCAAGGTGTTGGTCGAGAGATCCAGCCGGCGAGACGGGTCGAGCCGCTCGCCCTTGGATCCGACGACGACCTCGACGACCGGCCGAAGCGGGAAGGATGGGTTGGTAGCAACGACGCGGGCAGCTTCCAAATTGTTCAGGCGCACGTAGGTTCCGACCGGGAACGTGGACAGGCCATGGATCAGACCCCGAAGCAGATGATTGGCAAACTTGGTCCGATCAGTCGTGAGCAGATCTCTCGACACATCGAACGCAGGCTTCGCCGGTCGATAGGGGCGGAAGTGCGTGAGGGCTTCGTAGGTATCCGCCAAGCCGACGATCTTGGCGTATTCGTGGATATTTTCCCCCTTCAGTTCCCCGGGGTAGCCGCTCCCGTCTTCGCGCTCGTGCTCTTGCAACGCGACGTTGGCCATCCACTCGAATTCAGAGCCCAGAGACTTCAGGATGCGGAATCCCTTTTCGGGGTGTCGGTGCAGGAGGGCAATTTCCTCCGCAGTCAGCCTGTCCGGCTTTTCCAGAATCCGTCGAGAAACGATCACCATGCCGACGTCATGCAGACAGGCGGCGAGGCCAACCCACGGCAATTCCTCGACGCGGCAGCCCGCCCCCTGGGCGATCTTCACGGCAAGGATAGATGTATTGACCATGTGGCGCGCCAGATTGATCCCCGTCTCGTCGCCATTTAGGGCGTGGACGAGCAGCTCATCCCCGGTTATCAAGCCTTTGACCATTCCGGTCACGATCTGCTGAAGCCTCCCGACGCTGAACGCGGTCCCCTGACTCGCCAGATCCAGGATACGTTCCACTTCCTGCCGGGCCGACTGATAATAGTGGGTCACCTCCGAGCGATCGCTTGGTTCCGTTCTCGGGGGGCGGTCCTCCGAGCGGCCGGTGGCTTCGGACTGTCGGGACCCGGCGGCTGTGAGAGAGAACTGGGGCTCGGCATCCTGATTCTTCGCGGCGGATTTTCGGATCAGGTCGCTCAGGCGCACAATGCCACTTCCTTCTGGAGCGACGCAGTCTACCCGAGACTGCTCGACATCCGGGTTACCATCGAGGCATCCACGGTCCTTGCCCCGGTAGTATATCCGTCCAGGAGACAAAGATCGCAGAGGGTGTTGATGAGGCGGGGAACGCCCTGCGTGTCCTGCCAAATGCGCTGAAGGGCCTCGTCGGTGAAGAGGAGGGATTTGGCGCCGGCTCGCTGTAACCGGAAGCCGATGTAGTGTACCGTCTCGGTCTGGTCCAACGGTTTCAGATGGTGGCGGATGGCGATGCGCTGATCCAACTGCCTGATGCGCTTGATGATGTCCTTGATCTCCGGTTGAGCTATGAGGATCAGGGTGAGCAGGAATCGATCGTTTAGCTGGAAATTGAGCAGCATGCGGAGCTCTTCGAAGACGTCGGGGTCGCGAATGGAATGGGCCTCGTCGACGATGAGGACCGTATCCTTCTCTGCTTGCATATTCGCGAGCAGCCGCTCGTTCAGGGCGCGCAGCAGCGCAACCTTGCTTCCGTTGGAGGGGACGACGCCCAGTTGGATGTCGATCTCCTCGAGAAAATCCTTGCTCGGCAGCGAAGGGTTTGTGATCAGCCCCACATCGTACTTGTCTTGCGATAAATGGATGATGAATTCCCGGCTCAGGGTGGTCTTGCCACAGCCGACATCTCCGACCAGGAGGGCGGATCCCTTGTTATGTGTCACTGCGTACATGAGTCGCGCCAACCCCTCCTGGTGCTGAGCGGACGCGAAGAAGAAGTTCGGATCAGGGACATTCTGGAATGGCGGGGCGGTTAGTCCCCAATACTCTTCATACATCCCAGCGTTCTCTCCTGTTGGTCTGGCGACACCCGGCTCTTATGCGAATCCTTGACGTACCGCTCTGACTATAAATACACTCCCGCCCTGTCGGTACAGCCCGTCGGCCCTACGACTCCCGATAATCGATTATAGAACCTAGCACAAGAAATTCAGGAATCAAGGGAAATCTTTGGTTCCATTGAAGCCTTTCCATGTGGCTCTCCTTCCGGCCCAGGGAGGAAGTTGGGGTTCGCATGGGTGCCGGCACAGGGCATGCGCTTCCGGGTCGGGGAAGAGGCGGGCGGGGTTCCTCGACATCGCCCTCATTTTTTTCTTGCATTCGTGACAAAATGCACTATAAGCAAATACGAAATTTTTCGGCCGCGCGCAGATGAAGCGGATGAAAACGACCTCGGCGACCGAGGGAAAGGGGGCAGTTCATTGTACGCTTTGGGCAGACACCTGCTGGCCGAACTCCACGGTTGTCACCCAGACTTACTGAAGAAGGTGGACGTTGTTAAGGACATCTTGGTAGGTGCGGCCCGCGCCTGCGGGGCCACGATCGTCGACGTTACGTTCCATGAGTTCAATCCCTTCGGCGTCAGTGGTGTTGTGGTCATCGCGGAATCCCACCTCTCGATCCATACGTGGCCCGAATATCGATATGCCGCCGTGGATATCTTTACCTGCGGCGAAGTGATCAAGCCCGAACTCGCCGTGACCTATATCGCGTCCCGCTTCCGGTGCAGGGCCCCTTCGGTGGTTGAGATGAAGCGCGGCATGATCCCGGGCGCCGCGGGAAAGCTGGCTCACAAGGTCACACCGGACGAGAAGTTCCACGATTCTACCCCCGATGCCGCCCAAGAACTCTCGTTGGTTCATTGAACACTTCGACTCAAAGGAGGGACATCCGCGGGGAATCCGTGGGGGTCTTCTTCTCCAGGCAGACTTTCCTCTAATCCATCGACACTCTTGGGAGTTCGGGCGTGACAGAGCCTCCAACTTGGCCGACGTGGCGGGCAGAGCCCGCCCTACGGAGCGTCCTGAACCACCTGAACAGGTACCAAGGGGACACAGCAGCATCGGAGGCAGAGCGACATGCCGATTCAAGACCATCAGTTGCTGATCGAGTCTTTTAGCCTGCATGAGGGACACGTGCACGGGGTCTCCAGCGTGGTGGCCACGAGACGATCCCCCTACCAGGTCATCGAAATCGTCGAACTGGGGAGCTATGGGAAAGCCCTCATCCTGGACGGAAAGGTTCAATCGACGACGCTGGATGAATTCATCTATCACGAGAGCATCATTCACCCGGCGATGCTCTGCCACCCCGAGCCTCGGCGGGTGTTCGTGGTGGGCGGCGGAGAAGGCGCGCCCGTGCGCGAGATTCTCAAGCACCGGAGCGTGGAAAGCGTCCTGATGGTCGATATTGACGGCGAGGTCGTGGACCTCTGCCGGCGCCACCTCCCGGAGATGAGCGCGGGGGCATTTGAGGACAAGCGAGTTCGGGTCGAGTTCATGGATGCCCGAGCCTTCCTGGAATCCTCGGACCAGACGTTCGATATCATCATCATCGACATCTCGGAGCCGATCGAAGAGGGGCCGGCCTATCTTCTGTTCACGCAGGAATTCTACAAGACCGTCTTTGACCGACTCACCGAGCACGGGGCGCTGGCCGTCCAGGCGGGAACGATCAGCCTCGCCGGTCTGGATTGTTTTGCGACCGTCCACGCCACGCTCAAGAGCGTCTTTCCGGTTGTGGCGCCCTATTTCGCGGACATCCCCTCATTCGGGAGGCCGTGGGGGTTTCTCTTCGCCGGCAAGGGAAGGCATCCTGCCGCATTCAGCCCGGAAGAGATTGACCGAAGAATCCGGGAGACCATGCACGGCGATCTTCGGTACTATGACGGCGAGACGCACGCCATGGCGTTCTCCCTTCCGAAACACGTCAGAAAACAACTGGCGGCAGAGAAGCGAATCATCGAAGACAACCATCCGCTGTTCGCATTCCGATAGGAGCGTGAAAGTGGCCGCCATTGCCACCCATCAGTTCAGGACCCCGCTCTTCGATGCGATGGTCAGCCTGGCCGAGGCCAAGAAGGTCTCTTTCCACACCCCCGGCCACAAGAGCGGGAAGGGAATCTCTACCCGCTTCCGGAAGTTCGTCGGCAGCAAGATCTTCGCCATCGACCTCACCACGCTGGACGAGGTGGACTGCCTCCAGAAACCGGTGGGCGTCATCAAAGAGGCCCAAGAATTGGCGGCAGAGGCCCACGGGGCCGACCGATCGTTCTTCCTGGTCAACGGGACGACTGTCGGCAATCACGCCATGATCCTCTCCGCGGTCCGGCCGGGAGACGAGGTGCTGGTGGCGCGAAACGCCCACAAGTCCATCCTGGCGGGCATCATCCTCTCCGGCGCCACGCCCCGGTTCTTTCTTCCCCAGTTTCGACGCCGACCTGGGTATTGCCGTGAACGTCAGCGCCGCCGCCACGCGGGCTGCCATGGCGGCCCATCCGAGGGCGCGGGTCGTGACCGTGACCAGCCCGAACTACTACGGAATCGCGGCCGACGTGCCGGCGATCGCGGCGGCGGCACGCGGTGCGGGCAAGATCCTGCTCGTGGACGAGGCTCATGGACCACACCTCCACTTCCACCCGGCGCTGCCCACCTCGGCCGTGGACGCGGGGGCCGACCTCACAGTGCAGAGCACGCACAAGATCGTCGGGGGCATGACGCAGGCCTCCATGTTGCATCTGCGGGGGACGGCGGTGGATCCGGCTCGGGTGGCGGGGGCGCTCCAGATGCTCCAAAGCACCAGCCCCTCCTACATCCTCATGGCCTCGCTGGACCTGGCCCGGATGCAGATGGCCACGGAGGGGCGAAAGCTGCTGGCCAAGGCGATCGAGTTGGCCGAGGAGGCCCGGGAGCGGATCAACCGGATCGCCGGGCTCCGCTGTCTTCGCGCCCGCCAGGTCGAATCGTGGGGAGACTTTCGCCTGGACGTCACCAAGCTCACCATCTCGGTCAAGGGACTGGGGCTGACGGGATATGCCGCCTCCGCGCTTTTGAACACCGACTTCGGGATCCAGGTCGAGATGGCAGACCTGTTCAACGTCCTGGTGATCGTCAGCATCGGGGATCGGCGCGACGATCTGGACCGGCTCGTCAGTGGATTGGAGCTCTTGGCGCGCCGACCGCTCGGCGGGAAGGAGCATCCGCGGGACATCCCCACCGTTCCTCCCGTCCAAGAGGCGAGGCTGATCTGCTCTCCGCGGGAAGCCTACTTTGCCCCGCACACCTTCGTACCCCTCGCGCGGGCCGCCGGCCGAGTCAGCGCCGACATCATTACCATCTATCCGCCCGGCATCCCGATCCTGGTGCCCGGCGAGGAGATCTCGCCCACGGCCGTGGATTACCTGCGGCTCCTGGGGGCGCGGGGGGCCCGGATTGACGGGGTGCTGGATCAGCCTGACGAAGCGGGCCCACAGGTGCGCGTCGTGGCGGATTGAGACGGCGCTGATCGGTGTTCGGCCCCGCACTCTATGTGGCGTCGACGCCCTCGTTGCCGAGCGGTCGGGGCGGCCCCGCGGAATGTTCTTTCGGGCGACCCTTTGCGGAAAGGGATTGCATTTTCCGTTCACCCTGGTATAGTTCGCCGGCAGTTTCATTGAAAAGGTTGTCGGTTGCGGGCTGAGGCTGGGGCGGCCCTGCCCCCGGTTCTTAAGCCCGTATGTCATTCTTGGAGGCTATCCGGTGCGAAAGCGGATTCGCGGTCGAATCATCCTCTTGGCGGTCGCCACGCTGCTGACGGGGTACTACATTGTGCCAAGCGTCTTCCCGGTCGAGAGCCTGCCGTCCCTGTTTCCCGGCCTTCTTCCCCGAGCGGAGAAGATGAATCTCGGCTTGGACTTGCAGGGCGGGATACATTTGGTCCTGGAGGTACAGGCCGAGAAGGCGGTGGAGAACGCCACGGAGCGGCAACTGGGAGAGGTCCGGCGTCTCCTTGAAAAGGAAAAGATCGACATCGCCAGGCTCGATCGTGAGGGGAACACGGGGATCGTGCTCAAGGTGGCCAAGGCCGCGGAGCGCGACAAGGCGCTGAAGGCCCTCGGGGATCTGGTCACCCTGGATAAACTCCCCGGGGCGACCCCCGACGAGCTTCGCCTGACCCTCCAGCCTAAGGAGGCCACGCGCATCGAAGAGCTGGCCGTTCGGCAGAGCCTGGAGACGATCCGGAACCGGGTGGACCAGTTCGGCGTCACCGAGCCTCACATCGTGCCGGAAGGCGATCGGCGGATCGTGGTTCAACTCCCCGGCATCAAGGATCCGCAACGCGCCATCAACCTGATCGGCAAGACGGCCCTCCTGGAACTGAAAGCGGTGGACACGTCGGTCAATCCGGAAGAGGCCGCCCAGGGGAAGGTGGCGCTGGCGCAAGACCTCCAACTCTTGAATCTTCGCGAGGTCGACGACAAGCGGCAGGTGGTGGGGAAGCGGCCGATCGTGGTGGTGCGGCGGCCCGTGATCACGGGCGCCAATCTCACCGGCGCCGAGGTGCGCCCGGACGATCAGGGCGGGTGGGTGGTGTCCTTCACCCTCGACGACGAGGGCGCGCGTCTCTTCGGAGACTTCACGGGCGCCAATATCGGCCGGCAATTGGCCATCGTTCTGGACGACACGGTGTATAGCGCCCCCGTCATCCGCAGCAAGATTGGCGAGGGGAAGGGCCAGATCGAAGGGGGCTTTACGGCCGAAACGGCGCGGGACTTGGCCATCGTCCTTCGGGCCGGCGCCCTGCCTGCCCCGGTGCAGATCATCGCCAACCTCACGGTCGGACCCAGCCTGGGACAGGACTCGGTCCGGGAGGGAGTCCGCGCGGCTCTAGTGGCGGCGATCCTGGTGGTCCTCCTGATGGGGTTCTACTACAAAGTTTCCGGCATCATCGCCGATGTCGCCCTGGCGCTGAACTCAATCATGCTGGTCGGCATCCTGGTGGCGTTGCGGGCGACCCTCACCCTTCCCGGCATCGCGGGGATCGCCCTGGGAATCGGGATGGCCGTGGACAGCAACGTCCTCATCCTGGAGCGGATCCGGGAAGAGTTGAAGCTGGGGAAGACGGTTCGCTCGGCGATTGACGGAGGCTACGACAAGGCCTTCGTGACCATCGTGGACTCCCACGTGACCACGCTGATCACCGCGGTCGCGTTGTTCTTGTTCGGCACCGGGCCCATCAAGGGGTTTGCCGTGACGCTGAGTCTGGGCGTGGCGATCAACCTCTTCACCGCCCTGGTCGGGCACACGGGTGGTGTACGATTGGATGACGTCGCGGCGGGAGATCCGAGCACTGAGCATCTGACCGCGGACGAGATTCGAGGCGACGAACAACCCTCCACCTAAGGAATGGGCGGATCGTGGAAATCCTGGGGAAGACCAACTTCGATTTCATCGGCAAGCGGTATATTGCCTACGTCATCTCAACGGTCCTGGTGCTCACGGGGATCGTGGCATTGATCCAGGTCTCCCGCGGGGCGGCCAACATGGGGATCGACTTCGCGGGCGGGACCTCGGTCCAGGTGAAGTTCGCCCAGCCTGTGGATTTGGGGGCGGTGCGCGATGCTTTGAGCAAGAACGGGATCAAGGACAGCGAGCCACAGCAGTTCGCCGACAAGCGTAGCGTGATGATCCGGTTGAAGCGGGGGACCGGCGGCGAGTCCGGGATGGCGCAGCAGGTGCAAGAGGCGCTCAAGAAGGAGATCGGCAGCAATCCCTTCACGGTCGAGGCCTCCAGCGAGATCGGGCCGGCGATCGGGAAGGAGCTGCAGAAGAAGGCCCTCCTGGCCGTCGTCATTTCTCTGGCCGGGATCGTGATTTACATCGCCTGGCGGTTCCAGTTCGATTTCGGGGTGGCGGCCACCATCGCCACGTTCCACGACGTCCTGGCCGTGCTCGGCGTCGTCTTCCTGCTCAACAAGGAGATCACACTGCTGATCGTGACCGCCTTGCTCACCATCGGCGGGTACTCGTTGACGGACACGGTGGTGGTGTACGATCGGATCCGCGAGAACCTTCGGTCCCGCCGGAAGGAGGGATTGGGCGGCGTCATCAATGCCAGTATCAACCAGGTGCTGAGCCGGACCGCCATGACCTCGCTGACCGTGCTGCTGGCTGCCCTGTCGATGTTCCTGATTAGGCGGAGACGTCCTCCACGACTTTTCCTTCGCCCTGCTGATCGGGGTGCTGGTCGGCACCTATTCCTCCTGGTTTGTCGCCTCCCCGCTGATTTACGAGTGGCGCATCCGCGCCGAGGCCTCGCGACGCACCCGCCGTTGACGCCGAGGACGCTCCACCGTGGCTGAGCCGAAGGTTGGGAAACGCTGGCGGATCGCGGATCACGATCCGGACTCGGCGTCCGCCTTGGCGCTGGCCCTTGGTGTTTCTCCCCTCCTTGCCCATCTCCTGATCCGTCGAGGCTGCACCACGCGCGAGGCCGCCCAGGTTTTCCTGGATGCGCCCGCCGCCGCGCTCCACGACCCGTGGTCGATGGCGGGAATGCCGGTGGCGGTCGCCCGACTCCAGCGGGCGGTGGCGGGTCAGGAACCCATCCTCGTCTGTGGCGACTACGACGTGGATGGAGTGACCGGCATGGCCCTGTTGGTGAGCGGGCTCAGACGGGCGGGAGCCGATGTCTCGTACGCCGTACCGAACCGGCTGGAGCACGGCTATGGCCTGCCGTCCGAGATCGTGGAGCAGGCGGCCGCCGCGGGGGTCCGGGTCCTGGTGACGGTCGATCAAGGCATCACCGCGGTCGAGGCGACGCGGCTCGCCCGGGATCGGGGGCTGGACGTCATCATCAGCGACCACCATCTTCCCCCGCCCGTCTTGCCCCCTGCCACCGCCATCCTGAACCCCCGCCAGCCCGGCTGTGGGTATCCGTTCAAGGAATTGTGCGGGGTCGGGATCGCATTCAAATTGCTCCAAGCGCTCTACGGGCCCGAAGCCGACGACGAGACCTGGCCGCTCTTGGATCTCGTCGCTCTGGGCACCATTGCCGACTTGGTCCCACTGACCGGCGAGAACCGGATCCTGGTGAAGCATGGGCTCACACAACTCGCCGCCACAGACCGTCCCGGCCTCCGGGCCCTGGCGGAGGTAGCCGGCATCAGCCTCTCGGGCCCCGGCGGTCTTACGACGGGGCGCGTGGCATTCGCTTTGGCCCCGCGGATCAATGCCGCGGGACGGATGGACGACGCCACGGCCGCGGTGCGGCTCCTGCTCACACAGGATCCGTTTGAGGCCCGGGAGTTGGCGGCCGGGCTCGACCGGCAGAACCGCGAGCGGCAGGTACTGGAGGGGGAGATCCTCGACGATGCGTTGGCGCGCGCCTCGGCGACGCACGATCTCGTGCGGGATCGGGCGATCGTGCTGGCCTCGCCCGATTGGCATCCGGGGGTGCTGGGGATCGTTGCGGCGCGCTTGGCGGAACGATTCGGTCGGCCCACGGCGCTCATCGGGAGGCAAGGGGATCAAACTCGGGGCTCCGTCCGATCGCCTTTGGGATGGCACGTGGCCGAGGCGCTCGGCCGGTGCGCCGACCTTCTCACACATTATGGCGGGCATCGCGCGGCCGGCGGTTTCTCGCTCTTACCGGACCGAATCGAGGCCTTCCGCGAGCGGTTCCTCTCTCTCGCGGCAGCGGATTTGTCCGAGGAAATCATGGAGCCCACCCTGGAGATCGAGGCAGAGATCGCCCTGGACGACCTCAACCTCGACCTGGTGGACCTTCTCTCGCGGCTCGGTCCGCACGGCCTCGGGAACCCCGAGCCGATGCTTGCCGCCCGGCGACTGCAGGTGATGCGCTCCGCCCGACGCGTAGGGCGAAACCACTTGAAGTTTCGGGTGCGACAATCGGGCAGCAACGGCCAGGTGGTGGAGGCCATCGGGTTCGGCTTGGGATCGTTCCTTGAACTCTTCGATCAACCCACTCCTCCGCGGGTCGATCTCGCCTTCATTCCGGAGCGGAACAGCTGGAACGGCCGGGACAGCCTCCAATTGCGCGTCAAGGACCTCCGCCCCCTCGATGCCTCCTGAGAATCGGGCCGGCCGTCCTGCCTCCCGACCTCTGCCATCTTTGTGTGCTATTTCAGGAACCCTCCGGAAACAGTGGCTCTTTCTGTGCGCTCTTTGCGCACCAACTGCCTTGGTACCGGCGGTTCAACTGCTCCGTTCGGATTGACTTGCAGCGTTCGGGTTGAGCCATGCCAGACAGATGACGGGATTGTTTTCGCTTGACAAGGTCTGGCTCATCGCTATAGTTGCCCGATTGAGTAATCCCATTGGAGTTGCGGCCTTGCGCGTAGGTGTTCAGACGGTGGTTTTGGGAGGGCGGACGGACAGATTGTCACGAGGGTTCGGAGGAGTGCGTGGAGAGCAAGATCCGGGGTATGTTTCGAGAAAGTGCGGAGGTCAAGCTGCGATTCGTCGAGGAGAATGCGCCCCGAATTGCGGCGGTGGCTCGGCGCATGGCCGAGGTGCTGCAGCGGGGAGGAAAACTCCTCTTTGTCGGGAACGGCGGCAGCGCGGCGGATGCGCAGCATCTAGCGGCGGAGTTCGTCAACCGGTTTCAGCGGGATCGTCGCGCGCTGGCGGCCATCGCACTCACGACGGACAGTTCGGTCCTCACGAGCATCGGGAACGACGCGGGCTTCGACCAGGTGTTCTCGCGCCAGGTCGAGGCGTTGGCCCGCTCGGGGGATCTCTTGGTGGCCATCAGCACCAGTGGCAATTCAGTCAACGTCCTTCGCGCGGTGGAGGCGGGCCGTGCGCTCGGCGTGACCACGGTGGCCTTGACCGGGGGATCGGGCGGATCGCTGGCGGCGGCGGCTGAGGAGACCTTTGTGGTCCCGAGCCACGAAACACCCCGCATCCAAGAGACCCACATTACGTTGGGGCATGCGCTGTGCGCTTTGGTCGAGGATTTGGTAGTCGGAGACCCGCACCCTCAGGCGGAAACCGCGCGAAAGAGGTGAGAGGGCGTCGGATGTGCGATAGGAGGATACAGACGTGACGTGGCGGCTCATGCGGTGGACGATGGTCGGGGTGCTTGTCCTCGGCCTCGTGGGTTCGGCGCTGGCGGCGCGAACACAGACGGGAAGTTCGCGGTCGCGGTCCTTGCCGAGGCACCGGTCGGCGGTTGCGCATCGTGAGCACAACCCGCTTCCCCCAATCGGAGAATCCCTGGCGGTGCCGCGCATCGGCGGCCTGCCGGAACCCCCGGGTGCGGTGGGCGTCAACGCTGCTTCGGCGATCTTGGTGGACGGGAAGTCCGGCACGGTCCTGTTCGAACGCTATCCGGATGCCCCGCGCTCACCGGCAAGCGTGACCAAGATCCTCACCGCCCTGGTGGTGCTGGAGTACGGCCAGTTGGACGACAGGGTATTAGTGAGCCGCACGGCTGCCGAGACCGGCGGGTTCCGGTTGGGGCTTCGGGCCGGGCAATGGATCTCGCTCAACGACCTTTTGGCGGCGATCCTGATCCGGTCCGCCAACGACGCGGCGGTGGCGGCGGCAGAACATGTGGGGAAAAGCCTGAACGGGTTTGTGGCCTTGATGAACGCGACGGCCCGCGAACTCGGCATGACGAATAGCCACTTCGCCAATCCGCACGGCTTGGACGAACCGTTCCATTATACCACGGCGAGGGACATGGCGATCTTGACCCGCGTGGCCCTGGAACATCCGACGTTTGCTCGGCTGGTCCGGACCCGGGAGACCCGCGTCACCATCTGGAAGCCCGGACGGCGGGCGCTGGTGCCCCAAGTCCGGATCGTTCTGAGTCACAATCGGCTGCTGGGCCGCCTCGAAGGGGCCGATGGGGTCAAGACCGGCTACACGGATTCCGCTGGCCGCTGCCTGGTGGCTTCGGCCAGCCGGGGAAATCAGCGGATGATCGCCGTGCTGCTGAATGATCCGCACCGATGGACGGATGCGGCCACCTTGCTGGAGTACGGTTTCGGGTCGGTCCGGGAAGCCGCCCGCGTCCGGCCCGAAGGCCGGGCGTGGCATTTCAGCCGTGTCGAGGGACGGTCGCGGCTCGAAGCGAAGGCGAGCGCGGAGGAGCGCCCATGAAACGGACGGGTGGGATGCGCTGGTGTGGGTTTGCAGCGATCGTGTTGTGTCTGCCGTTCCTGGCGGGGGCGGCGAGTTCGCCGGCATCGGCGCCGGAAAGTCCCACGGCCGAGGCGGAAGGGCCCTATGTAGTCAAGAAGGGGGATACCCTGTGGGGAATCTCCAGGGATCTGCTCCAGGACCCGCTGCTTTGGCCACGGCTGTGGGAGAAGAATCCCGCCGTCAAGGATCCGAACCTCATCTATCCAGGAGACCGCCTGACGCTGCCGGGGAAGGAGATCGCCCCGGCGCCGGTGGTCGAAGCGCCGAAGGCCGAACCGGCGAAGGAGAAAGTCGAAGCCCCGCCGGCCGCTCCCCCGGCGGCTCCGAAGCCGTCGCCGGCGCCGGCACCCGCCGTCGCAAAGCCGGTTGAGCCGCCCCCGCCGCTATTCACCCGCGACGCGGTGGTGTGCAGCCCCGCGTTGACGACGGAAGCGATGGTGGATAGCGTGGGCATCGGGAGCATCGTGAGGAGCTTGGATAATCGCACCCTGATTTCCATGGAGGATACCGTTGGCGTGGGGGTAAACGCCAACGTCGTCCTCAAACCTGGAGATCGGCTGGCGGTCGTCCGACCGGCCCAGCGGCTCATCCATCCGCGGACCGGGCTGCCGATCAGCCGCGTCCTGTACATCCTGGGTCTGGTGGAGATCAAGGAGGCGGGGGATCGGGTCGTCATGGGGCGTGTCAGCTACAGTTGCGGGGCGATGAGCATCGGCGATCTGGTCGTGCCCTATACTCCGGTTCAATTCCCGGAGGGCAAGATTGCGCAGCCCACCCAGCGGTCGGTGGAGGGGATCGTCCTCGATTCCATGCGGGGCGAACAACTGATCGGGATGTTGCAGGTGGTGTTCCTGGACGTGGGCGCGGTGCAGGGGGTGGGCCCCGGCGACGTGTTTGGCATCTACCGCCCCAGTCCACCGGTCGTCAATGCGGCGGGCGCGGTCCTCGCCGTACCGCCCGTGCGTCTTGGGGAAGCCGTCGTCATCCGCGTCACCGACCGGACGGCCACGGCAGCCGTGACGACCAGCGCGCTCGAGGTCCAGATCGGTGACCAAGTTGCCCTGAGCCGGCAGATCGTCCCCTGATTCGGCCCCCAACCCGGGGCGGGAGCCGATGAACGGCGAGGAGGCGATGCGCACCCGCGCCCAACCCCGAGCGACCGGTGAATCGTCTCTTCCGGCGGTGACGGAGCGGGAGGCCCGCTGGGCGTGCGGTCTGGTGCCCCAGATGGGCGGCGCTGGGCTCCAGGGGCTCTTGGCGACGTTCGGTTCGGCGCTCCGGAGCTGGAAAGCCTCGAAGGAGGCGTTACAACAGGCGCCCGGGATCGGACCCGCGACCGCCGCGGCCATGAGCCGGTTTCCCTGGGTGCGAAAGCTTCGCGAGGATCAGGCCCGGGTTGAAGCGGCCTGTGTTGGAGTCCTCGTCTGGGGAGATGCCGAGTATCCCGCCAGGCTGCGGGAGATCGTCTCAGCCCCGCCGATCCTGTACATGCGGGGGCGGATGGAACCGGGAGACGACGCGGCGGTGGCCATCGTCGGATCGCGACGCGCCACGGCTTACGGCGAGGCGGTGGCGCGGGAGTTGGCAGGAGAGTTGGCTCGCCGCGGCATCACCATCGTAAGCGGCTTGGCACGCGGCATCGACGCCGCCGCGCATCGGGGCGCGCTCGATGCCGGGGGCTCGACGTTGGCGGTTCTGGGGAGCGGTCTGGACGAGATCTATCCACCCGAGCATCGGGGGTTGGCGGCGGAGGTGACGGCCTCGGGCGCCCTCCTCAGTGAATTTCCCCTTGGGACGGCGCCGCTGCGGCTCCACTTTCCGCGCCGAAACCGGATCATCAGCGGCCTGAGTCTCGGAGTCGTGGTGGTCGAGGCGGGGGTGAAGAGCGGGGCGCTCATCACCGCGCACCACGCCCTGGAGCAGGGGCGGGAAGTTTTCGCGGTTCCCGGCCGGGTGCACGCTCAATACAGCGAGGGCAGCAATCGGCTGATCAAGGCCGGGGCCAAGCTGGTGGAAAGCTGGGAGGATGTGCTCGTCGAGCTGGTGCCCAATCTGAAGGGCAGCAAGCGGGCGCGACCGGCCGAGCCGCCGCGGCCGGAGCTGACGGCCGACGAGCAACGCCTCTTCGATCTCTTGGCGGGCGGGCCGCTGCACATTGATCAGCTCATCGTAAAGAGTGATTGGGGCGGCGGACGGGTCGCCGCGGTCCTGGTCGGACTGGAGATGAAAGAGGTTATCCGGCAGGTCAAGGGCAAGGTGTTCGAGCGGCAGGACGGGGGGTAGTCTCTCGACCTTCCGCGGTCGGCAGGCACCGATGGACCCAAGGCCGGTTTCAAGCCTTGGGTTTTCGATTCTCGGCAAGACGCGATCAGCGATCAGCGATCAACAGGGTTCCGGTGTTGACGGCTGAGCCCTGAAAGCTGACCGCTTGTTTTGAAGGAGATTGCATCCGTGGCGAAGTCGTTGGTCATCGTTGAATCCCCGGCGAAAGCCAAAACGATCAACAAGTTTCTGGGGCGGAACTACACGGTCAAGGCCTCCATGGGGCACGTGCGCGACCTTCCCGTCAAGAGCCTGGCGGTGGACGTCGAGAAGGATTTTGCGGCCAAGTACGAGGTCGTCAAAGGACGGGAGAAGATCCTGGCCGAGCTGAAGAAGGCCGCCAAGACCTCGGACGCGATCTACCTGGCCGCGGACCCCGACCGGGAGGGCGAGGCGATCTGCTGGCACCTGGCCCACGAGCTGAAAGCCGCCAAAAAACCGGTGCACCGGGTGATGTTCAACGAGATCACCAAGCGCGCGGTCACGGAGGCATTCGCCCACCCGGGCTCGATCGACCAGCGGAAGGTGGATGCCCAGCAGGCGCGCCGCATCCTGGATCGGCTGGTGGGATACAAGATCAGCCCCCTGCTCTGGGAGAAGGTCCGCCGCGGGATCTCCGCCGGACGGGTCCAGTCGGTGGCGCTCCGGCTGGTGGTGGATCGCGAGAAGGAGATCCGGGCCTTCGTCCCCGTCGAGTACTGGACCGTCACGGCGCGAGTCGCCCGGCCGGACGGGGTCGGGCCCGAGTTTCCCGCCCGCCTGGCGCGCGTGGACGGGACCAAGGCCGCCATCGCCTCGCAGGCGCAGGCGGATCGGATCCTGGCGGAGCTCGCCGCGCCCGGCATCACCTATCGGATCGCGGCGCTCACCAAGAAGGAGAAGCGGCGGAACCCCGTGCCGCCCTTCACGACCAGCAAGCTCCAGCAGGAGGCAGTGCGGAAGCTTCGCTTTACGGCCAGGAAGACCATGCAGGTGGCCCAGCAGCTCTACGAAGGGATCGAGGTGGGCGACGCCGGGTCGGTCGGGCTGATCACCTACATGCGCACCGACTCCACCCGCGTCTCGCCCGAGGCGCAGGCCGAAGTCCGCACGTTCATCGCCGAGCGCTACGGCGCGCAGTTCCTGCCGGAGCGCCCGCCGACCTACAAGAGCGGCAGGGGGGCCCAGGAGGCGCACGAGGCCATCCGGCCGACCTCCGTCCTGCTGGAGCCGGCGCAGATCGCCTCCCATCTCACCCGGGATCAGCTCGTCCTGTACACCTTGATCTGGAACCGCTTCGTGGCCTCGCAAATGCCGCCGGCGCTCTTCGACACGACGTCGGTGGAGATCGCGGCCGGCCGGTTCGGTTTCCGCGCCAGCGGCCTGCACATGACGTTCCCGGGATTCATGCAGGTCTATGTGGAGGGGCGGGACGAGGCCCAGATAGGCGCCCCCGCCAAGAACGGAGAGGCCGACGCCGAAGAAGATGAGGAGCGAGACCTTCCCTCGCTAGAAAAGGGACAGGTCCTCGATTGCCGGGGTCTCGACCCCGTGCAACACTTCACCCAGCCCCCACCGCGCTTCACCGAGGCGACCCTGGTTAAGGAGCTGGAAGAAGAGGGGATCGGCCGTCCCAGCACCTATGCGGCGATCCTTGGCGTGATCCAGAACCGGGATTATGTGGTCAAGACGGAGGGAAAGTTCAAGCCCTCGGAGCTGGGCGAGATCGTGGTGGACCTCTTGGTGGAGAGCTTTCCCCGCATTCTCGATCCCGGCTTCACCGCGCAGATGGAGACCCGGCTGGACGAGATTGAGGAGGGGACGGCCGACTGGCTGGAGTCGATGCACGAGTTCTACGCGGCCTTCGCCAAATGGCTGGAGCACGCCAAGAAGAAGATGAAGAACGTGAAGGCGATGGAGGAGCCGAGCGACCAGGTATGCGAGAAGTGCGGCAAGAGCATGGTCATCAAGTGGGGCCGCTTCGGGAAGTTTCTGGCCTGCTCCGGCTACCCGGACTGCAAGAGCACGAAGGAGCTCTCGGGCAACGGCAACGGGACAGGCGGTCCGGAGGCGGGCGGCAACGGGGAGGGAGTCGCCGAGGGGCAGGTCTGCGAGAACTGCGGGAAGCCCATGGTGCTGAAGCGCGGCCGCTTCGGCCCGTTCCTGGCTTGCTCCGGCTATCCGGAGTGCCGGACGGTGGTGAAGATCTCCAAGGCGGCCGCCGCCCCGCCGGAGCCGACCGACCTGACGTGCGAGACCTGCGGCGCCCCCATGGTGATTCGCACCGGCCGCTTCGGCCGCTTCTACTCGTGCAGCACCTATCCGAAGTGCAAGAACGTCAAGCCGATCCCGATCGGGGTGAAGTGCCCGAAGTGCGGGGCCGACCTGGCGGCCCGGCGCACCCAGCGGGGAAGGACATTCTACGGCTGCACCGCCTATCCGCAGTGCGATTTCACGCTCTGGGACCGCCCCCTGCCCGAGCCTTGCCCGGCCTGTCAGGCGCCGTTCCTGGTCGAGAAGCGCACCAAGACGGGGACGACGATCCGGTGCGTGAAGGAAGGGTGCAATTATCAGCGCGACGCCGCGGCTGAAGTGACCAACGCCGCAAAGACAATGACCAATGACCAGCATATGACCAATGGCCAATGACCAATGTCCAATGATGGATCCGACCGGTTGGTCATTGGGATTTGGTCATTGGTCATTTTTCACACTCCCGCATGCCTGATCGCCTCGTCACGGTTATCGGCGGCGGGCTGGCCGGCTGCGAGGCCGCCTGGCAGGCGGCGGAGCGCGGCGTCGCCGTCCGTCTCTTCGAGATGCGCCCGACGGTCCGGACGCCGGCCCACCAGACCGACCGACTCGCCGAGCTGGTCTGCAGCAACTCCCTGAAATCCGAATCGCTTGAAGATGCGAGCGGTCTCCTCAAACGGGAAATGCGGGCGCTTGGGTCGCTGATCCTTCCCACCGCCGAGGCGCACCGGGTCCCGGCGGGCTCGGCTTTGGCGGTGGACCGCGAACCGTTCGCCGCCGCGATTACGCGGGCGATCGAGACTCACCCCAAGATCGAGCTGATCCGGGAAGAGGTGGCCGCGCTTCCGGAGCCGCGCCCGGTCATCGTGGCGTCGGGTCCGCTCACCTCAGAGCGGCTCACGGCAGACCTGGAAGAGCGCTTCTCGGTATTCCTGGGACCCCCGACCGCGCCCCCGTCCACCGGCCGGTTGCTCTACTTCTACGATGCCATCTCCCCCATCGTGTCCGCCGATTCGATCGACCGTGGGGTTGCCTTTGCCGCCGCCCGCTACGAAGTGGGGGGTGCCGACTATCTCAACTGCCCATTCACCCGGGACGAGTACCAGCGGTTCCGGGAGGCGCTGCTCCGCGGAGAGCGCTATCCGCTCCACGACTTCGAGCGGCCCAAGTACTTCGAGGGATGTCTGCCGATCGAGGAGCTGGCGGAGCGGGGGGAGGACACGCTTCGTTTCGGCCCAATGCGCCCGGTGGGTCTGCGGGATCCACGGACGGGGCAGCGGCCCTTTGCCGTGGTACAGCTCCGACAGGAGAACCGAGGTTCGGACGGCCGGCCGACAATGTTCAATCTGGTCGGCTTCCAGACACGGCTGCGGCGGGGAAACCAGGCCGAAGTCCTGCGTCTGATTCCCGGGCTAGAGCGAGCCGAGATCCTCCGGTACGGGAGCATGCACCGGAATACCTTCCTCACGGCGCCGTTGCTCCTGGGGCAGAGCCTCCAGTTCCGGGGAGACCCGGGAGTTTTCTTCGCAGGACAGCTCACCGGGGTCGAGGGCTACCTGGAGTCCGCAGCAACGGGACTGCTCGCCGGGATCAACGCGGCGCGACTGCTCACCGGAAAACCGCCGGTATGTCCTCCACCCACCACGATGCTGGGCGGGTTGCTCCACTACCTGGTGAGCACCGCTCCCGCCACCTTCCAGCCCATCAACGCCAACTTCGGCCTGCTGCCCACGCTGTCCCAGGTCGTCCGCAATCGCCGCGAGCGGAACCACTACCTTGCCGTCCGCGCGCAAGCGGACTTTCAGGCATGGCGGCAGGCCACCGACGAGATATGCGGACAGATGTTCCACACATCGCCCATACCGCGGAGCGGATCCTGACGTCAACTTCAGAAAGCCAAGCCACGCGCCGGACAGCGACCTCACCGATGACGGCGTAATCGTGCGCCACGAAAAGGATGAGATCATCGGCCCCACCATCCTTCACGCGAGCCGGCGATAGACGCTCCCAGCCGGCGATCCCCATTTTCGCTTGATCTTTCGGCCGCTCCGGCGTAAATTTCGCCCGGCTGGCCGCGCCGCCGGGTCCGCCGCCTGGCGGAGCGGCGGCCTTTCATTTTCATTCGTGGAGGGAGCGTGCAGGCGGCCATCGAGGAGTACCTCCAGCATCTGCGGGCGGAGCGGGACGCATCGGCCCACACCCTGCGCAACTATCGGGTGGACCTTGTCCAATTCCTCGACTATATCCGGAAGAGGCGAGGCAGCGAGGCGGATCCACAGCCTGCACAGGTAGACCAGTATGCAATCCGCGGATTCCTGGCCCACTTGCACGGGGACAATCTGGCGCCTTCCAGCGTGGCCCGCAAGCTTGCGGCCCTGCGGTCGTTCTTTCGCTTTCTGTGCCGGCGGGGGACGCTGAAAAGCAACCCTGCCGAGCTGGTGGTTGGTCCGCGTCTGCCTCGGCGCACGACGGCGCATCTCAGTCTGGATGACGCCTTTCAACTCATGCTCTCCCCGCGGTATCCAGAGGATTCCGATCTGTCGGGGAGATCCAAGGACGCCGAGACTCTCTCGCTGCGCGACCGGGCGATCCTGGAGCTGTTCTACGCCGCGGGGCTCCGGATCGGGGAGTTGACGGGCCTGAGTCTCGCCGATCTCGACTCTGCCGAAGGGCTGGTGCGGGTCCTGGGGAAAGGTCGCAAGGAGCGGATTGTCCCGGTGGGGCGGACCGCCGTGGCGGCCTTGCGGAAGTATCTGGAGGTCCGGGGGAGCCTTCAGCAGCGCCGGGATGAGACGCGGGCAGAGGCTGCGGCGCTCTTCCTGAACGCCCGCGGGGGACGGCTGACTTCGCGCGGGGTCTCGCTGATCGTTCTTCGGCATCTGCAGTCCAGCGGACTCGGCAAGAAGATCACGACGCACGGCCTGCGGCACAGCTTCGCCACGCACCTGCTGAACGCCGGTGCGGACCTGCGGGCCATCCAGGAACTCCTGGGCCACGCGCGTCTGAGCACCACCCAGCGGTACACGCACGTGAGCCTGGACAAGGTGATGGAGATCTATGACCGGGCCCACCCGCGCGCCAGGACCGCGCGGCGGGCGCCCGCGGAAGGAGCGGGGAGCCGATGAGACGAGCGGCGGGGCGGCCAGCCGAGACGGCGAGGCCCCGGGAACAGCGACGACGAGGAGCGGCCGCGGGTGCGGAGCACGACGATCCTATGCGTCCGCCACGCGGGACGGGTGGCCATGGCCGGCGACGGCCAGGTGTCGTTCGGCGACCGGGTGATGAAGCACACGGCTCGGAAGGTCCGGCGGATGTGCAACGAGACGGTGATCGCGGGGTTCGCCGGGGCCGCGGCGGACGCTTTCGCTCTGTTTGCCAAGTTCGAGGCGAAGCTGGAGGAGTTCAGGGGCAACCTGCCGCGCGCGGCGGTTGAGCTGGCCAAGGACTGGCGGATGGACCGCGCGCTGCGCCGGCTGGAGGCCCTCCTGGCGGTCGCGAACGCAGACGATTCCCTCATCATCTCCGGGACCGGCGACGTGATCGAGCCGGACGACGGGATCATCGGCATCGGGTCCGGGGGCGGCTACGCCGCGGCCGCGGCCCGGGCGCTGGTGAAACACTCCACCCTCTCTGCCCGCGAGATCGTGGAGGAGGGGATGCGGATCGCCGCCGGGCTGTGTGTCTACACCAACGATCGGGTTACGATCGAGGAGCTGTAAGCGGAAGATGGACAAGCTGACCCCCCGCCAGATCGTGGCGGAGCTCGACAAATACATCATCGGGCAGCAGCAGGCCAAGCGGGCCGTGGCCATCGCCATGCGGAACCGGTGGCGACGGCAACGGCTGCCCGCGGCCTTGCGAGACGAGGTTGCGCCGAAGAACATCATCATGATCGGGCCGACCGGCGTGGGGAAGACCGAGATTGCCCGGCGGCTGGCCCGGCTGTCCGAAGCGCCGTTCATCAAGGTCGAGGCGTCGAAGTACACCGAGGTCGGCTACGTCGGTCGCGACGTGGAGTCGATGATCCGTGACCTGCTGGAGCTGGCGGTCAACATGGTCCGCGGCGAGAAGAGCCGCCAGGTCGAGGCGCGGGCGGAGGAGCTGGCGGAGGAGCGGCTCCTGGATCTCCTGCTGCCGCAGGCCAGGCCCGCCACGTTCGGCACGACCCCGACCTCTGAAAGCGGCCAGGGTTCCGAGACACGGGAGAAACTGCGTGCGCGGCTCCGCGAAGGGGGGCTGGACGAGCGGACCGTGGAGGTCGAGGTGGCGCATCGCGGGCTGCCCGTGATCGACATGCTGGGCGGGCAGGGCATGGGGGAGATGCAGGAGAATCTCAAGGAGATGCTGGGGAGTCTCCTCCCGCAACGGACACGTCGCCGCAAGATCAAGATCGCAGAGGCCCGCCGCATCCTCACCCAGGAAGAGGCGGACAAGTTGGTGGACAAGGAGGAAGTGACCGGCGAGGCGATCTCTCGGGTGGAGAACTCGGGGATCGTGTTCCTAGACGAACTGGACAAGGTCGCCGGGCGGGAGGGGACCCACGGGCCGGACGTGTCCCGGGAGGGGGTCCAGCGAGACCTCCTGCCCATCGTCGAGGGCTGCACGGTCAGCACCAAGTACGGGATGGTGCGCACGGACCACATCCTGTTCATCGCGGCGGGGGCATTCCACGTCGCCAAGCCCTCGGATCTGATCCCGGAGCTCCAGGGGCGGTTCCCGCTCCGGGTGGAACTCAGCAGCTTGACGCGCCAGGATTTTGTCCGGATCCTGACGGAGCCGGAAAACGCGCTCACCAAGCAGTATACGGCCCTGCTGGCGACGGAAGGGGTGGATCTCCATTTCACCCCCGATGCCGTCGAGGAGATCGCCGCCATCGCCACCACGGTGAACCAGAATGCCGAGAATATCGGGGCTCGGCGCCTCTACACCATTCTGGAGCGGTTGCTGGACGAGGTGTCCTTCGAGGCCCCGCACATGGCCGGAGTTCGAGTCGAGATCACGGCGATCCAGGTGCGGCAGCAGTTGGCGAGCATCGTCACGAATCAGGACCTGAGTCGGTACATCCTTTAGTCGGCCGGGGACCCTGCGTTGTCAGGCCTCTCTGACGGACGGCGGGATTCCCCCTCCTCCAGCGAAGGGCGTGGTGCGGCATGGATACTGTTCTGGTAGTCGACGACGACAGACTGTTCCTTGCGCTGGTTCGGGATGAGCTAGAGAAGGCAGGCTTCAGTGTCCTGGTGTCCGAGACCGCGCTCCAGGCCAAAGAGACCCTGTCGCAGCACGCGGTCCAGGCCATCATCATGGATGTGGTGATGCCCGAGATCGACGGGCTGGATCTCTTGCCCCAGTTCCGCCAGGAGTATCCAAAGATCCCCGTGATCGTGGTGAGCGGCCGCGCCTCGTTCCTCACCGGGGTGCAGGCGATGCGCGGGGGGGCGGTGGATTTCCTGCGGAAGCCGCTGAACTTCGAGGAGCTGGTCCACGCCATCAGCTCCGCCATCCAGCAGAGTCGGGAGGGAAGCACCGACCCGACACGGCTGGCGCAGCTCGCGCGCTTGGAGGAAAGCGCGCTGGAGCTGGCCAACATGATCCGCTGGGACACGTTGGGCGAGTTTCTGAAAGACGCGGGCTCCTTCTACCAGCGGGTGATTGACCTGGTGGCCTCGGTGCAGGAAGTCGAGATCGTCTCGCTCATGCTGGTCAATGAGTCGGAGGGGACTCTGCGGATCGCCTACGCCAAGGGGCTGGACCCGGCGGTCCAGAAGCAGGCCGTCTGTCGTGTCGGCGAGGGAATCTCGGGGTGGGTGGCCCAGTCGGGCGAGCCGCTCCTGATTCGAGACCTCGCGCAGGACCCCACCTTCGGGAAGCGGGAGCGGAACCCGCGGTACCGCACCGATTCCCTGATGAGCGTCCCCCTGAAGGTCAACGGGAAGACGGTGGGGGTCATGAACGCCAACAACAAGGTGTCGGGCGGGGCCTTCGACGAGCACGACATGGCGCTCTTCACCACGTTCTCCTGTATCGTCTCCCTGAGCCTAGCCACCGCCCAGCTCTTCGACCAACTGTCCGCCTCGGTGGATGAGCTGGCCGTGACGAACGCTCGTCTGGCGCGCGCCAACGCGGAGATGGAGGCGCGCGTCAAAGAGCTCCAGACGCTCAGAGGAAAGGGCCCGCGCGGCTGACGCCGCGCGGGGCGGAGTCGCCCATGCCGATCCCTGCGACACGCGCCGAGACGATCATCGACGCGTTGCCCTACATCCGAGCCTTCCAGGGGAAGACCGTCGTGGTGAAGTACGGAGGCAACGCCATGGTGGACCCCGCCCTCACCACGGCGGTGATCCAGGACGTCATCCTGATGAGACTGGTCGGGATGCGACCGGTCGTCGTCCACGGCGGGGGGCCGCAGATCGACGAGGCCATGAAGACCTCGGGGCTCAAGCCGACGTTCATCCAGGGTCTCCGCGTCACCGACGCCGACACCATGCGGATCGTGGAGCGGGTCCTGGTGGGGGAGATCAACCAGGGAATCGTGGCGCTGATCGGCCGTCTGGGCGGGGCGGCCATCGGCCTCTCCGGGAAGGACGGGGGGCTGATCCGGGCCCGCAAGGCCCCGCTGCGGAAATTGGCGGACGGGCAACTCGTGGACCTCGGCTTGGTGGGCGAAGTGGCCGGCGTCGACCCCCGACCCATCCGAACCATCCAGGAGGCCGGCTACATCCCGGTCGTGGCCCCCACGGCCGGGGATGAAGAGGGCGCCACATTCAACATCAACGCCGACGTGGTGGCGGGGGAGATCGCCGCGGCCCTGACCGCGGAAAAGCTGGTCCTGCTCACCGACACGGACGGGATCCTGGACCGCCAGGGCGCGCTCGTGTCCACCGCGACCAGGAAAGAGGTGGAGCGGCTGATGGCGGACGGGACGATCACCAAAGGCATGCTGCCCAAGGTGGGGGCATGTCTCACCGCGCTGGCGGCCGGGGTGCGGAAGAGCCACATCATCAACGGGACGCGGCGGCACGCGCTGATCGAGGAACTGCTCACCCCGGACGGGATCGGCACCGAGATCGTGGCGTGAGAATCCAAGGCTAATTTCGAATTTCAAATTGCGAATTTCAAATTGAACATCGCAGGGGGGGCAAGAAGCATGACCACCCAGGAATTGATTGCAGCCTCGACAAAATATCTGGCCAACACGTACGCCCGGTTCCCCATCGTCCTGGTGCGAGGGAAGGGGATCCATCTCTGGGACTCGGACGGGAAAGAGTACCTGGACTTCGTGGGCGGGATCGCAGTAGATGCCCTGGGACACTGCCACCCCAGGATGGTGGAGGCGATCCGGGCCCAGGCCGAGACCCTGATCCACGTCAGCAACTTGTACCACATCGAGCCGCAGATTCGGCTGGCGCAGCTTCTCTGCGAGCACTCCTTCGCCGACCGGGCCTTCTTCTGCAACAGCGGCGCCGAGGCGAACGAGGCGGCCATCAAGCTGGCTCGCAAGTATGCCAAGGACCACTGGAGCACCGACCGCGTGGAGATTATCACTATGCAGCACGCCTTCCACGGCCGGACGCTCGCCACCGTGACGGCCACGGGGAATCCGAAATACCTGCACGGCTTCGAGCCGCTCATGCCCGGATTCAAACAGGTCCCCTACAACGATCTTCGGGCGGTGGAGCGGGCCATCGACTCCCGCACCTGTGCCATCCTGGTGGAGCCGGTGCAGGGGGAGGGGGGCGTCAACGTTCCCCGGGATGACTACCTGCCGGGGCTCAGACGCCTCGCCGACGAGGCGGGCGTCCTGCTGATCCTGGACGAAGTCCAGACGGGCATGGGCCGAACGGGGAAGATGTTCGCCTACGAGCACTGGGGGGTCGAGCCGGACATCCTCACGCTGGCCAAGGCTCTGGCGGGCGGGGTTCCGATGGGGGCCATGCTGGCGCGCGAGGCCGTGGCGGCAAGCTTTGTCCCCGGCACGCATGCCTCCACGTTCGGCGGCACGCCGTTCGTGTCGGCGATCGCCCTGGCGGTGGTCCGGACGATGCTGGAGGAGGACATTCCGGGACATGCCGCTCGGGTGGGGAAGTATTTCTTCGATCGGCTGAACGCGCTGAAGGGGGCCCATCCGGTGGTGAAGACCGTGCGGGGTCTGGGGCTGATTCTGGGAATGGAGGTGACGGTGCCGGCGCGAGCCATCGTGGCCGCCTGCATGGAGCGGGGACTCCTGGTTCTCACCGCCGGCGACACCGTGGTGCGTTTCGTCCCACCGCTCGTCGTGACCGAGGCCGAAGTCGATCGCGCCGTGGAGATCGTGGAGACAGCGCTGAAGACGGCGGCGTGACGGCGGCCAGGAACGAAATTGAAAATGCAAAACCGACAATGAAAAACCGGGCATCTGGTTCCGGACATTGGCCGGTCTTAAATTGTCGGTTTCTCATTTTGCATTGTTGGGGGGCAACATGATCCGGCATCTGCTCACGCTGGACGACCTGACGGCCGACGACATCACCAACCTGTTCCGGCTGGCGGAGGGCCTCAAGGCCAAGCAGCGCCAGGGGGTCCTGCATCCCGTCCTGAGCGGAAAGACGCTGGCCCTGGTCTTCGAGAAGCCCTCGCTTCGGACCCGCGTCACTTTCGAGGCCGGGATGACCCAGCTCGGCGGCCACGCTATCTATCTCACCCCCACGGACATCCGACTGGGGCAACGGGAGACGGTGCAGGACGCGGCCCGCAACTTGGAGCGCTGGGTGGACGGTATCGTGGCTCGCACCTTCAGCCATCAGATGGTGGAGCAGTTGGCCGGCTACTCGCGGATTCCGGTGATCAACGGGCTGACCGACGTCCACCACCCGGTGCAGATCCTGTGTGACCTCTTTACGCTGTGGGAGAAGCGCGGAAAGGTCGCCGGCCTTCGGGTCGTGTTCGTGGGGGATGGGAACAATGTGTGTCATTCCTGGCTGCAGGGGGCGGCCATCATGGGAGTGCACTTCACGCTGGTCTGTCCTAAAGGCTACGAGCCCGACGCCGCCGTCCTGGCCCGGGCGCTGGGGGCGGCCCGGACGAGCGGCGCCCGTCTCACGGTCGCGCACGATCCCGAGGCGGCGGTGCGGGGAGCCGACGTGCTCTACACCGATGTGTGGACCAGCATGGGGCAGGAAGAGGATCGGGCTCGGCGCCTCAAAGATTTCCAGGGGTTTCAGCTAAACGAGAGGCTGGTGGGGCTCGCCTCGCCGGACGCCCTGGTGATGCACTGCCTTCCCGCCCATCGCGGCGAGGAGATCACCGATGCCGTGATCGATGGCCCCAGGAGCGTCGTGTTCGATGAGGCGGAGAACCGGCTGCACATGCAAAAGGCGATCCTGGTCCAGTTGATGGGAGCGAACGGGTAAGGCGTTCGACAGTTCGACCGTTCGACGGTTCGACAGTTCGGGAGGCAGGATCGAACCGCCGAACCCTTGAACCGCCGAACTGCCGAACCAGAGTCTTTACGTGGAGGACGCATGCGTCTGACGGGCAAGGTTGCCATGGTGACCGGCGGCGGCACGGGGATAGGCCGGGCCATCGTGTTGGCGATGGCGCGGGAAGGGGCGGACATTCTTGTCCCCGACATCCAGTTGGCCAATGCCGAGGCGGTGGTCGGGGAGGTCCGGGCCCTGGGTCGGACCGCCGTGGCCCAGCAGGTGGATGTCACCCAGGAGGCTCAGATCCAGACGGTGATCCGTGATGGCATCCGGACGTGCGGCCGGATCGACATCCTGGTGAACAACGCGGGGGTGAATCCGGGGCTGGGCCTGCCGTTTACGCGACAGGTGGAGGCGGACTGGGACAAGGCCTTCGACGTCAACGTGAAATCGGTCTTCTTCACGTGTAAGGCGATCGCCCCGCATTTCATGGAGCGGCGCGCCGGCAAGATCGTCAATATCGCCTCCATCGCGGGGCCCTTGTCGAGCACCACCAATCCCTCCTACAGCGTCTCCAAGATGGGGATCATCACCTTCACCAAGATCGTGGCCAAGGAGCTGGCCCCCTACAACGTCAACGTGAACGCCATCTGCCCCGGCCTCCTCTACACCGACATGTGGAAGAGGATCGGCGAGGTGATCCGAGAGACGAACCCGGCGTACGCCGACCTCACGCCTCGGCAGATGTTCGAGAAGCGAGTGGAGGAATGGATCCCGATGAAGCGGGAGCAGACGCCCGAGGACATCGGGCACGCGGCTGTCTTTCTGGCCTCGGAGGAGGCCCGGAACATCACCGGCCAGGCCCTGATGGTGGATGGCGGCGTGGTGATGTAGGCGACACGTTGCACGTTACACGTTGAACGTGCAACGTCGAACGCGGAACGCGAGAACGAAGGAATCATGGGCGATATCAAGAAGATCGTGCTGGCCTATTCGGGGGGGTTGGACACCTCGGTCATCATGCGGTGGCTGGTCGAGACCTACAAGTGCGAGGTGGTGGCCTTCGTGGCGGACGTGGGCCAGGGGGAAGAGGTCGAGCCGGTTCGTGAGAAGGCGCTCCGGACGGGTGCGACCACCTGTTACGTGGAGGACCTCCGCGAGGAGTTCGTCCGAGACTTCGTGTTCCCGTGTCTGCAGGCCAACGCCCTGTACGAGGGGCGCTACCTCTTGGGGACCTCCATGGCGCGACCCCTCATTGCCAAGGCCCAGATGGCCGTGGCGAAGCGAGAGAGGGCGGACGCCGTCTCCCACGGGGCCACCGGCAAGGGGAATGACCAGGTCCGGTTCGAGCTGACCTACTATGCCATCGATCCCACCATCCGGATCATCGCCCCGTGGCGGGAGTGGACCTTCCGCTCGCGCACCGACCTCGTGGAGTATGCAAAGAAGCACGGCATCCCCACGCCCGTGACGGCGGAGCGGCCCTATTCCAGCGATCGGAATCTCTTTCATATCAGCTTCGAGGGGGGCATCCTGGAGGATCCGTGGGCCGAGGCGCCGGAGAAGATGTACGTCCTCTCCGTCTCGCCCGAGGCGGCCCCCAGCCGCCCGACCTACCTCGAGGTCGAGTTCGAGCGGGGAGTGCCGATGGCGGTGGACGGCACGCGGATGAGCCCGGCAACGCTCTTGGCGCACCTCAACACGATCGGCGGTGCGAACGGCATCGGCCGGGTGGACATGGTGGAGAATCGTTACGTGGGGATGAAGTCGCGCGGGGTGTACGAGACCCCCGGCGGGACCATCCTGCAGGCCGCGCACCGGGCGGTGGAGTCGCTCACCATGGACCGCGAAGTGATGCACCTGCGCGACTCGCTCATTCCCCGCTTCGCGGAGCAGGTCTATTACGGATACTGGTACTCGCCCGAGATGGAGGTCCTGCTGGCCACCATTGCGGAATCGCAGAAGACGGTCACCGGGACGGCGCGGCTCAAACTGTACAAGGGGAACTGCGATGTGGTGGGCCGGAAGTCGCCCACCTCCCTCTACGATCCCGCCTTTGCGACCTTCGAGGCGGACCAGGTGTACAACCAGGCGGATGCCACCGGCTTCATCCGGCTGAATGCCCTACGGCTCCGGATCCGGGCCCTGACACGCATGCGCAGTTCGATCTGAGGGGGTTGATCCATGGCGGTAAAGAAAGCCTGGGGTGGGCGCTTCAGCGCCGAGATGCACAAGCAAGTCGAGACGTTCACGGCCTCGATCGACGTCGACCGGCGGCTGGCCCCCTATGATATCCAGGGCAGCATTGCCCACGCCCGCATGCTGGCCAAGTGCGGGATCCTGACCAAGGCGGAAGGGGAGAGAATCGTCGCCGGCCTGGCGGAGATCCTGGAGGAGATCGCCCGGGGCGAGTTCCAGTACGATCAGGCACTGGAAGACATCCACATGCACGTCGAGCGGCGCCTGACCGAGAGGATCGGCGAGGTCGGGGGAAAGCTGCACACTGCGCGGAGCCGGAACGACCAGGTGGCCCTGGACCTCCGCCTCTACCTCCGCGAGACGATCGGTGTGATCCGGGAAGGGATCCGCGCCCTGCAGAGGGTGCTGGTCTCGAAGGCCGATGTGCACCTGAACACCGTGATGCCGGGCTACACGCATCTCCAGCGGGCACAGCCCATCCTCTTGGCGCATCACCTCCTGGCCTACTTCGAGATGTTTCAGCGCGACCGGGACCGCCTGGCGGACTGCCTCACGCGGGTGAACGTCCTGCCGCTGGGGGCGGGGGCGCTCGCCGGGACGACGCTTCCCATCGACCGGGCGTACGTGGCCAAGCTGCTGAACTTCCCCGTGGTGGCGGCCAACAGCGAGGACGCCGTCTCGGACCGCGACTTCGCCCTGGAATTCCTGAGCGCCTCTGCCATCCTGGCCATGCACATCTCGCGGCTGGCAGAGGAGTTGGTGCTCTGGTCCAGCGCGGAATTCGGCTTTATCGAGCTTCCCGACGCCTTTGCCACCGGTTCCAGCATCATGCCCCAGAAGAAGAACCCGGACGTGGCCGAGCTGGCGCGGGGGAAGACCGGACGGGTGTACGGGGCGCTCTTCAGCCTGCTCACGATCATGAAAGGCCTCCCGCTGAGCTACAACCGGGATCTCCAAGAGGACAAGCCGCCGGTCTTCGATGCGGCGGACACCATCCGCCAGATGCTGGAGGTGCTCCCGCCGATGCTCTCGGCGATCAATTTCCGGGCGGATCGGATGCGCGCCGCCGCCTCAGAAGGGTTCCTGAACGCCACGGATATGGCCGACTATCTGGTCACCAAGGGGGTTCCCTTCCGCGAGGCCCACGAGATCGTGGGACGCATCGTCCGGCACTGCATCGAGACCGGCGAGCGGCTGGAAGCCCTGTCGTCCGTCAAGCTCCGCCAGTTCTCCCCGGCGTTCGGGCCCGATGTCGCGAAACACATCAGCCTGGAGGCCTGTGTCGAGCGCCGCCGGTCCGCGGGCGGGACCAGCTCGCGCCGCGTGGCGGAGGCCATCCAGCAAGCCAAGCGGATGCTGCGCCTGCTATGACGACACGGATGCGGCTTGCCGGCGCGCCGGGAGCCTTCGCGATCCTCATCCCCCTGCTCCTTCTCTTGCCGGGCTGCGGGCGGAGGGGAGCCCCGGTCGCGCCCCACGTCGTCGGTCCCGCTGCCGTGCAGAACCTCCAGGCCGAGCCGCGCGGGACGGCCATCCTACTGACGTGGACGCGGCCCAGCCGGAATCAGGACGGCTCCCCCCTGACGGATCTCCTGGAGTTTCGCCTCTCGCGCGCGGTCACCGCGCCCACCCCATCGGAGAGCGCGACGCGGCCGCTCTTTGTGCCCCTCGCCACGGTGCGTGCCGACCGGCCGGACAACGCCGCCGTCCAAGGAACGGCATACGCCTACCGCGACGAGGGGGTCACGCCGGGTCTCACCTACCGTTACCAGGTACAGGTCGTCAACCGTCGAGGGGAGACAGGTCCGCCCTCGGAAGAGGCGACGGTCGATCTCGTGTCGGCACCGGCTCCGCCCGTCGCCCTCCGAGCGACCGGCAGAAACGGCGTCGTGGAGCTGGAATGGCAGGCGCCTGTAGCCGCCGACCAGACCGGCGGGGCGGTCGTGCGAGGCTACAACGTCTACCGCGCGCTTCCGCCGGCCGCCTATGGAGCACAGCCCGTCAACGGCCGCCCACTCCCGGAGACCCAGTTCCGGGATATCGGCGTCTCGAACGACGTGCGGTATACGTATGTCGTCCGGAGCGTGGGAACCGATCGTCCCCCGTGGCGCGAGAGCGCCGATTCCGAAGAAGTATCAGTCGTTTCCCAAGACTATGTCGCGCCGGCCCCTCCACGCGGCCTCAAGGCCATTCCCGATCGGGGAGTCGTCGCCCTCACGTGGGATGCCAACGTCGAGTCCGACCTTCTCGGGTATCTCGTGTACCGGCGGGAGTTGCCGCAGCTCGTGGCTGTTCGCCTGACGGATGGTCCCGTTCTCGGCACCACCTTCACCGACCGTACGCCGAAGCCGGCAGCCACCTACGCGTACACGGTCACCGCCGTGGATCGCTCATCGCACCGGAACGAGAGCGCCCCCTCCGCCGAAGTCGAGGTCGTCCTGCCCTAGATGAAGCCGTGCTTCTTGTAGATGGCCTGGATCTTCTTGTCCGCCTCGTTGACGGCACTGTCCACGGACACCCCTTGCACGATGACGGACTGCAGGGCATCGGCGAGGACGTAGCTTCGCAGCACCTCGCCGAAGGCGGCCGTGGGCTGGCCGGCGTACGCCATGATCCGACCAGTCTCCGCAAGATTTGGGTAGGTGTGGTAGAACTTGCTCTCTTTCCAGAACTTGGTGTTCGTCAGCTTCTTGTAGATGGGCACATAGCGCCCGGCCGCCAGTTGGATGAATTCGTCGTAGCGGTTGGGCTCCATGACATAGGCGAGCGCCTGCTTGGCTGCGTCTTGTGCCTTGCTGTCCTTGAAGATGCTCATCGCCCAGCAGTCCACCATCCCAAAGCTCCCCGCGGGGCCGGCCGGGATATTGGCCAGGAGGGTGGCCTCTGCCAGTTGGGGCTTGTTGACCTGACACCACGCCAGAACGGAGGCCGGGTTCTGGACAAAGGCACACTGGTCCGACTGGTAGGCGTTGTTATTGCCGGCGTTGTCCCAGTTGATCGCCCCCGGCGGGATGATCTTGTGTTTCGTGTACATGTCGGCGACCAGCGTGAACGCCTTGCGGGTCTCGGGAGTATTGAACGCGGGCTTATTGTCCTTGGTCTGGATCTGGGCGCCGAAGGTCCACATGATGTGGATAAAGTTACAGTTGTTGTCGTCGTTCTTGCCGAGGCAGGGGCCGTACCCGTAGAGCTGCGGCGGATGTTGGATCTTCTTGCAGGCCTCGATGAACTCGTCCCAGTTTGCGGGATACTTCAGGCCGGCCTTATCCAGCAGGTCCTTCCGGGCATGAACCGGCCAGGGATTGATTCCGAAGGGAATCGACCAGGCCTTGGACTCCCAGGAGATGGTGGCCTCCGCCGCCGAGTAGACCTCGCCGCCCCTCTTCTTCAGGTCATTCCAGACATCGGTGACATCGACCAGTTGGTTCTGCCCCCGGTAGTACTGGGTATCGGAATCGTACTGATAGCAGATGTCGGGCGGATTCTTGCCTTGGATCGCCGCCGCCAGTTTCTGCGGCAACTGGGCCGATGGGGTGATGATGAAATCGATCTCGACGCCCTTCTCCTTGCCATAGTCCTGGAACATCGAGCCGAGCCGCTTGTCCATGGACTCCAGGAAGCTCTGGCCAAACCAGATGGTCAGCTTCTTGCCCCTCACCACGGCCGGGGCAGCCGCCGAAGCCGTGGAAGACGAGCTGAAGGCGGAGATCAGACTCCCACCGGCTGTGGTCGCCGCCAGGGCCGTGGTCAGCTTCAGCATCGAGCGCCGTGACATGCCGCGAGGCTTCCGTCCCTTGTCAGACATCGTGGGTCCCTCCATTCTTCTGGTGCCACAGAACCAAGAATGCCCGCGTCTGTTGCCTTGGCCGAAGCGCCTGCCGTCTCGCTCGCTACCCCCTCCTCTCTTGCCCCTACAGGTGGGCAGAAGTGTCGCTACCCTTTCACCGCCCCCGCCGTCAGACCCCGGACGACCCACCGCTGTCCCAGCAGGTACAATACGACCGGGGGAATGGCGATGAGAAAGGCGGCGGCCATCATCACCCCCCAGAAAAACACGTCCTCGGCCACCGTGGAGGTGAGCCCGACGGTGACGGTCTGGGATACCGGATTCGAGGTAAAGGTCAGCGCAAACAGGAACTCGTTCCAGGAGAGGGTGAAGGAGAAGAGTGCGGTGACGACGATGGCCGGCGTCGAGAGGGGCAGGATGATCCGGAACAGCGCCATGAGCCGGGTGCAGCCGTCGACCAGGGCCGCCTCCTCCAGCGCGACCGGCACCGTGCGGAAGTACCCCATCAACAGCCAGGTGGTGAAGGGCACGGTGAAGGTGAGATAGGCCAAGATCAGGCCCTCCCGCGTGTTGAGCAGGCCGACCTTGAAGATCAGCTCGAAGAGCGGGATGAACAGAAGCACGGGGGGGATCAGGTACGAGAAGATCAACCCGCGCGCGATCAGGTTCTTTCCCCTGAAGTCGAGTCTCACGATGGCGTACGCCGCGAAGATGCCCACCAACAGGGAGAGAACGGTTGTGGCGAGGGCCACGATGGCGGAATTCCGGAAGAACTCCGGGAAGTGGGAGTCGAAGAAGACCTTGTGGAAGTGGGACAGCGTGATGCGCACCGGGACCAGGAGCGGCTCGGGGCGATACATGTCGTCATTGGGCTTCAGCGCAGTCGTGAGCATCCAGTAGAAGGGGAAGAGCGTCCAGAAGAGCCCCACCCCCAGCACCGGCCAGGTGAAGAGCCGCCACCAGCTTCGTCTGATGCCCCCAGACCTCTTCATTCTTCGGCTCCTCGCAGCAAGACGCGCCCGCCGAGGACAATCAGACTGGCCAGCAGCGGGAAGAACGAGAGGGCAACCGCGGCGCCCAGGCCCAGCTCGCGCCCCAGGATGCTGGTGAAAAAAGCCATGGTCGGGAAGATCTCGCTCATGTGCGCGGGACCGCCGGACGAGAGGATGTAGACGAACTGGAGCTCGTTCGACGGTCCAGATGGTGGAGAGCAGGGTCACGACGATCAGGACGCTCTTGAGGCCCGGGAGCGTCACGTGCCGGAAGCTCTGGAAGGTGCTGGCCCCGTCGATCTCCGCCGCTTCGTAGAGTTCGTCCGGGATGGATTGCAGCCCGGCCAGGAAGTTCATCATGTAGAAGGGTGTGCCCTGCCAGACGACCACGACGATGATCGCCCAGAGGACGATCTTCGGATCGGACGTCCAGAGCACGTACTCGTTGATGAAGTGGAGCTTGTAGAGTACATAGTTCAAGATGCCGTTGAGATCGTTGTAGATCCAGCGCCAGACGAAGGCGTCCACCACGATGGGAACCGACCAGGGAACGAACAGGAGGGCGCGCAGGATGGTGCGTCCCCGGAGCTCCTGGTGCAGGATGAGCGCAAAAGCCAGCCCGACCGCCGTCTTGAACCCGACCCCGAAGATCGTATAGATCAGCGTGTTCTTGAGACTCAGCCACCAGATTCGATCATGAAAGAGCGTTCGGTAGTTTTCCAGGCCGATGAAGCGCCCTTCCCCTCCTATGGGCTGGCTGTAGAACGCAAGCATGATCGCGCGGATGAAGGGGAATGCGATGAGACCGAAGAGGACGAGAACGGAGGGAGCGATCATCCAGTAGGCCAGGGCATAGTCGCGGCCAAGGACGCGCTTGAGCTGGAAGCGCTGCGGGCTGCCGAATCGCGCCGTCACATGGGTAACCATGTTCGCGAGGCATTATACCGGGAAGGAGGGGGCCGTTCAATAGGCCGCACCCCTGGCATGTACTTGCGAACAGACAACAGACATTGCTGTGCGACGGCGCGAAGCGGCACGAGATGAGGCGCCTGCGGGCATGGGGCGGTTTTCCGGTCGTCTGGGGCAGCACGGTGTGATATGAAGAAAGCCGAGAGCGGAAGGGGAGACCTCGGAGGCGAAGGACGGGTCCGATGTTTCAGTGGATCAAGCGGGGTGTGAGGCGTGTGCTGCGTGCGCTGTTCAACTGGGCGTCGCTGCTGGCGATCCCCTGTGGGCTCGTCGTCGGATATACTGGGCACCGCACCCTCGGCGCGCTGCTGATCCTGGGCGGAACTCTCGCCTATTTCACGTCCGGATTCGGCAGCATGAAGTCTCGAATCAGATTCACGAGGTCGTGGTACGAGGCGGTGAAGGCGCGCAGCGTGCGGACGGTGGAGCCGTAGCCGTCGAACTCTTCGACGGTCATTCCATCCGGCTCGATGGCCCGTCGGAAGTCCGCGAACTTCTCGTACATGACATCGTAGGCCTGCTTGGGCACAGGATTCTGCATCCGCGGCTTCACTTCGATGTCGGAGTTGTTGAAGAGCACCTGCCACTCGTAGGGGATGGTCATTGAAAGATCCCCGCCGATCAACTCCGACCAGTGCATGTGGTGCCGGTAGGCTGCGGCCAGCAGCCGCGTCCGGTAGCCCTTCTGCCGGTAGATCTCGTACGACTTCTTGATGGCCGCGAGGCCGGCCCAGTGCAGGTAGCCGGGGTCGACGACGATGTTCTCCTTTTTGGCGACCACCTGGAGCCAGTCGTCCAGCCGACCGATCATGACGGTACAGACCGGGGTCATATCGGCCACGGGCTTCCCTTCCTTGGCGCGCCGGTTGAGGCCGCGCTCCACCGCCTCGGCGACGGCGATGGATTGGGGAACCGTGAAGCTGACCGTGGCGTTGATGTTGACCCCGTGATAGGTGGCCTCCTCGACGGCCACGACACCGGCCTTGGTGACGGGCAGCTTCACCTGGATGTTCGGCGCGAGGCCGTGGAAGTAGATGGCCTGCTTCACCAACCGGTCGGCGTCCCGGTACCACTGGGGATTGGTCTGGATGGAGAGCCGACCGCGCAGGCCCTTCCGCTGCTCGAAGACCGGCAGGAGCACCTTGGATCCGCGAACGCCGACTTCCTCGTAGATCTGCTGGGCGATCTGCTCTTCGTCCCAGGTCGGATGCTCGGCGATGACCTGCTTGATCCGATCCTTCCACTCGGCCAGGGCGCCCTTCAGGACGGTGAAGACGATGAAGGGATTCGAGGTGGCCCCGGTGGCTCCGTGCTCGATGGCGTAGGTCAATTCCGGCACCGAGCAGGAGTCGTTCCAGAACTCGGTCGGCGTGGTGGAAACCGTTTGGTGTAGCGGGCTCTTGTAGCTCTGCATTGCCTCTCCCTTGGATTACTTGTTGTCTCCGCTCAGCGAGGCCGGCACCCCTTCATCCCGCCAGGTGGAAGAGTGCGGGAAGCGAGAGCGTAAACCAGGGCACCATGGCCACCAGCACGAGCCCGAGGAACAGCACGCAAATGTACGGGATCATCTCGCGCGATGAAGCCTCAATCTTGGTCTCCAAGACGGCACAGGCGAAATAGAATCCGACCCCGACCGGCGGCGCGAAGGCGCCGATCCCCATGGCGATCAGCAGGACGATGCCGTAATGGAGTTGACTCACGCCCACCTGGGCAGCAATGGGCAGCAGGATGGGCGCCAGGATGAGAAGGGCGGGGAGGCCCTCCAGGATCGCGCCGGTCACGATCAAGAGCAGGATGGACGCCATCAGGAACACCCAGTGGCTCTGATGCACGGCGCCCAGGAGGGCGACGAGCCGGTGCGGCAGCTGGGCCATGGTGAGCGTCCAGGCAAAGCTCGAGGCGCCGCCCAGGATGAACAGGATCATCCCGGTCACGACCGCGCAGTCGATAGTTCCGCGCAGGAAGCGCCGGAGTCCCAGCTCGCGATAGACGAAGCCGGCGAGGACGAGCCCGTACACCACCGCAAAGGACGAGACCTCCGTCGCGGTGGCCACGCCGGCCAGAATGCCGCCGAAGAGGATGACCGGCATACAGAGCGGCAAGATCCCACCCACGCTCGCCTTCCACATCTGCCCGAGGCTGGCCCGGCCCGCGGGCGGCGCACTCGTCCGGCAGAACTGGACATAGATCAGGAGCATGAGGCACACGCCGACCACCGCCGCCGGCAGAAGGCCGGCGATGAAGAGCGTACCGATGGACAGCGTCGTGATCGAGCCGAGCACCAGCATGGGAATGCTGGGGGGCACGGTCTCGCCCATGACGGTGGCGGCCGCGAGGACCGCCGTGGCCCGCTCCATGTTGTAGCCCTCTTCCCGGAGCATGTTGCGCATGACCAGACCGACGGCGGCGACGTCCGCCGCCTTCGAGCCCGAAAGACCCGAGACGATGTACATGCTCACGACCATGACCTGGAACAGGCCACCGCGCAGATGGCCAACAAACGCGTGCACCATCCTCACCAGCCGCCGGCTGATACCCCCTTCGTTCATCACCATGCCGGCCAGAATGAAGAAAGGGACGGCGAGGAGGACGTAGTTGTTGACGCCCCGGACCATGGTCTGGGCAAGCATGATCAACGGCAGCCGACCGGACGCGAACAGGAACACGAGCGCGCTGATCAGGAGGGCGAAGGCGACCGGAAGTCCGATCATGACGACGGCGAAGAACAAGCCGAGGGTCAGCACGAGGATCACGTTTCCGGCCGTCCATGGCCGCCAGACCTCGCGCGTCAGGACAAGGAGCAGCACGAGCGCGGCATAGCCGGCCCCTATGCTGAGGACGGTCGGCCGATGCTGGGTAAATAGGCGCTCAATGGCGGTCAGGGAAAGAACAACCATGCTGAGGATGAGCGGAAGCACGAACCAGCTGGTGTGCATGTAGAGGACCGGGGTCAAGTCATCCCAGCGGGCCATGAAGAACGTGCATGCGCTCACGCCCATCATGATGGCGACCGTGAGCACGATGTACTCGACCAGCGCCGCGCAGGCGCGGCGCCCCCTCGGCGACAGGATCTCGACGAGAGTCCGGATGAACGCGTGCTCGCCTCGCCGATAGGCGTAGGCCCCGCCCAGGAAGGCGATCGTGGTGAGAGACATCTCCGCCGCCTCGTTGGTCCAATGCCAGGGCACACTGAAGACCGAGCGGCTGATGATGCTGCAGAAGACGATCGTCAACTCAACGAGCAGGGCAACGGCGAGAAGGACATCTAGCGTCCGATCGAGCGTCTTGGCCGCGCACGGGCGAGAGTCCAGGCGCGTCTCCTGGGCTGCTGCATCAACCGGCTGTGACCGCTCCATCGGAACGGCGGGGTCTGCTGGCCCCTTGTGTTGCATGGACATGATCTCCTTTTTGCCACCCCCCGGGCCGGGAAAGTCGGCCCAGGGGGTGGTTCGTTCCGGGGCACGTTACTTAATGGCCTGGACCTTTTCGAGCAAGCCGGGAACCCACAGCGTCTTGTTCAGCTCTTGGAGGGCCGGTTGGACGGCTTTCTGGAAGGCGGCGATGTCCGGCTCGACCAAAGTCATGCCCTTGGCCTGGAGGTCGGTGACCAGCTTCTTGTCGAAATCGACGGCCAGCTTGTTGGCGTAATCCGTGGCGTCTTTCCAGGCCGTCAGGATGAGCTGCTGCTGATCCGGCTTGAGCGTGTCGAACCATTTCTTGGAAATCTGGTACTTGGCGGCCGAATAAACGTGGCCGGTCCGGATCAGATATTTCTGTGCTTCGTAGAACTTGTAGCTCCAGATGGACTCCAGCGGGTTCTCCTGGGCGTCGGCCACTCCGGTCTTCAAGGCCATGTACACCTCGGGGAACGCGACGACAGTGGGCAGCGCGCCCAACGTCTCCCAGATCTTGATCCAGGGACGGATCTCCGGCAGGCGCAACTTCAGACCCTTCACTTCAGCCGGGGTCTTGATCGGACGATTTGCAGTCAGGTTACGCGCACCGCGATAAAGGATCCCAGCCGTGATGACCCCGCGCTCTTTGAGAATCATGTCATTGACTTCTTTCCCAACAGGACCCTGCCAGAATTTCCAGAAGTGATCCGCATCCCGGAGCACATAGGGGATTTCGTAGACCATGTACTTCGGGTAGAAGATCGAAACGTCGCCGGAGCCCATGGCGCCCATTTCGAGACCGCCCGAGCTCATGGCCTCAAAAACGTCGCGCTCGCCCCCGAGCGCCCCACCTACGTGGATGAGGACTTCCATGTCGCCTTTGCTCCGCTGCTCCGCCAGTTCTTTGAATTTCACCAGGCCGAAGTGTACGGGTGCATCCGGCCCGTACGTGGAGCCGATGTTCATCTTGATACTTGCTGCCATGGCCGGCCCGGCCATCCAGACGAGGCCCGCGATCGCGGCGACAACCAGCGCCACTCCGACTTTCGCTCTCATGGCCTTGCTCCCAGTTAGGGTTAGAGACATCTGACCCACCGCGACAGTCTTCTGCCAGCCTGCAAGAGAGAGTGGAAATACTCCAACCGGCCGAGTGATGCAAGAGCAGGAGAAAGATGTGGGGGAAACCTAGCCAAGTCATCGACACTTGTCAAGGAGGTTCAACGCGACGCGGGCACCAAGTTGCCCGGGGATACAAGGCCCCGGTGTTGTTGTGGGGCCGCTCTCCCAGTTGCCGCGCCTCGTTTTGCTTTTGACAGTCGGGGGAACGTGTGGTACCCATTTCCCCATTCACCGGGCTCGCCAGTTGTGGCGCCCGGATTCGTCTTGTGAGGAGCGGTGAGCGCGCATGCACCACTTCCAGCATCGAGGCGATGACCTCTACTGCGAAGAGGTTCCCGATCTCCCGCATCGCCGAAGAGGTTGGCACGCCCGCCTACATCTATAGCCATGCGACACTGGCACGCCACTTCCGGGCCCTGGATGAGGCATTCGCCTCGGTCCCGCACCTGATCTGCTTCGCCCTGAAGGCCAACGCGAACCTGGCCGTCCTGAAGCTCTTCGCGGGTCTGGGGGGCGGCCTGGATGTGGTCTCGGGCGGCGAGCTGTTCCGCGGGCTGACGGCGGGTGTGCCGCCTCAGCGGATTGTGTACGCCGGCGTGGGGAAGACTCGCGAGGAGATCGCGTACGCGCTCATGTCCGACATACTCATGTTTAACGTGGAGTCGGACCAGGAATTGCGTCGCATCAACGAGGTGGCAACGGAGCTGGGACGGAAGGCGCGCGTGGCGCTGCGGGTCAACCCGGACGTGGACCCGAAGACTCACCCGTACATCGCGACCGGCCTGAAGCAGAGCAAGTTTGGGATCGACATCGGTCGCGCCCTGGAGGAGTACGAAGCCGCCAAGCAGTTGCCGGCCCTGGAGGTGGTGGGGATCCACCAGCACATCGGGTCGCAGATCACCACGATCCAGCCCTTCGTGGACTCGCTCATGCGGACCGCGGCCTTGGTCCGACGGCTGCGTGAGCAGGGGACGAACATCCGCTACATCGACATCGGCGGCGGCTTGGGGATCACCTACAACGACGAGACTCCGCCGCTGCCAGAGGAGTTCGCCTCGGCGCTGATCGGGGTGATCAGGGACCTGAATGCGACGGTGGTGCTGGAGCCGGGGCGGATGCTGGTCGGGAATGCGGGGATCCTGGTGACCCGGGTGCTCTACACCAAGCAATCCCCGGTCAAGAATTTCGTGGTGGTGGATGCGGGGATGAACGATCTGGCCCGGCCGAGTCTCTATGGCTCGTATCACGCCATCTGGCGGGTGCATCGAACGGCGGGGCGCGACGAGGTGGCCGTCGACGTGGTGGGCCCCATCTGCGAGTCGGGGGACTTTCTGGCCAAAGACCGGCTACTTCCGCGTTTTGAACCGGGAGAACTGATGGCGGTGATGTCGGCGGGGGCCTATGGCCACACCATGTCATCGAATTACAACGCCCGGCCGCGTGCGCCGGAGGTGATGGTGCGCGGCGACCGGTTCACGGTCGTACGTGAGCGCGAGACGTACGCCGATCTGATCCGCGGAGAGCGGACCCTCGAGGATCTGGAGTAGGCGCACGGCCGGATCTCGTTTCTTGCATAAGCACTAGACGTATGGGGAGGTGCGGCGATGGCAAAGCGGATGTTTCAAGGATCGATCGTGGCGCTGGTGACTCCGTTCCGGGACAACAAGGTCGATGTGGCTGCGCTGAAGTCTCTGGTGGAGTTCCAGATCGTTGGGGGGACGGACGGGATCGTTCCCTGCGGGACCACGGGGGAGTCCCCGACCCTGGATCACGACGAGCACAAGCAGGTGATCGACCTCGTCATCCAGGCGACGAACAAACGCGTCCCGGTGATCGCCGGGACCGGCTCCAACAGTACAGCGGAGGCGATCAGCCTTACGAGGCATGCCAAGCAGGCGGGAGCGGACGCGGCGCTGATCGTGCTCCCGTATTACAACAAGCCGACGCAGAAGGGGATGATCGAGCATTGCCGGGCCATCGCGGACAGCGTGGAGCTGCCCTTGATCCTGTACAACATCCCGGGGCGGACGGGTGTGAACATGCTGCCGGAGACGGTGGCCGTGCTCGCCGACCATCCCAACATCGTCGGGATGAAGGAGGCGACCGGGAATCTGGAGCAGATGACCCAGGACATCGTGCTCTGCGGCGACAAACTGAGTTTCCTGTCGGGCGATGACACCCTGACCCTTCCGCTCATGTCCGTGGGAGGGCGGGGGATCATCTCCGTCGTCGCCAACATCGTTCCCCAGGACGTGTCCGCCCTGACCCGCGCCTTCCTGGGCGGCGACTGGAAGCGGGCGCGCGAGCTGCACCTCAAGCTCTTCCCGCTCTGCCAGGCCATGTTCTACGAGACCAACCCCATCCCGGTGAAGACCGCCCTGGCCATGATGGGGAAGATCCGGGAGGAGTTCCGGCTGCCGCTCTGCTCGATGACCGACGGCAACCGGAAGAAGCTGGAGGCGGCGCTGAAGAGCTACGGGATCCTGTAGGCGCAGAGTCGAGAGCTGAGAGCTGAGAGACGAGACAAGGGGGCTGTCGGCTCAGGGGAGGAAGAATCGTGATCACAGCAGCGGTTGCCGGGGCGGCGGGGCGGATGGGGAAGCGGCTGGTTGCCCTGATTCGCGAGGGGAAAGACCTCCAGTTGGTGGGCGCGGTCGAGCGAGCAGGCCACCCCGATCTGGGACGGGATGCGGGCGAGATTGCCGGGGCGGGAACGACGGGTGTTCGCCTCGTCGACTCGGTGGAGACGGCTCTGCGGGACGCCCAGGTCCTGCTGGACTTCACCGCGCCCGCGGCGGCCATGCGGGATCTGGAGGCGGCCAGCCGGGCCGGCGTTGCCGTGGTGGTGGGGACGACGGGACTCTCCGAGACGGATCTGGCTCGGGCGCGGGAGCTATGCGTCCGGATCCCCTGCGTGCAGTCGCCGAACATGAGCGTGGGGGTCAACGCCCTCTACGGAATACTGGCCCAGGTCGCCCGGACACTGGGAGACGGGTACGACATCGAGGTCATCGAGGCCCACCACCACTTCAAGAAGGATTCGCCCAGCGGCACCGCCGAGCGGATGGCGCAGGTCTTGGCCAAGGCCCTGGGGCGCGACCTTGGGCAGGTGGGGGTCTACGGACGCCACGGGATCGTGGGGGAACGCCCCCCGAAGGAGATCGCCGTCCACGCCATCCGGGCCGGCGACATCGTGGGGGAGCACACGATCCTCTTCGGGGGCATGGGCGAGCGGATCGAGATCACCCATCGGGCCCACAGCCGGGACAACTTCGCCTGGGGCGCCCTGCGCGCGGCGGCGTGGGTGGTGGGGAAGCCCCCGAAGTTGTATGACATGCTTGACGTCCTGGGACTTAAGGCGCCGTAAATTTTGAATTTCGAAAAATTCGAATTTAGAAATTGAAGTCTGCTACCGATCGTTGAACAACACGGAGCCATCAGAATGAGCGGATATACGCAGAGCCAGCGACTGCAAGGCCTTCCCCCCTACCTGTTCGCCGAGCTGGACCGGATGAAGCAGGAGCAGGTGAAGAAAGGGGTGGACGTCATCAGCTTCGGGATCGGGGATCCCGACCTGCCGACGCCCCCGCACATTATCCAGGCCCTGGCCGCGGCCGCGGCCGATCCCAAGAACCACCAGTATCCCTCGTATGAGGGGATGTTCGCGTTCCGCAAGGCGGCGGCCGACTGGTACCGGATGCGTTTTGGCGTCTCGCTGGATCCGGCCACCGAGGTCCTGACTCTGATCGGATCCAAGGAAGGCATCGGCCATCTTCCCCTGGCGTTTGTCAACCCCGGCGACGTGGTCCTGGTGCCGGATCCCGCCTACCCCGTCTATCAGGCCGGCACCCTCTTCGCCGGCGGCGAGACCTACTGCATGCCGCTGACCCCGGCGCGGGGCTTCCTGCCGGACCTCGGCGTCATCCCGGCGGAGGTGCTGAAGCGCGCGAAGATCCTCTGGTTGAACTACCCCAACAATCCGACGGGCGCGGTGGCTCCGCGGGAGTTCTTGGCCGAGGCCGTGGCTTTCGCCCGACGGCACCGCCTGATCCTGGCCCATGACGCGCCGTATTCCGAGATCGCGTTCGACGGGTACCGGCCCGAGAGTATCCTGAACATCGACGGCGCAAAAGAAGTGGCGATCGAGTACCACTCGGTCTCCAAGACGTACAACATGACCGGCTGGCGGATCGGCTTCGCCGTGGGGAATGCACAGATCCTGGCAGGGCTGGGCCGGATCAAGCAAAACATGGATTCCGGCGTGTTCCAGGCGGTGCAGTACGCCGCGATCGCGGCCCTCAGCGGCTCCCAGCAGTGCGTGGCGGACAACTGCCGGATCTGGCAGGAGCGGCGAGACGTGCTGATTGCCGCGCTCCGCGAGATGGGGTTTTCCGTCGCGACCCCCAAGGCGAGCTTCTATGTCTGGGTGCCGGTGCCCGCGGGGTTCACCTCCAGCAGCTTCTGCGCGGATCTCTTGGCCAAGGCGGGTGTGGTGGTCACGCCGGGGAACGGGTTCGGGGCGGCAGGAGAAGGATTCGCCCGGATCGCCTTCACCGTGAACGTGGACCGCATCCGCGAGGCGATGGATCGGATCAGAAGCAATTTTAAATTTTGAAATTCAAAATTCGAAATTTCAAGATGTCTTCGATGGACGATCGCATTCTGCTGCAGGGCATCCAGTTCTACGGATACCACGGGGTCTACGAAGAGGAACGGCGGCTCGGCCAGCGCTTCCTTGTGGATGTGGAGCTTCGCCTGGATCTCACGGGCGCCGAGGACTGGGACGACGTGTCGCTCAGCGTGGACTACAGCCAGGTACACGCAGCCGTGGTGGAAATCGGTACTCGGCAGCAGTTCAAGCTGCTGGAGACGCTGGCGGCGCGGATCGCCACGACCCTCCTGGAGCGCTTTCCCATCCAGCGAGTCACCGTGCGGGCCACCAAGCCCGCGCCTCCGCTTCCGGGCACGCTCACCGGCGTGAGCGTCGAGGTCACGCGTCCATGACGATTCGCGCGTTCATCGGGATCGGGTCGAACCTGGGAGACCGGTCGGCGCGCTGCGCCGAGGCGGCGACGGCGCTTGGTCGCCTTCCCCGGACCGCGCTGGTCCGGCTGTCCCCCTGGTTCGAGACGCAGCCCCAAGAGGGGGTCGAGGGGGGGGCGTTTCTGAACGGGGTTGCGGAGATCGCGACGGGGCTCTCCCCGCGTGTATTGCTCCGGTATCTGCAGGCGATCGAGGTGGCGTCGGACCGGCCCGCGAATCATCGCCCCGGAACGGCGCGGAGCCTCGACCTCGACATCCTGCTGTACGGGGACGGCCTGGTGCGAGAAGCCGATCCGGTGATTCCCCACCCCCGCATGGCAGAGCGGCGATTCGTCTTGGAGCCGCTGACCGCCATCGCTCCGGACCTCCGGCACCCGGTGCTCCACTGCACGGCGGCGGATCTGCTCCGGCGGTTGGACGCGGCGGAGCAAGGGACACCGATAAGGGTCGCGTCATGAGACAGCCCCAGCAATCGCCTCGGTACATCGTGGTCGAGGGTCCCATCGGCGTCGGCAAGACCAGCCTGGTCGAGCGACTGTCGGAGCGGCTGGGGGCGCGAAAGCTCCTGGAGGTGGCCGACGACAATCCGTTTCTGGCCGGCTTCTACAAGGATGCGCGGCGGTATGCGTTTCAGGCGCAGGTCTGGTTCCTGTTGAGTCGGTTCCGGCAGCAGCAGGAGCTGGCCCAGTGGGATCTGGTCCGCCAGGCGCTGGTGGTGGATTACTTGCTCGCCAAGGACAAGATCTTCGCCTATCTCACGCTGGAGGATCATGAGCTCGCCCTGTACGAGCGGATCCATGCGCTGCTCCAGGTGCAGGTGCCGGTCCCGGACCTGGTCATCTTCCTCCAGGCCAGCAGCGAGGCGCTGCTGACTCGCATCGCCCACCGCGGCAAACCGTACGAGCGCGAGATCGGCCGGACCTACCTGGAGGAGCTGAACGCGGCCTACACTCACTTCTTCTTCCACTACACCGCCTCGCCGCTCTTGGTGGTGAACACCAGCGACATCGACTTCGTCAAACGGCCGGGCGACTTCGAGGATCTGGTAAAAGCGGTCCACGACACGCGAGCCGGCACCCACTACTACGTGCCACGGGCGCGATGACGAATGGCCAATGACCAAATCCAAATGACCAATTGAGGTGCCGCTGTCGGTCATTGGAGATTGGTCATTGGGAATTCTCCGAGTGCTGGCTGGCAATCCACTGAGCGAGCACGAGAATGCAGATCATTACTGAGCCGCGACAAATGCAGCAGCTCGCCGAGGAGGCGCGTCGGGCGGGGAAGTCGATCGGCTGCGTCCCCACCATGGGCGCCCTGCACGAAGGCCATCTGAGCCTGATCCGCCGGTCCCGGGCCGAAAACAACCTGGTCGTCATGACCCTCTTCGTGAATCCGATCCAGTTCGACAGAAAAGACGACTTGGCGCGTTATCCCCGCGACCTCGACCGCGATGCGCGATTGGCCGGCGAGGCGGGCGTGGACGTCATCTACTCCCCGGGCGCGGACGAGATGTACCCGGACGGCTACGCCACGTACGTCACGGTGGAAGGCCTTGCCGATCGCTGGGAAGGCGCCACCCGCCCCGGACATTTCCGGGGCGTCGCCACGGTCTGCACCAAGCTCTTCACCGCGTGTCGGCCCCATCGGGCCTATTTCGGGCAGAAGGATTACCAGCAGTCGCTGGTGGTGCGGCGGCTGGTGGCCGACCTCAACCTGGGCTTCGAGATCGTGGTCCTGCCCACGGTGCGCGAGGCCGACGGGTTGGCGCTGAGCTCTCGAAATGTCCTCCTGAGCGCCGAGGAGCGGCGGCAAGCCTCGGTGCTGTCCCGGTCGCTTTCGGGTGCTCAGGCCGCCGTGAAGCGCGGTGAGCGCGACGCCGAGAAGGTGCGCGCCGGCATCGAGGCCCAGATCCGGACCGCGCCTCTGGCCGTCGTGGATTACGTGGCGGTCTGCGATCCGGACACCCTCGAGGCGCTGACGCGGATCGCGGTCCGAGCCGTCGCCCTGGTGGCCGCCCGCTTCGGCACCACCCGCCTGATCGACAACGCCCTGCTGTCGGATTGAATACGAAGTACAACCCGGCAGGGACCTCATGCCTCTTCCCACTTGATCCACCCTTCCCGATTTAATTGCCCAGCCCTTGGGTGGGACGCTCCGAGATGACCCTAGGTCTGGGGCCTTCTATAGCCCGACCAGAAAAATCTTCCAACCCCTCAAGAAATCTCACGAAATCCTCTTGACATAGGCTTTCATGTCAGGATATTGTGCGCTTCGTGGTGGGGCAAAGTGGGAGAGAGTGGTTGATTACCCCTAAAGACACCATGGAGTGGGGCCGAAGCGAGGGGACATGTTTCGTGGCCAATTTGAGCACGCGATTGACGAGAAGGGGCGCCTGAGCATCCCGGCAAAGTTCCGCGAGGCGCTCCGCAAAGAGAAGACGCTGGTCCTGACCAGTTCCGACGCCTATCTCACTGCCTACCCTCTCAAAGAATGGCGGGCCTTGGAGGATCGTCTCCGCGCCAACCCGAAATTCAAGCGCGAGCAGCGCGATTTCCTGCGGTTCGTGTATTCCTCCGCCGAAGACGTCGCGATGGATTCTCAGGGACGCATTCTGGTCCCGCAGGGGCTGCGCCAGCGGGCCGGGATCATGCGCGAGGTGGTCATCATCGGGATGATGGACACGATCGAGATCTGGGACAAGGGGCGCTGGGGGGCGAAGGTGGCTTCTGCGCCGTCGCCCGAGGAATTGTCGGCCAAGCTGGGCGAGTTGGGCATCTAAGCCCGCGCACGCCGGTCGCTCCCGCATCGCCGCGGGGCTGGAGGCGGTCATGAGCCCATTGGAGAAGAGACGCGTACCGCACGAAGGACGTCGGCCGGAGTCGGAGGTGACACGCGAGGCGCGGCCTGCCGAGGAGGGACGACAGCTCTTTCTCCCATGCCTCCCCATGCCGCTGCCGCGGCCGTCTGTGGATATGGTCCAAGTCCGCCGCATCGCATACGTTTAGGAGGGCAGACCATGCAAGTCCGTTGGTCGGAGGCGCACCGGGTGGCGGTGCTCGATCCTCAGGGTGACCTGGGAGTCCGCACCATGGTGGAGATGAAAAACGCTGTCAGCAACCTCCTGCGCGATGGCTGTCGGGTTCTGATCGTAGACTGTCGCGGGGTGCATCGGCTGGAGGCGATGAGCCTGGGGGTCTTAGTGGAGCGCCTGTGCCGCGCGCGGGAGATGAGCGGGACGCTGGCTCTGGCGAATCTCAGCGCCGATCTTACGGCGCGGCTCGATGAGCTTCGGGTCCACTCGCTGTTCCCGACCTTCGATTCGGTTGCGGCCGCCCTCGAGGGTCTGGTCGGCGCCGGGTTGGAGGGGGTGCTGTCCCAGGCGGCCTAGCAGGCTGCTGAAAAAGGCCCATCTGCGGTCACCCAGCCTGCGGCTGGGTACCCGCGCGCTCGCGCGGCGCTGCGACGTACGCGTAAGTACGTCTCGCACCTGCACCCATCCTGCGGATGGGTACCCGGTGCGCCGCCTTGCATCTGGACCTTTTTGAGCAGCCTGGGGGAAAGCGGGTTCGGTGACGCGCGGGATGGAAGGCAGCGCACGGCGGTGAGCAGTCATGTCCCGGTCTTGTTGGCGGAGGTGCTGGCGCTGCTCCGTCCGCGGCCGGCCGGCCGATACCTGGACGTCACGATCGGCCTCGGTGGACACGCCGAGGCTCTCCTCCGGGCGGCCGGACCGACCGGCTGCCTCTGGGGAATCGATCGGGACGGCGAGGCGCTGGCCCTGGCGCAGGCGCGGCTGGCCCCATTCGGCGATCGAATCCGACTGCTCCACGGGCGGTACGAGGCGCTCCCTGATCTGGTCGGATCGGTCGGGCCGTTCGACGGCATTCTCTTCGACCTCGGGGCGTCGTCCTATCAGTTGGAGGAAGCGGAGCGCGGGTTCTCTTTCGGGCGCGAGGGGCCGCTGGACATGCGGATGGATCGGGATGCGGAGGGGACGGCGGCGGAGCTGATCGGGCACCTGCCCGAGCGCGATCTGGCCGACCTCATCTTCCGATGGGGAGAGGAGCGCTGGTCGCGGCAGATTGCCCGGGCTATCGTCCGGGCGCGTCAGGAGGAGCCGATAGCCACCACGACGGCCCTGGCGGCGATCGTGGGAAGGGCGATCCCCCGACGGCTTTGGCCTCGCCACATCCATCCCGCCACGCGGACATTTCAGGCGCTCCGGATCGCGGTGAACGAAGAGCTGGCAGAGCTTGGCCCCGCGCTGGAGGAGGCGACGCAGCTTCTGGCGCCCGGCGGCCGCGCGGCGGTCATCAGTTTCCATTCCCTGGAGGATCGAATCGTGAAGCAGACCTGGCGACGCCTGGAGGCGGAGGCGGGGATGCGCATTCTGACCAAGCGGCCGATCACACCCGGGGAGGCCGAGGAGGCCGCCAATCCCCGGTCGCGCAGCGCCAAGCTGCGCGGCCTGGAGCGCCCGGCGGCCGCCCCGGAGGAGGTCTGAGATGGCCCAGGCATCGTCGGTGATCGGGGTGGCGGGAGCCGGGGTCCGGATCGCCGCCCGTCCGGGCACTCGACTGGGTGGCCGATCACGGCGGACCTGGTGGGAATGGCTCGACTCCGTCTCGATCGTCGGTCTGTGTCTCCTCTTCCTGGCGGGCGCGCTGTTCTACGTCTGGCAGCACGTCTACGTGGTGCGCCAGGGCTACGAGCTGGAGCGGCTGCGCGGAACCCACGCCAAGCTTGTGCAGGAGAACAAGATGCTGCGGCTTGAGGCCGGGCAGCTTCGCTCGCTCCGACGCGTGGAGGAGATCGCGCGTGTCCGGCTGGGCATGCTCACGCCCAAGCCAGGGCAGGTGGTGCTGCTCCCGGAGTCGACGATCCAGTAAGCGTCCGACGCATTGTTCCGCCGATTGTCCACGAGGCTGAGAGGGGCCAGAGCATCATGAGGGCGCGCATCCTGGCGATCTTCCTCATCCTTCTGCTGGGCCTGAGCGGCATCGGGGTCAAGGTCTTCGGCATTCAAATCCGACAAGGCGATCGCCTGTCGGAGCGGGCCGCCAGACAGTATCTGCGCCGATTACCGCTCGTCTCCCGCCGTGGGACGATCTATGACCGGGCCGGCCGCGAGCTGGCCGTCAGCCTGCGGGTCTCTTCCGTCTTCGCCGAGCCGGCCGAGATCCAGGATCCGGCGGAAACGGCCCGGGCGCTCGCCCCGGTGCTCGGTCACCCCGCCAAAGAGATCCAGGCGAGTCTCACCACGGACAAGACCTTCGTCTGGCTCCAACGCCAGCTCGAACCGCGTCAGGCCGAGGCCATCTCCGATCTGAATCTGAAGGGGGTCGGGCTGGCTCCCGAGAGTCGCCGGTTCTATCCGCGACAGGAGCTCGCCTCGCACGTCCTCGGGATGGTAGGGCTGGAGGATCGCGGGCTCGAGGGGGTGGAGGTCCTGTACGACGACCTCTTGGGGGGAAAGCCACAATTCGTGGTGGCCCAGCAAGACGCCTTGGGGCGGCTGGTCTTTCGACAGGATGAGCCGGAGCCGCATGTTCCAATCTTTGACGTCCACCTGACGATCGACGAAGTTCTGCAATACATTGCCGAGCGCGAGTTGGCGCGCGCCGTGGAACGCTCGGGGGCCAAATCGGGCAGCGTCGTCGTCTTGGATCCCGCGACGGGAGAGATCCTGGCCCTGGCCAACCAGCCCACCTTCGATCCGAACAACTACAAGAAGGCCAACAGCGCCGCCAAGCGGAATCGCGCCGCCACCGATTACTTCGAGCCGGGCTCGATCTTCAAGGTGATCCTCGCCGCCGGCGCGTTGGAAGAGGGAGTGATCCGCCCCGACGGATCAGTTCTATGGAGAGAACGGCTCCATCGAAGTGGGCGGCGTCACGATCCGCGATCACGAGAAACACGGCTGGCTCTCGGTCCGGCAGATTCTAGCGTACTCCAGCAACGTCGGGGCGATCAAGATCGGACAGAAGCTGGGAAAGAGCCTCTATTACAACTACATCAGCGGGTTCGGGTTTGGGAGCCTCACGGGGGTTGATCTGCCCGGAGAGACGCCAGGGCTGATCCGGCGGCCCAAAGGGTGGTCGGCTCTCTCGCTCTCGGTGCTGTCCATAGGACAGGAGGTGTCGGTCACCCCCATCCAGTTCGCCGCGGCGTTCGCCGCCGTGGCGAACGGGGGAACCTTGATGCGGCCCCACGTGGTCCGGGGCCTCCGCACGCCGGATGGGACTCTGGTGCGTCCGGTGGAGCCGGTGGTGGTGCGCCGCGTGATCTCCGAGACGACCGCGCGGACCTTGCTGGAGATGCTGACCAGCGTGGTGGACGAGGGAACGGGCAAGGAGGCGGCGGTGCCGGGATACAGTGTGGCGGGTAAGACGGGGACGGCGCAGAAGGTTGATCCCGCCACAGGACGCTACTCGCACCGGAAGATCGTGGCGTCGTTCGTCGGCGCGGTTCCGGCGGAGTCGCCGCGGCTCGTCATCTTGGTGACGATCGACGAGCCGGAAACGCTTCGCTGGGGCGCGGCCATCGCCGCCCCGACGTTCCGCGAGATCGCGCAGGACGCGTTGAAGTACTTGAAGGTGCCCCCCTCGACGCCGCGGGATGTGCGTTTGGTGCATGCGAACTAGGGGAAGGCGATTGGGCAATCTGGCACTCTGGCAACCGGGGAGGCAGGAAGGCGTCTTGTCCAATCGCCAAATCACCCGATCACCAACGGGGTGCGAATGCGACTAGCGGAGCTCCTCTCCGAGATGCCTGGGGTCCACGTGGCGGGTCCCGCCGAGGCGGAGATCGCCAGTGTGGAGCACGATTCGCGCAAGGTCATCCCCGGCTCTCTCTTCGTCTGCATCCGGGGGTTCCGGCAGGACGGCCACACCTTTATCGCCGACGCCGCGGGCCGTGGAGCCGCCGCGGTCGTGGTCCAGGAAGACCCCCGCACGCTGTGCGTTCCCCCGGGGCTGACCGTGGTCCGGGCGGAGGACAGCCGGGCGACCCTGGCGTATCTCGCGGCCCGGTTCTTCGACCATCCTAGTCGACGGCTTCGCCTGATCGCCATCACGGGTACCAACGGCAAGACGACGACCGCCTACCTGGTGGAAGCCATCCTGCGGGCGGCGGGCCATCGGGTCGGTCTGCTCGGCACCATCGAGTACCGCTGCGGGGCGACGATCTTTCCGGGGGAGCGGACCACGCCGGAATCGAGCGACCTGCAGCGCCTCCTCGCCCGCATGCGAGACCTGGGGGCCTGGGGCGCCGCCATGGAGGTGTCGTCGCACTCGCTCGTGCTGCATCGGGTAACGGGCTGCGAGTTCGACGTCGCCATCTTCACCAACCTCACGCAGGACCACCTGGACTTTCACGGGAGCATGGAGCGATACGCCGAGGCCAAGGCTCTCCTCTTCCAGGGGCTGGGGAAGGCTCGGGTGAAGCCGGGAGTACCCGCCGCCGTCTTGAATGCGGACGATCCCTGGGCGCCGTTCATGGCGCAGGCGACGTCCGCCCGGGTCCTCTCCTTCGGCATGCAGGCGAGCGCCGACCTGTTTCCTCGGACGGCCGCGTTCGACCTCGCCGGCATCCGGGCCTCCCTGAGCTCGCCCTGGGGTCCGCTGGAGATCGCCTCGCCCCTCGTCGGCCGGCACAACCTTTCAAACATCCTGGGGGCGACCGGGGCCTGCCTCCAACTCGGGCTTCCCCCCAAGGTCGTGGAGGCGGGGGTCGCGAACCTCGCCTCCGTGCCGGGCCGATTCGAGAAGGTCGAGGCCGGGCAGTCGTTTGGCGTCGTGGTGGACTATGCCCACACCCCCGATGCGCTGGAGCGTGTCCTCGCGGTTGCCCGGGAATTCACCCGGGGCCGCGTCCTGGTCGTCTTCGGGTGTGGCGGGGACCGGGATCGGGGCAAGCGGCCGCTGATGGGCGAGGCGGCGGCGCGGCTCGCGGATCGAGTCGTGGTGACCTCCGACAATCCCCGCAGCGAGGAGCCACTCTCCATCCTCAAAGAAATTGAAATCGGGGTCAAAAAGATATCCACCGGCGGTGTGAGTCATGTTACAATTCCCGACAGACGCGAAGCCATCGGTGCCGCCTTGGCGGAAGCGCGGGGCGGAGACGTGGTGGTGATCGCGGGCAAAGGGCACGAAGCCTACCAGGTTCTCCGAGACCGCACGATCCCCTTCGACGACCGAGTGGTGGCACGCGAGACGCTGGCGGCTCTGGGCTACAGCGCATCGGGGAGTGGTCCTGTATGCGAGGACCGCTGATGGGGTGCGTGTGTGCTGATCCGGATCGGCGAGCTGGATACTTACTGCGGGCTGGAGGGGCAGGGCGACCCCGTCGTCTTGCTCCATGGCTGGGGTGCCTCGAGCAAGAGTCTCGCCGGTGTCGCTGCCTCGCTCCAGGGAGCGTACCGGGTCCTCACCCTGGATCTGCCGGGCTTCGGGTGGAGCCAGGCCCCGCCCGAGGCATGGGGAATTGGTGAATACGCGACCCACGTCCTGCGGCTGTTGGACGAGACGGGGATCTTTCGCGCAGCCTTTGTGGGTCACTCCTTCGGGGGGCGGATCGCCATTTCTCTGGCGGCACACCACCCGGAGCGGGTGTCTCGGCTGGCGCTGGTGGCGAGCGCCGGGGTCCGGCCGAAGCGGAGCGTGCGATATCACCTCACAGTGGCGACCACGAAGCTCCTCTCGCGGGGTCTTGCGTTGCCGTGCTGGGGTTCTCTGGGGGAGCGGCTCCTGTCCCGATGGCGGGACCGGGTGGGATCGCCGGACTACCGGGCGGCCGGCCGGATGCGGCCAACCTTGGTCAGGGTGGTCAACGAGGACCTCACCCCCTTGCTGCCGATGGTCCAGGCGCCGGCCCTCCTGCTGTGGGGTGACCAGGATCACGAGGTTGGACGACACGCGATGGAAATCATGGCTGCGAAGATTCCCCGGGCGCGGCTGATGGTGTTTCCCGGGGCGGGCCATTTTCCCTTCCAGGACGCCCCGGACGAGTTTCGCCGGGGCCTGACGGAGTTTCTGCAGAGGGAGGATCGGGAGTGAGGCTGACGGAGACCGGACTCCCGAACATGTTTCTCGGGTGGATGGTAGGCCTGCTTCTGCCTTACGGGGTGGTGGTCGTCTCGCGCGGGATGGATTGTCTCTACATTTTGCAGCTCGAACGATACAAGCCGGACCGGTTCCGTCTGTGGTTGGCCGATCACCGACAGGTCTTGGTCCCGGGGCGCGAGGTCGTCCTGCAGCTCGTGACCGTCACCCTGGCCGGAGCCCTGGCGGTTTCGGGGATCGGTTGGCTCGGGTCGCTGGGGGTCTGGGTCCTGACGGGCCATCTATTGCTCCGGCAGCACCGGTCGCTCCAGATAAGCCAGCGCCTCCAGTGGACGGCGCGTGCCGTCCGGGTCGGCGCGATGGCGTTCGGGATCAGCATCCCCGTGACGGCCGCCGTCCTGCTTCTGGCGAGGAACATCTTCGCGGCTCCGGCTGCGCAGCTTACCGTGGGCGGTATCGCCGCGCTGGCCCTGGTGGGTCTTCTCACGCCCGGCATCGTGATCGTCGCCGCGCACGCGATCGTTCCCTGGGAGCAGGCCGTCGCCAAGAAGTTTCTTGCCGAGGCGGACGATCGGATGCGCAGGTATCGGGGCCGGGTGCTGGGGATCACGGGGAGCTACGGGAAGACGAGCACAAAGTACGTCGTGGGGGACCTCCTCTCGACGGGCTACCGGGTCCTGAAGACGCCGGCTGGGGTCAACACGACCATGGGGATCACCCGGGTCATCCGCGAGGATCTCAAGGATGAGCACGACTATTTCGTGGTGGAGATGTCCGCCTACGGCCCGGGAGAGATTCGCGAGGTGTGCGACATCGTCCATCCGGATCTCGGCATCCTGACGTCGGTCGGGGTCCAGCATCTGGAGCGGTTCGGCACACCGGAGCGGATCGCCGAGGCCAAGTACGAGCTGATCAGTGCGCTTCCCGCCGGAGCACCGGCCGTGATCAACGCCGACGATCCGGTCTGCCGCGAGCTGGCCGAGCGGGCCCGCGGCGAGGGTAAGCGCGTGCTGCTCTACGGCATGGGAAAGGTGAGAGAAGGACTCGCGGTGTGGGGGACCGATATTGAAGTGGGACCCCGCGGGACCCGGTTTCGGGCGCTCCTGGCGAATGGGCAGGCCGAGACCTTCGAGACGAAGCTGCTGGGCCGCTGGAACCTCTCGAACATCCTGGCCGGCATCGCGGCGGCGGCGGAGTGCGGCGTGCCGCTTGTGTCCATGAAGCCGGCCGTTGCCGCCCTCGCGCCCGCGCCACGGCGGCTGGAGATCCACGAGGAGGGGGGCGTGGTCCGGATCCTGGACGTGGCGAATGCCAACCCGCGGGGGGCCGAGATGGCGCTGGAGGTCCTCTCGCAGTTCACGGGTGGGTCGCGCATCCTGATTACCCCCGGCATGGTAGAGCTCGGCTCCATCGAGGCAGAGGAGAACCGACGCTTCGGCGAGCAGGCGGCGGCGGTGTGCGATTACGTGGTGCTGGTGGGGCCGGAGCAGACGAAGCCGATCCGGCAAGGGCTCGCCGCGCGCGGATTCGCGGCGGAGCGGATCCTGACCGCCCGGTGGGCCGACGAGGTTGTGGATCTTCTGGGGGGCATCGTCAAGCCGGGCGACATCCTCCTCTACGAGAACCGCCTCCCCGACACGTATCTCGAGGTCGCGCCATGAAGCGGGTGGGGCTCATCTTCGGCAGTCGATCGGTCGAGCACGAGATCTCCATCACCACGGCCAGCAAGGCCTACGAGGCGTTGCGGCAGCTCGCGGCCGAGTTCGAGACGGTGCCGCTCTACCTCACCAAGGCCGGAGCCTGGCTGACGGGGCCGGCGGTGGAGCGACTCCTCACCGTCGAGGCGGAGGGGCGCGCCTGTCTGGATATTGCGCGCCGAAAGACGCTGCAGGAGCAGTACAAGGCCCAGCTCCAGGCTCTGGGGCAGGGTGGGGGCGAGGCGGTTCAGCGTTTCTTGGCGCCGGATCCCACGCTGCGCGGGCTCTGCGGGAATCCGGAGCGCGCCTCCTGGCTCAAGAAGGCTCTGGGGCCTGCCGTAGACATCGCCTTTCCCGTCGTTCACGGCACCCACGGGGAGGACGGCACGCTGCAGGGCCTCTTCGAGCTGGCGGACATCCCATACGTGGGGCCGGGCGTGGCGGCGTCGGCCGCGGGGATGGACAAGATCCTCTCCAAGCTCATCTTCCGGGGGGCGGGCCTCCCCACGCTGGAGGCGACGTGGTTTACGCGCCGTCAGTGGCTTCAGAACGAGGCGGCCGTCATCCGGCTGGTCGAGGCGGGTGTCGGCTACCCGGCGGTGGTGAAACCCGCGGTGGCGGGTTCCAGCGTGGGAATCGCCCGGGCGGCGAATGCGCAGGAGCTGACGCGCGCAGTCGGCCAGGCGGTCCAGTTCAGCGCGCGCGTCCTGGTGGAGCGGGCGCTCGACGATCGGATCGAAGTCCAGTGCGCGCTCTTGGGGAATCACGACCCGGTGGTTTCCGAGTGCGAGGAGCTGTTTCAATCGGCGACCATCGTGAGCTTCGAGGACAAATATCTCCGGCGGCCGGAACAGGGTGAGGCGGATCTGGCGCCCAGCGTGATCCCGGCCCGCATCTCGGAAGAGCTGGCGCGGCGAGTGAAGGAGGTGGCCGCGGCGGCCTTCACGGCGCTGGACGCCCGGGGCATCGCTCGGGTGGACTGTCTGGTGGACCGTGCGACCATGCAGCCGTTCGTCAACGAGGTAAACACGCTGCCGGGATCGCTCTGTCTGCGGCTATGGGAAGCGAGCGGCGTCCCGCCCGCGGCGCTCATCAAGCGGCTGCTGTCGCTGGCGCTCGAGGCGCACGAGGAGAAGACGCGAACGCGCTTCGAGTCCCGCGAGGGGGCGGGTCTGGTGGATCGGAAGCACCTCATGAGTCCCGGAAAGTAGGCGGCGCGTGCTCTATCATCTGCTGTTTCCGCTCGCCAAGTTCTTCGGGCCCTTCAATGTCTTCCGGTACGTCACGTTCCGGACAGCGGGGGCGTTTCTCACGGCGCTCGTCGTCACGCTGCTCTTCGGGCCTGTCATCATCGGGAAGCTGACGGCCATGCGGGCGCGGCAGGTGGTGCGAGAAGACGGTCCCCAGAGCCACCTAAAGAAGGCGGGCACGCCCACCATGGGCGGCGTCCTGATCCTGCTGGCGGTGACAGTGGCCACGCTCCTGTGGGCCCAGCTCACCAATCGATTCATCTGGCTGGCGCTGCTCACGACGCTGGCCATGGGGGCGGTGGGGTTCGTGGACGACTATCTCAAGCTGAGCCGGGGAAACGCCGTGGGACTCCGCCCGCACCAGAAGTTCTTCTGGCAGGTGGCGATCGGCCTCGCCGTCGGGACGTATCTGTACGTCTTTCCCACCGACGCCTTCACCAGCAAGCTGGCGATTCCCTTCCTGAAGAACTGGATGCCGGAGTTTGGCATCGCCTACATCCCCTTTGCCATGCTGGTCTTGGTCGGGTGCTCGAACGCCGTCAACCTCACCGACGGGCTGGACGGCCTCGCCATCGTGCCGACCATGATGGCCGCCGCGACGTTGACCTTCTTTGCCTACGTCGCGGGGAACGCCGTGATGGCGCGTTACCTTCAGGTGATCTTTGTCCGGGGAGCGAGCGAACTGCCGGTGTTCGCCGCCGCGCTGGTGGGGGCGAGCCTGGGCTTCCTCTGGTACAACGCGCATCCGGCGCAGGTATTCATGGGGGACACGGGATCCCTGGCTTTGGGAGCCGCCCTGGCGACCGTGGCCCTGGTGACCAAGAACGAGCTGCTCCTTGTCCTGGCCGGCGGGTGCTTTGTCGTTGAGGCCCTCTCGGTCATCATCCAGGTGTTCTGGTTCCGCCGGACCGGGAAGCGGGTCTTTCGCATGGCGCCGATCCACCACCACTACGAACTGAATGGGCTGTCGGAGCCGAAGATCATCGTGCGGTTCTGGATCGTTTCCTTCGTGCTGCAGGTGGTCGCACTGACGACGCTGAAGCTGCGGTGAGGGCGTGGAAAACGGAATGCAGAACGGACAACCGACAACCGACAACGGGACAACGACAGAGGGGCCTTGGCGGTTTGGTCATTGGTCGGTTGTCGGTTTTGTATTGAGGCGCAGACGTGGATTTTCAAGGGAAACGTGTGACGGTGGTGGGCCTGGCGAGGAGCGGGATCGCCGCCTGCAAGGTCCTGGCGGAGCGCGGCGCGCGCGTCCTGGCCACGGATCGCTCGCCGCGAGAGCGGCTGCGCGGGGACCTGGCGACGCTGGAAGCCCGCGAGGTCCGGATCGAAGCGGGCCTCCATCGACCCGAGAGCTTCCTGGAGGCCGATCTGATCGTGGTAAGCCCGGGGGTCCCGACGGAGCTCGACCTCCTCGCCCTGGCCCGGTCGCGCGGCGTCCCGATCTGGGGCGAGGTGGAGCTGGCTTCACGGCTCACCCGCGCCCGCTTTCTGGGCATCACGGGGACGAACGGGAAGAGCACGACGACGAGCCTCCTAGGGGCGATGCTGGAGGCGGCGGGGTTCCCCACGGTCGTGGCGGGCAACATCGGCACGGCGCTCTGCGAGGTGGTGACGCGGCTCACGCCGGCCCACTGGGTGGTGGCGGAGCTGTCCAGCTTCCAACTGGAGACGATCGTGACCTTCCGCCCGCACGTGGCGGTCCTCCTCAACCTGGCGCCGGATCACCTGGATCGGTATCCGGACCTCCCCGGCTACTATGCGGCCAAGGCTCGGATCTTCCTGAACCAGACGGCGGAGGATTATGCAGTCCTGAACGCGGACGATCCGCCCACGCTGGAGTGGGCGCGCGGGATCCGGGCACGGCCCCGCCTCTTCAGCCGGACACGGACGATGGGCGACGGGGCCTTTGTCCGAGACGATCATCTGGTCGTCCGGTCCGCGGGTCGGCCGGAGGCCGTCTGCGGTCTCGGGGAAATCCTGATCCAAGGGCTGCACAACCTGGAGAACAGCCTCGCCGCCGCCGCCGCGGCGGCGGCGATCGGAGCCCCGGTCGGCGCGATCGGGGCGGCGCTGCGCCAGTTTCCCGGGCTGCCCCACCGGCTCGAGTTGGTGGCGGAGGTGGACGGGGTCCGGTACGTGAACGACTCCAAGGGGACAAATGTGGGGGCGGTGGTCAAATCGCTGGAAGGGTATCGGGGCGGCGTAATTCTCCTTGCCGGCGGAAAAGACAAGGGGGGCGATTTCCGGCCCCTGCGCCCGCTGCTGGAAACGCGGGTGAAGACCCTGCTCCTCTTGGGCCAGGCGCGGGACACCATCCGGAGCCACCTTGCCGGGGCCTGCCCAATGGAAGAGGTGGCCTCGATGCAGGCGGCGGTGGCCCGCGCCGGCGAGATCGCCGTTGCGGGCGATACGGTGCTGCTCTCGCCGGCCTGCGCCAGCTTCGACATGTTCCGGGATTTCGAAGAGCGCGGCGAGGTGTTCCGGCAGGCGGTGCGCGACCTTGCGTCGCGGAGGGAAGCGAGTGGACGGGCGCGCTGAGCAGTGGACCCCCCCGATGGCTGGATTGCCCGAGGCCGAGGCCGACGGTCCAATCGCGACCCCGAGGTCCGCGCGGGGCTGGCGCGCCTTCGTTCCGCTGGCCCCCAGCGCCGGCCGGCCGGGGGTGGATCGCTGGCTCCTCTTCGTGACACTGCTCCTGGTGGCGGTCGGGATCGTGATGATCTTCAGCGCCAGCGCCATCCGGGCGCAGGACCGCTTCGGCGACCCGATGTATTTTCTCAAGCGGCAGGTGGCCGGAGCCGCGGTCGGCCTTCTGGCCATGGCCTGGGCCATGGCCTGGGATCTCAAGCGCTTCCAGCGTCTGACGCCGATCATCTTCCTGGTGAGCCTGCTCCTCCTGCTCCTGGTCCTGGTGCCGGGTGTCGGAAGCAAGATCAACGGGGCGCGGCGCTGGATCCGATTCTTCGGTCTGAACTTTCAGCCCGCCGAGCTCGCCAAGCTGGCGGTGGTCCTGTTCCTCTCGAGCTACTTCGCCCGGCGGCAGGACAGGCTGCCGAGTTTCCTAGACGGGTTTCTGCCCCCGCTCCTGATGACGGGGATGATGGCCGGCCTGATCATCGTGCAGCCGAACTTCGGCACGGCGGTTATCCTCCTCATCACGGCGACGGTTCTGTTCTACATCGGGCAGGCGCGGGTGAGTCATATGCTCGGCACGGCCGCCGTGGCTCTCCCTGCATTGCTTTTCCTGATGCTGAATTCCACGCATGGACGGTCGCGGATCATGGCCCTCCTCGACCCCTCGCAGGTCTCGGCGAGGGCGACCTACCAGATGGATCAGTCGTTCAACGCGCTGGGGCCCGGCGGGTGGCTCGGGCGCGGGCTGGGGAACAGCATGCAGAAGCTCTTTTTTCTACCGGAGGCGCATAACGACTTCATCTTCGCTATCGTGGGAGAAGAGGTCGGGTTCGTGGGCGCCATGACGATCCTGCTGCTCTTCGTGCTATTCCTTTGGCGAGGGACCCGCATCGCGCTGCGGGCGGGGGATCTCTACGCCACGTATCTGGCCATGGGCGTGACCAGCCTGATCGTCTGCCAGGCCGCCGTCAACATGGCGGTGGTGAGCGGTCTGCTGCCGACGACGGGGGTGCCGCTCCCCTTCCTGAGCTTCGGGGGCTCGTCCCTGGTTGTCACGCTCGTCGGGACCGGGATACTGCTCAACATCTCGCGGAGCCAGGCGTGAAGAATGCGGCAATGAAAAACCGACAACCGACAACGCAAGACCGGCCAATCAATCGAGCCGGCTGGTTGTCCGTTTTTCATTTTTTTCATTTTTCATTGCGCGCCGCTGCGGCGTGCCTGAGGTGTGCCGGTGCGGATCGTGATCACGGGCGGCGGCACGGGCGGTCACCTCTTCCCGGCGCTGGCGGTGCATGAGGCCCTCATGGCAAGGCGCCCCGGGGCTGCGGCACTCTTCGTGGGGGCGGCAACGGGCGTGGAGGCCACGATCCTCCCGCGCCGGGGATACGCCTTCCGGGGGCTGGCCGCCTCGCAGGTGAGCGGGGCGGGCTTGACCGGACGCGGGCGGGCCGCCCTGCGACTACCCGGGTCGGTGCTACAGGCCGCGCGACTGCTGCGCGAGTTCCGGCCGCAGGCGGTCTTCGGGGTAGGAGGGTACGCGTCGGTGTCGACAGTCCTGGCGGCGAGGCTGACGGGCATCCCCAGCGTGATCCACGAGCAGAACGCCTTCCCCGGGTTGGCGAACCGCGCTCTGGGGCGGGTGGCCAGCCGGGTGGCGGTCTCGTTCGAGGGGACCGCTCGATTCTTCCCGGCGGGCCGCGTCACGCTGACCGGAAGCCCGGTGCGGGCGGAGATCCGAGCGGGAGATGCCAGGGCGGCGCGGGAGCGGCTGGGACTTGCGGCCGGGCCATTCACGGCCCTGATCTTCGGCGGGAGCCAGGGGGCGCATCGCCTGAATCTCGCCGTGCAGGAGGCTCTGCCCGAGCTCGCCGGCGGAGCGGGACAGGCCTCCAGTTCGTGCACGCCACGGGGGTGGGGGATCTTGCGGAGGTCCGCCAGTCCTACGCCCAGGCCGGAATCCGCGCCCGGGTGGAGCCGTTCTTCGAGGAGATGGCGGTCGCGTACCAGGCGGCGGATTTCGTCATCTGCCGCGCCGGGGCCGGGACGGTCTTCGAGCTGGCGGCGGTCGGGAAGCCCGCCCTCTTGGTGCCGTTTCCCTACGCGGCGAACGACCACCAGCGGTTGAACGCCGAGGCCGCGGTGAAGATCGGGGCGGCCTGGATCCTGCTCGACCAGCACTGCGACGGTCGGCGGCTCGTCGCCAGTCTGCGGGCGGCCCGGGAGAAGCCGGCGCAGCTTCTCGAGATGGGGGGCCGGGCGCGGGCGCTGGCGCGGCCGGATGCCGCCGATCGGATCCTCGACCTGCTTGATCGGGTGGCGCTGCGGGGCGAATGAGCAATGACTGACGAATGGCCAATGACCAATGACGAATGACCAACTACGAATGGCGAATGGAGGACGGGATGGCGGTTCGCATTGGTCATTGGTAATTGGACATTAGGTGTTCTTGGGATGTATGTCTTGCGGGGAATGAAACATCCGGATCGGGCGGTGGACTGAGGACGGGGCGGAGCGGACGTGTTCAAGAAGATTCGGCGTATTCACTTTGTGGGGATCGGCGGGATCGGGATGAGCGGCATCGCCGAGGTCCTCCATAACCTGGGATATCTGGTCTCGGGCTCGGACAGCCGGGAGTCGGAGACGACCCGGCGCCTCGCCTCGCTGGGGGTCCGTGTGGTCATCGGACACCAGGCGGAGAATCTGGGGGAGGCGGACGTGGTCGTCCGGTCCTCGGCGGTCGGCCAGGAGAACGCGGAAGTCCTGGCGGCCCGTCAGCGTCTCGTTCCCGTGATCCAGCGGGCGGAGATGCTGGCGGAGCTGATGCGGATGAAGTACGGCGTGGCCGTGGCGGGAACGCACGGGAAGACGACGACTACCTCGATGGTGGCGACGGTCCTGGCGCGCGGGGGTCTGGACCCGACCATGGTGATCGGCGGCCGCTTGAACGCGCTGGGGTCGAACGCCAAGCTGGGACGCGGCGACTTCTTGGTGGCCGAGGCGGACGAGAGCGACGGCTCGTTTCTGAAGCTCTCCCCCACCATCGCCGTGGTGACGACGGTCGACGCCGAGCACCTGGACTATTACCGGGATCTGGCGCACATCCAGGACACCTTCGTCGAGTTCATCAACAAGGTTCCGTTCTACGGCCTGGCGGTCCTCTGTCTCGACCAGGAGAACATCCAGGCGCTTCTGCCGCGCGTGGAGAAGCGGTATGTGACGTACGGCCTCCGGTCCCAAGCGGATGTCCTGGCCCGGGACGTCGAGTTTGCAGGGATGACCTCCGCGTGTCGGGTCTTCTGGAAGGGGGAACTCCTCGGGCGCCTCGCGCTCAACGTGCCGGGGCTCCACAACGTCTATAACGCCCTGGCCGCCGTTGTCGTGGGGATGGATCTGGATCTCCGCTTCGAGGTGATCCGGGACGCGCTGGCCGATTTCACGGGGGTGGACCGGCGCTTCCAGGTGCGAGGCGAGGCGGGGGGGATCACCGTGGTGGACGACTACGCCCACCACCCGGTCGAGATCAAGGCGACGCTGAACGCCGCCAAGGACGGCTTCGGGCGTCGAGTGATCGCCGTCTTCCAGCCGCACCGGTACAGCCGGACCCAGGCCCTGCTCGGCGAGTTTTCCACCGCCTTCTACCAAGCGGACCGGCTGTTCGTGACGGAGATCTATCCGGCCGGCGAGGCCCCGATCCCGGGGGTGAGCGGGCGGCAGATCGCCGACGGCGTCGCAGGGCACGGGCATCGGCATGTCACCTATGTGGCGGACAAGAGCGAACTGGCGAAGGCCGTCCTCGACCAGGTGGCGGCCGGCGACATGGTGCTGACCTTGGGGGCCGGGGATGTCTGGCGGGTGGGCGAGGAGATCCTGGATCGCCTGCGGGCCGGCGGCCGGTGACGCGATGGTGATCGCGGCGGAAGAGCTGGCGCAGCGGCTGCGGGGCCGGATGCGTGGGACGGTCCAGGCGGAGGCGCGACTTGACCGGTACACAACGTTTCGGATCGGGGGGCCGGCCACGCTGCTCGCGACGCCGCTGGATCGGGAGGACTTGAGCGTGGCACTGGCCTTTGCCCGAGCCGAGGGTCTGCCGGTCCACGTTCTGGGGGGTGGAAGCAATACCCTCGTCCGGGACGGCGGCTTGCGAGGGATGGTGATCCACCTCAATGCCCTCCAGACGCTCGAGCGCCGAGGAGAAATGGTCGAGGCGGCCGCGGGGGTCCGGGTGAGCCGGCTCCTCGCCTTCTGCTGCCGACACGGGCTCGCGGGGCTGGAGATCCTGAGCGGCATTCCCGGCACCCTCGGCGGGGCGGTGTGGGGAAACGCCGGGGCGTGGGGCGGGTCGGTGGCTGACTGCTTGGCCTCGGTGGAACTGGTCGCCCCGACGGGCGAGGAGTGTCGCGTCTTGCGGGATGCGGTTCCGTTTCGCTACCGCTCCTCCGGGCTCCCTCTGGGATCGGTGATCGTGCAGGCGGGCTTTCGACTCGCGGAGGACGATGCGGGGGCCATCCGACGACGGATCTCGGGTTACCTGGTGCGGCGAAACGCCAGCCAGCCGGTGGAGTTCCGATCGGCCGGCTCCATCTTCAAGAATCCCCCGGGCGACTTTGCGGGGCGGCTGGTGGAGCAGGTCGCGCTGAAGGGGACCCGGATCGGGAACGCCATGATCTCGGCGAAGCACGGCAACTACATCGTGAACATGGGCGGCGCCCGGGCGGCGGACGTCCTGGCCCTGGCGGCCCTGGCCCAGGAGCGGGTCCGGGCGGCGACGGGGGTGGCCCTAGAGCTGGAGATCCGGGTGGTGGGGGAGGAATGAGAAGCGCGAGCCACGAGCCTCGAGCCTTGGAGCGTGGGTAGAGTCCTGTGAACACGAACGTGATTCGAGATTATCACATGGAGGAGCCGGGCCGCCCGCGGGTGAGGCTGGCCGACCGACCTCGACGCGCCCCGGCGCGGCGGCTGGCGCGAATCACCAAGCTCCTCGTGATCGTTACCCTCGTGATCGGGGCGGGGCTGGGGGTATGGGAAGGCTATCGCCGGTTCGTGCGCCTCAGCTACTTTCGGGTCGCGGAGATCCGGGTGGAGGGTAACCTCCAGGTGGCCTCGGAGGACGTGGTGGCCAGCCTGGGCCTCACGCCGGAGACGAGCCTGCTCGAGCTGGACCTGAAGAAACTGAGCAGCCTGGCCACGCAGAATCCCTGGATCAAAGAGGCCTCGGTGAGCCGCCGGCTGCCCCTGTCGCTGACCATCCATGTGGTGGAGCGGGTACCCGAGGCGGTGTTCATCGCGGATCGCCGGTATCTGCTCAGCGCCGACGGGGTGATCCTGGCGGAGTTGGAGGGGGATGACCTCCCGACGCTGCCTATCCTGCGCGCCGCCGCGCCGCGCCGGGTGAGGATCGGTGAGCACATCCTGAGTTCGGAGATGGCCCAGGGGCTCTCGGTCTGGCGCCAGTTCCAGTTGGCCAACGCCGTTCAGGGCGAGAGGGCGCACGAGATCACCATGGGGGACGATGGCAATTACGTCGTGAATCTGGGCCAGCAGATGCCGGTCATCCGCCTGCACGCCCAGGACATGCAGGAGCAGTTGCGACGCCTCGGAGCGGCGCTGGCGGCAAGCGGTCGCGCCCTGGGGGAGTTTGTGGACGTGGACCTTCGTTTCCACGATCGGGTCGTGTTCCGGCCCATCGAGGGGAGGTAATTCCGGTGGCCAAGGAAAGCAACTTGGTTGTCGGGCTGGATATCGGCACGACGAAGGTGTGTGCGATCGTGGTCGAGGTAAATGCCGACGGCTCGGTGGACGTCATCGGGCTCGGCCACAGCCCCTCCCGCGGGCTTCGCAAGGGGGTCGTCGTCAACATCGACGCCACCGTGGACTCGGTCCGGCGCGCCGTCGAGGACGCCGAGCTGATGGCCGGAGTGGAGATTCGCTCGGCCTTTGTCGGAATCGCCGGCGGCCACATCAAGGGGGTCAACAGTCGCGGGGTCATCGCCATCTCGGGAAAGAACCACGAGGTGACGCGGCAGGACGTGGAGCGGGTCATCGACGCCGCCAAGGCGGTGGCTCTGCCGGTGGACCGTGAGGTCATCCACATCCTTCCCCAGGAGTTCATCATCGACGATCAGACCGGCATCAAGGAGCCCGTGGGCATGACCGGCATCCGGCTGGAGGCCGAGGTTCACATCGTGACCGGGGCCGTGGCCTCGGCCCAGAATATCATCAAGTGCGCCAGCAAGGCGGGTCTCGAAGTGCAGGACATCGTGCTCCAGCAGCTCGCCAGTTCCGAGGCCTGTCTCACGTCGGAGGAGAAGGAGCTGGGCTGCATGCTGGTGGATGTGGGCGGGGGGACCACGGACATCGCCGTCTTCGTGGAGGGGAGCATCTACCACACGGCGGTCCTGGCGGTGGGCGGGGATATGCTCACCAACGACATCGCGATCGGGCTCCGCACGCCGCGGCCCGAGGCGGAATCGATCAAGCGGAAGTTCGGCTGCGCCCTGGCCGCCATGGTGAAGGCGGACGAGAAGATCGAGGTGCCCAGCGTCGGCGGTCGCCGGCCGCGGGTCCTCAGCCGCCAGAATCTGTGCGAGATCATCCAGCCCCGCATGGAGGAGCTGTTCGCCATGGTGGACCGGGAAATCCGGCGGGCCGGCTATGCGGGACGGATCAACGGCGGGGTGGTGGTGACGGGCGGCTCGTGCATTTTGGAAGGGGTGCCGGAGCTGGCGGAGCAGATCTTCGATATTCCCGTGCGCCGTGGCATCCCGCGCGGGGTCGGGGGCCTCACCGACGTCATCAGCAACCCTATGTACGCCACCGGGGTGGGCCTGGGAATCTACGGGGCCGCGCATCGGACCCGACGCAAGTTCAGGAAGGTCACGGATCGGAACATCTTCGACAAGGTGATCGCGCGGATGAAGGAGTGGTTCGGCGAAATTTTCTAGGAGAAGGGGGCGACGAATGGCGATCAGTCTGGAAACGATGGAGGCGGAGAAGATGGCCAACATCAAGGTGATCGGGGTCGGCGGCGGCGGCTCGAACGCGGTCGGCCGCATGGCGGCCGCCAGCACGAACGGGGTGGAGTTCATCGTTGTGAACACCGATGCCCAGGCGCTGCGTCATTCGCCGGTCGAGAACAAGATCCAGGTTGGGGAGAAGCTCACCAAGGGGTTGGGGGCCGGCGCGAATCCCGAGATCGGTCGCAAGGCGGCCATCGAGGACACGGAGCGGCTGCTCCAAATCCTTCAGGGGGCGGACATGGTGTTCATCACCGCCGGCCTGGGGGGCGGGACCGGCGGCGGGGCGGCTCCCATCATCGCGAATCTGGCGAAGGAGATGGACATCCTGACGGTTGGCGTGGTCACCAAGCCCTTCATCTTCGAGGGGAAGCGCCGCAACGATCAGGCGGATCGCTGTCTGGAAGAGCTCAAGGCCAACGTGGACAGCCTGATCATTATCCCCAACCAGCGCCTGATCAACGCCTCTACCAAGAACACGGGGGTCAAGGAGGCCTTCGCCATGGCGGACAACGTCCTCCGCCAGGCGGTGCAGGGGATCGCGGACATCATCGTGAAGCCGGGCTACATCAACGTGGACTTTGCCGACGTCAGGACCGTGATGTCGGAGCGGGGCATGGCCATGATGGGCATCGGCGAGGCGTCGGACGACAACGCCGCGGTGGAGGCGGTGCAGAAGGCCATCAACAGCCCGCTTCTGGAGAACCAGTCCATCAAGGGGGCGCGCGGCGTGCTGCTGAACTTCACCCACTCCTCCACGATGCCCATCTACCAACTGAGCGAAGCCTCCAAGATCGTCCACGACCTGGTGGACAAGGAGGCCAACATCATCTTCGGGGACGTCATAGAGGACGAAATGGGTCAGGACGTGCGCGTCACGGTGATCGCCACCGGGTTCGAGGAGGCGCAGATGGGCGAATCGGCGGAGGAGGCCCCCGTGGCGAATCTGCGCCCGTACACGCCGAAGCCGGCGGCCCAGAAGGGTCTGTCCGAGAGCGAGTCGTATCTGCGCGGCGGCCGGGCCAAGAACCAGGTTAAGAAGGTGGTGAACATGACGCTGCCGCTGGACGATCTGACCGAGGAGGTGCTGGACATCCCGACCTTCCTGCGGCGGCAAGCGGACTAACCGCGAGCGTCGCGTCACGAGCTGACCACGGATGCCGGGCCCCGCGTTTGGGGGTCCGGCATCCCTTTTGCTGGCGTGCCCCTCCACTGAATGCCTTGAAGGCCCGCGGTTAGGCTGGTAGCATGCGTGCACATGCGGCAGGAGAGCGAGAGACTGCGATCGGGGCGCGAGGGAGATGCACTGGCAACTGACCGACAAGGCGCGCAAGCGCCTCCAGGGGGAGACAGGGACCGTCGTGAAAGACTGGGGGGGCCGCCTCAGCGTGGCCCTGGTCTTCCCGAACAGCTACTACGTCGGGATGTCCAACCTGGGGTTTCAGACGATCTATGGGGCGCTCAATCGGCGGCCGGAGATCGTCTGCGAGCGCGCATTCCTCCCCGATCCCGAGGATCTTCCCGTCCACGAGCGAAGCGGAGTGCCGGTCCTGAGTCTGGAGTCGCAGCGCTCGCTGCGCGAGTTCGATTGTGTCGCGTTCTCCGTGACCTACGAGAACGACTACCTGCACATGCTCCAGATCCTCGCGCTGTCCAAGATCCCGGTCCGCGCCCGCGACCGCGCGGAAGGGGATCCCCTGGTCAGTATGGGCGGCGTGTGCGCCTGGGCGAATCCCGAGCCGCTGGCCGCCTTCATGGACTGGTTCTTTCTGGGGGAGGGAGAGGAATCCGGCCCCGAGGTCTTCGGGCTGTGGCGCGAAGTCCGGGAGGCCGAGCGGGACCCGATCGCGGCACGCGAGGCGTTCTTCCGGGCGCTCGGTCGGATCGAAGGGGTCTATGTTCCGCACCTGTACGAGGTGAGGTATCAGGGGGATGGAACCGTGGCCGACGTTGTTGCGCGGGACGGCGCGCGCCTGCCCGTCCGCAAGCGACGGCTCGCTCGGCCGGACGACCACGACACGATCTCGGTGATTCGCACGGAGGATACCGAGTTCGGGCCCATGGGTCTCGTAGAGGTGGGCAAGGGGTGTGGCCGCGGCTGTCGGTTCTGTATGGAAGGGGAGATCTACCGTCCCGTCCGGCATCGGCACCTACCTGCCATCCTGCGGGCTGCCGATGCCGTACTTGAGCAGGGGAGACGGATCGGGCTGGTGGGGGCCTGCGTCTCGGACTATCCGTGGATCGACGAGCTGATCGCCGGGCTCCGCGCCAAGGGGGCCGACATCTCCCTCTCCTCGGTCCGGGCGGACAGCCTGAGCCCCGGCCTGGTCCGGGGGCTCCTCGACAGCGGGACCCAGACGCTCACCATCGCGCCGGAGGCCGGGACGGAGCGGCTTCGGGGCGTGATCCACAAAAGCCTCAACGACGCGCGTCTCTTCGAGGCGGTGGACCTGATCGCGGCCTCGGGGGTGCCGCGAGTCAAGCTGTACTTCATGATCGGCCAACCGACCGAGACGGCCGAGGACATCGAGGGGATTATCCACGTGGCCAAGACCGTCCGACAACGGATCCTGAAGGCCCGCCCAGATCCTTCCAGCCTGGCGGAGTTGACGGTGGGCGTCAGCTCGTTCGTCCCCAAGCCCTGGACCGCCTTCCAGTGGTGCGCCATGGCAGACGTGAAGAGCCTGGAGGGGAAGATCCGCCGGCTCACGCGGGAGCTCCGTAAGGTCGGGATCCGCGTCACCCACGACGTGCCCAAGTGGGCCCGCCTGCAGGGGATTTTGGCGCGAGGGGACCGGCACGTGGGGGAGCTGTTGCTTCTGGCCCTCGAACACAAAGGAGACTGGCGCCGCGCCTTCCGGGAGTGGCCGAGGGACCCGGATTTCTATGCCTGCCGGGAGCGGCCGCTCGGCGAGCGATTCCCGTGGGACCACTTCGAGGTCGGCACGAAGCGGGAGCGGCTGGAGATCGAGTACCAGCGGGCGATGGGGCTTCTCCCGGAGCGGATCATCGCGTGGAAGGTAGCCCTGGCATGACATCCCTACAGCAGCGCCTGGGGGCGCCGGCGTTCTTCCAGTCCCGCTTGCTCTCCGAGTCGGGCGAGGTCGTTCACGCCTTCAGCAGCCGGCAGGGCGGAGTCAGCCGGCCCCCTTTCGCCACGCTCAATCTGGGGCAGAGCGTGGGAGACGACCTCACCCTCGTGGAGGAGAACCGGCGGCGCTTCTTCGTCCCCTTTGGCATCGATTCGGCCAGGATCGTCCGCGCCAAACAGGCGCATGGGAACGCGGTCCTGCGAGTGGATGCGGGCCTGGTGCGGCGCCCCGGGTTTCCGCGCTGTCTGGTGGAGGAGTCGGCCGAGTTCGACGCGCTTATCACGGAGCTACCGGATGTGGCTCTGGTGGTCTCGACGGCCGATTGTCTGCCGATCCTGATTCACGATCCGGTGCGAGGAGCGGTGGCGGCCGTTCACGCCGGCTGGCGGGGGACGGCGCAGCGGATCGCGGCCAGGGCCGTCCTTGCCATGCAGGCGGCCTACGGAACGGATCCGGCCGATTGCCGGGCGGCCCTCGGGCCCGGGATCCGCGGATGCTGTTTCGAGGTGGACGCGCCGGTGATGGAGGCGATGGCCGCGGCGCTCCCCGACTGGGAAGCGCACGCGACGCCGACTCGACCCGGCCATTGCCGGCTGGATCTGGCCGGGGTGAATCGCGCCGTCCTGGAGGAGGCCGGGGTCCGCCCCGACCGGATCGAGGATGCGGGACTCTGCACGGCCTGCCGGACCGACCTCTTCTTCTCGCACCGCGCCGAGAAGGGACGAACCGGCCGGATGATGAACTTCATCCTGCTGAGAGCCGCGAGCCGCGAGTTGAGCGCAGAGAGCCGAGGGGGGAGAAATGAGACCTGACCAGCCGGCGGATGAAGGCTGGTTGCGATAAAGGAGGGAAATATGTTGATCAAACGCGCGCCGATGTTCAAGGCGTCCGAGATTACCGATTACCGTCTGTACCTGAATCGCCGGGAGTTCATGGTCGGGGGGGCCGCCCTGGCCCTGCTGCCGACGGCGGTCCAGGCCGCCCAGGCGTCCGCCGCGGGGCAACCCCTTGCGGCGAAGCGGAACCCCGCCTATGTGATAGGAGACAAGCCTACCGAGTTCAAGAGCGCCACGACGTACAACAACTTCTACGAGTTCGGCACGGATAAGGAGGACCCGGCGAGGCTGGGTCATACGCTAAAGCCGCGTCCGTGGACGGTCCAGGTGGACGGGCTGGTCCAGAAGCCCAAACGGTTCGATATCGAGGAGATCCTACGCTTCCCGCTGGAGGAGCGGGTCTATCCGCTTCGGTGCGTGGAGGCCTGGTCGATGGTGATTCCGTGGATCGGCTTTCCGTTGTCCGCCCTGCTCAAGCAGGTCGAGCCGACGGGCAAGGCCCGCTATGTCGAGTTCACGACGCTCAAGGACCCCGAGCAGTTTCCCGCCCAAACGCCGAGCTTCGCTGCATTCGGGGGGGGGATCGAGTGGCCGTACGTGGAAGGGCTGCGGCTGGACGAGGCGATGCACCCGCTGGCGCTCGTCACGGTCGGAATGTACGGACAGGTGCTGCCGAACCAGAACGGAGCGCCGGTCCGGATCGTGGTGCCGTGGAAATACGGCTTCAAGAGCGCCAAGTCGCTGGTGCGGATACGCCTGACGGAGGAGCAGCCCAAGACCGCGTGGGAGAAGTCCGCGCCGCAGGAGTACGGCTTCTATTCCAACGTGAATCCCGCGGTGGACCACCCCCGCTGGAGCCAGGCGACGGAACGACGGATCGGCGAGTTCCTGCGGCGCAAGACGCTCATCTTCAACGGCTACGCCGACCAGGTGGGCTCGCTCTACGCGGGAATGGATCTGAAGAAGAACTACTGATGACACGTCCCGCACGCATCTGGTTGAAGACGGTCGCGTGGGTCCTCTGTCTCCTGCCGCTGTTGCTCCTCGTCTATTACGCCACGACGGACGGGCTCGGGGCGAACCCCATCAGCTTCGTCACCAACTGGCTCGGCCAGTGGACGTTCCGGCTGCTCCTCATCACGCTGGCGCTCACGCCCCTGCGCATCGTCTTCGGGATCGGCTGGCCCCTTCTCCTGCGGCGCCTCCTCGGGCTCTTCGCCTTCTTCTACGCTGGCCTGCACTTCCTGGTGTGGATCCTGATTGATCACTACTTCAATTGGGACCAGATGCTGGCCGATCTCGTCAAGCGCCGGTTCATCACGGTGGGAATGCTGGCCCTGCTCCTCCTGGTGCCCCTTGCGGTCACCTCGACGAGCGGGATGGTGAGACGGCTGGGCGGAACAGTCTGGCGTCGGATCCATCGTATGGTGTATCTTGTCGGTGTCCTGGCGGCCCTGCACTTTCTCTGGTTGGCCAAGCCGGGACGGACTGCACCGTATGCGTACGCCGCGATCCTGGCGCTCCTCTTGGGGATTCGATTGTGGGGAGCGCTCCGTTTGGCAAGGCGTCACCGAGATCGGGCATCCTGAACGGGAGGCGGACGGGAGGTCAAGCGAATGCGGCGAGCCGAGATGACGCCACGGGAGCGGGTGCTGGCGAGCCTGAACCATCGGGAGCCGGATCGCGTCCCGATCGCGCTGGGCCAGGCGGTCGGCGACGGGATCACCCTGGTCGCGTATCGGAACCTGCTCAGGCACCTGGGCATGGACGAGGGAATGGCCCAACTCAAGGACACACGCGCGCAGACGGCCAAGGTGGACGAGGAGGTGCTGCGGCGTTTCCGGGTGGACTTCCGGGGGATCGGCCTGGGAGCGCCGGACGGCTGGAAGGACCGGTGGCTCGACGACCATACCGTCCAGGATGAGTGGGGCGTCGTCCGCACGCGGCCGCAGGACGGCTACTACTTCGACCTGTGCCGGTCCCCCCTGGCCGAGGAGGCCACGCTCGCCGCCGTCGAGCGCCACGCCTGGCCGGACCCCCTGGATCCGGGCCGGTACCGGGGGCTCAAAGAGAGGGCGCGACGCTTGCATGACGAGACCGACTACGCCGTCGTCCTGGACCTGAACTGCGCCTTCTTCCTGCGCTGCTGCGAGCTGCGGGGCTGGGAGAACTTCTATATGGATCTGGTCGCCGACACGGAGTTCGCCGAGGCGCTGATGGACCGCTACCTGGAGATTCGCCTGGCCATGGCGGAGCGGGCCCTCCAAGAGGTGGGGGACAGCGTCGACATCGTGGTGGTGACCAGCGACGACCTGGGGATGAGCGAGCGCACCCTGATCTCTCCTGCGCTCTATCGAGCCCTGATCAAGCCTCGCCAGAAGCGCACGTTTGACTTTTTCAAGGCGCGCACCGGCGCCAAGCGGTACTATCACACGGACGGGGCCATCTATCCGCTGATCCCCGACCTCGTCGAGATCGGCGTGGAAGTGCTCAATCCCGTCGAGGTCAGGGCGGCCGGGATGGAGGACACCGAGAAGCTGAAGCGGGAGTTCGGAGATCGGCTGACCTTCTGGGGAGCCATCGACACCCACCACGTCCTCCCGCACGGCACGCCGGAAGAGGTGCGCGGGGAGGTGCGCCGCCGCATCCGCGACCTGGGCCCGGGCGGCGGGTACGTCGTTTCCCCCGTCCACAACGTCCAGCCCGATGTGCCGCCGGAGAATGTCGTGGCCATGTACGAAGCGGCCCAGGAACTGGGCCGGTATCCGCTGGCTTGACGGGCTGCGAGTCCGTCGGGGCAGCGCTGTCGAATCGAAGATCCCGGAATGGCAACCCGGGCGAGACAAAGCGGGGGTAGGGGAATGACGACACGAGATCAGGGGAGCGAGAACATCTGGATCCAGTACCGGTTCACCTCACCGCAGGGCCGAGTTCACGAGTTCCGTGTGGATCTCGACCCCGACACGCTCGGTCTGATCGTCAAGGAGCGCGACGACTACCCGGAATGGACCCGGCTCACCCACCACCAGTGCACGAACTGCCCCCTCCGGCCGGAGGACCACCCGCGCTGCCCCGTGGCGGCCAACCTGATGGAGGTGGTTGAGTATTTCAAGGGCGCCGTGTCCTACGAGCAGACCGAGGTGGAGATCTCCACCCAGAACCGAACCTACCGAAAGCGGGCCCCGCTGCAGGACGGTCTGAGCGCGCTGGTCGGCATCTACATGGTGACCAGCGGATGCCCCATCCTCGACAAGCTTCGGCCCTTGGTACACAGTCACCTGCCCTTCGCGACCCTGGAGGAGACGACCTACCGCGCGGTCGCCATGTACTGGCTTGCGCAGTTCTTTCGGAAACAGCAGGGCAAGGAGCCGGACTGGTCGCTGGAGGGCCTGGCGAGCATCTACCAGGAGATCGTGCTGGTCAACCGCTGCTTCCACAAGCGGATCCTGGGGGTCCACGTCGCGGACGCGGGCCTGAATGCCCTCCTTCAGCTCGACTGTTACGCCCAGTTTACCAACATGCTGCTGCTTCGGAAGAATCTCGGAGAGATCGAGCGCCTCTTCCACGCCTACCTGGAGGACTGACGACGCCGAGCGCGAACTGTGGAAGCAGGGAGGCAGGCTGATTGCAGGGGCGCAGGGCAGTCTATTCTCTTCGTCGACGGTCTCAGCGTCGGTCCCAGCGTTCGTGCGACTCGCCAGGATTCACCTTTCCAACACATCTCCCAGAAGAGCCATTCGTATTGGCTGGAGATCTCGAAGATCCCCAGCAGCCGTACCCGCTTGGCCGGCGTCGCACTCTCGGCCAGCCGATTCATCTCGTCCTTGAGCCACTCGGCGGCCTGGACGAAGTCCTGCGAGACGTATTGGACGATCCAGTCGACATAGCGCTGGTCGGCTGGTGGCTGTCCTTTGGCCAGATGCTGGGCGACGTACACGTACCCCCACGAACAGGGGAGCAGGGCGGCCACCAGATCGGCCATATCCCCGTCGGCGGAGGTCCGGATCAGGAAGTCGGTGTAGGCGCGTGTGGTGGGCCATACGGGCTGAGCCTCCAGTTCGGCTGCAGAGATACCGAAACGCTGGGCGTACGCCCGGTGAAGCGCCATCTCGGTGTTCAGGGTCAAATGGAGCACCGCCGCGTACCAGCACATAGACTCCAGACGGTCGGCCTTGGCGACTGCCCAGGCGAACAGCCGCGCGAAATCCTTGAGGTACAGATAATCCTGGCACACCCACCGCTTGAACCGGTCCACTGGAAGCGAACCGTCGCCCAGGCCAGTCACGACTGGGGAAACGGGTCGGCTGGTTCTCCAAGCTGCCGAATCATCCTCTCTGCGCCTGATCGTCGGCGCGGTCTCCAGACACGGCGTGGATACCTCGCGGGTGGTGTGGACCCCGGAAGGGCGGATCGGGACGCTCTTCTACGAGCGAGCCGTGCCCCCGCGGCCGCCTCGCGTCTGGTACGATCGGAAGGACTCGGCGTTCACCACGCTCACCGCATCCGAGCTGGATTGGCCCTATCTGACGTCGGCGCGAATCGTGTTGATGGCCGGAACCGCCCCGGCACTGAGTGCGACGCTTCAGGATACAACCCGGCGGATCGCCGAGAAGGTGCGGGCGGCGGGACGCCTCTTCGCGCTGGATGTGAATTACCGGGCGAAGCTATGGTCCCGCAGGAAGCGGCCGACTACTTCACAAAGCTTCTGCCATTGGTCAGCATCCTGTTCTGCGGGAGCCGGGATGCGGAGCGGCTGTTCGGGCTTCGTGGCGAACCTGAAACAGTGGCGCGTGCTCTCCAGGAGCGATTCGGCATCCCGACCGTCGTCCTCACCCTAGGGTCGGAAGGGGCGATGGCGATGGCGGATCGGCCCTATCACGCCCGGCGGGTTCCGCGGGCGACGATGCTGGATCCGGTGGGGGCAGGGGATGCCTTCGCGGGAGGATTCCTCTGCGGCTACCTGGAAGACGGGGTGCAGCGCGGGCTCGACCTTGGCGCCGCGGTGGGGGCCCTCCACTGCACCATGGTGGGAGATTTTGCCTATGTCACACGGGCCGAGGTGGAGGAATTGCTCGGCTCCGAGGATCAGGAGATTCAACGCTAAGCCGTTGCCAAAGAATAACTTGACCGGAGAAATTCCAGAAACGGCATAAGGAGCCGTAACGAAATTCCAATGAATGGACAAGCTATTTCGTAACGGCTCCTAAGCAAGAGGAGGATCTCGATGCAATACGTAAATCTCGGCAAAGCGGGCGTGAAGGTGTCGCGAATCTGTCTCGGCATGATGTCCTACGGGGCGAAGAGCTGGCGGGAGTGGATTCTTTCGGAAGACGAGGCGCGCCCCATCGTCCGCCGCGCGGCCGAGTTGGGCGTGAACTTCTACGACACGGCGGACGTGTATTCCAATGGCGCGAGCGAGGAGGTTACGGGCCGGCTTCTCAAGGAGATTTTCCTGTCGCGAGACGAATACGTGGTGGCCACCAAGGTGTTCAATCCGATGGGAGACAAGCCGAACCAGCGCGGGTTGTCACGGAAGCACATCCTGGAGGGGATCGACGCCTCGCTCCGGCGCCTCAAGCTCGACTATGTGGACCTCTATATCATCCACCGGTGGGATGGCACGGTGCCGGCCGAGGAGGTGCTGGAGGCGCTGCACGATGTCGTGAGGGCCGGGAAGGCGCTCTATATCGGGGCCTCCAGCATGCCCGCCTGGCAGTTCGCCAAGGCGCTCTATTTGCAGAAGCTGCACGGCTGGACCCGATTCGTGTCCATGCAGAACCACTACAACCTGATCTACCGCGAGGAGGAGCGGGAGATGGTGCCGCTTTGCATGGACCAGGGGATCGGTATCACGCCGTGGAGCCCGCTGGCGCGCGGCTTCGTGATGGGAAACCGCACTCGCGACAAGCAGGGTGAGACGACCCGGTCGAAGAGCGACGACTTTGCCTACAAGCTCTACTATACCGACGCGGACTTTGCCATTGCCGACCGGGTGGGCGATATCGCAAGTCGTCTAGGCCTCTCGCGGGCCAAAGTCGCGCTGGCGTGGATGCTCGGCAAGCCGTATATCACAAGTCCCATCATCGGCGCGACAAAGTCCCCGCACATCGAGGAGGCTGTGGCCGCCCTCGAGGTGAAGCTCGGCGCGGAGAATGTGAAAGTCCTCGAAGAACTGTACCGGCCGAAATCGGTGATGGGATTCTAGGGGAGCGGGGGCAGGGAGCAGGGGCGCAGGGGAGCAGGGGGGAAGAGGCGCAGGGGAGCAGAGGCGCAGAGGAGCGGAGAACGGAGACGCCATAATGAACGATTTGTGTTTCACTCCCGCGACCGAACTCGCGCGGCTCTTTCGGGGGCGGAAGGTTTCACCCCTGGAGGTGATGCAGGCCGTCCTGGCGCGGATCGACGCGGTCAACCCGCGGGTCAACGCCTACGTGACCGTGGCGCGGGAGGCGGCGCTCGACGCGGCGCGGGCGGCGACCAACGCGCTCAAGCGAGGCGCCGCGCTCCCGCCGCTTTACGGTGTGCCCGTCTCCATCAAAGACCTCACCCCCACGAAGGGAATCCGGACCACCTGGGGGTCGAAGATCTTCGAGCACCATGTGCCGGAGGAGGACGCGCTGATCGTCCAGCGCCTCAAGGCGGCCGGCGCCATCGTGGTGGGCAAGACCAACACTCCCGAGTTCGGGGCGGGCGCGAATACCTTCAACGCCGTGTTCGGCGCCACGCGCAATCCCTGGGATCCCGCCCTCACCTGCGGGGGATCGAGCGGGGGGGCCGCCGTCGCGCTGGCGACGGGGATGGGGCCGATCGCCCAGGGGTCGGATCTCGGAGGATCGCTCCGGATCCCTGCCGCCTTTTGCGGTGTGGTCGGTTTTCGGACCACGCCGGGACTCGTTCCGATGTATCCGAAGGAGCTGGCCTGGGATAGCTTGTCCGTCGGTGGACCCATGGCGCGCACCGTGGCGGACGCGGCGCTGATGTTGTCCGTGGTGGCGGGTCCCGACGATCGGGCGCCGCTCTCGTATGCGGTAGACAGCCGGGAGTTTCTCAAGGCCGTCCGGGCGCCGTCGGTGAAGGGTTGGCGGGTCGCGTGGACGCCGGATCTGGACGGGTTGATCCCGGTGGATGCGGAGGTGGCACAGGTCGCCGAGGGGGCGACGCGGGTCTTCCGATCGCTCGGCGCCGAGGTCGAATCCGCGTGTCCGGATTTCGGCGGGACGAAGGAGATCATCCTGTCAACGCGCGGGCTCTCCATGGTCGCCCATCACGCCGACAAGTTGGCGCAGTGGAAAGACCAGATGCAGCCGGGGCTGGTGTGGAACATCGAGCAGGGGCTACAGCTCACCCCGCAGGAGATCGGCCGTGGGGAAAAGCTCCGTGCGGCACTCTGGCACCGGGTCCGGATCTTCCTGGAGAGGTATGACCTGCTCATCCTGCCGACGGTGGCCGTGCCGCCGTTTCCCGTGGAGCAGCCGTATCCCACCGAGATCAACGGGAAGGCCCTGGAGAATTACACCCAGTGGTTCTTTCTCACCTACGGGATCACGTTGACAGGGCTGCCGGCGATCTCGGTCCCGTGCGGCTTCACGCGAAGCGGCCTGCCGGTCGGGCTCCAGATCGTGGGGCGCCGCCGTCAAGAGACGGCCGTCCTCCGTGCCGCGGCGGCGTTCGAGCGCGCGGCGCCCTGGGCGGATCGGATTCCGCCGGTGGTGAAGGAGAGCCGCGAGCAGCCGAGGTCTCCGCGTAGGGGGCGAAGCACGCCTGGGCCCGTCTAATCAAGCAAGGGGACAAAGCGGATCTGCTCGTTTGCCCCCTGCTGGGGCGGGCCGGGGACAGAGGAGCGGCCGGCGGCCCGATCGCTTGTGCGGGCCCCGAAGGGAAATTCTTATCACCTGAAATAGCGCCACGCTAAGGATTTGTCATGAGAAAATCAGTCACAGAATCGACAGTACTATTCATCAGCATCATCAAGTGGGTCTTCCTTTCAACGATTGCAGGAGTCATGGTTGGGGGAGCGGTAACTTTCTTCCTAAAGATCTTGACTTGGAGTACAGGACTCAGCACTCAATTCCCTCACTTCTTCTGGTTCCTCCCCGCTTCCCTTTTCATGAGCTCACTCTTGGTCAAATACCTAGCTCCCGACGCAGTGGGGCACGGCACGGAAAAAGTCATCGAGGCTGTTCATAAAAGGGCGGGGAAAATACCAATTCTCGTGGTTCCTGTGAAACTTTTTGCAACCATTATTACGCTAGCTGTCGGAGGATCTGCGGGCAAGGAGGGACCTTGCGCACAAATCGGCGCCGGGTTGACATCGCTGTTCAGCGACCTGCTCAGGTTTGACGATAATGATCGCAAGAAGATGGTAATCTGCGGAATCAGTGCGGGGTTTGCTTCAGTCTTCGGAACACCGATTGCGGGATCCATCTTTGGCGTCGAAGTATTGTTTGTTGGCGCACTAATGTATGACGTCTTGTTGCCTTCGTTCATTGCGGGGATCATTGCCTATCATACTTCATCTTCATTCGGCGTCGCCTACTTCCACGAACCAGTGAGCGTCGTCCCGGTTTTTACCGAAGGATTTTTGATCAAAGTCCTCCTCGCAGGCCTCTTCTTCGGGATCTGTTCGATATTTCTTATAGAAGCCCTCAAGTGGGGTGAGAAACTCTCGAACCGATTTCGCGTTTGGACACCCCTGAAAGGCATCATCGGGGGATTATTACTGGTGGCTTTAGCGTATCTCTTTTCAAGTCGCTACCTCGGTCTTGGTCTGGAGACCGTGGAGTCAAGTCTTCGGGGACATGACGTTGATTGGTATGCGTTTCTCCTGAAGCCTTTGTTCACCAGTCTCACGCTTAGCTTTGGCGGAAGCGGCGGGATTGTTACGCCTATCTTCTTCGTGGGCTCAACTGCCGGAGCGACTTATGCTCACCTCCTCAATCTAAATGCGCCGACATTTGCAGCTATTGGCCTCGTGAGCGTCTTAGCCGGTGCAGCCAATACCCCGATTGCTGCCAGCATCATGGCCATTGAATTATTCGGGCCGGCCATTGGGCCGTATGCGACGTTGGCGTGCGTTGTCAGTTTTCTCATCACGGGACACCGGAGCGTTTATCCGTCTCAGGTTCTGTCGATTTCCAAATCGCCCTCTCTTCATGTTGAGCTTGGGAGAGAGATTGAAGAAATCCAATCAACGCTAAATCTTAGGCCCAAAGGCTTTATAAGTAGAGTGTTACGCCTTATCAAGAGAATCGAGGAAACCGTCGATAGAATTCAGCGTGGCGCTACTTCATCTAGCAGCGTAGACGATGATACGCCGACTCTCGACAAAAAATAGAAGCTCTTTACTCAATGTCAGGGTAGTGGGAGCGCTGCACAGCGGTGGTAGAAGGTTGCCATGTACGTTGCCGGGCTGGCGGCGGGTGGCGTGAAAGGATAGGAAGGCCCTCGGCCTTTCCCACAGCACGCAGGATGTCGGCAAGGAGGAGCATCAACCCCATCGTACCCTGTACCAGCCAAGACCTCGAATCTAAACTGTGCTCCGCAACACCTCCGTCCGTCTTTTCCTGATCCGTCCAACTTTCCCATGGCCCCCGGCCTGGCCGGGCGCCGCGGACTGGACCCCTCTGCCAGGGGTCTCCTCGATGCACGCCAACAGACCCTGATCTCCTCCATTGTTTCCTCTTGACAGCCGTGTCCGGTGCGCCAATACTCCCCGCATTCGGGGGATGCGGGCTGAACTGGACTGCTGGGACGGGCCGTGGGCAGCGAGGCGAGTCCCGTCGAAGGTGCAGGGCGGCCGGCGGCCCAATCGTGGTGCGGGCCCCAAAAGCAAAATAACTATCACCTCACCCTCTAGAAAGGAGCTCGATATGATTTACGAGATCCGCACCTATGGCCTGCAGACCGGCAGCCTCGCCGAAGTCGAGAAGCGCTACGGAGAGGCCTACGAGCACCGGAAGAAATACTCCGAGCTCTTCGGCTTCTTCCACACCGAGATCGGGCCGCTCAACGAGATCATCCACATCTGGCAGTATGAGAGCATGGAAGAGCGGAACCGGATCCGCGCCGCGGCGGCCAAGGACGCCAACTGGCCGCCCAAGATCCAGGAGTTTCTCACGCGCATGAGCGCCGAGATCGTCGTGCCCTTCCCCTTCGCGCCCACGGCGAAGCCGGGCACGCACGGGCCCTTTTACGAGTTCCGATACTACGAGATGAAGGCGGGGACGCTGCCCGACCTGATGAAGCGCTGGGAGCTCAAGCTTCCGGGCCGCCTCGGTCTCTCGCCGCTGGCGCTGGCGGGCAACGTCGAGTTCGGCACGGCGAACAGGTTCGTGCACATCTGGCCCTACCCGAGCCTGGATGGGCGGATGGCGACGCGCAACAAGGCGCGGGCCGAGGGACTGTGGCCGCCACCAGGCGGGGCCGGCACGCTGATCACGCAGGCGACGAAGATCTGTATGCCCTCGGCCTTCTCGCCGCTGCAGTAGGGCGGCGCGATGGCGATAGAGGTTCATCGCGTTCATCGAGCAACCCGAAGTCTCGTGAGGCTGGTGTGGGCGGCTGCCTTGGCCCCCGCCGAGGTTTTGCCGCGCGGGCCCCGGCCGGATCGCCCCGGAGCCCCCGAAAGCAAATTCCTTTCACCTCACCCCCCCATCACCCATCTCACCATCACCTGGCGTACGTAACGTGTGTTGACATCGTACGTCCAGTCATGCGAGACTGTCGGCAGCGTGAGAGGAATCTGTTGAGGAGGTGATGGCACAATGACAGTCACGGTGTCGGGTTTGCGGCAGAACATCTATCGTTTGCTCGATCAGGTCATCGAGACCGGGCAACCGCTTGCGGTCAAGCGGGGCGACCACCTGCTGAAGATTGTGGCGGAGAAGCCGGCGTCGAAGCTTGCGAAGTTGAGCCGGCATAAGTGTATTCGGGGAAACCCGGAGGACCTTGTCCATCTGGACTGGTCCAGAGAGTGGAAACCGTGATCTATCTCGATACTCACGCGGTTGCCTGGCTCTACGCAAAGGAGTTGAGCCGCTTCACCAGCAAGGGGCTTGAAAGCCTGGAAGCCAACGAACTGCTCATTTCCCCCATAGTAACTCTCGAGCTTGAGTATCTCTATGAAACCGGGCGGATTCAGGTCAAATCCCGCGTCATCTGTGATTCGCTGGAACAGGCCATGGGCCTTCGCGTTTGCGATCAGTCGTTTGCCGCGGTTGTCCGCATGTCGCTTGACCAAAGATGGACACGAGATCCTTTTGACAGGATCATCGTGGCTCAGGCGAAACTGGCGGACGCCCCGCTCTTGACGAAGGACAGCGCCATCATGAAACACTACAAGAAGGCATTCTGGGATTCAGCCAAGTAGGAAGAACGGCCAGTACCCTCCCTGCGTCTCCTCCGACAGTCCTTTGCCGCCCCGGCTTGCTGTTGCCTATTTCGTCGCGTCGGACTCATCCTTGGCGGCTCTGGTGACAAAAGCCAGGAAGGCGGCGAGTAGGAGCATGCAGGCCGAAATGGTGTAGGACATCGAGTACGAGCCGGCCACGTCACGGATCCTGCCGCCGAGAAGAGGGCCCAAGACGCCGGCGACCCCAAAGGCGGTGAAGACCAGGCCGTAGTTCACGCCGAGATTGCGGATCCCGTAGAAGTCCGCCGTGGCGGCGGGCATCAGGGTGTAGATCGTCCCGTAGCAGAGGCCCGTGAACGCAGAGCCGAACACCAGCAGGGCCGGGGTGGTGTAGTGGATAAAGGCGAACATGTTGACCGCCTGGAGTGTAAAGGCCAAGACCATCGTTTGGGTGCGGCCGATCCGGTCCGAGAGGAAGCCGCTCACGACCCGCCCGATGGTGTTAAAGATCGCCAGCATGGCGACCGGCACGAACCCCCACTCCCATCGAGCCTGCTCCTTGGCGATGATGGCCACGTGGGCGATGATCATCAGCCCGGCCGAGGCGGTCAGGACGAACATCAGCCAGAGCAGGTAGAACTGCCGGCTCCGGAGCATCTCGTGCCAATCGAGATCCCGCCTGGCGGCGGCGGGTTTTCGCGGCGATGCGCCGGGAGTGCCCGCAGCCGTGGGCACGTACCCGACGGGTGGGTTGGTGAGGATCCGGGCAAAGAGGCAGATCAGGACGGTGGCCCCCAGCCCCAGGATCATGAAGGTGCGCGGGATATCGGTGGCGCCGAGCAGGAACTGGGTCAGCGGCGAGACATAGACGGCGGCCAGTCCGACGCCGCTGACTACAATCCCCGTGATGAGTCCCTTGCGCGCCGGCGGAAACCATTTGATGGCGGGGGGCGTCGTCGCCGAGTAGCAGAGGCCGAGGCCGATGCCGCCGACGACGCCGAATGTCATCGTCATGAGGAAGGGGGCGACGGCATAGGCGGAGGCGAAGAGGCCCAGCCCGAACATGACCCCGCCGAACGTGGCGACGACACGCGGGCCGATCTTGTCCTGCCAGCGGCCGGCGAAGATCATCATGAGCGCAAAGGACACGGTGGAAATCGTGAAGGGTAACGCGGCCTGCGTCTTTGTCCATTGCCACTGGACGACCAAAGCCTTGCCGATGACCCCCCAGGCGTAGAGGGCACCCAGGATCAGATTGATGCTCAGGGCGGCAACCGTCACGAGCCAGCCGCGGGTTGCTGTGGGCATCTGCTGTGCCATGCGCGCTCCTTTCGCTGCGCAGCGAGTTGCTTGGGTTTGTGATTGTGCGCGAGGATAGCAGGCGGGCGATGGATTAGCAAACGCCAAGATCTGGTATCCGCCCCGTCTGGCACGCCAGGCATGGCGGGGGGGATGCCGGCGGATCGCGAACCGGCCGTAGACAGAGCCGACGGGTGGCGATATGATAACTCATATTTGGGGTTGGATGTTCCCCGAGGCAGGCATCACCAAACACGAGAGGAGGTCTGTATGGGCAGGCTCAAGGGGCAGACGGCAATCGTTGTTGGCGCGAGCAGCGGCATGGGGCGAGCGACGGCGCTCGCCTTCGTGGCGGAGGGGGCGAAGGTCGCGCTCGCCGCCCGCCGGCAGGGAGAGATTGATGCGCTTGCCGCGGAGATCCAGCGGGCCGGCGGGGAGGCCGTTGCTATCGCCGCCGATGTGGCCAAGCGTCCGGGCGTGGACGCGGCCGTACAGGGGGCCCTCGAACGGTTCGGCCGGGTGGACGTCCTCGTGAATTGCGCCGGGGTCAACACCCGCGAGCGGGAGATCGCTCGTCTCGACCAGGCGGGATGGGACCGGATCATCGGGATCAATCTGACCGGCGCCTTCAACTGCACACAGGCGGTCCTGCCGAGGATGCGCGAGCAGAAGAACGGGCTGATCATCCATGTCTCGTCCATCTCGGGCCTCTGGGGAGATTTTTCCGGCGCGGCATATCAGGCCAGCAAGCACGGCCTAGTAGGCCTGGCGAACGCGACGATGATGGAGGAGCGGCGGAACGGCATCCGGGTGACGGTGATCTACCCCGGCCTCTGTGACACCCCCATCCTGAACAACCGGGCGGTGCCGCCGACCCAGGAGCAGCGTGATCTGATGATGAAGCCGGAGGACATCGCCCAGGCGTGCGTCTTTGCGGCCAGCCTGCCGCCGCGGACCTACGTCTCGGATCTGGTCTTGATGCCGGGCGCGCTGCAGTGCAACGGATGTCCGACGCCATAGGGCGCGGGCAGGTTCGCGCGCCGCTACGCGCTAACCTATCGGTCGCGCGGCTCTTGCCGCGCTGGTTCAATCATGGTAGGGTCATCCATCCTCTCGGTACCGGGTGACGCAGCCGGGAGCCGATCCGGTCCGCAGCATGTCTGACTCGGTCGCGTAGCCCGGCGCGGCCTTTCAAAGGGGAATAGGATGCGCAGCGACACGGTCAAGAAGGGGTACGAGAAGGCGCCTCATCGCAGCCTCTTGCGCGCGGTGGGTCTCAAGGACGCCGATTTCGACAAACCGTTCATCGGCGTTGCCAACTCCTACGTGGGGATCATTCCGGGCCACGTGCACCTGCAGGAAGTCGGCCGGATCGTGTGCGAGGCGATCCGCGAGGCGGGGGGCGTCCCGTTCGAGTTCAACACCATCGGGGTGGATGACGGCATCGCCATGGGGCACATCGGGATGCGCTACTCCCTGGCGAGCCGCGAGCTGATCGCCGATTCTATCGAGACGATGGCCATGGCCCATTGTTTCGACGGCCTGGTGATGATCGGCAACTGTGACAAGATCGTGCCCGGCATGCTGATGGCGGCGATGCGGGTGAATATCCCGGCCATCTATGTCAGTGGCGGGCCGATGGCCGCGGGGAAGACTGCCGGCGGCAAGGTCGTGGATCTGGCGTCGGTTTTCGAAGGAGTAGGAGCGTATTCGGCCGGGAAGATGGACGACGCGGCGCTGCTCGAGCTGGAAAAGACGGGCTGCCCCACCTGCGGCTCGTGCTCCGGAATGTTTACCGCGAACTCGATGAACTGTCTGGCGGAGGCCCTCGGGATGGCCTTGCCCGGCAACGGAACTATCCTGGCGGTGGACGAGCGACGCAAGGAGCTGTATCGGGCTGCGGGGCGGCAGATTCTCGCGCTGATTGCGATGGATCTCAAGCCGCGGGACATCGTCAACCGGGACACCATCGACAATGCCTTCTGTCTCGACATGGCCATGGGTGGCTCCACGAACACCGTCCTGCACACGCTGGCCATCGCCCACGAAGCGGGGGTCCCATATTCCCTGGAGCGCATCAACCAGCTCTCCGACCGCGTGCCGTACCTCTGCAAGGTGAGCCCGGCGGGGCATCACCACGTCGAGGACGTCGGGCGCGCCGGCGGGATCAGCGCCATCCTGAAGCGGCTGGCCGACAAAGGAGGCGTGCTGAAGCTGGATCGGCCCACGGTGACCGGGAAGACGCTGGGCGAAGTGATCCGGGATGCGGCGGTGCAGGACCCCGACGTGATCCGGCCGCTGGCCAACCCGTACCGGGCGACGGGCGGGCTTGCGGTTCTGTTCGGCAATCTGGCTCCCGAGGGGGGTGTCGTCAAGGCGGGCGGCGTGGCGCCCGAGATGATGCGGCACGAGGGGCCGGCGGTGATCTTCGAATCGCAGGACGACGCACTGGCCGGGATCCTGAGCGGCAAGGTGAATGCCGGGGACGTGGTCGTGATTCGCTACGAGGGTCCCCGGGGCGGCCCGGGTATGCAGGAGATGCTCTCGCCCACCTCGGCCATCATCGGTCGCGGTCTGGGGAAGTCGGTTTCGCTCATCACGGACGGCCGCTTCTCCGGGGCGTCCCACGGGGCCTGCATCGGCCACGTCTCGCCCGAGGCGGCGGCGGGCGGCCCTATCGGCCTGCTCAGATCGGGCGACCGGATCCGCATCGACATCGAGAAACGGCTCTTGGAGGTGGACCTCAGCGACGCCGAGTTCAAGACGCGTCGGGCCGCCTGGCGATTGCCCGAGCCCCGCGTCAAGAGCGGCTGGCTCCATCGGTATTCCCGGATGGTCACCTCGGGGAGCCAGGGGGCTGTCCTCAAGGCCGACTAGCGGTGCATGAGCGATGCAAGCCAGGGCGGGCTGAAACTCCGGCCCGCCCTGCGTTATTGCACGGGCGATGGCATGTGTCTCTCGCCGGGTATCCATCCCCGGGATGGGTGTGGCGGACGCCGAGCGGCGGAGGTCGGACTCGTGATGTGCCGGAATAGATCTACAGTTACCCGGGAGCAGGGGAGCGGCCCCGTCGGCGCGAGCAGGTCCTTGCGGGCCGTCTTTCTCCTGGCGGTGTTTCTCGCGACCTTCTGGACGGTCGAGGGCGTCGGTGCGGGGCAGGCGGGCACGCCGAAGACGCCGGCTATCCGGCTCCTGGTGGTCCCGACCCACATCCAGGCGAGGGATGCGATCATCCAGGTGACTTCCGGAGTTCCCTTCGACCAGATCGTCCGGGAGCAATCGACCGGTCCGGAGCGGGCGCGGGGCGGCTATCTCGGTCACGTCGATCCGGCCACGCTCTCACCCTCGGTCCGGGCCGCCCTGGCAAAGACGCGGGTCGGGCGGCTGAGCCCCGTCTTCGAGACGGAGGGCGGCTTTGGTGTGCTGCAAGTCCTCACGGATCGCGAGGAGCGCGAGACGGAGGCGCAGCTGCTCCGGAAGCCGGAGGCGCTGGACCTCCTCAGGAAGGGGATCGACCTGGGCAAGCAGGGAGACGTGGAGGGGGCGGTCAAGCTCCTGACGCAAGCGGTCGAGCTGGACCCCGGCCTCGCTGATGCCCAGTATAACCTGGGCATCGGTCTCTGGCGGCTCAAACAGTGGGAGGCCGCCATCCGGACGATGCAAGAGGCGGCGCGGCTACAGCCGGACGATTATGATGCCCACATGCGCCTGGGCGCCTGGCTGGCTGCCAGCGGCCGGCGCGGAGAAGCGATTCTGGAGTACGAGCGGGCGACCGGACTCAAGATCGAGTCGCCGGACGCGTGGATGAAGCTGGCCCAGGCCTATGATGCGGCGGGGCGGGGTCGCGCGGCGGTGGAGGCATATCGCCGAGTGCTCGGCCTCCTCGGCCGCGACGACCCGCTTGTTCTGGAGGCGCTGCTCAGCGCGGCGATGCGGGCGGAGGATGGGCCGACGGCCGTCGACGCCGCCCGAAAGCTCCTCGCACGCCGGTCGGATCACGAAGGATTTTTGCTCCTCGGCGACGCCCTCTTGCTTAGCAAGAAGCCGGAGGCCGCCATCCAGGAGTACCGGAAGGCGATCGCCCTGGCCCCCAACGCGACGCGCGGGTACTTCAAGCTGGCCGCCGCCTATCTCCAAATGAATCAGCCAGAGCCGGCGGCAGAGCAACTCATCGAGGCTGTCCGGCTCGAACCGAGCCAGCCGGAACCTTATCAGGCGCTCTCCCGCCTCTACGAACAGTCGGGCCGCCTGGACATGGCCATCGTGGCGTTGCGGGACGGTATCAACGCCTCGGTCTCCGCTCCCCCCGCCGTCCGAGCTGAGATGGCGGATCGGTTAGCCATCCTCTACGAGCGGGCCGGCATGAGCCGTGAGGCGGAGGCGGAGCGTTACCGCGCCCAGACGCTACGACGCCAGTAAGGATTTCAAACCTATTGACAGTCCCACAAGATGCATTGTGTAATGGCATGCGGGGGGCACAGCCCGTGCTGAGGTAGCGCGATTCCTGTTTGGAGAGAACAAGGAGGTGGTCTGACAGTGGCAAAGCATATCGAGGTTCTGGTGGACAAGTGTACGGGATGCAAACTCTGCGAGCTGGCGTGCTCCGCTGTGAAGATGGGAGATTTCAACCCAAGAAATTCGCGGATCAAGGTGGTTCTCGTCGATATTCCGGAGATCCCGGTCCCCATACTGACGGACGAGTGCGACTACTGCTTCGGGAACCCGACCTGCGTCAGTGTGTGCCTCCCTCAGGCTCTCGTCTGGAAAGAGATGGAGGCCCGCCCCGCCCGGCCAAAGCTGTCCGAGGCGAAGGCGATCGCGCACGCTTGGCTCGAATCCGTCAGCCGCTAAGGAATCGAGATGGCGACGGTCAGGGTGAAAGGGTTCTCGGTGATTCGCGACGTCCTCGGCGCGGGCGAGGTCGAGATCGAGGTGGGCCGTCCCGAGACTGTGAAGGCGACCCTGGACGCGCTGCTCGAAAGCTACGGCGAGCCCCTCAAGAAGGTGCTCGTGGATCCGGCGACGGGGGAGATGACCCCGTTTCTGCTCGTCCTGAACGGGGAGGCGATTTCGTCAACCCTGGACACGGATAGACCCGTGAAGACCGGAGATGAGGTCACCCTCATCTTCCCGATCGGAGGAGGTTGATCGTGACGAACGGATTCAAATACGGCGGGTATAAGGGGCAGATGCTGCGAGTCAACCTGACCAAGAGGACGGTCGCCAAAGAGCCGCTCCGCGAGGACTGGGCGCGGGACTTCGTCGGCGGCGCGGGCTACTCCGCCCGCCTCCTCTACGAAGAGATCCCCGCCAAGGCCGATCCCCTCGGCCCCCTGAACAAGCTGTTCTTCATGACCGGGCCGGTCAACGGGACCATGATCCCGGCGGCCTCGCGCTCCACCGCCTGTGCGAAATCTCCCCTGACCGGCTCGTTCTACCACAGCATTTTCGGAGGATACTGGGGACCGGAGCTGAAGTTCGCCGGGTATGACGGGCTGATCGTCGAGGGCAAGGCGGACAAGCCGGTCTACCTTTGGATCGACGACGACCGGGTCGAGATCCGCAGCGCCGAGCACCTCTGGGGCAAGAACCCCTTCAAGGCACAAGAGACGATCCGCCGGGAGATCGGCGACGAGGCGATCCGCGTCGCCGTGATCGGCGAGGCCGGCGAGCGCGGGATGCCCTACGCCATCATCCTGCTCGACATCCGCGCCGCGGGGCGCGGCGGCATGGGCGCGGTGATGGGCTCGAAGAACCTGAAGGCCATCGCGGTGCGGGGCACGGGCAGCGTCAGGGTCCCGAACATGCTCCGGGTCTACAACACTACCCAGAAGCTCAACGAGCTGGTGGCCACGAACCCGGCGGTCAAGGGCCTCTCGGAGTACGGCACCCCCCGGAACGTGCTGAGCATGAACGCCGCCGGCATCCTTCCCACCCGCAACTGGCAGACCGAAGTCTTCGCCAAGGCGGAGGGGATCAGCGGCGAGACCATGAAGGAGCAGGTGGTCAAGGGACACCGCGCCTGCTTCGCCTGTTCCATCAACTGCACCAAGTACAGCGTCGTCCCCTCCGGCAAGTACAAGTCGACCATCAACGGGCCGGACTACGAGACGGTGTACGGGTTCGGCAGCATCTGCGGGGTGGACGACATCCGGGCCGTCTGCAAAGTCGACGAGGTCTGCGACGAATACGGGATCGACCTGATCCAGGCCTCCATGAGCGTGGCCTGGGCCATGGAATGCTACGAGAAGGGGATCTTCACCAAGGCGGACACGGGCGGTCTGGATCTCGCCTGGGGGAATGCGGATGCCATGATTGCCCTGACCGAGCAGATCGGGAAGCAGGAGGGCCTCGGCGCCCTGCTGGCCAAGGGAACCCGCGCAGCGGCGAAGATCGTCGGCAAGGGCTCCGAGCGCTTCGTCATCTCCAACAAGGGAGTCGACTGGCCGGGTCACACCTGCCGTCCGTTCCCGGGAACGGCGGTGGGGTATGCCACCGGGCCGCGGGGCGGCAGCCACCACGATATCCGGCCCACCCTGGAAAAGAGCGGGGCAGTGGATCGCAAAGTGCTTGAGGGCAAGGGGGCGATGGCCGCGGAGGTCAACCACTGGCTGATCCTGGCCGATTCGGCGGTCGTCTGCCACCTGGCCGAGCCCATCTGGGGCCCCGCCAAGGTCAGCGATAACCTGATCGAGGCACTGAACGCCGTCACCGGATGGAACCTCGACTACGCGCAGGCGCGGAAGATCGCCGAGCGGCAGTGGAACATGATCCGCTGCTTCGCGGCCCGGGAAGGGTTCACGCGCGACGACGACCGGCTCCCCGTCCGGTTCATGGACGAGCCCGTTCCCGAAGGGCCGATGAAGGGGAGCTTGGTCTCGAAGGAGACCCTAGAGGGCTTGAAGGATCAGTACTACGAGTATCGCGGCTGGGATCGCAAGACGGGCAACCCGACCAAGGCGAAGCTGACCGAGCTCGGGCTGGAGTTTGCCATCAAGGACGTCTGCTGAGTGATGATCCGCCCCTTGTCATCTGGTGCGTCCCAAGGGGGGGGGCTAATTCGCCGGCATGCGGATCGAGCCCGATCGCGTCACCTGAATCGCGCGCGTCCCAGCCGTGCCGCTCACCGTGAGGACAATGGGAAAGTTGACACCAGTAGTTGGATCAACGTCCCCTTGCGGTCTGAACACGATGGCTGTGACATTGACTCCAGCCCCGGCGTTATCTATGATGCTCGCCAGGCTGACACCCGTGTAATCCGTGGCCACGCTATACGAAGGACCCAAGGATACATAGGCATTGGTCGCAGTATTGTAACTCTGTAGAGTGTACGAACCGGCAGCATAGCTCAGTTGGTGTTTGTAGCCCAGCCGAACCGCCCGCGATTGAATGGACCGCAGGTCGGCTGAAACTCGCCCTACCGCACCCATCAGGCGGCGTTGCGCCATCATGTTGGTAAATGCCGGCATGCCGATCATAACTATCATCATTAGAACAAAAACGGCGACCACAAGCTCGACAAGGGTGAGCCCACGCCTATATCGTCTTAGAGCCACCATGATATCCCCCTGCTCTGCTGGAGAGAACACAGCTTCCAACTACCATCCGTGTCGCATGAGACCACGCGAGACCACCATAGTATAACTAAAGCATATCGCATGCCACAGCTCTCTGTCCACTCCTGTTCTTGGAAGTAGCATGAGGCTCAACGCCCGCCTCAGGAGGCAGTCTTCGAATGTGTGGGCCATGCACCAAACTTCGCCTGCCGTGGGATCCATCAGCAGTTCCCTGTCTCGTTCAAACGGCTTGGCCTATGTGTTCCAGCCATCTTGTCATGGTTCAAGATGCCATACTGGCAGATGAATAGATTTCGAGATTGCAGTCTTCAATGGAACTACCTATGATATAAGCAGTCGAGAGTCTGTTAAGCTCAAGGTCTAGCACTTGCATACATAGACGGCGACAACCCATTCCAGAAAACTGCGGTGTGGAGATGCGGCAACGATTTCGAATAGGAAAGCTGGCGCCGAGGGTGGGCGCTTCACGGGGCAGCGGCGGGTTTTCCCTCGTGGAGCTCTTGATTGGGATGACGATCCTTGCCGTCGGCCTCTTGGGTATCGCCACAATGTTTTCCACCGGATACACCGACATCACTGCGGGTGGGAAGACTACCGCTGCGATCGAAGCGGCCCGCCAGATCATGGAAGACATTCGGCTGCTTCCCACCCAAGCCGCGTTTACGAATGTGTATAATCTCAATAATGTGGACACGACGAATGTGGCTTCGCTCCCCGCCGCCGGCACCGCAGAGCTCGTCATCGCTCAAAAATTCCGGTATCTGATGGCGGGAACAGCGTCGCAAGCCACTTGGGGCATCACCTCAGCCTTGGTAACCCTCTGGGGAGCCAGTGCAAATGTGACCAATACCGTGTTTACCGGGCAGGGGACGATCACCGTAGCGGACGTGGGTGCCATAGCGCAAACACTCGCACAAGTCACGGTGACCGTAACGATCACCGGACGGCCGGCCGTGGTGATGACCAGTCTGATCAGCAGGCTCTGACATGACACAGAGAATCCAGCGGTCGCATAAGGGGTTTACCCTGGTTGAGGTTCTGATCAGTGCGGCCATTTTTTCCGTGGTCTTGCTCGCGATCTACACCGTGTTCATTTGGAGCCAGCAAACCTTCACCAGCGGAACCCGCCGGCAGGACAATCAGCAGGGCGCCAGGCTGGCGATGGACCAGATGGTCAGACAGATCCGGATGGCCGGCTATATTTCGGAGAATTTTGACACCACCGTTGGCAACGAGATCCCGCCGACAGGGAGCACCTTGGTCGTCCCACGGATCTTCATGGCGAGCAGCACGGCGCTGGCCGTTTTTGGCAACCTGGATGGATCGACGACCAGCAGCTTGTTTCTCTATTGCCTGAACGGCACCCAACTGCTGTCCAAAAAGGGACCCATCGATAGCGCGAGCTCGTACACCTGCACAGGAACCGGGGGAGACGTCATCGCCGACAACGTCTCCAGCCTGGTTTTCACGTATTACGGGCTCGATGCTTCGTTCCCGAGAAACTTGACCCAAATCGCATTTGCCGGCAACGGCTATCTCGATGGCGCCGTAGCTCCCCCCTTCAACATTGGCACAGCCACAACGGCCATCACCAAGGCCGCGAACGCCTTGAGTTTTCCCTCCAATCCAACCCCACCAACAACAGCGGACAACCGGCAGGCCGTCCGGATCATCAGGGTGCAGCTTACGATCAGCCAGAATTCCCCGATGCAGACCCAGGCGATCACGATGAATTCAACCATAGAGCTTCGCAACAACACGGGTAGCTGAGATGAGAACCTCGACGCAAGACGGAACGATCCGCCAATCAGATCGCCAAGAGGGCTCGATCCTCGTCATCGTCCTGCTGTTCATGACCCTGCTATCCCTGCTGGGCATCACCCTGCTGACCGTGGCCTCGACAGAGCATAGCCTGGCCTACAACGCTGTGTGGTCGGAAGCGGCGCTGATGACCGCCGAGGCCGGGGTGAACCAAGGCATCGGCCAGTTGTCGGCCAATCCGGTCACGTCCATCGCCGCAATTCCGGTCACCACGCTCGCCCCCAACTACACCTATCGGAGCGGGAAGCAAACCGACTCCGGCCCACAGCCGCTCACATTCGTGGGGGCCAGGATAGAGGCCGGATACTCTTTGTCGACGAATAGCGGCTATACCTTCAACGTCTATCGGATCACTGCAACGGGAACGGGGCCGAATAGCGCCCAACGCGAGGTCGAAGTGCAGGCCGAATACGGCCCCGTCTCTTCTCAATGAGGTGCGCCATGGCTACCACACGAAAGCTTTTACCCCTGTTGTGTCTGACGATTCTCATGGTCTCCTCACTGGCGTGCGCGGACGACACCGACATCTTCGGATCGAACATCCAGCCGAACGTCATGCTCTTCATCGACGACTCCGGAAGCATGTCCGATCTGATCACGACGGATCCGTATCAAAGCGCTACCACCTATACGGGCACGTACACCTCCACGGTGGTGTACAAGTACGCGACGACAAGGACGGGTTCGTCTTACACTACCTATGCCACCACTGTAAGCCTGGTGAACTCCAGCACCGCCCAGACTGCGCTGAACAGCACCGGATACTGGAGCGGGAAGATCAGCGGGAGCACGGTCAACCTGTATCTCGGGAATTACCTCAACTGGACGGGCACGTCGGGGGCCGTTCAGGCGACAAAGATCTCGATCGCATCGCGCATCCTGACAAACCTGGTCACCAATACGGAAGGGGTGTTGTTCGGCCTCGCCACGTTCAAGAACAATGCGAACAACAGCACCACCGACGGAGCGGCGATTCTGGCGCCCATCGGAACCGCCCCCGCCACGATCGTCACCCTGCTCAATACCATCGCCCCGAATAATTACACCCCGCTGGGAGAGGCCCTTCGCGATCTCGGAACCTACTTCAGCGGTGGATCCGTCAACAAGGTGACGTTCAACTCGTCAGGAACTCCGACCTACACGAAAACGACATTCGCCAATCCGATCCAGTACCAGTGCCAGCCGAACTTCGTCATCATGATGACGGACGGCTTGGAGAACGGCACCTTACACATCGAAGACTATGACAAGAATGGTAATCCGTGGACGTCCACATCCACCGGTACGAGGTATAGCGGACAGGCGACCACCCAATACACCACGGATCACAACTCAACCTTCCCGGGAGTCCAGAACTTGACGGTTGATACCATCGGCTTCGCCCTCGACGCCTCCGACATATCCTCCGGGGCCAACACCATCCTGCAGACGGCGGCCACAAACGGGGGAGGAACCTTCTATAGCACCGACGGCGAGCAGCAGTTGGAGGCAGCCCTCCAGGACGCGATCCGAACGATCGTCGCCGCCACCTTCACTTTCGCCACGCCGGTCATCCCCACCAACCGCACCCTCGGCAGCACCAACGGGTACATTGCCGCGGTCCAGTCCAACCCGTCCCGGCCGTTCTGGCGGGGGTACCTCAAGGCCTACACCCTCGACTCGACCGGAAACATCCCCGTGGACCCCACCACCGGCTTCCCCCTCAATGCGCCAGTGTGGGAAGCTGGGTCGATCCTCGCAAACACGCCGGCCGCCAACCGGACAATCTACACGGTGACCTCGTTCTATAGCGGGGGGACCAGCCCGCCGAGCATGCAGCTCTTTAACACGGCCAACACCAACCTCACCACGACACTCATGGGGGTGAGCACCAGTACGGACGTCAGCAACACCATCCAATTTATCCGGGGCGTCGATGTCACGGACGAGAATGGAAACGGCAACACCACAGAAGACCGCGAATGGAAACTGGGGGACATCTTCCACTCCACTCCGGTCGTGGTGGCGCCCCCGACCAAGGCGTCCTCGGACGCAACCTACGTCGCCTTCCGCACTGCCCAAGCGTCCCGGCCGACGGTGGTGATCGTTGGAGCCAACGACGGGATGCTCCATGCCTTCAAGGAGACCAACGGCGCATATCCCACCCAAGACGGCACGGAGCTGTGGGGCTTTGTTCCCCCGGACCAGCTCCCCGACCTCAACGGATTGCTGGCCACCTCCGGCAACCACCTCTACTTCCAGGACGGCAGCCCCGTGGCCGCCGACGTGAAGATCTCGGGTGTATGGAGGACCATCGTGGTCTTTGGCGCGCGGCGCGGAGGCCCCTATTACCATTGCCTCGATATCACCGACACGACTAACCCCCAGTATCTCTGGAGCTTCACCGACTCCAAGATCATGGAGACGTGGTCCACGCCGGTCATCGGCAAGATCCTGGTGAGCAACGGCTCGGGCGGCACCGTCGACAAATACGTGGCCTTCTTCGGCGGCGGCTATGATACCGCAAACAACAATGCGCACGGAAAGGCCGTCTATGCCGTCGATGTATCCACGGGGACCATCCTCTGGCAGTACTATTTCACCACCGGGGCCACCGACGATTCGAAGTATATGAACTTCAGCATCGCCGCCGACCCGCTTACCCTGGACCTGAACGCCGACGGCTACGTGGATCGAATGTACATCGGGGATGTGGGTGGGCAGGTCTGGAAGTTCGACCTCTCGGCCACCGCCACGCTGTCCGGCGGAACCAGCGGAACGATCACCAACTGGACAGGCAAACGCTTCTTCGCGGCAACGCCCAGCCAGGCCAATCCCCCGGCGACCGGCGAGTACTATCCGGCCCAGGCCATCTACGGGGCAGCCAATGCCGCCTATGACACCAACGGCAACCTCTGGATCTACTTCGGCACCGGTGACCGGAATCACCCGAACAACGCCTCGACCAACCGGTTCTACGCCGTCATAGACAACACCACCATGGCCAACGGCAGCTACCTGGCCGAGTCCAATCTGATCGATGTCACGACCACCAATGCGAGCAGCTTTACCCAGGGCTGGTTCATCCGGTTGGCCAACTATGAGAAGATCCTGGCGGCCCCCACCATCTTTAACAGCATCGTCTACTTCACCACCTTCACGTTTACCTCGACGAACACCTGCGGGTCCGGGGGCGGAACGGCCAGCCTGTATGCTGTCCAGATGGCAACTGGGTACGCCGCCATCAACTGGTCGACCGGTGCGACCTACACTGCCAGCAACAGTAGCGCCTCCAATACCCGCTCGACGAGTATCGGCAGCGGTATCCCCTCAGAGCCGGTCATCGTCATCTCCGACACGGGCACCTCGATATCAGCCTCGGTCATCGCGGCTACGACCAATCAGCAGATCTCCAGCAACACGGCACCGCCACCCAACACCAGGAAGAAGGTCCTGTACTGGAAGGAGAATTTCCAATAATGCGGTATGCCGGGGTGCTCATCATTGCCAGTTTTTTCCTCCTCGGCGGAAGCCTGGCCGGCGCCGCGACGAACGACGCCGCCAGGCGGAACGACCGGGGCGCGGAGATGCTCAAGCAGGGGAAGCTGGACGAGGCGCTCACGCAGTTCCAGCAAGCCGTCACGCTGGACCCAGGCTTTCTCGTCGCCCAGCAGAATCTGGCGTATACCTATGATCAGCTCGGCCGTGCGGACGAGGCGATCAGCGCCTACAAGCGGGCGATTGATCTGGACCCACGGAATGCGTTCGTCTTCAACAACCTGGGTGTGCTCTACACGAAGAAAGGGCAGAACGACGAGGCGGTTCAGGTCCTTGAACAAGGCTTGAAGATCGATCCGACCAACGCGACACTCCAGAAGAATCTGGAGAACGCCAAGAAGAACCGGGACATCCTGCAGGAGCGCGAAACCCGGATCGCAGACGCAAAGAAGCAGGCCGCCGCCAGCCCCAAGGACCCTCAGGCGGCGTTCAATGCGGCTCGGATCTGCGCCTTCTACGGCCAGAACGATCAGGCGTTGGAGTGGCTTGGCAAGGCGCTCGAATTGGGATACTACGACCCCGAAAGGGCGAAGGCGGATGTGGCCTTTGCAGAGCTGAAGAAAGATCCGCGATTCCTGCGGCTCTTCGAGAAGCCGTGATCCCCTCTTACAGCACTTAGGCGTTCAGCCCCGGGATCTCCCGGCAGCCATCACGAGCGCGCGGAACAGGGCAAGATGTTCCGCGCGCTCTTTGTATAGGCGCTCCGGATGCCACTGCACGGCCACCAGAAAGGCGTGCTCCGGCTGCTCGATCCCCTCTACGATTCCGTCCTCGACGCTCTCGGCCCCCACCCGGAACCCCGGCGCAAGATCCTTGACGAGCTGATGGTGGGTGCTGGTCACCTGGGACTCGGCGACCCCCATGATCCCACGGAGCCGCGAACCCGGCACGATGCGAACCGCATGGATCGGCCGCCGGCGGTCCGCAAGGCAGCCGGCATGGTAGCTTCGAGTCCCCGGCCGACAGGCAATGTCCTGGTAGAGGGTCCCCCCGGCCGCCACGTTGAGCACTTGGAGCCCCCGGCAGATCCCCAGGATGGGCACGTGCCGGGCCATGGCCGCCCGCGCCAGGTGGATCTCAAAGAGGTCCCGCTCGCTATCCGGCTCTTGGCAGCGCTCGTCGAGAGGCTCGCGATAGTAGGCCGGGGCCACATCCTCTCCCCCGGTAAAGAGCAGTCCATCCACCGACTCGAGAAAATCGCCGATCATCTCCGGGTCATCGTCGGCAATTGGTAGGATCATCGGCAGCCCGTCCGTTGTCCGGATCGCGCCGGTATAGGTGTCGCGGATTGCCTCCCATCGCTCCAGCCGGTCCGCATCGTTCCGATGCCAGGACGTGATTCCGATGCGTGGACGCATGCGCTCCCCCGTTAAAGTTCGGCGGTTCGACAGTTCGGCGATTCGGCAGTTCCTGTATTGTTTTGAACCGTGAACCGCCGAACTGTCGAACGCCGACCTTCGGTGTTCGCCTCAAGATGCGCTCAGAGCCGAGGATTCAAGCGTGGAGCCATCCCCGAAAGCCTCTGCCGGGCACGATGGAGCCCAGGACGCGCCCACCTTCCGCGCCCGTCACGGACGGGAGATTGCCTGACCGTCCCGCGGCTGTCAAGTAGGCGAGGGCTGCGAAGGTCATCGCCTCCACCGCCCGCTCCGGCACTCCCAGGGCATCCGAGGCAGCCAGGGCGCACTCCGGGATCGCTCGGCGGAGTCCCTCCATCACGGTGGCGTTCCGCGTTCCCCCGCCCATCGCCACGACCTCGTGGATCGTGGTAGCCGGGAAGACAAACGCCCGCAGGTTCTCCACGATCGCCTGGACCGTGAACGCGGCCAGCGTAGCCAGCCCATCCAGTGGACCGACGCGCTGCTCCGAAAGCCGCGCCCGGAATTCGGCGACGACGGCAGGACCGAAGGTCTCGCGCCCGGTGGATTTCGGCGGCGGGCGCCGGATGAACGGATGGCGGAGCAGTTCCTCCAGAAGCTCCGACACGATCGTGCCGGACGCGGCCAGGCGCCCGTCCGCGTCGTAGCCTTGGGCCGACAGGCTCGTCGCCCGCACGAACTCGTCCAGCAGGACGTTGCCCGGCCCGGTGTCGAAGCCGGTCACCGCCGAAGCGTCCTTCCCCGCGGGAAGCACCGTGACGTTCGCGATCCCACCCAGGTTGAGGATGACCCGCCCGCGTGTAGGATGCGCGAACAAAAACGCATGCACGAGCGGCGTCAGCGGCGCGCCCTCCCCCCCGGCGGCCATGTCGCGCGGCCGGAAGTTCGCGATGGTCGTGACGCCGGTCCGCTCGGCGATCACCGCCGGCTCCCCGATCTGGAGCGTGGATCGCACCGCACGCGCGCCTTCCCGGCGCGGGATCGGCAGGTGGTGGATCGTCTGGCCATGGGACCCGATCAGGTCCACCGCGGCCAAGGGAAGTGCGGCCCGCAGCGCCACTGCGGCAGCCGCCTCCGCGAAGATCTCCCCCAGGTAGGCGTTCAGGTGGCACACCTCTTCCGTGCTTCCCCCGGACGCCGCCGCCAGGATGCGTTCCCGCAGACCGGCCGGATAGGGGACAACCTCGAAGGCGAGAAGCCGGATCAGCAGCCGATCTCCCTGCGGCTGGATCTCCACCAGGGCGGCATCCACGCCGTCGGCCGAGGTACCGGACATTAAGCCGATGATCTTCACGCCGGTCCCCGGCGCGGGTCTGCCGACGCCGCCCATGCTATCGGGAAGCCTGACCACGAAACTCCGCCGCGACGCGCTCGAGGGCGGCAGGTTCCGTCAATAGGTCCAGCGCCGTCATGGCCATGGCCTTGGCCGCCGCGAACATCGCGCGGTGGCCGGCATCGGAGGCGGCCGCGTCGGCAAAGGCAGCCATGTGGCAGGCGACTTCCCGCGGACAGATCTGGACCATGGGCTGGATCGTGGGGACCGCCTGGCTCACGTTCCCCACGTCGGTCGACCCCAGCTCCCGGTCCACCGGCCCCTGGTCTACCGTCTCGCCGAGCGACTCCAGGTTGCGCTGGAACACCTCGGCGAAGCTGTAGACCGGCTTGTACGGCTGGTAGTCCTTGCCCACCGAGGTGAGTTTGACCCGGCACCCGGTGGCCTGCGCCGCGGCCTCGCAGCAGTCCACCACGCGGCCGAAGAGATCGTCCATGTAGGCCAGATCCAAGGCCCGGACGTAGTAGCGCGCCGCCGCGTACTCTGGGATGATGTTGGGGGCCTGGCCGCCGTGTGTGATGATCCCGTGGATCCGGGCGTCGGAGCGCACCTGCTGCCGCATCACGCCGATCCCGGCGTACGCCAGCACCGCGGCGTCCAGTGCGTTGACGCCCTGATCGGGGGCGGCTGCCGCGTGGCTGGCCTTGCCGAAGAATTCCACCGTGAGCTCGCGCATGCCGAGGGCCAGTTTCACCATCTCCGTCCGGTTGCTGGGATGGACCAGCATGGCGGCATCCGTCCCGGCAAAGATCCCCGCCTCCACCAGGGCGATCTTGCCGCCCCCCTTCTCCTCTGCCGGACACCCGACCAGAAGCACCGAGCCCGCCACGCAATCCAGCACGGACCGCACGGCCAGGGCCGCCCCCAGCGAGGCCGTCCCGATCAGGTTGTGGCCGCAGGCGTGTCCCAGGCCGGGCAAGGCGTCGTACTCGGCTAGGAACGCGATGCGCGGCGCGCCCGACCCGGCGAGACCGGTGAACGCCGTGGGCAGGTTCGCCACACCGCGCTGCACCGTGAAGCCGTGCTGCTCCAGGATATCCGTGAGGAGCTCCGCCGCCTGACGCTCCTCGTATGCCAACTCCGGATTCGCGTGCAGGAACCGGCTGACCGCGACCAGGTCCGGGGTCAGCCGGTCCACCTCGTCCTGAACCTGCTTCTTGAGCTGCTGCACCTCGTCCTGACTCGCCACGCTGCGTCTCCTTTAGGAGCCGTTACGAAATAACTTGTCCATTCATTCTTTGACAACGGCTTACTCGTATTCCGGACTCGGGAAAGACTCCGAAAAGGTAGGCCGAAAATATATCACGCAGCCGCGCCCCGATACAAGGGGCGGGCGCAAAGGAGGCGCAAAGGCGCCCCCCGAGTTGACATCGCCAAAGATTCGGCGTAGCGTCTCGTAGTTCCACCCACCAAATATCCCGACCCACCCGGGGCGTGTCCGCTATAGATCACTACCAACTTGAATTGCTTGGCAACGTATTACGAGTGTTGCGTAGGGACTCATGGGAACCCAACTCGACAACTTCTTCTCTGAGCTTCAGCGCTGCGCAGACCATATTCTAACGGTCGCAGACAACGAGGCGATCCGGCACGATCTCCTTGTCCGACCGCTACTCACGAGCCCTCTGGCCTTGGGTTGGGAAGCGGGTGAGGTCCTCTCGCAACTTGAGATGCCTGTGCCGCACACGATCGCTGAGTCGTACTACTGGCGTGGCGCGGTGCCGCGGAAGAAGAGGCCAGACATTGTCCTCGTTCCTTACAGCGTCGCCCCGGTGGCTGGAGTCGTTGAGGAAAAAGGACACCATGTGAAACTGTCGGAACTGGAATCACACGTAGGCCAACTCCTCGAGTACCAGTATCTTCATCGCTGTATATGGGGCCTCCTTACAGATGGCGAGAAGTGGGTATTGACCAAGAATCATGAGATCTTCCATCGCTTCGAAAACCTATCGGACCTCAAGCATCGGCTTGCAGATTTACAGCATTGCATCGGGCGGAGCGCCATCCTGGAGCGATTCCAGCGATACCGCACCTACGACTTGGTCTATGTTCGCCCCTCGCCGAGCATCATTATCGTCGGTATTCCCGGTGCCCAGCGCCCGGTGACGACCCTTGCCGATTTCCTCCGCCAGCCGTCGAATCAGGGAAAGGACATCGTCCTTTACCTCTACAAATCCACCAGAAGCGATACCTTCGATCACCTAGATGACGTGCCCAGTGTGGACTTTCGCCGCGTCATTGAAGAACTGATCGACGATCCTTTCACTGACATTGTAACGGTAGTTTACCATGCTGCTGACTTTCTTCTCAGCTATGAGACATATGAGACAGGAGATAAGTCGAGCAAGGACAGGATGCTGGCCGCTTACGAGAAGGGTGTCCAGAGTTGGAACGAGATGTACCCCGTCTTCCGCAGTCATGCAGACGAACTTAAGGTACGGACATCTCTTGACCTGCCCTGGTTGATGGAGTTCTGTAACGAGGTTAACCACTACCCACTGACGAGATGCTCGGCCTCATTTCTGAAAGAAGTAAAGCAGTGGTGCCTTTCCTCTCTGGCTCCAGCGCACGCCCTGGAAACCATAGAGAATGTGCTGAAGAGAGCGAGAGAGGAAGACGAGAGTTTCGCACAGCGGGATGCAGAGCGTATGCGCCCTCGTCGATGCCTACGTTCTAAAGAGGTACCGGACCCCTCAGGAGAGGCAATTCCGTGATTCTCCCGGAGCGGGCTTTCAATGCCTCGGCCCCAAGGGGCGAGCGGGCCGACCATCCTGAAGCCGCACCCCACGCGCGCGGCCCCCAACCCCCGCCCCTACCGAGCGCCCTACCCCGACGCATATGCTGCTGCCAGGCCCGGTGGCGTTCCGTTCTCATCTGGACCCAGAGAGTCAACGGTTAGCCTAACGACGGAGGCAGAGAATGGGCTTTCGGGTTCGGGCGCATTTTGAGCTGCTGCGCTTTGCAGCGAAGATCGAAATGCTTGAAGCTGTCCACCACCCTATCGAGGGGGAGATTAAGCGCGCCCTGGACGAGATCCGTCGTGCAGGACGAACAGGGTCGGAGGAGTATGTTGAGCATGTGAGCGAAACAAGTCGTTTGCTGATTGAGGAGCTTCTCGGAGTCGCTATGGCCGCCGCGCAAGTATTTCTCACTGCAGTCAGAACCCGGTTCGTGGCTCTCGCTCGCGCTTACTATCAGGAGTTCGGCATGGAGCTGACGCTGGGGGGAATGACGTTCCGCGCCAACCGGGGAGAGATCGATGGATACAGGCTGTTCAAGCTCACCGGCAGGCTGTCAACTCAGGTGCCGTTCACCCCAATTGAGGCCATCAATGCCGTCGCCAACTATTGGAAGCATCACGAGGAATGGCCCAAGACTTTGAAACTGGATGATGAATGGCGGGCCATTGTCTGGGACGATGGGAAAGCGAAAGCGATCCAGAAAAGGGCGATCCAGATCGTTGGAGCGCTCGGCATGGCCTCGTCGGGGGTTTGGAACCTGCAAAAGGCCGTTAAGGCGCTTGGGGTTCGAAAGAATTACGACCTCACCCCAGTTAGAAGAAGGCTTCAGGCATGGGCCAAATCCATCCTGAAGGAAGCTGAAGCGCAAATATCCGTTGCAAGCAATAGCATCCAGCGGACGCCTTCGAAATCCGCGCGCCGCTGATGTTCGGCTAACAAAGGTGGGTCCAATGATGAGGCGTCTACCTCGGTCACCGGAAAAGTTCGAGGTCCTCGACCTCTTCACGTCGCTCGGATTGACCCACGGGTTCACTCTCATCGATGGCCGCGGACATGGTGACTTCGTTCAACTCGTGGAGCGATCATTCAACGCTGCCGTCCGGAATCCCATCATCCTTCACGGCCGCCGCGTTCAGAGCATGTTCAGCTATGTTGTCGCTTCACTCGGACGCGTCCAAATGATCAAAGAGGAGGACGCAGGGGAGACCCTTGTCACCGATCCCGATTCGATCAGAGTTCCGGATTTTCTTCTGGTTCTCGACGACGGTAATAGTTTCCTTGTGGAGGTCAAAAATCATCGCAATCCGCATAAGCCAATGGCCCTGAAAGGGTCGTACCTCGCCTCGCTGGAGAAGTATGCTCGCTTGGTCGGCCGTCCCGTTCGCGTGGCGATATATTGGTCGCCGATGAACATATGGACTCTCGTGTCCCTGCCCCACCTTCCTCGCCATGGCGGAACTGACGTACGAATCGACCTTCCTACAGCCATCAAGCGGAACGAGATGGCAGACTTGGGCGATATGCAGGTGGCGACCACACCTCCTCTGATGTTGAGGGTTCTCACAGATCCCACCAAGCCTCGCTCAGTGGATGTAAGGGGTGAGGTGCAATTCACCATCGGCGACATCGTGCTCTACTGCGCGGGCACTCGGATCGAGTCGCGGGAGGAACGTAATCTCGCCTATTACTTCATGCACTACTCAAACTGGACCGGTGGTGAGCCGACAGCGTGCATCGAAGGCAATGCCCTCATCCATCTAGACTTCGAGGTTGCCCACCCCATGCCAGTAGCCGGTCAGGAGTTCGAGATGCTCGGACCTCTGAGCAGCATGATCTCGCGCCGATTCAATGACCTCACCGCTCCCTCTGGAAGCATCGAGCGGATAGCTCCGTCGACGGACCCAGGAGCGCTGGGAGTGGTGATACCACCTGATTACAGGGGCCAACAGCTTCATCTGTGGCGCTTTGTCCTTCGGCCAAACTACGAGTAGTTCCCATACGGCCAGCTAACCCCGTAATAAGGTACCGGACACCTTGAGAGAGGCAACCCTTTGATTCTCCAGGAGCGGGGTTTCAATTCCTCGGCCACAAGGGACGAGCGGCCCGCCTACCCCGAACCCTGACGCACTCGCGCGCTCGCGATTCGGACCCTTGACCCTGCCCTCTCCTCCGGACTATGCTCTCCCCGGTCAGCGATCCCCAATCGCTGACCACTGACTTCTGACCCCTCTGTTCTCTTGCGGTCACACCGATGATGCGAGTGCGCCGTCTCCTGACTCGCGGCCCAAACGGCGAAGCCGTCTGGCGAACCATTCACGCGCGCCCCTTCGACGAGCGCTGGAAGGTGCTCTACGCGTCTAGCAATCGCCGCTGCAGCAGCGACTGCATGTCACGACGGCCATCGACAATCAGCAGAACGTAGACGTTCTTATCCATGACTCGGTAAATGATGCGGTAGGGTTTGAAGAAGACCTCGCGGTATTCCCGAATCCCCAGCGACAACAGTTCATTCGGACGGGCACCCCGCTCGGGGGATTCGGACAGCCCGGAGAAGGCTTTCTCAATCTGGTCCAGAACGTCATCCGCTTTTTGAGGTGCATCGTGCAGCGCGATATATTCATAAATCTCGTCGAGATCACGTGCTGCATCATTGGTCAGCAAGACCGCGAACGGCATCAGTGAGCCCCCCGTCGCTCGCGCAGGCGTTTGATCACATTCTCAGCGGGCTGGACTTTGCCTTCCTCGATCTGGCGGGTTCCGATCGCCAGGATTTTTAGGAAAGCCAGCGTTTCCTGAGTGTGCTCGTAGGTTTCGATGTCCTGCATGACCACCTTGGCTTCGCCGTTCTGCGTGATGACCAGTGGCTCCCGCTGCTCGCCCAGGTGCCTTACGATTTCGGCAGCATGGGCTTTCAGGTAACTGATAGGCTTGATCTGGCTGGACAGTTTCATGAGGGTACCTCCATTTCTTGAGTATGACTATATTTAGTCCATAAACAGGTCAACTGTCAAGATTGATGGAGGTTTGCTCCAAGGAGAATCTTGCTTGACAACCAAACATCTGTTTGGTATTTATGGGCCATGATCTACCGGGGTGGTGTCGCCGGAAGCAACCGACAAGAGTCTGATCCCCTCCTGCTCCTCTTGGCCTCGCCAGAGGACGAAGAGCGGGGCTTCGCGCCCTTGCCGGTGCCGAGGCGAGAGCGGCAGGCCTCGCTCACCGTGCTGGCAGGACCGGGATTCGTCCTGGATCTGGGGACGACCCTGGCCGGCCAGGCGGCCCTGCGGGGACTCACGGTCCTCTATGTGGACGGAGCCAATAGCTTCGACCCGTACATCCTTTCGCGACTGGCGAAAGACGCCGGGCAGCCCCCCAAGGCGATTCTCCAGCGCCTACACCTCTCGCGCGCCTTCACCTGTCACCAACTGGAGACGCTGATCGCGGAGCGCCTGCCGTCGGCGATCGCGCGATACCGCCCGGGCCTGGTGGTGGTCTCCGGCTGGAGTCATCTGTTTCACGACGAGAACGTTCCTGCGCGCGAAGCGTTTCGCATCCTCCAGCACACTGGGCGGCGACTCCGATCGCTCGCCGAGGTCGGGCAGCCGATCCTGGCCACCCACCCCGAAGAGCCCGCGACGCCGCGGCTGCGCCCGCTGGGCGAGATCCTGGCCCGCGCCGCCACCATCGTGGTGCGCCTCCGCGAGGAGGAGGGCGAGGTCTTGGCGCTCCAGGAGAAGCCGCCGAGCCCGCACGGTCCACATCCCCTGCTTCTCGGCTCTCATCTCTAGCAGGATGCTGAGAAGCTCGTTTTCACCCGGGCTGCTCAAAAGGGCCCAGATGCAAGGCGGCGCACCCATTCTTCGAATGGGTACCCGGGGCCGAGCGAGGCGTACATCGGGTACGCCGCAACGAGTGCCCGAGCGGACGGGTACCCAGCCGAAGGCTGGGTGACCGCAGATGGGTCTTTTTCAGCAGTCTGCTCGCTCTCATCTCTTCCGTTCGAGGTCCGTCATGGGTAGAACCGTCGCCCCGTTCAGCCGTGTCCTGGAGGCCGAATTCGAAAGCTGGAACAAGTTCCGTCGCGCGCTGCGCCGGGAGGATCAGGAAGCCATGGACGCGCTCTTCGCCGCATCCAAGTATCACGTGGCCGCCATGGTTTACGCCTCGCGCCTGACGCCCTTGGAGGCCATCCTCATGGGCATTCTGGTGGAACACCAGAAAACCATCACCCAGATGAAAAGGCGAATCTGCGAGCTGGAAACCGCGGCACGGCCGCCGCTCACGCTGGTGGCCGATGGCGCATAGCCCACCGCCGGGAGAGCGTGACCTGGAGCGGACACGGGGCGGGTGAGTGATCTTCCGCCCCGTGTCCCGTGGTGCACACGGCGTGACATGGTTTTCCATTGACACGAACTTACGGCCGTTGTACCACACGCCGATGCACTAGGTTGCTCGGTTGCGAAGGCGGTTGCATATGGAGACCACGATGAGTCCACAAGTCACCAAGAAGTCAGATTCCCTTTCCGCACACGTCGCGAGTTTCATCGCCTCGACTGGATACCCGGACATCCCGGCCGAGGTCGTGGCGCTCGGGAAGAAATCCATCCTGGACGGCCTAGGGCTGGCTCTGGCGGGTTCGGTGGCGAAGAGCGGGGAACTGGTCCGGCGCCACCTCCAGGGGCTGGGCTGTGCCGGCGGGACGACAAGCATCATCGGCACGTCCCTGCGCATGCCGGCACGCTTCGCAGCCTTCGCCAACGGGACCGCAATCCACGCGGACGACTACGACGACACCCAGCTCGCCGTGGCAAAAGACCGGGTGTACGGTCTGCTGACGCACCCCACTGCGCCTGTTTTGGCGGCGGTTCTGGCGGTGGCAGAGCGGGACGGCCGATCGGGACGAGATCTGCTCGGGGCCTACAACGTGGGCGTGGAGGTGGAATGCAAGATTGCCGAGGCGATTCACCCTCGGCACTACCAAGATGGATTCCACTCGACGGCAACCTGCGGGACCTTCGGGGCTACGGCAGGGTTGGCCAACCTGTGTGGTCTGTCCGCCGACGTCGCCTGCGTCGCGCTGGGAATCGCCGGGAGTCTGTCCGCCGGACTTCGGGAGAACTTCGGGACGATGATGAAGCCACTCCACGCGGGCCGCGCGGCGGAGAGCGGCGTCCTGGCGGCCGAGTTCGCCGGCATGGGCTTCACGGCGACCCCGCACATCCTGGAGGCCCCACGCGGCTTCTTCCGCGCCGCCGGTGGAGGGTATGACGAGGGGGCGATTCGCGGGAAGCTCGGCAGCCCGTGGTGCTTTGCAGAGCCGGGAGTCTCGATCAAGCCTCATCCGTCCGGATCGCTGACCCATCCCGGCATGACCATGATGCTCTCGCTGATCACGCAGCATGACATTCGCCCCGACCAGGTCGTCTCCGTCAAGGTCGGTACGAACCGGAACATGCCCAACGCCCTCATCCATCACCGGCCCACGACGGAGCTCCAGGCCAAGTTCAGCATGGAGTTCTGCATGGCCATCCTCCTCCTCGAGCGGAAGGTTGGGCTGCCCGAATTCACGGACGAGATCGTCAACCGGCCGGATGTCCAGGCCATGATCCAGAAGGTGGACTTCGGCGTCCATCCCGAGGCCGAGGCTGCCGGCTACGACAAGATGACGACCATCATCGAGATCGCGCTCAAGGATGGACGGATGATTTCCGGACGAGCCGACTTCGGGAAGGGGAGTCCGGCGAATCCTATGAGCTACGACGAGGCCGCGGACAAGTTCCGGGAGTGTGCCGCCTTCAGTCGCTGGCCGCGTCAAAAGGCGGAACAGGTCATCGAGGCGGTGAGAGGCCTGGAGGCGCTCGACGATGTGCGCGAGCTGACGGTGCTCCTATCCCGGTCGACGGCGGGTGCGGGCCGAAAGAAGAGCGTGCCGGCTCCTCGGAGCCGGAGCAATCGGCAAAAGTCGGCACGGGGCGCCCAAGCATCGAAGGCGGCGCGGCCCCGGAAACGGTCGCGATGATTCACGCCCGATCGTGACGATATCCTCGGGAGGGAGTAGCGATATCCCCTCGTTGACAGAAACGTTCCTTCTTGACAGGATGCGCGCTTGGGATGTACTGATACTCCTGCCTACATTCCCACGGCCCACGCTTCCGATGCGCAAGCATCCCAGGTCCATCGCATCCACTCAAGCCTGGTCCAGTGTGGTGGTTCGATCAAGCGGAGAGGTTCATGCAAGTTGATCGTGACAAGTGTGTCGCATGCAGCAATTGCGTTCCAATTTGCCCGATGGGAGCGATTCATATAGACCCGAGGATAAATCGCGCGACGGTGAACGAGGAGGAGTGCGTGGAGTGCTTCACCTGCTATCGCGGGATGAGCAAGGAGCATCTCAATCCCACGCTGGTCCGCACCATCCGGGGATTCTTGAAGCTCCTCCGCATCCGCTTCGACCCCGAGCCGGACGTCTGCCCCACGGATGCCCTCACCGAACAGACTCTTACCTGGCCTCGCATCGTGCGACGCGCCTTCAGCGATCCGCTGGTGGCCCACGAGTCCACGGGAATAACCGGGCGGGGAACGGAAGAGGTGAAGACCAACGATGTGACCGATCGGGTGAAAGAGGGGGGGGTCGGCCTCACCATCGAGTTTGGCCGGCCGGGGGTCGGCGTCCGGTTCCGTGATATCCAGAAGATGAGCATGGCCCTGGCGCCGTTACCTGTTAGATTCGAGAAGAAGAATCCGGTCTTTTCCCTGATGAGCGATCCGGCCACGGGGGCGATCCGAGAGGACGTCCTGAACGAGAAGGTTCTCTCGGCCATCCTCGAGCTGCAGAGCACGCCCGAGCATGTGCCCCAGCTCCTCCGGGCCGTGGAAAAGGTTGCCGGAGAGCTGAACACCATCGTCGCCATCGGTTTGGCGACGCGCTGCGACGCGCAGGGGGAGAATCTGCTGGAGCCGCTGCTCGAGCGGGAAGGGTACGCGGGGTATCGCGCCAAGACCAATCTGGGGCTGGGCCGGCGGCCCGCGGCTGCTACCGTCTGACACGCGATCGCTCGCACGGAGGAGAAATAGCGCAATGACCAATACACTTCACCGATTCGGCGCCCCGGAGACCCTGCAGGACGATTATATCGTGTTCGCCATGGCGGCTCGGGGAGTCAATGAGGAAGGGGCGCCGGCGAAGCTGCAAGAGTTTCTGCGGTTGGCGCTGAAGCACAACCCGGTCAACGTGGGGAACGGCATCACGGGAGGCGTCTACCGGGCCTCGCAGAATCTGAACCCGCTGGCCCACTGGCGTCGCACGGACCATCTGGATTTCAAGGCGATCGTGGATGGGATCGACAACTGCACGTCGGTCGCCGCCGTCTTCGATACGCGCGCCAACTGCGAGGCCTTCCTCGCGGAGCTCAAACAGGCGGATCTGGGGGTTTCCGTCAACGTCTCCGCCCTGGCGGACACGGCGCACACCTGCTGCAAGAAGGCGGGGATCACCCGCCACAGCGTGGGCTATTCTCTAGGCTTCCACGGGGACCTGAATCTCTTGCCCGATCGCCACGTCCTGGAGATCTCGACCATGTGCGGACATGGCATGGTCTCGCACAATTTTGCCAGGAAGATGATGGATTGGGTGAAAGAAGGGCGGCGCGACCCGAAGCAGGCGGCGACCTACATGGCGCGGTTCTGTTCTTGTGGTGTGTTTAATCCGACTCGCGCCGCGCGCATTCTGGAAGAGGTTCGAGAAGGCAGATAGGGATCTGGAAGCCCTCTGGGGAGAATCATGAAGTCCATCTTTGTGAACGCGGAGCGTTGTGTGGCCTGCAAGAGCTGCGAGATCGCCTGCGCGCTCAACCGCTCCTCACTGACAAAACGGCTTCCCGAGGCGATCTTCGAGACTCCCCTCCCCCTGTCCAGGGTGAGGGTCGAGGACACGGGGCTCGAGAACGGGTTTCCCATCCAGTGCCGCCATTGCGAGGATGCCCCCTGTCTGGATGCCTGCCCGGCAAAGGCCTTGTATCGGGACCCGAATGGATTGGTCCTGCTCCATGACACCCGATGCATCGGATGCTGGATGTGTGTCATGGTCTGCCCCTTTGGGGCGCCCCAGCCCTTCCGGAGCTTCCGGAAGATGATCAAGTGCGACCAGTGCGCAGAGATGGATGCCCCCTTCTGCGTCGAGAGCTGCCCAACCCACGCCCTGGTTCTCGTCAATCCGGAAGAGATCGCGCAGGGGAAATGGAGGCCGCAAGAAGAGAGCGTCCTGAGAGGGCTGGATTTCGTATCGACAAAGGGACTCGCAAGACCATAGGGGTTTGAGACAGATGGAGCGAATTCACAAGAAGAGCGCGCTGACAGAAACATCCGATCTTCTCCTGGCCGCCCATGATCAGGGGGCACGCCTGCTCTGGGAGCGCTATGAGCAGCAGTTGCCGCTCTGCGCCTTTACGAGCAACGGCCTGAACTGCCGGAAGTGTTTCCAGGGGCCCTGCCGGATCAGCCCCTTCGGGGACGAGCCGAGCCAGGGAGTGTGTGGGGCCGACAGGGATCAGATCGTGATGGAGAACATCTTCCAGGCCACCCTGGAGGGGGTTCTGGAGTCGGCCAGGACCATGAAGCTTCTCGGGGCCGGAACCGACCAGGAGGCTCCGGAGTTTGGCTCCGGATTGCCCTCGGAGGCCAAGGAGCGGCTCACGAGAGCGGGGCTCCTTCCGGTCCGGAAGGACGACCTCTTTGGAGTCCAGAACAGCTTCTTCTCTCACAAGGGCTATCTCGCACAGACCCTGAAGGACCTGACCCGCCTGGGTCTGATCCACTACGGCTTCTTGACGGAGACCGAATCGGCGATCGGCCGCACCCGGATGGAGGGGCCTTCGTTCGATCCGCAGGGAATCAATCTCCTCATCGTCGGGCAAGGGCCGGCGGGATTGATCCAGGCGCTGGATCAGGCGGGGCAGAAGGCAGGGGGCAAGAAGATCAATGTCTTCGTCCAGGGGGCGCACAGACTGTCCTCGAATCTGGCCGCCGCCGACCACGGATCTCCGGAGCTGGCGCTGGGGATGAACCTGGACGCATTGATCGTTGCACCCAACGCCGTGTGGCCGGGTCTCGAGACGCTGGCGGCGAAATACGGCATTCCGGTTATCCTGATGGAAGATGGGAAGTCCTTCAGCCGGACGGTTTCCGAGGCGATCGACCAGGCCTCCCACCATTCCCGGAATGCCTTCTACGGAACCTCTTCGCGGATGATCCGCGCGGCGAGCGCCGGAAGAGGCTCGGTGTTCTTGCGGGAGCAGGAGCTGAAGCAGGCCCTCGACTCGGGCCGAATCCAGGGGGTGGCCGTCTTGTTCGGGGAACCCAACGCCAAGCAGGCCTTCTTCGATCGAACCCTGGCCTTGATGGAAGCCGCTCTGGCCGAGAAGGCCCTGATCCTGCTCGGGGGCGATCTGGGTTCGCAGGCGGATGCGCTTTGCGCGGAACTCGGCAAGCGGAAGGCCGTTCAGCTTTCCTCCTTCGCCTCGGAACTGGAGAAGGACGGGCTGCATCCGGTCTCCTCTTTCGGATCCGCCTTTGAAATCCCCCGGGTGGTCTCCCTGTTGAACAGCCTCGCTCAGGGGAGAGGGGTCGGCGCATTTCCGGCGGTCATCGCCTTCCCGGAATTCTTCAGGGCCTCCACCTGGGCCAGCGCGGTAAGCCTCCTGTCCCTTGGGTTCACGGTGCAGATCGGCATCCGCCTCCCCTTCTGGGGAAGCCCCTGGCTGGCTCAGGTGCTGAAGGCCGAATGGGAGAAGATCACGGGCGGAACGCTCCTCGCGGCCCCTGTTCTGCCCGATGCAGGCACCCAGGCCGAGGAGATGGCCTCTCTGCTCAAGGCGAGAAGAGCCCGCTAACGATGGATAGCAACATGAGGCCGGCTGCACGTCAGGGGCGTCTCGTGCGTTACGTCATCCTTGGGAACAGCACCGCCGGGATCGCGGCAGCCCAAGAGATCCGGCGGCACGATCCCGAGGGGCGGATCACCATCGTCTCGGACGAGAAGACCTTTGGATATTCCCGGGCGATGCTGTCGCTGTACATCGCCGGGAAGAAGACCAAGCGGGACATCGTCTTCGCCCCCGGGGCGTTCTATACCGCGCAGAAGATTCGTCTCCTCAAGGGAGAGACGGCAACGACGGTCGACGCCCACGAGCAGCGGGTTCATCTGGCAAGCGGCAAGCGCCTTCCCTATGATCGCCTCCTGGTGGCCACCGGATCGTCTTCCCGGGTCCTGGACGTCCCGGGTAATGAGCTTCCGGGCATCTTCCCGCTCCGGAAGATCACGGATGCCGAGGCGATCAAGAACAGCCTGCGGTCGTCCCGCGGTCCGGTGGTGATCGTCGGAGGAGGACTTGTCGGAGTCAAGAGTCTGGAGGCTCTGGCGAGCAAGAAGAGCGAGATCCACCTGGTGATCTCGTCCGACAGGATCCTGTCCCAGATGCTGGACCGTACGGCCTCCGATTTCTTCCTCCGCGCCTTCGAGCGGCATGGGGTCCAGGTCCACTTCCAGACCGATGTCACGGCGTTTCATGGTGGGGAGAAGCTGGAGGGGGTGTCGTTCTCCGATGGAACCCGACTGTCCTGCGATCTGGCCGTGATTGGAAAAGGGGTGGACCCGAATGTCGCTTGTCTGAAGGAAACGGGCGTTGCCCTGAATCAAGGGGTGAGGGTGGATGAGCGCATGGCCACCAGCGTCCCCTCGGTATTCGCCGCTGGGGATGTGGCTGAACCCCTGGAAGTCCTGCAAGGGAAGAACCTGCCGAGCACGATCTGGCCCTCGGCGACCGAGGGGGGCAGGATCGCCGGACTGAACATGGCCGGCGTGCCGGCCGCCTTTTCGGGAACCCTCCGAATGAATTCGGTGGAAATCCTGGGGGTCCGGGTGATCTCCGCGGGCGTATGGGAGGGGGGAGAACAGCTCACGTCCACTCGCAGAGATGAGCCGCTTTACCGGAAGCTGATCTGTTCGGACGGGCGCCTGAACGGGTTTCTCCTCTTGGGCGATGTCCGCTGTGCGGGGGTTCTGACCTCCTTGGTGAAGAACCGGACGGAGGTCTCGGTCCAGGCCCTGGCCAGGGATCTGGAGCGCGGGTTCTCCTACCGACCGAGGCTGTACGCGCTGGGGGGCTCGGTCCGGACCCTGGAATGTGGAGGGGCGAAGAATTGAGAATCGATCCTGAAAAATGCATCGGCTGCGGGAACTGCAGCTCCTATTGCACCATGCTGGGCGGGATCATGCGCTTCGAGCGAGACCGGAAGAATCCGACCCGGATCTATTATGTGATCGACGAAGACGAGTGCGTGGAGTGCAGTGTCTGCCTGCGAAGCGGCTGTTGCCCTACGGAGGCCCTCTACCAGCCCGAGCTCGTCTGGCCCCGGACCGTGCGGAAGAATTTCAGCGACCCCCTGAAGATCCACCCGGAGACGCGCATCCCGGGCCGGGGCACCGAAGAGATGAAGACCAATGAGGTCACCGGCCGGTATCGAAGGGGGATGTATGGGATGGCGTGCGAGCTGGGCCGGCCCGGCGTGGGGGCCCGGTTCCACGATGTGGAGAAAGTGGCCGGGGCCCTGGCGGCTCTGGGCATCGGCTTCGAGGAGAAGAACCCCGTCACCAAGCTCATGGTGGACCGGAAGAAGGGGCTCATCAACCCCGAGGTCAGAAACGAGAAGGTGCTGTCGGCAATCGTGGAGTTCATGATTCCGGCCGAGCGGCTTCCGGAGGTCCTGGAGGTTCTGGACCGGGTGTCGCAGGAAATCAGCACGGTCTTCTCCGGCGACATCATCGCCCGGATCGGCGAAGACGGCTCGGTTCCCTATCTGAAGGAAATCCAGGGAAGGGGCCGTTTCCTCTCCATCAATGGCAAGAGCAATGTCGGCCTGGGCAGGCCTCTGGCCGCTGTTTGACGGGTGACCGAGGAGGAGTGGGGTGACGCACACGTTACACCGCAGGGGAGACCGGGAGAGCCTCGACCAGGACTTTATCGTCTTCACCATGTCGGCGAAGAATCTCAATGAAGAGGGGTCGGCCGAGCGGATGACGAAGTTCCTGGGAATCCTCCTGAAGCACCGGCCGGTCAACTACGGGGACATGGTGACGGGGAACTGCTACGTCAAGTCCCGGGAAGAGATCCTCCAGAACATCCAGAGCACCTCGATCGTGCACGCGGTTTTCACCGACGAAGCGGAGGTGGTCGAGATCCTGAAGGAGCTCAAGGAGGCCGACCTCGGGATATCGGTGGTGGTCTCGGGGATCCACGACGCGACAGAGACGGGCTGTCGGAAGAGCGGGCTTGCCAAGCATACGGTGGAGAACTCTCTGGGGATCTTTGGGCAGTACAAGAAGCTGCCCGCGGACGAGATCCTGCAATTGACCACCATGTGCGGTCACGGCATGGTCCCGGCCAACCTGGTCGAGCGGGTGATCACCGAGATCAAGCGGGGAAAAAAGAGCGTGAGGGAAGGGGCCCTGGAGCTGACCCGGCCTTGTCACTGCGGGATCTACAATCCGATTCGGGCCGAGCGTCTCTTGGGGCGCTTGGTTCCGCTGGTGACCCTGGATGCGTGATCCGGGGGCAGAGGCATGCCTGCGATTCAATCTTTTCGAAGGGAGGATAGCGCCATGAACATCTCGAAGGCGGTGCCTAGAATGCGACTTCTCGCCCTTCTGCTTGGCGTCCTGCTGGTGGGCTCCACGGCGGCAAGCGCCCGGGCGGCGACGGTCATCCGGATGGGGCACGTGGGATATCCGGGATCGCTCCTGGCTGTGGCGAACGACGAGTTCGCAAAGCGGATCAACGAGGCGCTGAAGGGGAGATACGAGGTCAAGGTCTTCCACTCCAGTCAGTTGGGCTCCGATGAGGAGATGCTGAGAGGAATCAAGGTGGGCATGATGGAGATGTTCCAGCCTTCCACCGTCATGAGCACCGTCGATCAGAGATTCGGCATCTTCGAGATGCCCTACCTCTTCAAGGATCGAGAGCATGTAAAACGCGTCGCCGAGGATCCGAAGATCAAGGAAATCCTGTTCGACCCACTGCCGGAAAAGGGACTCCGTGTCCTCGGTATGTGGGAGAACGGATTCCGGGTCATCACCAACAACGTCCGGCCCATCGTGAAACCAGAGGATCTGAAGGGAATCAAGCTTCGTGTACCCAGCGGAGTCTGGCGAGTCAAGATGTTCCGCCTCTATGGAGCCAATCCGACGCCGTTGGCGTACGGGGAGGTCTTCGCCGCGCTCCAGGCCGGGGTCATGGATGGGGAGGAGAATCCCTTCCCGCAGATCTGGGGGGGGAAGTTCCACGAAGTGCAGAAGTACCTGTCCCTTTCAAACCATGTCTACACTCCCTCCTACTCCATCGTGTCTGAACGGTTCTGGAAGACGCTGTCCCCCGACGTACAGCAGTTCCTCGCGAAGACCTCCGTGGAAGTGGGAGATTTCGCGCGCAAAGAGGGGGCCCGGCTGGACATGGAAATCTTGGAGAAGATGCAGAAGACGCTGAAGGTAAACGAGGTGGACAAGGACGCCTTCATCAAGGCCTCCAAGCCGGTGTACGACGACTTCGCCAAGGAGGTGAAGGGCGGCAAGGAGCTCATCGATCGGATTCTCGCGCTGCGCTAGCCGCACGCAGATGGACGGGATCACGTCTGACGTACCGGACTCGACGTGTGGTTCGGGTGCGGTCCCGTGGTCGAGTGCAATGCGCCATATCGGTTACCACAGAGGAGGAGGTTTATGCGCAGAGCCTACGATAACTTGATCGCCATCCTGGAGACCTACTCAGCCGTGCTCATCCTTGTCATGCTGGGGGTCGTCCTGGTGGGAGTGTTTTACCGATACATCATTAATGAAGCGCTCTCCTGGTACGACGAATTCGCCGGATTCATCCTGGTCTGGCTCACGATGTATGGGTCAGTGGTAGGATTGGCTCGCGGCAAACATATTAGCTTCGAGACCCTGATAGAGAAACTGCCGCGCAAAGGGCAACAGGTGATGGAGTTCATCGGCATCATCTGTGTGATGGGCTTTTCGCTCGTCGTGCTGGTGTCCGGCTGGGGTCTCATCAAGGAGATGGCAGAAGAAACGGCCGTCTCGGTCCCTGAGGTGAAGATGGCGTGGATCTACAGTGTGATGCCAATCTCCGCCGCGCTCATGATCCTGGTTGGCGTGGTGCAGCTTGTTACATTGTTCAAGGGCGGCGACGCTGCGGGAGGAGCGCGGCCTAAATCGATGGAGGAAGGACAATGATGGGATGGCTCGTCCTCGGCATGGTCCTATTGTTGTCCGCCATTAACGTTCCCATTGGGTTCGTGCTTGCGCTTGCGACCATCGTGGTCGTCCTGATCCAGGGGACCGCCCCGCTCGCCGCCATCCCCCTGATGATCTTCGGGGGCGCCTCCAAGTTCCCCCTGTTAGCCATCCCGCTGTTCATCCTGGCGGGGGGGCTGATGACGACGTCCGGCATCTCCACGCGCCTCATCAATCTCGCCAGCGCCCTGGTTGGGTTCATCCGGGGCGGCCTCGCCATGGTGACGATCGTGGCCTCCATGTTTTTCGGAGAGATCTCCGGATCGGCGGTGGCCGGCGCAGCCGCGATCGGCCAAGTCGTCATCCCGGCCATGGAGAAGAAGGGGTATCCTAAAGCCTTTAGCGCCGGGGTGGTCTCGAACGCCGCCACGCTGGCGATCATTATCCCCCCAAGCATCCCCATGATCATCTATGCCGCCATGGCGGACACCTCGGTGGTGAAGCTTTTCATCTCGGGGGTCATCCCGGGTATCATCGGTGGCGGCATGATGATGGCCCTTTCCTACTATTTCGCCTGCAAGCGTGGGTATCCGGCTGAGGCTTCCTTCTCGCTCCGGGCCCTGGGGCGGGCGTTCAAGGACGGTTTCTGGGCGCTGATGATTCCGGTGGTGATCTGGGGAGGGATCTTTGGTGGGATTGCCACGGCCACCGAGGTCGGAGGCCTGGCTGCTCTGGCGGCAATCCTGATCGGGGCCTTCATCTACCGGGAGCTAACTTGGCGCGACCTCTGGAAGACAATCGTTGACTCCGCCATGCAGACGGCGGTCATCATGCTGATCGTGGCGACCTCCGCCGTGCTGGGCTGGTACCTCACCAACGAAGGGGTCCCCCAGCAGTTGACTCAGGCCATGCTGGGTCTCACGAACAACAAGTATCTGATCCTCCTCCTGCTCAACATCGCCTTCTTCGTGGCGGGCTGCTTCCTGCACAGCGCGGCGGCGATCATCCTGATCGTGCCCATTGTCTTGCCGCTGATCAAGGCGCTCGGTATCGACCCGATCCACTTCGGGCTGATGATCACGATCAATCTGGGAGTCGGCCAGCAGACCCCGCCGGTGGCCACCGTGCTCATGACGACCTGCGCCATCGCCGACCTCTCCATGTGGGAGGTCTTTCGGACCGGCTTCTACTACATGATGGTCCTCGTGATACTGACGTTCCTGGTCACGTATGTACCGCAAACCGGTCTTTGGCTGGTGAACTTGGTGTACGGGTAGGTTAACGCGAGGCACACAACAGATTCCCGCTTAGGCCCCACGACTCCCGTAGGTGAAGGCGTGGCCTGACCCCGGGGATGATTCGATATCCAAGCCGGAAGAGTATTTGCTGCGAGGGGGAACTATGGGTGCGAAAAGCGGTCGCCATTTCCTTCAGATCCCGGGACCGACGAACGTCCCGGACCGGGTTCTGCGGGCGATCAGCTTGCCCACCATGGATCACCGCGGGCCGGAGTTCGGGCGGCTCGGGCGGCAGGTTCTCGAGGGCCTGCAGAAGATCTTCCAGACCAAAGGGGCGGTGGTGGTCTACCCGTCATCGGGGACCGGAGCCTGGGAGGCCTCGCTGGTGAACACCTTGTCTCCCGGCGACAAGGTGCTGATGTTCGAAACGGGCCATTTCGCCGGCCTGTGGAAGGACGTGGCGCTTCGCTTCGGACTCTCGGTGGATTTTGTCCCCACCGATTGGCGGCGCGGCGCGGACCCCGCGGTGGCCGAGGCGAAGCTGGCCGAGGACACGGCCCACGCCATCAAGGCAGTGGCAATCGTCCACAACGAGACCTCCACGGGCGCAACCAGTCGAGTGGCCGAGATCCGGAAGGCCATGGACCGAGTCGGGCATCCGGCCCTGCTGCTGGTGGACACGATTTCCTCGCTGGGCTCCATCGATTACCGGCACGACACGTGGGGCGTGGACGTGACCGTGGGCTGTTCGCAAAAAGGACTGATGCTCCCCCCGGGCCTCGGGCTGAACGCCATCAGCCGGAAGGCGATGAAGGCATCGAAGACCGCCCGGCTGCCCCGCTCCTACTGGGATTGGGAGCCGATGCTTCGCGACAACCAGGCGGGGTTCTTTCCCTACACGCCGGCGACGAACCTGCTCTACGGGCTCAAGGAAGCCATCCAGATGCTCCTCGAGGAGGGGCTGGAGAACGTCTTCGCCCGCCACAACCGGCACGCCGAGGCCACACGCCGTGCGGTCCGGGCCTGGGGCTTGGAGACGGTCTGTCAGAATCCCCTGGAGTACAGCAGTGTTCTTACGGGGGTGATGATGCCGGCAGGACACGACGCCGACAAGCTGCGGAAGGTCGTCCTGGAGCGCTACGACCTCTCGCTCGGCACCGGGCTGGGGAGGTTGAAAGGCAAGGCCTTCCGCATCGGGCACCTGGGCGATTTCAATGATCTGATGCTGGCCGGGACCTCTGAGCGGTGTGGAGATGGGGATGGCCGTCGCCGGTGTGCCATTCACGAGAGGTGGGGTGATGGCCGCGCTCGACTGCCTGTCGAGCAAGTGAACGGACGCGGTCACGGCTGAGGGGAGCGACCGGAAGGGGGAAGACGGGTGAGGACGAGAGCGCACAGTTGAAAGTCTCCGGGGCAAATCGTGCTCACCGAGCGGGAACTCACCGTGGGGCCGGAGGAGGTCCTGGTGAAGGGGCACCTCTCGGGGATCTGCGGCTCGGATAAGGCGATGTACCGTGGCGACATTCCCGAGAAGATCACGCTGCCGCTCTGGATCGGCCACGAGAGCGGGGGGACCGTGGTCGAGGTGGGGGCCAAGGTCAGGGAATACAAGCCGGGCGACAAGGTCATGGTGTTCAACTGGTGCAACACCTTTGCGGATTACTACAAGGTCCCGGTGTCCGGTCTCCAGCCGGTTCCCGAGGGTCTCGACCTTGATTTGGCCTCCCTGGGGGAGCCCATCGCCTGCGCCATGTACTCGGGGCTCACCTGCGGCGCGCAGTTGGGCGATGTGGTGGCGGTCTATGGGATGGGGTTCGCAGGGCAGCTCATTGCACAAGCCGTCAAGCGCATGGGGGCGTACAAGGTCGTGGCCATCGACGTGGCGCAGGACAAGCTGGAGTTGGCTCGGCGGCTGGGAAGCGATGTCTCGATCGATGCCAAGGCGCAGGATCCCGTCAAGGCCGTGCTGGATTTGACCCAGGGCCGCGGCGCCGACCTGGTGGTGGAGGCCGCCGGCAGCGAATCCAGCATGAATCAGGCGACTGCCATGCTGAAACACAACGGCATCCTGGCTCTCTATAGCTGGATCACCCGGCCCATCAAGCTGAACATCAGTCGGTGGCACGACGACGGCCTACAGATCCGCACGACCGGCCTGGTCCACCATACCGAGCAGGAGCGCGTCATCTGGACGCCGTGGGCTCTCCGCCCCGTCGTGCAGGAATTGGTGAAGGTTCGTCCGCTGATCACGCACGAGTTCCCTCTGGAGAAGGTCGCCGAGGCGTTTGAGGCGGCGGACAAGGATCCCACAGCCATTAAGGTCGTTGTCCGAAACTAAGCCGTTGCCAAAGAATGACGAAATTCACAACAAATGGCCATGTTATTTCGTAACGGCTCCTAACCGGCCGAGAGGCCCGGCATGCCGACGACATCTGCATCCCGCCCCGCGATGGCGCGCCAGGATGTCGAGGCCTGGCGCGATCGGACGTTCCGTCGGACACCCGAACGCCGTGTCCGAGGAGAGCGGAGCGCGCTCCAGTTCGTCAACGAGGTCGGCTTCTGTTTCACGCTGAGCGACTTCGGCCTGCCGGTTCCGAGTCTGTACGTGGCCGTCTGCGGCCGACGCCGACCGCGCCGGCCCAAGCACACCCACCACGATCCCGAGATCATCCTCACCTGGAACCTGAAAGACAGCCTACCGGCCAAACGGTTCACCTATTACGGAAAGCTGGTGAAGGGGAAGCCGACGCTGGTCTCCCTCGCCCTGTTCCCGGCGTTCTGCGCCCTGATCCGGGAAGGGAAGGGGAGCGGCGACTACATCGTTGACTATCGCCAGGGCCGAATGACGCGGGCTGCGGTCCTGATCCTGGAGGCGCTGAACGATCGGGGCGCTCTTGCGACGCCGGACCTGCGGAAGGCGGTGGCCATGCACGGCGCGGAGCGGACGGCCGAGTTCGACCGGGCCATGGCGGAGCTGCAGCGCGGTCTCTGGATCGTGAAGGTGGAGGAGGTGTACGACCCGGACTTCTACTACCGGTGGGACCTCCTGGACAACTGGCTGCCGGATCCGCTCCTGGCGGCCCGCGATCTTGGCCGCGCAGGAGGCGGCTCGCCGCCTTGTTGCCGCGTATCTCAAGGGCGCGGCGGCGTCCCAGGACCGGTTTCTGGCGGGACTCTTCGGCCTTGGTCTGGGAGAGGTCGAAGGCGGCGCTCATTCGCTGGAGGCGGCCGGGTCGGTTCGGCAGGAGCGGCGCATCAAAGGGCTGCCGGGGTCATGGGTGGTGTGGGCCGATCACGGAAAGGACGAGCCATGAGCCGCGAGCCACGAACCGAACGGCCGAGAGACCACGGCATGGACGACCTGGTGAAGGCGGTCCTGGCGTTTCGCGACGAGCGGGACTGGAGGCAGTTTCACAACCCCAAGGATCTGGCGATCTCCATCAGTCTGGAGGCGGCGGAGCTCTTGGAGTCATTCCAGTGGAAGACTCCCGCCGAGGCAGCCGTCTTCCTCGATTCCGCTGAGAACCGGCGGCGGGTGGCGGACGAGATGGCCGATGTTCTTATCTTACTCGTGTCCATGGCCGACGTGATCCAGGTCGACCTCGTCGAGGCGGCCTGCAGGAAGCTCGTCGAGAACGCCCGGAAGTACCCGGTGGATCGCGCCAAGGGGAATGCCAGGAAGTATGACGCGCTGGGCTCGTGATCGGCTCAGATGGCGGCCGCCCCTCGCCCCGGATCGGAACTCCCACCTTTCGCCCGGTTGTCTGATGCCGCCGTGCCGGGCGGCCCATTTTTCCTTGACACGCTTCTTCGGCCCGTGATACCGTCCCGCCGGCTTCGTAAAGGTGACTGCAAGCGCCCCGAAACGTACCTGCCTTGTTTCAGTCTGATCCCTGTGGCCCCCGGTGCGGGACCCGTGTCGATACTTGGCGGCGGCCGAGCCCGCTCGCCGGCGCACGGGGAGACCGCGGCAGGCGCGATCCATGATCTTTCGAGCAAGGAGCCGGTGATGGCCAAGCGATTCTTTACGATTCTGGTCCTCCCCGACGCCACCTCTCCCGCCAGGAAGTTTCAGATCAGCAAGACGGTCATGACCGTGGTCTCGTCGGTTGCGGCGGTGTCGATCCTGGCCTTGACCTTCTTTCTTTATCAGTATGTGAACCTCAACGTGCGGATGCTGGAGCTCCGACAGCTTCGCCAGGAGGCGAGCGAGCGGAGCCTCCTGTCCGAGAAGGTCAGTCAGCTCGAAGGGGAGCTTTCCAAGATCCGAGAGCTGGACCAGCGGCTCCGGGTGGTGGCCGGGCTGGACAAGGGCGAGGAACAGCCGGCCCCCCTGGCGCAGGGAGGATCCGACACGGTGAGCCGGATCGCCCTTGTGGACGCGCTGAAGCAGCGGACCGGCCGCGTGGCGGACTGGGTGAACCAGGACCTGACGTCGCTGGGGGAAGAGATCAACTCCCGCGCGCGGAGCCTGCGTGAGTTAAAGACGTACCTGGAGGAAAGGGCCGCCACCCTGGCCTCCACCCCGACGATCCTTCCGGTCAAGGGTCTGATCACGGCAGGCTTCGGCTACCGCAAGTCGCCCTTCACGGGGCAACGGGAGTTTCACGAGGGGCTGGATATCGCCGCACCCTACGGGACGCCGATCATGGCGACGGCGGACGGGATCGTGTCCTTCGCCGGGCCGCTGGTTGCCTATGGGAACGTCGTGTTCATCGATCATGGGCATGGATTTGCGACGTTCTACGGGCACGCCAGCACGACTCGGGTGCGGGAAGGCCAGCGGGTGCGGCGGGGGGACATCATCGCCTATATCGGGACGACCGGGCGAACGACCGGCCCCCACGTGCATTACGAGGTCCATGTCGATGGGGTCATCGTCAACCCTTTGAAGTACGCGATTGATACCTCGGGGATCAAGTTCGCCAGCGATGTCGATCCGGATGCGTCCTCCTGACCAGGCCGGATAGTGCGTTTCGCGCCCCGGGGCCTCCCCGGGGCGCTTTTTTGTGCGCGGTGTCTGGATTCCGGTCCCGGGAAATGCGTTGCCCCTGCGCCGTTTCGTCTGTTAAGATAGGCCGTCGCGGCGATGTGCGACGCGAAAGGATGGATTTCTCCGAATGTTCAAGCATTTGATCCACAAGTTCGTCGGCACGAAGAACGAGCGGGAACTCAAGCGCCTCGGACCGCGGGTCGAGAGCATCAATGCCCTGGAACCCGAGGTACGAATACTGAGCGACGCGGAGTTGCGCGCCAAGACCGCCGTATTCAAAGAGCGTGTGGCCGCCGCAACAGACGACGATCTGGCCGCGATTCTCGACGAGATCCTGCCGGACGCCTTCGCGGTCTGCCGCGAGGCCGCGCGCCGCGTGCTGAACATGCGCCATTTCAACACCCAGCTCATCGGTGGGATGGTGTTGCACGAGGGCAAGATCGCCGAGATGGCCACGGGCGAGGGGAAGACGCTGGTGGCGACACTGCCGGCCTACCTCAATGCCCTCTCCGGTCGTGGGGCGCACGTCATCACGGTGAACGACTATCTGGCCAAGCGCGACACCCAGTGGATGGGGCCGGTGTACCATGCCCTGGGGTTCAGTGTGGGGGTCCTCCAGCACGAGGCCTCCTTCCTGTTCGACCCGGCCATGAGATCGTCCGACCCCCGCCTGGCGAACCTGCGGCCCTGCACGCGGCAAGAGGCGTACGGGGCCGACATCACTTACGGGACCAACAGCGAATTCGGCTTTGACTACCTGCGCGACAACATGAAGTTCGCGGCCGAGGACTTCGTCCAGCGGGCGCTGAACTACTGCGTCGTGGACGAGGTGGACAACATTCTGATCGACGAGGCCCGGACCCCTCTGATCATCTCGGGTCCCTCGGAGGAATCCACCGACAAGTACTACGTCATCGACCGGATCATCCCGCGGCTGAAGCGGGCGGCCACCATCACCGAAGGGAAGCTTCACGAGATCGAGGCCACTACCACGGGCGACTATATCGTGGACGAGAAGGCCAAGACGGTGGCCATGACCGAGACGGGCGTCCTCACGGTGGAGAAGCTCCTTGGGGTCAAGAACCTCTACGAGCCGGCCAACATCGACCTCGTGCATCACGTTCAGCAGGGTCTGCGGGCCCACACCCTGTACAAACGGGATGTGGACTACGTGGTGAAAGATGGCGAGGTCATCATCGTGGACGAGTTCACCGGCCGCCTGATGGCCGGACGCCGCTGGAGCGACGGATTGCACCAGGCGGTGGAGGCCAAGGAGAAGGTCAAGATCCAGCAAGAAAACCAGACGCTGGCCTCTATCACCATCCAGAACTACTTCCGCATGTACGCCAAGCTCGCCGGCATGACCGGAACCGCGGACACCGAGGCGGAAGAGTTCGCGCGGATCTACAATCTGGACGTGGTGGTGATCCCGACCAACGTACCGCTCGCTCGGGTGAACCAAAACGACGTGGTCTTCAAGACCCAGCGGGAGAAGCTGAGCGCGGTGGCCGACGAGATCGCCGAGATGTACAAGGTTGGCCGACCCGTGCTGGTGGGGACGACTTCCATCGAGAAATCCGAGGCGGTGAGCACGCTCCTCAAGAAGCGCGGGATTCCCCACCAGGTCCTGAACGCCAAGCCGATGTACGCCGAGCGCGAGGCAGAGGTCATCGCCCAGGCCGGCCGTCTGAAGTCGGTGACCATCTCCACCAACATGGCCGGCCGCGGCACCGACATCCTTTTGGGCGGGAACCCGAAGTCCATGGCGGCCGAGATCCTCCGGCGGGGCGAGGCGAAGCGGGACGGTTTGGAACCCGCCGCGTACGAGAAAGTCCTGGCCGAGGTCAAGGACATGCAGCGCTATGGTCTCCTGGAGACCGACGATCCGGAGAGCTACGCCGCGGCTCTCGCCAAGGTCCGCAAGCAAACCGAGGCGGAGCACAACCGGGTGGTCGAGCTGGGCGGCCTGCACATCCTGGGGACGGAGCGGCACGAAGCCCGGCGCATCGACAACCAGCTCCGCGGGCGCGCGGGGCGCCAGGGGGACCCCGGCTCCTCCCGGTTCTTCCTCTCGCTGGAAGACGACCTGCTCCGCCTCTTCGCCCAGGAGCGGATCGGCAAGATCATGGAGAAGCTGGGGATGGAGGAGGGGGAGCCCATCGAACACCCCTGGGTCACCCGGGCCATCGAGACGGCCCAGAAGCGGGTGGAGGCCCACAACTTCGAGATCCGCAAGCACCTCCTGGAATACGACGACGTCATGAACACGCAGCGTAAGCTGATCTACAGCGAGCGCAAGCAGCTCCTGGAGGGGGGGGAGATCCAAGAGGTCATCCAGGGGATGATCGAGGAGGTGCTGGACGAGACGGTCGGCGTCTACGTGAACGAGGATGCCTACCCAGAGAACTGGAACCTGGCCGGCCTGACGGAGGCCATGAAGCCGCAGTTCGGCGTGGAGGTGTCCTGGAAGAAGGACGAGATCGACGCGCTCACCCCCGCGCTCCTCAAGGACGAGCTGTCGGCGCTGGTCAAGGCGGCCTACCAAAAGAAGGAGGCCGAGGTCGGCAGCGACATGATGCGCTACCTGGAGCGGATGCTCATGCTGCAAGTGGTAGATGCGCAGTGGAAGGACCACTTGCTGGCCATGGACCATCTGAAGGAAGGCATCGGTCTCCGAGGGTACGGCCAGAAGGATCCGCTGATCGAGTACAAGCGGGAAGGGTTCGAGATGTTCGAGGCGATGGAGCTCAGGATCGCCCGGGACACCGTGAGCTTTCTGATGAAGGTCCAGGTGGCCGTGGAGGCGGAGCGGGCGGCCGCCGCCGGTGACCTGTCGGAGATGTCGATGGCGTTGTCGGGGGGCGGCCGCCGCCGGCGCGAGCAGTCCGCCACGGCCACCCGAAGCCTGCAGACCGTGGCCGCTCCCGCCTTGGCGGCCTCCAGGGCCAAGGCCGGCCGGAACGATCCCTGCCCGTGCGGCAGCGGGAAGAAATACAAGAAGTGCTGCGGGGCCTGAAGCGGTCGGAGACTGAAGGAGGCGAGACGTGAGCGAGCGCGCGCCGGGTGGGATGCTGACGATCGCGGGCATTCAGTTGACCTGCGGGCCGGACGTGAAGGTGAACTTCTCGAAAGCGCTGGATCTGGTCCGGGTTGCCGTCGAGCGCGGGGCCAAGATCATCTGCTTCGCCGAGTGCTTCGCCTGGCCGTGGTTTCCCCGCAAGGGGTCCGAGGCCCAGCGCGCGTTCGCCGAGCCGATTCCGGGCCCCATGACCGAGGCGCTCCAGCTCGTGGCGGAGCAGGCTCAGGCGGTCCTGATCGCGCCCATCTTCGAGACGGCGGACGATTCCGCTCACTACAACACCACCGTGGTTGTGGACGCCAACGGCCACCTCCTTGGAATCTACCGCAAGAATCACATCCCGGATCTTCCCAACTACCAAGAGCGATTCTACTTCCGGCCGGGAAACCTCGGCTTCCCGGTCTTCAAGACGCGCTACGCCACCATCGGCGTGCAGACCTGCTGGGACAACTTCTTTCCCGAAGGGGCGCGGGCGCTCGCCTTGAAGGGAGCGCAGATCCTCTTCTGTCCCACGGCCTGCTCCAGCCCGGCCAGCGTCACCAAGTGGGAGCGGGCCATCATGGGCCATTCCGTCTACAACTGTCTCTATGCGTTTCGCGTGAACCGGATCGGGACCGAAGGGACGATGACGTTCTACGGGAAGAGCTTCTGCGTGGACCCGAACGGAGAGTTTGTCACCGAGCCCGCCGGCGCCATCGAGGGGGTGGTCCTGGCCGATCTGGACCTGGACCGGATCAAGCTCGTCCGCGACGACTGGACCTTCTTGCTGGACCGGCGGCCGGAGATCTATTCAGATCTGGTATGACCTGGTTTTTGCGCGGTGGGCGCGCAAAAACCAAACAGGAAGAAGGACGCGGCCAGCTCCGGATGGGGCTGGCCGCGTCCTTCGGATGTCAAGCGGAGGTGTTTCGTGGGCCGATCCATACTTGGGAGGCCAGACGCCCTGAGGCGAGGAGACCGGATCCGGCTGATCGCGCCGGCCGGCCCCTTCGATCCCGGCCTGTTCAGGGCCGGGCGCGAGGTGCTCGAAATCCTCGGTCTTGTCCCGGTGGTGAACCGGGGCGAGTTTGTTCGTGAAGGCTTCCTGGCCGGGAGCGATCAGCGTCGCGCCGAAATACTGAATTCGGCGATGCAGGAGGAGGACACCAAGGCGGTGTGGTGTATCCGAGGCGGCTACGGCACGGCCAGGCTGCTTCCCTTGCTGGACCTGCCGCGCCTGCGGCGGCACCCGAAGCTGCTGGTGGGCTTCTCGGACGTCACCGCCCTGCTGGTGCAGCTCGCACGCCCCGGCGGGTTCGTGACCATCCACGGCCCGGTCATCATCCAGTTACCACGGCTGCCGGCCACCGACCTGCGCTGGCTCAAGGCGCTGCTCTTTGGGACAAGAGCGCCGCAGCGTCTGCCGCTCGGCCGGGCCCGCACCCTGGTGCCGGGGATAGCCGAGGGCAGGCTGGTGGCCGGCAACCTGTCTATCCTGGCCAGCCTGGCGGGGACGCGCTTTGCTCCGGATCTGAACGGCGCCGTGCTCTGTCTCGAGGACGTCAATGAGGAGGCCTACCGACTGGACCGGCTCTTCTGGCAGATTGTGTCGGCTGGACTGCTGAAGCGAACACGCGGGATCGTGGTCGGGGAGCTGACCGGCTGCAAGCCGGAGGGGGGCGGCCGGCACTCCGCCCGGCGCGTGCTGGAGCGGGCCATCTCGGCGCTCGGACTCCCCGCCATCTCCGGTGCGGCATTCGGCCACGGCCGGCGCAATCTGGCTCTTCCGGTCGGGGTTCGGGCGCGCCTCGATGCCGGGGTGCGGACCGTGACCCTGCTCGAATCCGCGGTGCGCTAGCGGCATGGCCCAGCCTGAGTCTCATCCGGATCTGGTGCGGTTGATGGACGCAGGGATCGCGGGTGGAGTATTTCCCGGCGGGGCCCTGCTGGTGACGGTGCGCGGGAAGACGATGCACATGTCTTTCCACGGGCGCCGTTCGCTCGAACCGCCCGGCGATCCGATGGACGCGCAGACCTGCTTCGATCTGGCCTCGCTGACCAAGGTGCTGGTCACCACCCCCCTCGTGCTGCTCTCGATCCAGCGGGGTCGCCTCGAGCTCGAAACGCCGGTCCATCGCCTCCTGGAAGAGTACACCGGACAGAGCCGAGATGCCATCACGGTGCGGATGCTGCTGGATCACAGCAGCGGGTTGGCGGGCTGGCGGCCGTACTACGAAAAGGTGCGCTCGGCCGATGGCGAAATCCGGCCGGCCTCTCTCAAGGGGCAGGAGGCCGTGCGCAGGATGGTGGCGGCCGAAGCACCGGAGGCTGCGCCCGGCAGCCGGGCGCTCTACAGCGATCTAAATTTCATCCTCCTGGACTGGATCCTGGAGCGTGTCAACGGCTCCCCCACGGATGTGCTGTTTGCGGAGTGGCTGGCCGAGCCGCTCAAGATCGAGAATCTGTTTTTCGTAGACCTCAAGTCGCCTGTCAAGGCCGCCCGCGCCCGGCGAGGGCGCGTCTTCGCGGCCACCGAGCGCTGCCCCTGGCGGGGACGCATCCTGATCGGCGAGGTGCACGATGAAAACAGCTACGCCATGGGCGGCGTGAGCGGGCATGCCGGTCTGTTCGGAACGATCCGAGACGTGACCGTCATGGCCGACGCCTGGCTGGACTCCTTTCTGCACAGCAGCGGTTATTTCGAACAAGGTCTGGCCAAGCAGTTCTGGCAGAAATCGGAGGTGCCGGGTTCGACCCGCGCCTTGGGCTTCGACACCCCGTCGCCGCGGGCGTCGCAGGTAGGCGGACTTTTTGGTCCCAGGACGGTCGGGCAACTGGGCTTCACCGGCACCTCGCTCTGGATCGATCCGGACCGGGAGTTGATCGTAGTCCTGCTGACTAACCGGGTCCACCCCACGCGAGAGAACAGGGCCATCACGCAGTTCCGGCCGCTGCTCCACGAGCGAGTGGCGGAACTGTGGCAATAGCAGGCTGCTGGAAAAGGCCCATCTGCGGGGACCCAGCCGACGGCTGGGTACCCCGCTTGCTCGGACACTCGCTGCGGCGTACCTCCAGTACGCCTGGACCCAGCTACGCTGGGTACCCCGCCCATCGCGCGCCGCCTTGCATCTGGACCTTTTTGAGCAGCCTGAGCGAAATCGGGGAGACATGGATGAAAGTTCACCTGGTGGCCATCTGCGGGACGGGCATGGGGGCGCTGGCCGGTCTGCTCAAAGAGGCCGGGCACGAGGTGCAGGGCTCCGACCGGGCCTTTTACCCGCCTATGGCCGAGCGGTTGCAGGCCTGGGGGATCCCAACCCAGCAGGGCTTCGATCCTGCCCATCTGGATCCCGACACCGATCTGGTGATCGTCGGCAACGTGTGCCGCAGGGACAATCCCGAGGCGCAGGCGGCGTTGCAGCGGGGCCTCCGGGTGATGAGCTTCCCGCAGGCGTTGTCGGAGTTCTTCATCGCCGGCAAGACCTCGGTGGTGGTGGCGGGAACCCACGGCAAGACCACCACCGCGGCGCTGCTGTCCTACGTGCTGGTAGAGGCTGGGCTCGATCCGTCCTTCCTGGTGGGTGGCATTCCGCAGAACTTCGGCAAGAGCTTCCACCTCGGCCGGGGCGGGGTGTTCGTGGTCGAGGGCGACGAGTACGACACCGCCTTCTTCGACAAGCGACCCAAGTTCGTGCACTACCGCCCCAAGATCGTGGTGCTGACGGCGGTGGAATTCGATCATGCCGATATCTATCGCGACATGGAGGCCTACCGCGCCGCCTTCGCCGGGTTGATGTCGCTGCTGCCGGCCAACGGGCTGCTGGTGGCCTGCGCCGACGATCCCGAGGTGAACGCCCTGGCGCGGTCGGCGCCCTGCCGGGTCGTGACCTACGGACTGGGCCCCGGCGCCATCTGGAGCGCTGCCGACATTGAGTTCGGTGAGGACACGACATGCTTCTCGCTGATCCGCCATGGGAGCCACGTCGGGACGGTGACCCTGCCACTGGCCGGGCGGCACAACGTGGTCAACAGCCTGGGGGTGCTGGCGGCTGCCGAGGCCTTGGGCGTGGACGGGAAGAAGGCGGTCGGCTGCCTGACTGGCTTTGACGGCGTCGCGCGCCGGATGCAAGTGCGCGGGGTGGTCAATGGCATGACGGTGATCGACGACTTCGCCCATCACCCCACCAAGGTGCGGGAAACCGTGCGGGCGGCTCGGGCGCGCTACCCCCGATCCCACCTGGTGGCCGTGTTCGAGCCGCGCACCGCCACTAGCCGCCGGAAGATATTTCAGGAGGCCTACCCGGCCTCATTCGCCGCGGCCGACGAGGTGCTAGTCGTTCCGCCGTTCGACGCTGAAAAGATCCCGGAGGCAGAGCGGTTCGACTCGGCGGCGCTGGTGGCAGCCCTCCAACGGAACGGCCAGAAGGCGGTGCTGCACGAGAGCGCCGACGAGGTGGTGGCAGCCCTGTCCAGCCGGCTCGGAAAGGACACGGTGGTCCTGATCATGTCCAACGGGGCCTTCGACAATATCCATGAGAAGCTGCTCCTGGCGCTGCGGGCCCGCCAGGGGTGAAACCCTGTGGGAGTTGCGGAATCCCCTCTCGCATTTCGCAAGATGAATTTCTTATCGGCCCTGGCGAGTGTGCGACCGACTTTCGACCCCCGACACTGGCTGAACCCTCGAAAGGTTAATAATGCTGCATCTCCCATGACATTCTTCATATTGTGGAATTGCACGAAGGGCCCTTTCCTGGTATAGGTGCAGCAACCGGAAGCAGACCGGGAAAGGGAAGGCGCAAATGGCGGTGGCAGACATCCTACAATCCAGGCGAGAGGAGATCCTGCGGATTGCGCGGCAACATGGGGTCGGCAGTGTGCGGGTATTCGGCTCCTACGCCCGCGGAACCCCCGGGGAGACCAGCGACCTCGATCTCCTCATCGAGGTGGATGGTCAAACGTCGCCGTGGTTTCCGGGCGGACTGGTGGCCGATTTGGAAGCCCTGCTGGGCTGTCGAGTCGACGTGGTCGAGCCGGACGCTCTGCGCCCGGAGATGAGGTTGCAGGCCCTGGCGGAGGCGGTGCCGCTGTGAAGGACGACCGAATTTACCTCCAGCACATCCTGGAGAGTCTCGATGCGATCATCGGCTACGCGAGCGAAGGCCGCAGTCGGTTCCTCGCCGATCGCAAGACACAGAAGGCGACTCTTCGTGAGTTGCAGGAGCTTGCCGAGTCGGCGCAGCGGCTCTCCTCCGCGCTGAAGGGCCGCCATCCGGACATGCCCTGGAGAGCCATCGCGGGTTTCCGGAATGTCCTTGTCCACGATTATCTCGGCATCAACCTGTCCGCGTGTGGGACGTCATCCAACGCGACCTGCCTGCCTTGCGCGCCGCCGTCGTCCTCATGTTGGCCGAGACGGAAGGCCGAGGCGCCACGGGCTAGTCTACCCTGTCCGAAATCCCCTCGCGTATGAGAAGCTCGGGCTTGCCTTGAGGCGCGAGGCCGTACCTATCCCCCTTCAGCGGATGGGTATTCGCCGGCCGGGAGTCTGCAAGGAGTTGGTAGAGCTGGGCCACGGAGCGGAAGACGGAAATCGGGCAGGGAAATGAATCACTGCCGGCTCAGCAAAGAGCCGGCCGTGCTGTTCTTCGCAACTTGGTTCCGCTTTCGAGGCTATTTCTTCACCGACTCCATCACCGCGTTGTACGCAGCCTGCATAGCGTCCTGCAGCCACGCCATGTCGCCGCCCAGGCACATGAAGCGGCAGCCGCGGCCGATCCACTTCTTGGCCGTGTCCAGGTCGTAGGTGTGCACGCCGCAGGGAATGTTCTTCTTCTGGCAGAGATCAAGGACGCGGTCCACCCGCTTGGCCACCTCGGGATGGCCGATATCGCCGGGGATGCCCAGGGTCTGGGACATGTCGTTCGGGCCGATGAAGACGGCGTCCACGCCGGGCACGTCCAGCATGGGCTCGAGGTTGTCGACCCCGAGCTTGGACTCGATCTGCAGGACGATCATGGTCTCCTGATTCAACTTCGGGGTCAGCTCGGAGCCCTTGTATTTCCCCCAGGAGGTGTGGTTGTTGCGAAGGGACATTCCGCGCTGACCCATGGGGAAATACTTGGTGGAGTGGATGATGAACTCCACCTGTTCGCGGGTCTCGGTCTGAGGGCAGAGGAGGCCGGTCGCCCCGAGGTCGAGGGTCTGGTACATCCGCTGGGCTTCTCGGCTGTTGGGCACGCGCACGATGGTCGGGAGGTTCACTCCGCGAGCGGCAATGCAAAAGTCCAACAACTGCGGCGGAGTGAACGAGCCGTGCTCGGCATCCAGGAACACGTAGTCCCAACCCGCGTTCTTCATCAGGATGGCAACGGCGGGCTGGTGCAAGTGGGTGAGCATGGTCCCGAGGACCACGCCGCCCGCCTTGAGGGTCTTCTTGACCTGGTTTTCCAGAATCATTACGTCCTCCGTCAACACAAAGGTTAGAGCAATTTGGCGGCATCAGCAAACGGGAGATCGTCTCGATCCCTTCAGGCCGCCTCCGAGTCCCTTCTGCTGTTCGACCGGCGAGCTAGGGTACAGCAGGGAGGCGATTGGGCAAAGTGAAAAAGGAAGGAACCGGGTAGGTCAGCCCGCCCGGACAATCTGCCCGCATTCCCCCCGGTCAGACTTTCCGTCTTGACAATCCACGGCGGTATGGGCTATTGCTCGTTCGGTTTCGACTCCCGACAGCGGAAGCGGGGTATTGCCGCCAGGGTCACGATGCAGACGGCAGTCTCTCGCGGGAAAGTCTCTTTTGGGCTTTCCTGCAGCCCCTGGCGCCTGGCACTTTTCCTTCATCTCGTCGGTTCCCAGCTCGGATCGTTGATCACACGAGGGCGACCAACTGTTGGCCGCTCAGATGTAAACGGGGGACGGCCCCCCAAAAACCGGAGGAGGCAGCAAAATGAGAAGGGTGCTCTTTGGGATCATCATGATGTTCGCGGTAGTAGCTCTTGTGATGCCGGCATCCGCGGGGACCGTCCTGAAGTTTTCCAGCATCCATGAGCCTTCGCACCCGTCGGCCTTCACGGCCGATTTCTTCGCCGAGCGGGTGAAACAGATGACGAAGGGCGAGGTCGAGATCCAGGTGTACCACTCCCGGCAGCTCGGCGACGCTCGGGACAACGTTGAGAACGTCCGGAACGGCAGTATCGCCTTCACCTCGGTCTCCATCTCGAATCTGAGCCAGGTGCTGCCCGTCATGGATGCCTGGTCGCTGCCCTTCATCTTCAAGAGCGACGACCACTTCTGGTACGTCCTGAACGATCCCAAGGCCATGGAGTTCATGAAGCAGCTCGAGCCGAAGGGGATCAAGACCCTCACCTGGATCACCTCGGGTGCACGCAACTTCTTCACCCAGAAGCCTATCCGCAGCGTGGCGGACATGAAGGGGATGAAGATTCGCGTGATGGCCTCGCCGGTCATGATCAACACCATGAAGGCCTTCGGGGCCAGCGGCGTGCCGACGGCCTGGGGCGAGCTGTACACCGCCCTGCAGACGGGCGTGGTGGACGGCGGGGAGAACAACCACCCCTCGGTCATCTCCATGAAGTTCTACGAGGTGTCGAAGTACTATGTGCTTGACGAGCACATGCGGATCCCGGACGTGAACATCGTCTCCACCAAGGTCTTCGAGAAGCTTTCCAAGTCTCAGCAGGCGGCCATCATAAGGGCCGGCGAAGAGGCGACGGCCTACATGCGCGGCGCCTGGAAGGTGGCCGAGATCAACGACCTGGAGAAGATCAAGGGGCTGATGACTGTCACCACCGTGGACAAGAAGCCCTTCATGGACGCCGTGGCGCCTCTCGTGAACGAAGAGGCCAAGAAGTTGGGGGCTGAGAGCTTCATCAAGTTTGTCCTGGATTCCGGCAAGAACTTCAAGTAGGTACGGCGATTCATCCGGCGGGGGCGTCGCGCCCCCGCCGGTCTGTTCAACTCCCTGCGAATGGGTGGAAGGACATGCTCAAGGCCTTCGATCGGCTCCTGGAGTGGATCACGACGGGTGTCAAGACGGTAATGCTCGTCATGACCGGCGCGATTTTCTTCATCTGCATTTTTGCGGTGTTCACACGGTACATCCTTAACTTCGTTCCGTCCTGGTCCGAGGAGGTCCCCCGGTACCTTCTGGTCTGGATCACGTATTTGGGGGCGGCGCTGGCGGTCAAGTTCAAGGAGCACATCAGCCTGGATGTCTTCTTTAACATGATGCCGCTCCGGATGCGCCAGGTGGGGCACATCCTCCTCAACGGCCTGATTGCCATCGTCGCAACGATCATGGTTACCTACGGGATCGCCCTGATCAGCCAGTTCAAGGACGACCTGATGGAATCCATTCCGGTCACGAACTTCTGGCTCTATCTGGTCATGCCGATCTCGGGCGCGCTGATGCTTCTGTTCATTATCCAGGACACCTGGAAGGCAATCCTGGGGTTGGGGAAGAAGGAGGCGCCGACGTCGTCCGAGATGGTTCCGATCTAGGGGTGCGGTAGCGGTACCTGGACGACCGGCGCGCCGGTCCCCGCGATCCGGGGCAGCGGCAAATCCATTCGAGGGAGGCTGGCCACACCATGGCACTTGGAATTGCGTTCTTCTGTTTCGCCTTCTTCATGGTCATCAACCTGCCGATCTCCTTCGGCATCGGGCTAGGGGCCATGCTGGCCGGCCTGACGCTGGACATCGATGGGGCGACAATCATTCAGCGCATGCTCTCGGCCGTCAACTCGTTCCCGCTCCTGGCCGTCATCTTCTTCATCTTCGGCGGGACGCTGCTGGCGCGCGGCGGTGTCTCCACCCGGCTGGTCCGGCTGGCCGAGGTCCTGGTGGGACGGATCCCCGGCGCCATGGCCCACATCACTATCCTGGCCTGCATGTTTTTCGGCGGGGTGTCGGGTTCCGCGGTGGCCGAGATCTCGTCCATCGGGGCGATGATGATCCCGACGATGGAGAAGGCGGGCTACAAGCGGCCGACCGCCACCTCCATCGCGCTGGCCTCGGCGGTGATGGGGCCGATCATCCCTCCCTCGATCCCGATGATCATCTTCGCCCACACCGCGGGGTCGGTCTCCATCGCCGCGCTCTTTCTGGCGGGCGCGGTCCCTGGTGTCCTGATCGGGTTCGGCCTGATGATCTGGGCCTACTTCCACGCCAGGAAGCACATCCCGCCCGCCCCGATGGCCCAGCTCCCCCTCAAGGAGAAGGCGTTTCGCGTGGCGGACGGCCTGGCGGGGCTCTTCACGATCATCATCATCCTGGGGGGCATCATCTCGGGACTCTTTACGGCCACCGAGGCGGGGGCCGTGTCGTCGCTGTACGCCATCATTCTCTGCTGCGGGGTTTACCGCGAGACCAAGTGGAGAGATCTGCCCAAGATCCTTTTCGAGTGCTGCCAGGTCAACGCCGTGGTGCTGTTCCTGGTAGCAACCAGCTCGGTCTTCACCTGGGTCCTGACCTACGAGAATCTGCCGAAGGTGCTGGCCAACACGGTCTTCGCCATCACCGACAACAAGTTCATCTTGCTGATCGTCATCAATGTCTTTCTTTTGATCGTGGGCTGTCTGGTTGACCTGACACCCGCGGTCATCATGCTGACCCCGATCCTGATGCCGCTGATGCAGAAGATGGGGATGCACATCGTCCACTTCGGGGCCATGATGATCATCAATCTCTGTTACGGCCTGATCACGCCGCCGGTGGGGACCTCGCTTTTCGTCGGGCTGCGCATCTCCGGCCTCTCGATGAATCAGATCATCAGGCCGCTCCTGCCGCTGCTGGCCATCGAGATCGTGATCTTGATCTTCGTGACCTACTGGCCGCCCCTCACCATGTGGCTGCCCCGGATTTGTGGGTTCATCATGTAAGTAGATCGTACGGACGGGACCATCAGAACCACCGAAGAACTCCAGCCCCCCTGCGCGCCAGAGCGTAGGGGGGCTTCTTCTCGATGGCAGACGTCGGAGTCTTGGGGCGCCACGGCAGGCGACGAGGAAAGATCAGACGGTCGAGGCGATGGGTGTCCGCGTTGATCATTCTGCCGTTTCCCAAGGAGATGCGCGTTGACCCCACTGAAGGCGAGTGATAGCCTCGTATCGAACCTCGTCCGAAGATGCGAATGCGGGTGTGCGATGGCTTTGCCATCGGCAAGGAGACGTCACGTCCTGACTCAACCCAAACATTTCACCGCAAAGCTCGCCTGTCTGCGTGCGGAACGCACAGGCAGGCAGAGATCGCAAAGCGAGCCAGGCGTTGTGGATCGGGCCTCGGAGTACGGATAGAAATTGTGCGGCTCGCTCGGACCAAACGATTTCGGAACCCTCTGAAAACAGCGGGTCTTTCTTTGCGCCCTTTGCGCGCTTTGCGGTTCAACTGCAACGTTCGGGCTCAACCGACCCCGAGGAGGCAAGCATGGCCACGGCGAAGGAGATTCTGAAGAGGCGGGCGGTCGACCGGGAGCGCCTGGAGAAGGAGGCGCCGAATCTCTACAACGGTTTCAACGAACTGATGAGACAGTATTACAAACCCAGCGCGCTGGACCGAAAGTACAAGGAGTTGATGGCCGTGACGGCGTCGGTGGCGACCCGGTGCATCCCATGCCTGGCCAATCATATGCACAACGCCGTCTCGGCTGGAGCGACCCGCGACGAGGTGATCGACGCGGCCGCCATCGGGGTGGAGTTCGGGGGCGGGCCCGCGTTCGTGGTGGTGCGGGAACACCTGTTGCAGTTCCTGGACGAAATCGCGCCTAAGCCGTTGTCAAAGAATAACTTGACCGGAGAAATTCCTGGAACGGCATAAGGAGCCGTAACGAAATTCCAAAGAATGGACAAGTTATTTCGTAACGGCTCCTAACCAGTGATCGCCCCGGGGAGGCTCCCCGGCGACGAGACAAGGAGGTCATCGGTGTCGGACCTAGCCAAGCGAATCACGGACGCCATCGGCGCCATCCGTCTTGTTGACACTCACGAGCATCTATTTTCGGAAGAGGAGAGAAATCGGGCGGCGGTGGATTTCTCGTATCTCTTTCCGCACTATGCCGCCAGCGACCTGATCTCGGCGGGCATGCCGCCGGCCCTCTTCGAGGCCGTCCGGTTGCCGTGCCGAGCAGTCCTGATCGAGCGGGCCCTGAGACAGCGAAGGCCGCGGCTCTTTCCGGTGCCGGCGCGAGCCGACCTGACACTGGACGAGCGCTGGCAGGCAATCGAGCCGTATTGGGAACGCATTCGCCACACCGGATACGGCACGTGTCTGCGGTACGCCGTCCGAGACCTGTTCGGGGTGCCGGACATCAGTCGTGAGACGTATCGTCAACTCTCCGAAGCGATTAAGGCTTCCAGCCATCTCGGCTGGTACCAGCACGTCCTCAAGGAGAAGGCCCGGATAGATGTGAGTCTCCAGGATGACGGCCGGGCCACCGTGGATAAGCGGTTCTTCGTCCCGATGGTTCGGTTGGAACATTTCGCCGTCGCACGGACCCGAGAGGAGCTGGCTCGACTCGAGGAGGACACAGGGGTTGCCATCCACTCCTTGGACGACCTCCTGAAGGCGATGGGGCTCATGCTGGAGCGGTACCTCGCGGATGGCGCGGCGGGCATCAAGATCGGCCTGGCCTACCGGCGCACGATTCGGTTCGAGAAGGTCGCCAAGGCGGACGCGGAGCGGATCTTCAACCGGATCGCAGCCCACCTGGGCGAGGGGCCCTCCTGGGAGGAGGCCCGGCCGCTGCAAGACCACCTCGTCCATCAGATCATCCGTTTGGCCATCGACCACGACCTTCCCATCCAGATCCACACCGGGTTGCAGGAAGGAAACGAGAACCTGGTTACGAACTCACAACCGACTCACCTCACCAACCTGTTCATCGAGTACCGCGAGGCAAAGTTCGATGTGTTTCACGGCGGCTACCCCTACATGGCCGAACTTCTGGCGCTGGCCAAGAACTTTGCCAACGTCTATCTCGACCTCTGCTGGCTCTACATCATCTCGCCCTCGGCGGCTGCGCGCATGCTTCACGAAGCGATCGAGACGATTCCCGCCAACAAGATCTTCGCGTTCGGGGGAGACTTTATTATCCCCGAGGGGAGCTACGGACACAGCGTCATGGCGCGTCAAGTCGTCAGCCGGGTCCTGACGGAGAAGGTGGAAGAGGGGTGGCTGACCGAGGAAGAGGCGGTTCGACTGGGGCAGCAGATGCTGCGGGACAATCCGGCGGGATTGTATCGGCTGAAGCTGGAGGGGAAGGGATAGCAGCGAAGGAAAAATGAAAAACCGACAACGGACAATCGGCCAATGTCTGAAGTTGCCCGGTTTTAAATTGTCAGTTGTCTGTTTTTCATTCACGCGCTCCGTTTTAAATGCCGGATATCTATCGTGCGTTGTGTGTTGGCAGGAGGAGTGACCATGGACGCGAGTATCGTCAAGGCGGCACAAGCGCTCAAGGAAAAGACGATTGTCCGTCGGCGAGACTTCCACAAGCACGCCGAGGCGGCCTGGACGGAGTTCCGGACGGCCTCGATTGTGGCGAAGACGTTGCAAGGGCTGGGCTTTCGGGCGCTGGTTGGGGAGGAGGCCGTGGACGGGAGCGCCATGATGGGCGTGCCGGCCCCGGCGGAGCTTGAGCGGCAGGTCGAGCGGGCGCTCGCGCAAGGCGGGGACAAGGGTTGGGTGGAGCAGATGCGCGGGGGCAAGACCGGCGTCGTCGGCGTGATGAAGTTTGCCAAGCCGGGGCCGACGGTCGCCCTGCGTGTGGACATGGATGCCAACGATCTGGTCGAGTCGGATGATCCAAAGCACCGGCCGGCCCGGGAAGGATTTTCCTCCGTCAACAAGGGGGTGATGCACGCCTGCGGGCATGATGGCCACACCGCGATGGGGCTCGGTGTGGCGGAAGTGCTGGCCGGTCTCAAGGATCAACTGGCGGGCACGATCAAGCTGATCTTCCAGCCGGCGGAGGAGGGGGTGCGCGGGGCGAAGGCGATGATGGCTCGGGGTGTCGTGGACGACGTGAAATACATCGTGGGCGCCCACCTTGGCGTCAACCTGAAGAAGACCGGCCAGGTAGCTTGCCGGACCGAGGGGTTCCTGGCGACGACGAAGTTCGACGCCGTCTTCACCGGGGTCCCGGCCCATGCGGGAGGGGCGCCGGAGACCGGCAGGAACGCGCTCCTGGCGGCGGCGACAGCCGCGCTCAGCCTGCACGCGATCTCCCGCCACAGCCAGGGGGCCTCGCGGGTCAACGTGGGCGTGATTCAAGGCGGTACGGGGCGAAACGTCATCCCGGCAAACGCGATCATCAAGGTGGAGACCCGCGGCGCCACCACGGCCATCAATGAGTATGTGTACGCCGAAGCGGTGCGGATCGTCGAGGCGGCGGCGGCCATGCAGGGGGTGAAGGTAGCCCTCCAACTCATGGGCGGCGCGGCCGGGTGCGACAACGACCCGGCGCTGGTGGAGCGGATTCGACAGGTCGCCGAGCGCCAGAGGCTGTTTACCGAGATTCTGCCGGCGGGCAACATCGGCGGCAGCGAGGACTGCACCTATTTCATGGAACGGGTGCAGAAGAACGGAGGGCAGGCGGCCTTTGTGATGGTCGGGACGGAGTTGGCCGCCGGGCACCACGATTGCTTCTTCGATTTCAACGAGGATGCCCTAGTGCCGGGTATTGCACTGCTCTCTGGTGTGGCTGCAGAGCTGCTGACGAAGGGATAGAACCGGGGTGGCACTACCAAGATCTTCGGAATGAACAACCGACAACCGACGATGAGAAACCGGTCAACGGAGTGACTTGCGAAATGGCCGGTTGTGCATTAGCAAACGTCTCTAATGCTGGGAGGCTGGGGTTCTACGAGAAGAGGAGATTCGTATGGCGGACGGCGCACGAGTTGACGAGGCGGTGACGAAATTCCGGGATGGCTGCAACTGCTCGCAGGCGATCCTGTCCACATACGGCAAGGCGTTCGGTCTGGACGAAGCCTTGGCCCTCCGTGTGGCCTGCGGCTTCGGGGGCGGGATGCGCCGGGGGGATGTCTGCGGGGCGGTGACCGGCGCCCTCATGGTGCTCGGCCTGCGCCACGGCCCGACAAGCTGCCCAGGGCAGCCGCAGAAGGGCGAGACGTATGCGCAGGTGCAGGCCTTCCATGCCCGATTTGCAGAGCGGAAGGGAACGGTGATGTGCCGGGACCTTCTCGGCTGCGACATCACCACCCCGGAGGGCCAGCAGAAGGCGCAGGCGGAGCAGTTGTTCAAGACGATTTGCCCGGAGGCGGTCAAGGTGGCCGCCGAGATCTTGGAGGAGATGGTGGGGCTGCCGGTTCGAGACGGGCAGGGGAGCAGGGGGGCAGGGGGGCAGGGGTAACCATTTTCGATTTGCGACTTGCGAATTGCGATTTGGGGGCCGGGCCGGTTGGGCAATCGAAAATCGCAAATTACAGCGCGAGGGGGATTGGAGGCAGAAGAACGATGAAGGCGATTGTGGATTTATGCGTCGTGCCGTTGGGTGTCGGCGTGTCGGTGTCCCAATACGTTGTGGCGTGCGAGCGAATCCTGAAGGAGGCCGGCCTCCAGACGCAGCTCCATGCGTACGGAACGAACATCGAGGGGGAGTGGGACGCGGTCTTCGCGGCGATCAAGCGCTGCCACGAGACGGTCCACGCCATGGGCGCCCCCCGCATCTCGACGATCATCAAACTGGGGACCCGGACCGACCGGGACCAGACGATGGACGACAAGGTGCGAAGCGTTCAGACCAAGCTGAACATGAAGTAGCTCGACAGACGACAGGAGATGAAACGCGAAACGCCCCACCAAGCGTGGGGCGTTTCGCGTTGGGCAAGGTACTATGCGAAGAGAGACAGGGCTATTTCCGTCGACCGCCGAGGAAGCGCAGCAGGAAGAGGAACAGGTTGATGAAGTCGAGGTAGAGGGCGAGGGCGCCCACGATGGCGAAGGAGCCCGCCTGCCCCTCCGGGACCGCCAGGGCCATCTGCTTCATCCGCTGGGCGTCCCAGGCTGCAAGGCCGGTGAAAACGAGGACCCCTACCGCCGAGATGACGAACTGGAGGGCGTCATTGTGCCAGAAGATGCCGATCAGGGAGGCCAGCACGAGCCCAATCAGGCCCATGTAGAGGAACTGGCCGAACCCCGCCAGACTCCGCTTCGTCGTGGATCCGAACAGGGCCATGGCGCCGAACATCCCCGCGGTCACCACGAAGGTGCTCGCCACCGACTCCCCTGTGTAGGCGAGGAGCACGAACGAGAGCGTGACGCCGTTGAGCGCGGCATACGTCACGAAGAGCGCGGTGGCTGTCCCCGGCGCGATCCGGTCGGCCCTGGCGGACAGGAAGAACACCAGACCCAGCTCCGCCAGGATCAGCCCCAGGAAGAGGAACTGGTTCGAGAAGAGATATCTGGTAACCGTCGGCGAGTCCGCTACCTGCAGTGCCACCAGCGCCGTGATGGCGAGCCCTACGCTCATCCAGCCGTATACCTTGCGCAGGAATGCCGTGACACGCTCGGCCGCGGCATCCGCTGACATGGGAAACGATGGAGTTCCAATCCTGGGGTTATACATGAGCTCCTCCTGTTCTCTTGGCGTCCTCGGGGGAGGACCGGGGAATCTGGCAACGCGATCGGCGGTTTGCGCTATTTCAACAGCGCT
>CAVSHW010000023.1:0-47383 GCA_963727695.1 uncultured Methylomirabilota bacterium | reverse complement strand
TCAATTGTGAGGCATGGTGCTGACTCTTATCGGAGTCAAGGATGGGGAATGGGAGTATGCTGTCGTTCCCATTCAATGCCCTCATCATGCCGGCAGCGGGTTCGTCTGTCACATAGACGACGCGCCGTCCCAATCGCTCGAGGGCCCGGCCAAGAGCTATGGCTCCCGGCGGACCATCGGTTTCCGCTGCCTGCGCCTTCAGGATGTAGAAACCAGTTGTGATGAAGACTGTTCCTTGTTGGCTCACAAGCAGGCGGGCCGCTTCCTCGCAGTAGTTGACGGGAAGGTGGGGACGAAGAGCAGACATGCCGCGCCGATCATGAGCGAGGATAATATCTTCGATGCGCACGATCCATTCCTCATTACATTAATTTGATTCGATGGGCCCGCTGCTCCCATACCACTCGGATGCCGGACGTATAGCAGACACCTTGATGAGGCGCAAGCAAAGGCTTGCGCGTTCAGGGCGATGTCTGGCGTTGAGCACCTTGGAGAGCAGTCGGCGGCAAGCAAATGGGGCTTCCGGTGACTCTTGCTCCTGCAATCGTGCACTCCAAATGCATAATTGCGCACAAAGGAGAGTAAAAATAGTACGGGATGCCTATTGCGGGGGTTGGAGCGTGGGTGCGATTGCGCTCCGGGGAGATGTAGCGCGCCGTGCTCCCCGTCAGCGGAGCTCAATGATGGGGACGACCGACATGCCGGGGACGATGAGGTGGCGTGCGTTCTCGCCCGGCTCGAACACCAGCTTGACCGGGACACGCTGGACCACCTTGACGAAGTTCCCCGTCGCGTTCTCGGGGGGCAGGAGCGCGAAGACGGCTCCCGAGCCCGCCTGGACCGAATCCACACGGGCTTTGAAGGCCGCGCCGGGGTAGGTGTCCACGACGACCGTTGCGCGCTGCCCCGGCCGTACGTGGGTCAGTTCCGTCTCCTTGTAGTTCGCGACGACCCACACATTGTCGAGGTCTACAACCGATAGGAGCGCCTGGCCCGGCTGGACCACCTGGCCGACCTCCACCGTCTTCTTCGACACCCGCCCACCCACGGGGGCCCGCACGGTCGTGTACTCCAGATTCAGCTCCGCCTGCTGAAGGTTTGCCAGCGCCTGGGCCACCCGCCCGCGGGCGGCCTCGACCTGGGTCTCGCGAACCCTGACCTGTTGTCGTTGGCTCTGCGCGTTGGCCAAGGCCGCCCCGGCCTCCTCGACTTGCCGGCGAGTCTGGGCCACGGTCGCGGTCTGGCTCCGGACGGTCGCTTCGGCCTGGGTCACCGCCTCCTTGGCCTGGCTCTCCCGCTGCCGGGCGGCGTCCAGGGCCGCCTGAGCGGACCGGAAGGCGGCGTCGGCGTGATCGAAGTCCTGCTGGGCAATCATGCGCTCGTCCACCAGTTGCTTGGTCCGCTCACGATCCAACCGGGCCCGATCGAGGTCGGCCTCGGCCATGCGAACGGCCGCCCGGGCCGCCGCTTCGGCCGCCTGGTTGCCCTTGAACTGCCCTTGACGCTCCTCCAGGTTGTGGGAGGCGACCTGGCTGGCATCCCTGGCGCCGGCCAGCGCCGCCTCGGCCTGCTGGACTAGGCTCCGAGTGGTTTCGTCGGTCAGCGGGACGTTGACCCGGGAGTTCTCGAGGTCCGCCTTGGCGGCGTCCGCGGCCGCCCGGGCCTGGGCCAGGGCCACCTCGTAATCCTTCGGGTCGAGACGGAGCATCAGGTCGCCGGCCTTCAGGTCCTGGTTGTCGTCCACCAGGACCTCTACCACCGTGCCGGAGATGCGGGTGCTGATCGGCGACATGTGGGCGGCGATGTAGGCATCGTCGGTGGAGACGTGGGTCTGCGAGTAATGCCAGAGGTAGGCGCCGTAGGCCAATCCGCCGAGGAGGAGAACACCCGCCGTGATCGGCAGGGCAAACCGCTTCCGGCCCTCGGTCTGCTTCCATCGCTTGAACATGAACTTCGTCCCTTGACGCCCCACAGGAGCGGCGGCTCGAATCGAAACGTGGTGTTGATTATAAAGATTCCCCGAACGACATTCAAATATTATAATCGCACCCATGTTTCAACTGACCGCAGCACCTGAAAGCGACGATACGGGCCGGGCCGGGCCATTCCCGCCGGACACCGCCGCGCCGACCGACATATGAGCGGCGAGGCCCACCCACCGGCCCCCCCCGACAAATCCGCCGAGTGGCGGCCGCCGCACAATCCCTGGCTGATCGCCCTCTCCGTGATGCTGGGCACCTTCATGGAGGTGCTGGACACCTCCGTGGCCAACGTGTCCCTCCCTCACATCGCCGGGACGCTCTCGGCGACTCCCGACGAGGCCACCTGGGTGCTTACCAGCTACCTGGTGTCCAACGCCATCATCTTGCCCGCGGCCGCCTGGATGGGAGCGATGTTCGGCCGGAAGCGGTTCCTGCTCACCTGCATCCTGCTTTTCACGGCGTCCTCCGCGATCTGCGGTGCGGCCCCCAGCCTGAACATCTTGATTCTCGCCCGGGTCCTGCAAGGGCTGGGCGGAGGCGCGCTTCAGCCCATCGCGCAGTCGGTCCTCCTGGAAAGCTTTCCGCCGAACCGTCGAGGGGTTGCCATGGCCACCTACGGGATGGGGGTCGTGGTGGCGCCGATCCTCGGCCCGACGCTGGGCGGCTGGATCACGGAGACGTACACCTGGCGGTGGGTGTTCTACATCAACCTGCCGGTGGGCGTCCTCGCCTTCCTGATGATCATGGCCTTCGTGGAGGACCCGCCCTACGTCAAGAACCGCCGGCCGGGCCGCATCGACTACATCGGATTCGCCCTGATGGCCATCGGTCTGGCCACGCTCCAGATCCTTCTGGACAAAGGACAGGAGGACGATTGGTTCTCGGCGACCTGGGTGTGCTGGTTCACGGCGATCACAACCGTCTCGCTGATCCTCTTCATCGTTCGCCAGCTCCAGATCGATCATCCCATCGTGGACCTCCGGATCCTCACCAATCGCAACTTCGCCGTGGGAACGGCCCTGATCACGGTGATGGGGCTGGTGCTCTACAGCACCATCGCCATGCTGCCCCTCTACCTGCAGACCGTGATGGGATATTCCGCCCTGATGAGCGGGCTCACGATTACGCCGCGCGGGTTTGGCGCCTTCCTCTCCAATCTGGTCGTGGGGCGCATCATCGCCTTCGTGGACACTCGGTTCCTGATCGCCGTCGGACTCACGGTGCTGGGGATCTCCGGCCTGATGTTCAGCCACATGAACCTCGACATCTCCATGCCGAACATCGTCTGGCCGAACTTCCTGAACGGGGTGGGCGCGGCACTGGTCTTCGCCTCGCTGGCGACGACGACCATGGGGCGGCTCAAGAACGAGCAAATGGGAAACGCGGCAGGCATCTTCAACCTGATGCGGAACATCGGGGGCAGCATCGGAATCGCCGCCGTGACCACTTTCCTGGCGCGCTGGAGCCAGGTGCACCAGGGCATTCTCATCTCCCACCTGACCCCCTACGATCCGGCCTATCAAGGCTGGCTGGCCACAACCCGCGGGGCGCTCATCACGCAGGTGGCGGCGCTGGACGCCAACGCCAAGTCGCTCGGCCTGCTCTACGGCGTGCTGGGACAGCAGGCTCGCCTGATGGCCTTCATGGACATCTTCCAGGTGACCAGCATCCTCGCCCTGCTCGCGGTTCCGCTTGTCCTGCTCTTCGAGAAAACTCCGACTCGCAAGGCGCCACCCAAAGGTTGACCGCAGCACGCCCGCTCCGCGCCCCCGATGACCCTATTGTCGGCACCAAGTTGGTATGCTAGCATTTAGTTCCGGTGGGAAGCTGAGTCGACACCGGAAGGAGATGACAGCGATGAAACGAGAGAGATGGAGTATCCGAGTTGCTGTTCTGCTCGTACTGGGTCTCGCGCTGTCCGGCTGCGCTGCGGACGGGACGTTCAAGCCGCTGGCCGACACCTCCACACCGTATCCCCCCTCGGGGTATACGCACACTGTCCAATCGTCGCACGTCGCGCTCTACTGGAACTGCGCGCGACCCGAGGCCAGTGTCTTGCGGCTGGAGGGCCTGGCATTCAACCCCTGGTCGGACGAGCCTGTCCGATTCCTCACGCTTGCGCTGGAGGGGGTAAACGCCGAAGAGCGCGACGTCTCGTCGGCCACGGGCAAGGCCCAGGACATCCAGATTCGCACGAATCAATCCACCCCGTTTCAGCTCGATCTACGGACGGCGGGCAGTGAGGTCCGGTTTGACCTGTTCTACGAGTACCAATTCCAGGACAGGGGCCACGAATCGGTCGACACGAGTCTGGACTGGGATGGACCGGTCTTGTTCGCGCAAGCCAACAGGTTTCTTGTGCGCGACGCCTGTTCGGACACGCAGCACCTGGTCCGATAGGTCTCGTCGGCCGATCCGAGGATTTCCTCCGGCAACGAGCCTTCCGCGGATTCTCCGCGCGTTGGGCGCGCCCGGCGCCTCAGGTCGACCGTTTGTCTGATCCGGGAACCGACGGCCACCCCGCCGGGGGTCTTGTCTTGACACGTCCGCGGGGCAATGATATCAGCTAATCACCATATGATTTGCTGAATCAGGGTGACGTGTGGCCAAGACGCCCGGCGAGAGCTTCCTCCGCGACATCCTCGAGCATATCCTCCGTGGGACGCTGAAGATCGGCGACCGCCTGCCCGCCTTTGACCGGATGGGCAGGCAGCGCCGCATGAGCGTCGCCTAGATGCAGGACCCTTTCCACAGACTCCGCCTGATGGACCTGGTCTGTACGACTTTCATGAACCCACATACAATCAGAGAAAGACAGGCCGAGAGAGGACTTCGGCGAAAGGAGGGAGAACGAAGCAGGCGATAAATCTGGGGAGAGGCGGGCGCGGCCGAGACGTCCGGCCCGCGGTATAGTGGGCTGTCACTGGAGTAAGGAGGCTACGATGGGAAACATGAAGCGAAGAGAATTCCTGATCTGCGGCATGGCTGCCGCGGCGTCCCCGCTCCTTCTTTCGTCGGTGCAGGCGCAGCAGAAGACGATCAAGATCGGCGCCGTGTATCCCCTGACGGGGAATCTCGCCTCGACGGGGCTTGACTGCCGGCGCGGCGTCGAAATGGCCGTGGATATCATCAACGGCAAGCATGACCTGAATCTCCCGCTGGCGAAGAGCGAGGGTTTACCCAACCTGGGCGGGGCCAAGATCGAGATCGTCTGGGCCGATACCAAGGGCGAGCCGCGAAACGGCCAGTCGGAGGCCGAGCGGCTGGTGACCGAGGAGAAGGTCGTAGGCATGATCGGGGCCTACCAGAGCGCCGTCACCAAGACGGCCAGCCAGGCCACCGAGCGGATGAAGATCCCATACGTCTGCTCCGACTCCTCGTCGCCGACGCTCACCGAGCGCGACTTCAAGTACTTCTTCCGGGTGAGCCCCCATGACGGGAGCTTCGCCAAGGACCAGTTCAGCTTTCTGGAGGATCTCAAGAAGCAGAAGAAACAGGACGTCAAGACCGTCGCCCTGTTGTACGAGAACACCGAGTTCGGGGCCAACGTCGGCAAAGAGGAGCTGAAGAACGCCCAGGAGTTCGGCTACAAGGTGGTGGCCGACCTCTCCTACGCGGCGAACGCGACCGACGTCACGTCCGAGGTGGGCCGACTGATCAAGGCGAACCCGGACGTCCTGATGCACGCCTCTTACATCACGGACGCCATCCTTTTCACCAAGTCGTTCAAGGAAATGGGCTTCAATCCCAAGGGCTTCGTGACGATGGCCGGCTATATCGAGCCCGGGTACCTGCCCGCCGTCAAAGCGGACGGCAACTACATGATCGTGCGCTCCACGTTCGCCCTCGACCTGGCCAAGCGCAAGCCGCTGGTGGGCAAGGTGAACGAATTGTACAAGAAGAAGTTCGGGATCGAGATGAGCGAGAACGCCGCCCGCAGCTTCACGGCGCCGTTCATCTTCGCCGACGCCATCAATCGCGCGAAGACCACCGAGAGCGAGGCGGTTGTGAAAGCGCTCCTCGACACGAACCTTCCTGGCGATCAAGTGCTCTACCCCTGGAAGGGGGTGAAGTTCGATCCGAAGAGCCATCAGAACATCTACGCGATCGGCACGTTGGTGCAGATCCAGGAGATGGATTACCACACCGTCTGGCCGTTCGAGTCGGCGGCCAAGGAATTGGTGTGGCCGTTCCCGGCCTGGAAATCCCGGAAATAGAACCGACCGCGTTGTGGGAGGGGTCGAGCCGGCCCCTCCCACAACCGGCGTTTCCCAAAGGTGGTCCGATGATCGACCAACTGATGCAGCAAATGGTCAACAGCCTTCTGATCGGATCGGTGTACGCCCTCGTCGCCATCGGCCTGACCCTGATCTGGGGGGTCATGAACGTCATCAACTTTGCCCACGGCGACTTTCTGATGATCGGCATGTTCGTCTCGTTCTGGCTCTACACCCTGTATGGCATCGACCCGCTTTTCTCGATTCCCGCTTGCGCGGCCATCCTGTTCGTTCTGGGGCTGCTGATCTACCGCTTCATCGTCAGCAAGGTGATGACCGGACCGGTCCTGGCCCAACTGGTGGTCACCTTCGGCGTCAGCATTTTCCTGGCCAACTTCGCGGTGATGCTGTGGACACCCGACTTCCGGCTGATCGAGAAGCCGCTCCTCAGCGGGACCTGGAGCCTGGGGACCGTCCAGCTCAGTATCCCGAAATTCGCGGCCTCGGTGGGGAGCGTTCTCGTCTCGCTGGGCCTCTTCCTGTTTCTCAGGAAGAGCAAGACGGGGAAGGCTATCCTCGCCGTGGAGATGAACCGGGACTCCGCCCTGCTGGTGGGAATCAATACGGACCGGATCAATTCGCTTTCGTTCGCGATCGGCTCCGCCCTGGTGGGCATCGCGGGGGCCTTCCTGTCGATGTACTACTACATCTACCCGCAAGTGGGTGGACTGTTTGGCACGATCTCCTTCTGTATCGTGGCGTTCGGCGGCTTCGGGAGCATCGAGGGGGCGTTCATCGCGGGGATCCTGATCGGGTTCGTGCAGACGCTGGGGGGCTACTTCTTCGACCCGGCCTACAAGTACGCCATCGTCTTCATGGTGTATCTGTTGACCGTGTGGATTCGGCCAAAGGGACTCTTGGGGTGGTAAATCATGCGAACCTTCACGTCTAGACAGTGTTCCGTTTCGGCGGTTGTCCTGCTCCTCCTCGTTCTGTTTCCGCTCTTTCCGTGGAAATCGTCGCAGCCGATGCACGTCATGATCATGCTCTTCATGTTCGGCATGATGGGCGTGGCCTGGAACATCATGGGCGGATATGCGGGGATGTTCTCGTTCGGCCAGGTGGCCTTTTTCGGGATCGGGGCCTACACGTCCTCCTACCTGGTGACCGCCCACCAGGTCAACCCGTGGATCGGCCTGTTCATCGGCGGGATACTGGCGGCCGTCACCGCCGCGGCCATCGGCATCCCCTGCTCGAACCTGCGGGGCCACTATTTCGCCATCGCCAGCATCGCCTTCGGCGAGATCATCCGGATCCATTTTAACAACTGGAAGCTGATCGGGGCGGCCGAGGGTCTCACGCTCCCGATGCTGCCGGAGTCGTTCACGAGCTTCATGTTCCACTCCTCCAAGGCGCCCTACTATTACATCATCCTGGGGTTCCTGATCCTCTCGCTGATCGTCTGCTACCTGGTCTCAACCTCCAAGATGGGCTTCTACTTCCGCGCCATCAAGGAGAGCCACGACGTGGCCAAGGTCCTGGGGATCAACTTCGTGCATTACCGGCTGATGGCGATCATGATCAGCGCCTTTCTCACCGCCATGGCCGGAACCTTCTACGCGCAGTACATCCTCTACCTTGATCCGGAGAGCGTGCTCATTCTCCCCATCTCGGTGCAGGTTGTCCTCGTCGCCATGCTGGGCGGGGCGGGCTCTGTCATCGGGCCGGTCATCGGCGCCGCGATCTTGATACCGGTCTCCGAGTTCACGCGCGTCCTGCTGGGGCACAAGGGCACCGGCATCGACATGATGATCTATGGAACCCTGATCATGCTGATCTCCGTCTATCAGCCCAAAGGGGTATGGGGACTCCTTTCGAGCATCGGAAGGAGGGCGAAATGAGCGCGGCTCCCTGCTTGGAGGTACAAGGGGTCACCAAGCGCTTCGGGGGACTGCTCGCGAACGATGACGTCTCCTTCGCGGTGATCGAGGGGGAAATCGTCAGCATCATCGGCCCGAACGGCGCGGGGAAGAGCACGCTCTTCAACTGCATCACCGGCTTCTATCGGCCCAACGCCGGCTCGATCCGGTTTCGGGGGCGGAATATCACCCACTTGAACGCCGATCGGATCTGCAAGCTGGGGATCGCCCGGACCTTCCAGATCGTTCAGATCATCAGCGATATGACGGTCCTGGAGAACGTCATGACCGGCGCGTTCCTGCGGAGCGCCAGGAATGGCGCGGCGCGCGCCAAGGCCGAGGAGATCCTGCGGTTCACCGGCCTGATCGAAAAGAGGGACGCGGCGGCCACGGCCCTCACCATCGCCGACAAGAAGCGGCTGGAGGTCTCCATGGCGCTGGCGACCCAGCCGACGCTCCTGATGTTGGACGAGGCCATGGCGGGGCTGACCCCGGTCGAGCTGAAAGAGATGATCGTGCTGATCCGCAAGGTGCGGGAGCGCGGGGTCACGCTGGTGATCGTTGAGCACGTCATGGAAGCGGTGATGGAGCTGTCGGACCGGGTGATCGTCATCAACTCGGGGCGGAAGATCGTGGAGGGGACCCCCAAAGAGGTCGTGATGAACCCGGAGGTCATTCAGGCCTACTTGGGAGATCGATACCATGCTGGAAGTTAAGGGGATATCGGTCGGGTACAAGGAGCTCCTGGCGGTGCAGGATGTCTCCTTCAGCGTCCGGAAAGGGGAGGTGGTCAGCCTCGTGGGATCGAACGGGGCGGGCAAGAGCACGATCCTGCGCGCCATCAGCGGACTGCTTCGGCCGAAGCGGGGGGAGATCCTGCTCAACGGCGAGCCGATCCACAAGACCCCACCCTACGAGATCGTCCGGAAGAAGATCGCCATGGTTCCCGAGGGCCGGCAGCTCTTTGGACGGCTGTCGGTCTTGGACAACCTCCTGCTCGGGGCGTACGTCCTGGACGCCAAAGAGGAGGTCGGCGCATTGCTGGAGAGCGTGCTGGCCCTCTTCCCGCGCCTGGCCGAGCGGAAGGGGCAGCGCGCGGAGACGCTGAGCGGCGGCGAGCAGCAGCAACTGGCCATCGGACGGGGCCTGATGTCGCGCCCCGCCCTTCTCATGCTGGACGAGCCGTCCCTCGGCATCATGCCGAAGCTGATGTCCGAGATCTTCAAGACAATCCACGAGATCAGCCAGAAGGGAGTCACCGTCTTCCTGGTCGAGCAGAACGTGTACGAGGCCCTGGACATTTCGGACAGGGCGTACGTGCTGCAGACCGGACGCATCGTCCTGGAGGGCAAGGGCAAGGATCTCTTGAAGTCCGACTTGGTTCGGAAAGCGTACCTTGGAATGTAGGCCGGATATCCCGCGTGGACCTTTGGACTGCGGAGCGGGGAGGGGCCCGTCATGAAGACTGAGGTGAGGCAAACCGTTCACAGTGCCGACCTGACCGGTTGGAAGACCGTCGAGGTGGAGTACGGCAATCAGGTCCTGACGGTCCGGGTGCCGGCGGCCTGCCACGTCCTAGCGATGGACGAGGTCCCGCCCCTGGCGAACCCCCGGGAGGCCATCCACCGCTCCATCCACCAGCCCATCGGCGGCAAGCCGCTGCCGGCGATCTTGCGAGACAAGGGGAAACCGGCCTCCAGGCTTACCGTTTGCATCACCACCTCCGACATCACCCGGCCCGTTCCGTACAAGGGCGAGACGGGCATCCTGCCCCCCCTGCTGGAGCTCCTGCTTCAGGCCGGCATCCTGAAAGAGAACATCACCCTCCTGGTCGGAACGGGCACCCACCGGCCGAGCACAGCCGCCGAGAAGGTCGCCATGTTCGGCGAAGACGTGGCGACCCACTACAAGATCGTGGATCACGAATGCGACAACGATGCGATGCTGGTGGACATCGGAAAGACCAAGAACGGGACCGCAATTCGCATCAACCGGCTCTTCGTCGAGGCGGATATCAAGATCGCGACGGCCCTGGTGGAAAGCCACTTCATGGCCGGGGCCTCCGGCGGGCGAAAGGCGGTCTGCCCCGCCCTGGTAAGCAAGGAAACCATCGAGAAGTTCCACAGCGCGACATTCCTGGATTCCCCCTTGGCGACGAATCTCGTCCTGGAAGGGAACCCCTGTCATGAGGAGGCGCTTGAGATCGCCACCACGGTGGGTGTGGACTTCATCATCAATACGGTCCTGAACCGCCGGCTGGAGCTTGTGGATGTCTTCTCCGGCCACCTGGTCCAGGCCCACCTGAAGGCGGTCGAATTGCTTCGGCGGATCGTCGCCATCCCCGTGGACCGGGAGTTCGACGTCGTGCTGACCCACGGCGGGTACGTCGGGATCAACCACTACCAGGTCGCCAAGGCGGCCGTAAACGCCCTGCCCGTCGTCAAGGAAAATGGAATCATCATCCTCGCCGCCTGCGAGCGGGACGAGGACCCCATCGGGCCGACCACCTACAAGACGCTCCTCCACCTCCTCAAGCTCCAGGGACATGACGGGTACCTCGCCGCCCTCCGGGGCCCGGCATGGCGGTTCACGAAGGATCAGTGGGAGCCGCAGATGTGGGGGAAAGTTCTGGCGAAGGTCGGCGAGGCGGGGCTGATCTACTGCTCGGCCCGGCTCTCCCGAACCGCCCACGAGATCGTTCCCGGCGGGATGGGGTGGGATTATCTGCCCGAGGACGGGCTGCGCGGAGATCTGGAGCAGGCGCGGGCCATGATCCAGAACGCCCTCATCTGCGCGGTGCACCATCCCCGCTGGGGCGGCACCCGACCGAGCGTGGCCTTCATCTCCGAAGGCCCGTACGCCGTGCCCGTGCCGAAGGCCCTAGCAGGCTGCTGAAAAAGGCCCATCTGCTTTGAGCAGCCTGAGCGAAACATAAACCACAGCCCCCAGCGGCGCGTGCGGCTGGGGGCTGCATATTTGCGTCGGGGTTCGGCGAAAGAACAGGATCAGGCCGCCGCCGCGTCGTACTCCTGAAGCAGCGTCGCGACCAGCTCCTTGACGGACACGACGCCGGTCGCCCGGTACGCGTTCGCGCCGGCGAACGCGAAGCCGTGGCCCATCCTGCCCCGCTGGGCGTTGATGAGGGCCAGCGCGATGCAGTAGGGGCTGTTGGTGTAATCGCAGGTGACGATGCAGTGGTACGGGCAGGTAAAGGGGATCTTCTTTCCGGCGATCACATCGTTGAGGAACTGGTTCCGGATCGCCCGCCCCGGCATCCCCACCGGGCTCTTGATGATGACGATATCTTCTTGCGTCGCCCGAACGTACGCATCCTTGAAGCCGGCCGAGGCGTCGCATTCGTGGGTCGTCACGAAGCGGGTAGCCATCTGGACGCCGGCGGCGCCGAGCTGCAAGAACTTGTAGATGTCCGACCCGGTATAGATTCCCCCGCCCGCGATGACCGGGATCGTCCGTCCCGCCTTTGCTTCGAACGGCTTGACCGTCTCCAACACATCCGCAAGGAGCAACTCCAGCGCGCAGGCCGGATCGCCGATCTGCTCTGGCTTGAACCCCAGGTGCCCGCCTGCCTGCGGCCCCTCGACCACGAAGGCGTCGGGAAGATAATCGTACCGCTCCATCCATCGCCTGGCGATGATCTTGGCCGCCCGGCCCGAGGAGACGATCGGCACCAACTTTGTCCGGCCGCCCCCCTTCAGGTAGTGGGGGAGATCGAGGGGCAGCCCGGCCCCCGAGAAGATGACGTCGATCCCCTCTTCGATGGCCGTCGCGAACAGCTCCCCGCAATTTGACAGCGCCATCATGATGTTGACGCCGAGAATACCCGGGCTGAGCTCCTTCGCCCGCCGGATCTCTTTGCGCAGCGCCCGAGCGTTAGCGGCCAGATAGTTCTTGAAGAAGTCCTCCTCGGCCATGCCGATGCCGGCGCAGGCGATGACGCCGATCCCGCCCTCGTTGGCCACCGCAGAGGCCAGTCCGGACAGCGAGACGCCGACGCCCATGCCCCCTTGAATGATCGGCAGTGACGCAGTGAGGTCCCCGATGCGGAGCGCCTGCGGACGACGCTCGGGCATGACTGACATCCTTTCTTTGGCGAGCCCGATGATGCTGCTCTGTCGGGCTGCCGTCCCGGCTACACGGCCGGGGCTTCCGTTACGGCTGCGGCGCCGCGATACGGCGACGCGTACGGCGTCCGGGGTTCGTTGCCGTGCCGCTGCGCTGCGTCTTCGCCGCGGTGGCGCGCGCACGGTCCCTGGCATGGCTACGACTAAACGTCTCCGGCGGCTCGGCGAAGGGAAGATCCATCTGCTTCGCCCGGAAGAGCCTCCGCCAGAGGAGGCGACACGCTTGCTGGTCCCGCGCGGTGAAGTGACCCGTCCCTTCCAGGGCCGCCTCCAGATACACCGGGGCAACGCGCAGGTAGGAGGCCAGGCGAGCGAGACTGATCCCGGTCTTGGCCAGAAAATCTGCTAGATCAAATCTGGGCAGGGCCCACTCCCGCCGGCCGGGCGATCCGACGAGGCGCCGAGCACCCCGCGGCGAGGATCTTGCCGGCTAAAGATCCCGCGTAGATTACTCTGTAGGGGGGTCGTTATGCAACTACTGATTTCATCCGGCCGGTGCCTGGCCCTGAATCAGGACAACCGACCTCCGGCGGAAGACCGAGGGGCTGCCATAGCCACCGGGTACCGTCTGCATCAGGCCAGGTCGGTGGTTTCGCGCTTCTTGGACAGGACCAGCACGGTGCGCTCGGGGTCGCGCGAATTCCGGTTCTCCTTGACGTCGTAGCCTTCCTCGCAGCGCTGGCACCAGATCTCGTCCACGCCTGGCCGCAACACGATGATCTCCCTGCAGTTGGGGCAACTGACCTCGGCCTTTTCCCAGGAGGAGTCCATGGGTCCCGCTCCCGAGCCGGGCCTTCCGGCACTGGAGCCCTTCGAGTGCCGGACGCTTTCGACCCTTTGCCATCGCTTGCGCCGTTAGTGTACCGACAGGCACCCCTGCCGTCGAGTGCTTTCTTCGAATTGCCCCCACAAGGACACATTTGGCGTCGACGGTGGAGAGGGCCGAGGGGCGTCCCGGGTCGGTAGATATCAGCAAAGCCGACCTCGGCCGCTTCCGTCGTTGACACGGAGGATGCAGTCGGATAAATGTAACAGGGGTCCCGGTTGCGTGGCGCTTGCCGACAGGTCCCGGTGGGTCCCGATCCGCCGCCGGGCGTCGTCATCGGCCCATCCGGCGGCACTCTACGCTAGCAGGCTGCTGAAAGACTCACTTTTCGGCAGGCTGCTCAAAAGGGTCCAGATGCCAGGCGGCGCGCGCAGAGCGGGGTACCCACCGCAGGTGGGTCCAGGCGTACTGGGGTACGCCGCAACGACTGCCCAAGCAAGCGGGGTACCCAGCCGCCGGCTGGGTCCCCGCAGATGGACCTTTTTCAGCAGCCTGCCAGGAGAGCGACACCATGACCGAGACGCAGTGGCAGACCTTGCTGGCCGTCATCCGCGGCGAGACGGTGACACCCCCTCCGGTGGCCTTCATCATCGACAGTCCATGGCTGCCGAACTGGGCCGGGATGACGATCCTCGACTACTACGCCAGCCACGAGCACTGGCTGGAGGCGAACCTCAAGGCCCTGCGGGAGTTTCCGGAGTGCATCTTCCTCCCCGGCTTCTGGTCGGAGTTCGGGATGTGCGCCGAGCCATCCGCTTTTGGGGCCAAGTGCCTCTTCTATGACAACGAGTTCCCCTTCGCCGAAAAGATCATCCGGACCGTGGAGGAGATCGATGATCTCGCCCAGCCTGATCCGCGCCGCGACGGCCTGCTGCCCTTCGTCGTCAAGCGGCTGCAGCATTGCCGGCCGCGCATAGAGGCGGCGGGGCACGCGATCCGGTTCGCGGTGTCGCGCGGGCCGCTGAATGTGGCCTCGTTCCTGATGGGGACCACCGAGTTTCTGATGGAGATGAAGGCCAGCCCGGACAGGATTCATCGGCTGCTGAGGCTCATCACGGATTTTCTCCGGAGCTGGCTGTCCTATCAGCGGGAATGCTTCCCGACCATCGACGGAGTGCTGCTCCTGGACGACATCGTCGGGTTCATCGGCGAGGAGGACTTCAAGGAGTTCGCCCAGCCCTACCTGAAAGAGCTGTTCACCGCCCTGGGGGTCTCGGTCCGGTTCTTTCACAACGATTCGCCTTGCAAAAGCTCCGCCCCGCACCTGCACGACACCGGCATCAATCTCTATAACATGGGCATCGACGTCACCCTGAGAGATCTCCAGGACTGGACGGGCGGCAAGGTGGCGCTGCTGGGCAACATCCCGCCCCGGGATGTGCTGGCCGCCGGCACGGCGGCGGACGTGGAGAACGCCGTCGAGCAGCAATTCCGCTCGCTGCGAGACACACGGCGTGTGCTGTTCTCGTGCGGCGGCGGCATGCCCCCCGGAGTCTCGAGCAAAAATATCCGAGCCTTTCTGTCGAAGGTGAGTGCGCTTTGTGGTCGTTAATCCATCATGGTGTGAGCCGCTGATCGCAGTGAAGGCTCATGAAAGGGGGGATGGCAGCAGCCGCCAGAGGTGAGGCCTCTTAACGCATGCGGCAGGTCTCGAATCATCCAGTTCCCATATACTAGAAGGAGAAAGACCCATGTCAAAGCGGAAGCTGTCCAGGCGCGAATTCCTTCAGTTGGCCACGGCGACGACCGCCGGGGTCGCCCTTTCCAACTCCATTGTCGGGGCGGCTCAGGCCGCGACCACGGCCCCACCGGCCGCCGCCCCCTCCAAGCTCGGGGCGCAATTCATCGGCAAGCTGGAAGGCCCAGAAATCATCCGCGACGTGGCGAAGTTTCCCAAGAAGTTCGGTGAGGCCCCCATGCTGGCCGAGCTGGTCAAGGCCGGCAAGCTCCCCTCGGTCGAGAAGCGTCTGCCGGAGCCGGAAGAGCTGATGGTGATCAAACCCCTGAAGGAGACCGGCAAATACGGCGGCCGCTGGCGGCGCGGCTTCACCGGACCCGCCGATAATGAGAACGGCAATCGGATTGTCTCCACGGACAAGATCCTGATGTTCGATTACACTGGAAACAAGGTCACCCCCTCCCTCGCGAAGGACTGGCGTCTCAGCGACGACGGCAAGGTCTGTACGATCTTCCTGCGCAAGGGACTCAAATGGTCGGATGGCCAGCCGTTCACCGCCGACGACTTCCTGTTCTGGTACACCGACATCTACCAGAACAAGGAGTTGGTGCCGGCCCCGGCCCCGGAGTTTACGATCAACGGCAAGCCCGGGCGGATGTCGAAGCGGGACGACTACACGGTGATCTTCGAGTTTCCGGAGCCGTTCTTCCTCTTTGTGGACATTCTGGCGGGCGACACGCTGATCGGCGGGGGGCAGGCGACGGGGAGTGCGCGGGCGTCGTTCATGGGCGGGTATGCCCCGGCCCACTACCTGAAGCAGTTTCTCCCCAAGTACTCGTCGGCGGACGAGGTGACGCGCAAGGCCAAGGCCGCCAACTTCGATAGCTGGGTGAGCTACTTCCGCAACCGGACCAACTGGGCGCTCAACACCGAGCTGCCCACCGTGGGGCCCTGGAAGACCGTCAGCCCGATCAACACCCCCACCTGGGCGATGGAGCGGAATCCCTACTACTGGGCGGTGGATACCGCAGGGAATCAGCTCCCCTATATCGACCGGATCTCGATGGGCTTGGCCGAGAATCTGGAGGTCCTCAACCTGCGCGCCATCGCCGGGGAATACGACTTCCAGGGGCGGCATACGAGCCTCAACAAGCTGCCGGTCTTCATCGAGAACCAGAAGAAGGGCAATTACAGTATCCACCTGGATACGCAGCAGGCCGGCAGCGACGCGGCCCTGCTCATCAACACGGCCTACGAGGCCGACCCCGAGATCGCCAAGTGGCTGACCAACCGCGACTTCCGCCACGCGCTGGCGCTGGGCATCGACCGCGACCAGCTCAACGAGGCCTTCTGGTTGGGGATCGGCACGCCGGGCTCCTGCGTCCCCGCGGACGAGGTGGCCATCAACCCCGGGAAGGAGTACCGGAAGAAGTGGGCCACGCTCGACGTGAAGCAGGCCAACGCGCTGCTCGACAAGATCGGCCTGACCAAGAAGGACGGCGAGGGGTACCGCCTGCGGACCGACGGCAAGGGCCGCGTCCGCATCGAACTGATGTCGGTCGGCGGGCAGTTCATTCCCTACACCCAGGTGGGCGAGATGATCAAACAGCAGTGGCAGAAGATCGGGATCGACGCCGACGTGAAGGAGACCGAGCGCGGCCTCGCCTTCACCAAGACCGCGAATGCGGAGCATCACGTCATGTTCTGGACCGTGGGCGGCTCGGAGAACCTCTACCTCTTCCCGCGCCACGTCCTGCCGGTGGACCCCTCCGAGTGTCATCTTGGTATGCCGTTCGCCCGCTGGTATGCCAGCAACGGCGCGCAGGGCAAGAAACCGAACAACCCCGAGATGCTCCGCGCCTTCGAGCTGTTCCGGTCGGCCGGGGGCAAGAAGGAGGCCGAGCGGACCAAGATCGCCCAGGAGATCTGGAAGATCATTGTCGAGGAGTGCTGGGTGATCGGGACCGTCGGCCTGTCGCCCGCCTTCATGGGCGTGCGGATCGTCAAGAACAACATGGGCAACATCCCCACGCGCCAGACCAACGCGCAGCACGCCCGGACGCCCAACACGTCGCACCCGGCGACGTTCTTCTTCAAGTCGTAGCGGCAGCCGAGCCCTGACAGGTCCCGCGAGGCCTGTCGGGGCTCGAGCCGGGCTCTGCGCCATCACGCGGACCGCGTTCTGACGGGACACTTGCAGCGGCATCAAGAATGGACCCGGGCAACCCAGCGGTCCCGTCGGGTCTTCCCTTTGCGATCTCTGCGCGCTTTGCGGTGAAATGTTCGGGCGTATTTCACGCCGGAGCGGCAGCGGGGTCTTAGAGGGTAATGAGCCGGGAAGCCTTCGAAAGCGTGGTATCGGCGCATCACGGGGAGATCTTCAGGTATCTCCAGCGGGTGATCGGGCGCGCCGGCGATGCCGACGACCTCTCTCAGGAGACGTTCCTCCGGGCGTATCGGGCCTATGGCTCGCTGCCCGGCGAGGCCAATCTCCGCGCTTGGCTGTTCGCGATCGCCACCAACCTGGCCAAGAACCACTTTCGCTCGGAGACGCGGCGGCGCCGGGCTTACGGAGAGATGCGCGCCTCCCTGCGCGAGACGGTCGAGGCTGCACCGGAGGCCGAGCTGGTCTCTCGCGAGACCGGGGCGCTGGTGGAGAGGATCGTCCGGCGTCTCCCCCTCAAGCAGCGGCTGGCCTTCACGCAGCGCAAGATCCACGGCCTGGACTACGAGGCGATCGGTCGGAGTCTGAGCTGCTCGGCCGAGACTGCTCGGGCGCACGTGTTCCAGGCGGTCCGAAAGATCCGTCAGGCCCTCGATGGTCACGGCCTTCTCCCCGAGGAGCCAGAGCGATGAGCGAGAAGCCGGCAGTCTGCTTCCGGATCGAAGATGACCTCCTGGCCGCGGCGATGGGCGAGGCGGAGTCGAGCGCGGCGAAGCGCGTGGAACGCCACCTGACCACCTGCGTCTCCTGCCGCCGGGAATTCCTGGAGTACCGCGCGGTGGACGGCGCGGTGACCAGACTGCGTGAGGAGCCGCCCGCGCCCGGGTCTCTGGCCCAGTCCCGGGAGCGGCTGGAGACGCGGCTGGCGGATCTCCGGAACCGCCTGCTGGCCTATCGCATCTTCCCGTCGCCCCTCGGGCAGATCCTGATCGCCCGCTCCGAGCTGGGGATCTCGCTGGTCGAGTACCTGGAGCGGGGAACGAGCCTGCGCGCCTCGCGTCTGAGCCGTGAACCGGGCGTGGAGACGGTGGAGGGCGGAGCGGAGATCGAGGCAATCTACCGGGAGCTGCTCGAATACTTGGGAGGCCGTCGTCGCCGGCTCGACTGGCCCCTCGACCTGCGCCTGGTGCGGAGCGACTTCCAGCGGACGGTCCTCCAGGCCACGGCGGCGGTCCCATACGGGGCCGTGATCCCTTACGCCGGCATCGCCCGGGAAGTCGGCAAGGCGTCGGCTACGCGCGCCGTGGCCCAGGCGCTGCGCTGGAACCCGCTGCCGATCGTGATCCCGTGCCACCGCGTGATCGGGAGCTCGGGCGCGCTGACCGGGTACGCCGGCAGCAAGATCGACATCAAGCAAAGGCTCCTGTCGGTCGAGGGGATTCCCACCGCCAAGAAAGCCGGCGTTCTGGGGATCACCCCCCAGACGATGTACATGCTCTACCCCGGGGATCGGGAGTATTGTCTGCCCACCTGCCCCTCCCTCCACACGCGCCGCCCCTCGCCCCTCACGCGCTTCGCCTCGCGCGAGGATGCCGAATCGGTCGGCCTGTCTCCCTGCACGGCCTGCCGGCCCGATCTGCACCCGATTTCACACTAGCCTCCCTGCGGTGTCATACTGGGCGAAGGTCGAACCCAGTACGGACCACAAGGGGAGGAAGCCACACATGAATCCAAGCTCATTGCTGCTCGCCGTGGCAATCGTCGCGTTATACGTCTTTCTGTGGACCGGTGCCCCGATCCTTCTGGTGGGCTGGCTCCGGAGTCGGCGTCGAGACGCGATCCAGCGTCAGATCGCGCTCACCGACGCCATCGACGCGCGGCTCGGACCGATCGTCTCACCGGTCGTAACGAAGCCGCTGTGGGGCCCGTGGCGGGTCCGGATCGCCATGCCGCTCAATCGGCCTGTGCCGGTCGGCAGGATCCTCGCCATAACACACGGGGTGCTCTCCGGTATCGACCGCATGAATCCCGGTCACTACCGGATCGTCCTGACGCCCAAAGAAAGGCACCCACGCGAGGGGAGAATGGGGTGTTACGCGTTGAACGTTCATCCTTGAACGCGAAAACCCCCCGCGAAGGGAAGATGGAGGTCACTATCATGTTCATCGAAGATTACGCCATGCTGCTGATGGCTAGGGAGCAGATGCAAGAAACCTCGCGCTCAGCGGAACAGAGGCGAGTCCTGCGCCTCGCCGAGGCACCGCACCGGTCGACGAGAATCCGTCTAGGGACTGCCTTGATCCGGCTGGGCCATTGGATCATGGGGCGATCCTCACCCCCGCCCGGAACCCCGATCGGGCTCCGCCCGGCCCGATCGTGATCAGCGGCTCCGGGTTTTGTCCTCTGGCTTCGCTGTAGCTCGACTTCTCCCCATCGTCGCCCGGGTTCGCCTTGACTTCACCCTTCGGGGAATCGAACCGACGTTGTGGCTGATTGAATACTACACTCACCAAACGACTGGATCAGCCAGGGCGTGAGCGATTGACTGCATCCGGTTGTTATGGCCGTATGTCGAATGAGCAATGATTTCGATGTGTGGCTCAAATCGGATGCACGCATCATCGCGCGCTCTCTCCAAGCCGCACATCGGAAGTTCATAGTTGTTCGCTGATTTCTTGTATTCTCACCACAAGGACTGCTCTAGCCCAGGGAAACTTCTCTTTGGCTTCGTCGGCAAATTCGCCCGAAGTCTGAATTCCACCTATTCCCTTTATCTTGCAACCGTTTCCTGGACCGTATTTACCTTGAACCTGGCGTGTGGCCCAAAGCATTTCTATCCTGCTGTCTTTTGCGAGGTTGCGCTCCGTCCCGTAATATCCGGCTATCGGCACAAGAACGATTTCTCCATCCCGTATTCCGAGAGTCCTGATATAGTCACCCCAGGTGGCGGATAGTTGCGGTCCGTCAACGCCCGTCGTTGCGACGGCGACCCATTCGGCTTTGTCGATAATATCTTTACAGTTCCCCTCTATCTTGACCATCGCTCTACCTCCTAAAGAACATATTGGGCTTTCTTTGGCTTGTCTCGCGTAACCAACCGTGCTTGTTGTGTGATCGTAAGACCGGACCGGTATGCCGTCAAGTAATTCGGGGAACACCATACTTATCTCGGAAAAAAGTACCGGACACCATTTAGGGCTTAACTCCTTGATTCTGCGCGGGCACGATACCAATTCTTGGCCGACCACCAGGCGTGGAACGCGCGGGATGACATCCCCCAGCGCAGGCTCACGCAAATCATCCACCGGTGGATACAGCTTCATGCTGTTCGTCCCACGCGCCCCTTATGGCCGAAGAATTGAAAACCGTCTCTTGAAAAATCAGGCAGTTACCTCGCTAAAGGTGTCCGGTACCTTTCTTTTAATGATCGGGGGAGCCGCAGACCGTCCGGGGCTCGGTGCGCCCGCAGTCTCACCCCATTTCCACTTGACACCCACCCCCGGCGGGAGTATCCCCAATTCCAGGTTCATCGCTGCGACCCCGAGAGGGATTCGAGGCCGGGAGCCACATCGCTCAGGAGGTCAGGCCATGAAATGGATCACATTTTCTCGGAAGATGGGGACCAATGGATCAGAAGTCGCAAAGCGGGTGGCGAGCGAGCTCGGCTATCGGCTCTACGACACCAAAGCCATCAACCATATGGCCCAGGAGCTGGGCTTCCTGGAGAGCGTCAGGGAAGTCGATGAGAAGACGCCATCCGTCTTTCAGCGGATCTTTTCCCAACGACCCATGGTCGACCTCGAACGGCTCTACTCGGTCATCTATGAGCTGGCCAAACAGGGAGATGCGGTATTCCTGGGCAGAGGAAGTCACATCCTCTTGCGAGACTTCCCGTGTGCCTTGCATGTCAGGGTGACTGCCTCCCCGGAGAAATGCATTCACACGCTGATGGACCAGGGGCTCAACCGAGAGGCGGCGGCACGCGCGATCAAACGCGGTGACGATGAACGGAGTGCGTTCGTCAAGTTCGCCTTCGGGGTGGATTGGGAGGATCCCGAGCGGTACGACCTCGTCCTCAACATGGATAAGCTGAGCGTAGACTTGGCGGTCAGTACGGTGCTCCATATGGCCCGCTCCCCGGAAATCTCCGAGGCTTCCGCAGACGCCATCAGATCCTTGGAAATGATGGCCTTGGCCAGCAGGGCAGAGGCCGCCCTGGTCGCGGCGACCTTCGGACACGGATTCGCCCCCTCACTGTCTGTTTCCGTGGTGGAGCCCGGGAGGGTCCACGTAAGCGGCAATGTGGAAACGGAGGGGAAGAAAGCCGAAGCAGAAAAGGTCCTGAGGTTGGTCAAGGGTGTCAAATCGGTCGACAATGCGATCCAGGTGATACCGATCCAAGCTGCTGTGTAACGAAGGCCCGATCGCCGCCCGCACCTCGGCCGCGATCCGATAGGTGAGGCCGTGGATCGTCGCTCCTTCGGCTCTGCAGTTGTGTGGCGCACCACACGTGGGCCGGGGTCGGTCTCGCTCGATGATCGATTATCCGGCTGTTTCCAGGACGGCCGCGGCCCTCTGGAGTGGGCGGTCCAAGGTCCAGAGCGCGCAACCAGAGATCAGGGCCGAGGTGAGGAGATGCAGGTCAACCCACCCCAGTCCGCGGCCATAGAGATGGGCGGAGTCCAGGAGGTGCAAGACCTCACGATGCTCCGCCATCTTGGCTGCGGGTAACGCCGCCAGAAGGGCCAGGATCTCCTGGCGCTTCCGGAGATTGCCGCACGCCAACTCACCCAGCACGAACGGATGGCAGAGAACCTGGTTGTCGGAAAGAAGCGCTTGAAGGCGGGCACTCCCCGATCTCAGGTGCTGGACCCAGACCGAGGTGTCAACCAGGATCACGCTGCTTTCTTGGCGCGTCGCCGCCGGACGAGCGACAGATTCTTCTCGGTGCCACCCAGCTCGGCCAGGCGACGGGCGCTCTCTCGGGCGATCAGAGACTCCAGCCCGAGGCGGACGAGGGCGGTCTTCTCTTCCACGCCTGCGAGCTTGGCGGCCTTCTGAAGCAACGTATCATCGATGTTCAGTGTGGTTCTCATATGCATGAATATGCATCATACAGGCATATCTGTCAAGCTGCTGTTCGGCGCCGGCACGGCACCCCGGTTGTTCCAATTGTCCGGCTTGACCCCCTGTCTTGAATGCGATAGATTTCTCCAAGCCACTTCACGAGAGGAGTGACACATGGCCACGGAGCGCAAGATTCGCATCACGGCGGGGAAGGTCCAGGCCGAGGCGGTTCTGAACGAATCGCCGACCGCCACCAAGGTCTGGGAGGCCCTGCCCATCGAGGAGCGCGGCAATACCTGGGGGGACGAGATCTACTTCTCCATCCCGGTGGACGCGAAGCAGGAGAAGGACGCCCGCGACCTAGTCGCCGTGGGCGAGCTGGGCTACTGGCCGCCGGGCACCGCCTTCTGCATCTTCTACGGCCGGACGCCGGCCAGCACCGACGAGCGGCCCCGCGCCGCCAGCCCGGTGAACATCATCGGCATGGTGACGGGCGACGCCACGGTCTTCCGGACGGTCTCTTCCGGGGCGCGGGTGAGGCTGGAGCGGGCGTGACGCGTCCGCCCGCCCGGCTCCTCCCCGGGGGCGGCGATTTCCCGGCCCTGGACGGATTCCTCCAGGGGCTGGTCCACCGGGGGAGGAGCCGCGGTCACCTGGTCCACCTCGAAGAGATCCCCGCCCGCGAGGCGCGCTTCGCCGACCTCGATCCGCCCCTGCCCGAGCCTCTGCGCGAGCCGCTGCGCCAAGCTGGCGTCGACCGGTTGTACACCCACCAGGTCGAGGCGATCATCCAGTCCCGCGCCGGCCGCGACGTCCTGATCGTCACGGGCACGGCCTCGGGGAAGAGCCTGGGCTATCAGCTTCCCGTCCTGGAGACGCTCCTCACGGACCCCGAGGCGCGAGCTCTCTTTCTCTTTCCCACCAAGGCCCTGGAGCAGGATCAGCTCAAATCGCTCCGCCGGCTCATCCCCCCAGGGTCCGCCATCCGGGCCGAGATCCTGGACGGCGACACCCCGGCGCACCGCCGGGCGCAGCTCAAGGAAAACCCTCCCCACATCCTGATCAGCAACCCGGACATCCTGCACCTGTCGCTCTTGCCCTACCATGCGCAATGGAAGTCATTCTGGGAGTGTCTCCGGTTCGTAGTCCTGGACGAGCTCCACACCTACAAGGGGATCTTCGGGTCGCATGTGGCCCACGTCTTGCGCCGGCTCGCCCGCGTGACCGCGTTCTACGGCAGTAGGCCCCAGTTCGTGGCCTCGTCCGCCACCATCAGCAACCCGGCGGAGTTCGCCGAGGCCCTCGCCGCGCGGGAGTTCGCCCTGGTGGACCGGGACGGGTCGCCGGCCCGGGGGAAGCGATTCGTCTTCGTGAATCCGACGGGGAGCCCCTATGGCGAGGCGACCGACCTTCTGCTTGCCTGCATCCAGGGGGGCTATAAGACCATCGCCTTCGCCAAGGCGCGGAAGATCGCGGAACTGATCACGATGTGGGCGCACCAGGCGGCGCCGCAGCTCGCATCCAAGCTCCGCGCCTACCGGGCGGGGTACCGGCCGGAGGAGCGGCGGGCCATCGAGCAGGGGCTGTTCCAGGAGAAGCTGCTGGGTGTGGTCTCCACCTCGGCACTGGAGCTGGGGATCGACGTGGGCGGGCTGGACGCCTGCCTCCTGGTGGGGTATCCGGGCAGCATCGCCAGCACCTGGCAGCGCGCGGGGCGCGTGGGCCGGGCCGGCCAGCAGGCCCTGATCATCCTGGTGGCCCTCCCCGACGCCCTGGACCAGTACTTCATGCGCCACCCGGAGGACTTCTTCGTGCGCCGCCCCGAGGCGGCCGTGATCGATCCCGGCAACCGGCGGATCCTGACCGATCACCTGGTGGCCGCCGCGGCCGAGATCCCCCTGCGGCCGGCCGACGCTCAGGTCTATGGCGCCGGGCTTCCCCAGCGGATCGCGGAGCTGCAGGCGGAGCGCCGGCTGGTCCAGAGCGGCGACGGAACCGAGTGGTACGCGCGCCGCCGCAATCCGTCGCGCGAGATCAGCATCCGCTCGGTGGGGGAGTCCTTCGCCATCCTGAACCCGGCGGGGAAGACCATCGGCAGCGTGGACGGCTTCCGCGCGCTGCGCGAATGCCACCCGGGCGCGATCTACCTCCACCAGGGGCAGCAATTCGAGGTGACCGGCCTCGACCTCGCCCAGCGGAAGATCCAGGCCCGTCCCGTGGAGGTGGACTACTACACCCAGACCTCGGGCGAGAAGGAGACGGAGATCCTCCATTGCCAGGAATTCCGCGAGGTCAAGGGGAGCGTGGCCCGGCTGGGCCGCCTCAAGGTCACCGAGCGGATCACCGGCTACGAGAAGCGGCGGATCTTCGGCCAGGATCGGATCGGGAGCTATCCCCTCGATCTGCCCCCGAACACGTTCGAGACGCAGGGATTCTGGCTGGAGGTGCCCGAAGCGCTCCGCGACTACGTGAAGCAGGCGCCCCCCGGGGGGCTGCACTTCATGGGCGGGATCCACGCCATCGAGCACGCCATGATCAGCCTATTCCCGCTCTTCGCCCTCTGCGACCGCTCCGACGTCGGAGGGATCTCCACCACCTTCCACCCGCAGGTGGGGCGGCCGGCCATCTTCGTCTATGACGGCTACCCCGAGGGGATCGGCCTGGCGGATCGCTGCTACCGGGTCCTGGACGAGCTCCTGGCCCACACCCTGGCTCTCCTGCGGGACTGCCCGTGCGAGGCGGGCTGCCCCTCCTGCATCCACTCGCCCAAGTGCGGGTCGGGGAACAAGCCGCTGGACAAGGCTGCGGCGATCCTCACGCTGGAGGGGCTCCTCAACCTGATCGAGGTCCCCCCGCCGCTCGTGGCCGACGCCCCCGCGGCGGTGGCCGCCCCCGGCGAGACCCGCCGGCTCGTCGGCCCCGTCCCCGCCTCGCTCCCCGCGGCCCCGCGCGTCCTGGTGCTGGACATCGAGACCCAGCGAAGCGCGGAAGAGGTCGGCGGGTGGGACAAGGCGGACCGGATGGGCCTGGCTGTGGCCGTGACGCAGGACCTCACGAGCGGCGAGGTGCGGGTGTACACCGAGGATCAGGTGGGCGCCCTCTGCGCGGAGCTCACCGCGGCCGCGCTCATCATCGGGTTCAACATTCGCCGCTTCGACTTCTCCGTCCTCCGGGGATACCGCGACCTGGACTACGCGGCCCTGCCGACCCTGGACATCCTGGAGGAGGTCCACGCGGCCCTCGGCTTTCGGCTGAGCCTGAGCCACCTGGCCCAGGAGACGCTGGGCGCGCCGAAGCTGGCGGACGGCCTCCAGAGCCTGGCCTGGTGGAAAGCCGGGGAGCGGGACAAGGTCATCGAGTACTGCAAAGCGGACGTGGACCTGACGCGGCGCCTCTTCGCGTTCGGCCGCGACCACGCCTACCTCCTCTACCGGGACTACCAGGGGCGGTCCGCCAGGCTTCCCGTCCGGTTTGAGACCACAGCCTAGCAGGCTGCTGAAAGAGGCCCATCTGCGGGGACCCACCGGCGGCTGGGTACCCGCTTGCTCGGGCACTCGCTGCGGCGTACAGGCAGTACGCCTGGACCCACCTGCGTGGTGCCGGCCCCGGGTACCCATCCAAAGGATGGGTGCGCCGCCTTGCATCTGGACCTTTTTGAGCAGCCTGGGCGAAAGTGGGTCTTTCAGCAAGTCGGCAGAAAGAAAGGGCGGGATGTGATCGAGATACCGGACATCACCATTGAGGCGCTCATCGCCCGCTACGGAGTCCTGCTCTTCGACGCGTACGGTGTCCTGATCGATGCGGCAGGCCCCCTAGCCGGGGCGGTGGGGCTGCTCCGGAAGCTCAATCGGTTGGGCAAGCCGTATTACATCCTGACCAACGACGCCTCGCAACTGCCGCCCACGGCCGCCCGCAAGTACCACACATACGGCCTGGCCGTCGATCCCGAACGGATTGTCACGTCCGGTGAGCTGCTCACGGCCCACTTCGCCGACCACCACCTCGCCGGCGCCCGCTGTGTGGTCCTGGGGCCCGCGGACACCACGCGGTATGTCGAGCTCGCCGGCGGGCGCCCCGTGGCCCTCGGCGACCCCTTCGAGGTCCTAGTGATGGGCGACGACGCCGGGTTCCCGCTCCGCGACACGATGGACACGCTTCTGACGGTCCTGTTCCAGAAACTCGATCGGCAGGAGGGGGTCCATCTGGTCCTGCCCAATCCGGATCTGATCTACCCGGCCGGCGAGCATCGATTTCGGATGGCGAGCGGGAGCCTCGCCCTGATCCTCGAAGCAGCGCTGCAGCTCCGGTATCCCGATCGCCCCGACTTGCGCTTTGCGCGGCTCGGCAAGCCCAACAGCGCGATCTTTGCCGAGGCCCTTCGCCGGAGCGGAACCCGGGACATGGTGATGCTCGGCGACCAACTGGAGACGGATATTCGGGGAGCCAACGACTTCGGCCTCGACTCGGTCCTGGTGACCACCGGCGTGGGGGCCTCAACGATGCCGTCCCTGCCGGATTCATCCTCGCCCAACCTACCGGCTCCGCTCGCTCGCGCCTTCGGGGTAAGCCGCAGCCATTCCTGAACACACCCTGTCATGACCCCCATCTCCGTCGTCTCCGTCCGCCGGGAACGGCAAAGCTCGCAATTCTAATCGGCCGAGGAGCGCGGGTTCCGGTTCGGGGAAAAAAGCTTGTTGTCAAAGCCGATATAGGGATATAATCCGCCGCCCTGAAGGGGAGGCTTCGATCGTCCCAACCAGACGTTCTTGACTTGACTCGAATCATCCACGAGGGAAGGAAGACAGGTCTGCAACGATGATGGACTATGAGACGATCAATCGAGCCTATGCGGTCCTCTCGCCTGTTTACGACTTTCTCTTTGATAAGATCTTCTATCCTGGGCGGGTGGCGGCCATTGACCTTCTGGAGATCCAGCCGGGGAATCGCGTCCTCGAGGTCGGGGTGGGAACCGGGCTGAACCTCCCTCTCTACTCCCGCGACTGCAACGTCACGGGAATCGACATCTCGAAGGAGATGCTCCGCAAGGCCGAGGAGCGAGTCCTGACACTGGGCATGGCCAACACCAAGCTGATGGTGATGGATGGCTCGAGGCTGGCTTTCCCCGATGACAGTTTTGACCGGGTCATCGCCACGTACGTGATCAGTGCGGTGCCGGACCCGGTGAAGACCCTCCTCGAGATGCGGCGGGTCTGCAAGCCCAGCGGCCATCTGGTGATCCTCAACCACTTCAAGAGCGAAAACCCGGTCATCGGGATGTTCGAGAAGTTGCTGGCCCCGGTCTGTACCAAGATCGGCTTCAACACCGAGCTGAAGCTGATGCCGCTCCTAGAGCGCGTCGCGCTCTCGCCGGATCAGATGCACCGGGTCAACCTGATGAATGGCTGGCGGCTGGTCCGCTGTATCAATCCACAATAGCCGGCCGGGAGCCTCCGACGCCCCATCCCGGACGCCTCGGCTGACGTCGGAAGGAACGTGGAGCTTTTCGACCGTGCCCCTGGCGTAAGCGCCCGGGGCACTTGTGTCTCAGGAGACCTGCCATGGCCATGAAACCCTTGAAGGCGCTCCTCTCGCTCGAGGACGGGATGCGGATCCTGCTGGAGAACGTCAGCCCCCTTGCGCGAACGGAGCGGGTGCCGCTGCTTGAGGCCGCGGGTCGGGTCCTGGCCGAGCCGATCGTGGCGGCCATGGACGTTCCTCCCTTCCCCCGGGCATCCATGGACGGTTACGCCGTGATCGCCCAGGACACCTTCGGGGCGGGGAACTTCAAGCCCGTCCGGCTTCGCCTGCTCGAGGTGGTCCATGCCGCCGACATCGCCTCGGGCGCGGTGACGGCCGGCACCTGCATCCAGGTCGCCACGGGCGCGCCGATCCCCCTCGGGGCCGACGCGGTGGTCATGGTGGAGGACACGGAGTTGGAGGCCGACGAGCCGGGGACGATCAAGCTCTACAAGCCTGTCTATCCGCGCCAGAACGCCTCGCCGCAGGGCGAGGACATCCGGACCGGGGTGGAGGTTCTCTCGCCCGGCACCCGGCTGGACCCGAGCAAGGTCGGCGTCCTGGCCGCCCTGGGGCTCACCCAGGTCGCCGTGGTGGCGAAGCCGACCGTGGCCGTGATTCCCTCGGGCAACGAGATCGTGACGCCCGGGGAACCCCTGACCCCGGGGAAGATCTACGACATCAACTCCTACACCCTGGCCGCCCTGATTCAGGAGGCGGGTGGACTGCCGAGGCTCTTTCCGGCCACGCAGGACACGCTGGAGGACGTGCGACGCGCCTTGCGCGAGGCGCTGTCGTGCGACGTCCTGGTGCTCTCGGGGGGAAGTTCGGTCGGCGAGCGGGACGTGATGGTGGAGGCGGTGGAGTCGATGGGGGAGGTCAAGTTCCACGGCATCGCCGTCAAGCCGGGTAAGCCAACGCTCTGCGGCGTGATCGAGGGAAAGCTCGTCCTCGGGATGCCGGGCTATCCCACCTCGTGCCTTACCAATGGATACGGTCTCCTGATGCCGGTCCTGCGCAAGCTGGGCCGGCTTCCGGAGGCCGTCCGGTCCGCGGGGCTCGATCTGCCCATGTCGCGCCGGTACACCTCCACCACCGGTCGCCACCAGTATCTTCCGGTCCGGATCGAGAACGGCGAGGTCGTGCCCGTCTTCAAACAGTCGGGAGCGATCACCTCCATGGCGAACGCCGAAGGGTACATCGAGATTCCGGCCAATGTGGATCTTGTCGAGAAGGGGGAGCGGGTCCTGGTCAAGTTCTTCTGACGCAGCCCGCGCCCCGGGAGGATACCGATGCGATGCAGGATGTGGGTTCCACCGGCCGCCTTCGCGCTGGCCATCGTGATGCTGCCTGCGGCGGCCCGATCCGCGGAGAGCCCGCCCGCCGCCGCGGCCACCTATGAGATGGAAGTCCTGGGGGTGCAGGCCGATCCCCAGTCCGGCACCACCATGGTGTTCCTCCGGACCAAGCAGGGCAAGCGGGATCTCAACATCTTCATCGGCCCGGTCGAGGCCAACGCCATCGCCATCCCCTTGCAAGGGTTGCGGCCGCCTCGCCCCCTCACCCATGACCTGTTGATCGAGGTCATCCATCGTCTGAAGGCCACGGTCAAACGCGTCGTCATCACGGAAATGCGGGAGAACACCTACTACGCGAGTCTGGTTCTTGAGGCGCAAGGACAAGAGCTGGTCCTGGATTCGCGTCCCAGCGACGCCATCGTCCTGGCGCTCAAGGAAGACGTTCCCATCCTGGCGGCCGAGCCGGCCTTCGTCCGCTCCCCGCGGCCGGAGCCGCCGACCGAAGAGAGAAAGCCGTGAGTCGCTGGCTCGTCTGCCCCCTGCTCCTCCTGTGCCTCCTTCTCGCCACGGGCGTGGGCGCGGCGGAATCCCCCCAAGATGCCCGTACCGAGGAGGCGTTGCAGCGATACAACGCGGGGGTCGGTGCCCTCGCGCGAGGTGACCTGGAGTACGCCCTTTACCAGTTCCGCCAGGCCATCCGGCTCAACCCCGATCTCGCCGACGCCCATCACAATCTGGGTGTCGCGCTCTTGGGGATGCGTCAGCCCTCTCAGGCGGCGGAGGAGTTTACGCGGACCCTGGAACTTCAGCCGGACAAGATCGAGGCACGGATCGGCCTGGGGCTCGCCTATCGCGCCGCGGGGGATACAGAGCGGGCTATCGCCGCGCTCTCCCAGGCCCTGACCAGGAAGGCGGACGACCCACAGCTCCAGCTGACGCTGGGAGATCTCTACCGCCGGGCGAAACAGCCCCAGGTCGCCGTCGCGCATTTGCGAGAGGCGGCGCGCCTCGCCCCCGACGATGCCGCCGTCCAGTTTCAACTCGGCTTGGCTTACGAAGACACCGGCGAGGTGGATGCGGCCGTCGAGGCCTTCCGCACGACCATCCGCCTGCGTCCCGAGAATGCCGATGCCCAGTACAACCTGGGGGTTGTCGTGGGGAAAAAAATCCGGGCGCTGGTAGACGAGAAAGTGGCGGCGTACCGTCGGGCGGCCGAACTCCGACCGGAGCAGGCCGACGCCCATTTTAGTCTGGGCGTGGCGTACATCGAGAAGGCCCGCGACAGCCGGCTGGACGAGAAGCGCGCCCTGCTCCAGCTTGCACTGGAGCAGTTCCGGCTGTTCCAGCAACTGGCACCACAGGATCCCAGGGCCCCTGCCGCCGCCCACAATATCGAGGCCCTGGAGCCCCAGGTGAAATAGACGCTGCAGCCGGCCGCTCCGGCCCACGTCAATAGGTAACGTTGGCCGGATAAGTCCAGGTCCCCCGGGCCGACCCGAAGACGCTCGCGCCCGCGGGCGAGCGCCGTCCCCGGTACGGAGGTCCAGCTGCCTGAGCGGACCGACCCGGGGTACGGGCCAGCCGCATCGGAGGTGCCAGGTGTCCGAGTGAGGCGGACTCCAGGTGCGCCGCAACGAGTGCTCGAGTGTTCCAACGCAGCAGATGGGCCTGTAGCAGCAGCACTACGGCTCCGTATCTCACGGCGGTCCTGCGGCGTGCGGCCAACCGCTCGAACTGGAGAATCATCACGGGTCCCAGCAGCCCCCCGACCCCGGCGGAACTCCACGCCAGCGCCCACGCATAGGTCGAGGTGGCGCCGAAGGAGGCGCGACCAAAATCGAGGGCGGCCCCAAACACCACGGGACTGATCGCCCCCGCCGCAAACCCCATCACCGAACGGACCGAGTAGGCGGTGCCGAGTCGGTACGCCGGCACCATCTCGGCGAGCGCGGTCGAATAGACCGACGAATCGGCGATCGCGCACAGGTTATAGAACGAACCGGCCATCATGAGGAGCCAGAACGGCCCCATCCATAACCAGCCGAAGAGGAACGAGCCGGTCAGGCTCAGCCCCGTCAGGAGCAGCATCATCCTGGCGCGACCCCAGCGATCCGACGCCGTGCCTCCGACGATACTGCCCGTCGCTCCAAGCACGTGGGCCAACCCCGCGACCGCGATGCCCCAGCTCCCGCCGTAGCGGCTGGCGGTCCCGCTCCCCGCCGCGGCCAGGAAGCTTGGAAGCCACGCCCAGATCACGAAGAGCTCCCAGCAGTGAAACGTATACGCCCAGTTGCAGGCCATCGCCGCCTTGTCCTGTACCGTCTCCACGATCATCCGCCACGGCCTGCCGATACCGGGGTCCGCCGGGGTGGGGTCCCGCATCCCCCGCAGCGCAATCCACCCGAGCCCCGCGCCGAGCACGGCCGCTGCCGCCGTGAACTGCAGCCCCATGCGCCAGGACACGAACGCGCTGAGGAGGGCCAGGCCTCCCAGCGCGACGGCGTACCCCAGTGACGATGCCGCCAGGAACCACCCCATTGCCCGGCCGCGCGTGCCCGGATCGGTGCGCTGATAGATCAGGGCCAGGCCGGGGGTGTACGACCCGCCAGAGCACAGGCCCGCCAGACCATACAGGAGCAGGGCGGACACATAGCCCCGGGTGAACCAGGCAAATCCGCACGCGGCCCCCGCCGCGCACGCGCTCGCCCCCAGGTAGGTTCGCCGGGCCCCATAGCGATCCGCGAGCATGCCCACGACGAACAGCGACACCAGATACCCCACATGCCAGGCACTCTGCACCGTCGCCGCCTTGGCCGCCGAGATACCCCACTCTTCCCGCACCAGCGGCATCACCCCGGCGTACGCAGTGAAGATCAACGACAGGGCGCAGCGGCTGAGACACAGCCACGCGAGCCAGTGAGCCGATGGCGCCGCGGGGCGACCGGTGGCGATCGAGGAGAGGAGCGACGCACCCACGATCCCCCGGCTGCTCGGTTCCTGTATGCCCATGTGAGAAGCGCCCTGTTTCTGATCGGTCGAGGCAGCGGAACTCACGGGCGGGCCCATCGCGGTCATCCCCGGGAGCGGTCGCCGCCCGGACCTCAACTGGAAGGCGTACGGGACGCCGAACGAAGGCGAATCATCTGGCGCAGGGGTTCCTGGCCATCGCTGCCGTTTTTGCCGCCGGGAATCCCGTCCCCCGTGCCGTACTTGGCGAGGTAGTATTCCGGATTGCCGAGGTAGCTCTCAAAATCCACTCCAGCCTCTCGAACGCCCCGCGTCAGATAGAGGTCGCCGTAGTATTCCAACTCCTCGTCCGACAGACGCGACACCGGCCGGTGTTCTTGCGGATTCCCCATATCCCTCCTCTTCTTCTCCGCCAGCCCGCCAATGATTCGGCGGATACTACGCAGCGCGGAATAATGCCTACACCGTCCGCCGCGCTGCTCCGTTCGTGGGGAAGGCCCTCGCTCTTGCTCACGGCACAGCGCAAGGGCTCGGCCCTCCCCCCGGCACCCACGCCTGCGGCGCGGGTACCCGACCGAAGGGGTGGGCCACCGCCCCTCTCGGGCTCTCCCCCGGACTGTGCGGTTCCGATTGAAGTGTCGCCTATTTTGCGCACCGCACAGTAACTCTTCGAGAATATACCATCCTGCTGATGTCCCGACAATCCCTCTTCCCTCGCCGACTGGACATCAGGATGAGACGGCACGCGGCAATATCTTGACAAAAGACGGCGCACAGGGTAAGAAGTCGGCGATCGTTGCGCTCAAGGGCTTCATGACCGACAATCGCACCCCGTCCGCAGCCACCTTCACGATACGGATAGGCGAGGTATTGATGGCATTTCGGCAATTCCATGGACCTGTACTGGGCGGCTTTCTCGCGACGCTCATGGCCGTCGTTGCGGGATGCAGCGCTGGTTACGTCCCAACTTTCGCGTACCAGACATCCGAGCAATTGAAGACCCGGGATCTTCCGGGAGATCCCAGCGCCTCCGTGAACAACGGCCGGCGCGCCCCACGGCCGGTCCCGATGGTGAAGAGCGCTCCGCCCGCCCAAGCGCCCGTACCTCCCTCCCCCCTACTCCTGGCCATGCGCCGCGCCGGTTCGTATTATGAGCGCGGAATCCAAGAGATGGGTCTCGGCAATACCAACCAGGCCGAATGGGAGTTCAACGCCGCCCTGGAGACCCTGTTGGACTCCGATCTGAACGAGAGGATTTCGCCCAAACTGATGGGGAACCTTCGGTTCTCCTCGGTCCCATCATACGTGTGGCTGTCTCGCCTCACCGTCTCGCCGCCGGGCCCGAGCGCGGAGCCGACCGCACCGCCCGATCCCGACGAGCCGACGCAGGAGGCTCCCGCTCTTCTCGGTCCCGAGGACCTGCGGGCGATCGCCAACGAGAAGCCGGGAAACGCGAATCTCTTGCCAGAGCCAGACGTGCGGAAGTACGACTTCCCGATCGTCTTCAACGATCAGGTGCGGGCCTTCATCGAGTACTTCCAGACCAGGAAGATGGGCGTGATCTCCCGGGCCTTCGAGCGCGCGAGTCGGTATTCGTGCATGATACGGCAGACCTTCCAGGCAAAAGGGCTGCCGGAAGAGCTCCTGAACCTGGCGTTCATCGAGAGCGCCGTCAACCCCTGGGCCACCTCGCGGGCCAAGGCTGCAGGAATCTGGCAGTTCATGACCTCTACCGCGAAGCTATACGGCATGCAGGTCTCCTGGTGGGTGGATGAGCGCCGGGACCCGGAGAAGTCCACTCGGGGCGCCGCCGAGTATTTGACGAATCTCTACCGGATGTTCAACTCCTGGCCCCTGGCTCTGGCGGCCTATAATGCGGGCGAGGGGACGGTGCAGCGGGCCATCGACCGCCAGCGCACCCGGGACTTCTGGTCCCTGCGACTGCCCAAGGAAACCCAGTCGTTCGTCCCCGCCTTCATGGCCATGACCATCATCTCGAAGGAGCCGGAACGGTACGGGTTCGCCCCCCCGGCCGACCAGCCTCTCGAGACCGAGACCGTGACATTGCGGCAGCCCGCGGACTTTCGGAGTCTCGCCCAAGCGGCGCGGACATCGGTCGAACGCCTGCGCGAGCTGAACCCCGAATTGATCCGCTGGTCCACGCCGCCCGCGGCGTCGCAATACGCGCTCCGGATCCCGACCGGCCTCCGGGCCGACTTCCTGGAGGAGCTTGCCAGAATCCCGCCGGCACAGCGAGTGGGCTGGGTCTCCCACCGAGTCCGCAAGGGAGAGACCGCCGCGACCATCGCCAAGCACTACGGGGCGAGCCTGCATGCGGTCCTGGACATGAACGGGCTGACCAAGCGCAACGCCCTGAAGCCGGGCGGAACCCTGCTAATTCCCACCTCGAGAGCCGCCACCCCGACGATAACCGCCGAGACCAGGGGCACCCGGCCAGGCGAGCGGCCCAAGATTGCCGCGCGGCACAAGGTCAAGAAGGGAGAGACCCTCACCCAGGTCGCGCAGGCGCACGGGGTCTCCGCCGAAGATCTTCGGCGCTGGAACAACCTGTCCCGGAATGCCGCCCTGCGCCCCGGTCAAACTCTCAAGCTCCTGCTCGTGTCTGAGTCGGCCGCCCCGACCGTGCGGCCAGGGGGGTCGGGCGGGACGACCTCCAAGGCTCCGCGATCGCCCGCGCCTCAACGATACGTGGTGAAGAAGGGCGACACCCTCTGGGATATTGCCCGAGCCTACAAGGTCTCCTCGGACGACCTCCGACGCTGGAACGGTCTCACTCGGGGCGCCTCCCTACGACCCGGCCGGGAGCTGCGTCTCGGCGACTCCTAATGCGGGTCGTGGTGCAGCGCGTGAAGCATGCCGGCGTCCGGGTGAATGGCCAGGATGTGGCGGCTATCGGCTCCGGACTCTTGCTCTACGTGGCGTTCCGCCGTGAGGACCGGGAATCCGACCTCGACTGGATGGCCGAAAAGATCGCGTCACTCCGGATCTTCGAGGACGATGCAGGGAAGATGAACCGATCGATCGCGCAGGCCGGGGGACAGGTCCTGGCGGTTTCGCAGTTCACCCTGTACGGCGACGCCCGGAAGGGTCGCCGGCCCAGCTTCGACGCCGCGGCCCCCGCCGACGAAGCGCGCGTGCTTTTCGAAGAATTCGTTGGCAAGATCCGGGCCTGCGGGCTTAGAATAGAAAGTGGTCGTTTCCAGGAAACCATGCAGGTAGAATCGATTAACGACGGTCCGGTCACAATCTTACTCGATTCGCCGGCGGCTCGGATGCCGTCGGAATCTTCGGAGTTAGGCCATGGGAGCGTTTGTCCCCGGGGCTGAAGATGTCCCGGAAGTCTCCACCATGGCTCGCCCGACGCAGACGAGGCATTTCGGGCGAGCCATTTGTTTTTTCCGGGGCCTGTTCGGCACATCCGTGGTGATTCCTCTCGCACACGCCGGTCACCAGAAAATGAGCGGTCGCTGGCCGCGCAGTCCCTCCCGATGAGGATCGGCCTCTTTACCAACAACTACCGGCCGCTGATAAACGGCCTGACGACTTCGGTGGACACCTTCGCCGGCGCGTTCCGGCGCGCGGGCCACGACGTGACGATCGTGGCCCCCCGCTACGGCGCGGGCGGCACGGACGTCGGCGATGTCCTCCGCGTGCCGGGGCTGCGCGCCCCGACCCACCACGCCTACGTGCTGCCGTTCCCGCGCTGGCCGGGTCTCAGACAGGCTGTCCTGGCTCGGGATCTCGACGTCTATCACGCGCAGCATCCGTACCTGCTCGGGGCGGCGGCGGCTCGCTGGGCCAGAGAAACGGGCCGACCGCTGCTCTTCACATACCACACGCGCTACGACCGATACGCCCACTACATCCCCGGCCCCGCCCGGCTCATCGCCCGGCTCGCGGTCCGTCGCGCCCTGCGCTTCGCCGCGCAGGCGGATCTGGTCGTCGCTCCCTCTCCTTCGGTGGCGCGCGATCTGGCCTCGCGGGGGCTGCGGACCCCCGTGGAGGTGATCCCCACCGGTGTGCCGCTCCCGCCGCCGACAACCGAGGATGCCCGCCGGGCGCAGCGCGCGGTGCTTGGCCTGGGCGCCGGAGGCCCTCTCTTTCTCTCGATGGGCCGCCTGGCCCGGGAGAAGAATCAAGCCTTCCTCCTCCACGCCTTCTGCCGCCTGCTTCGCGAGCTGCCAGCCGCCCGGCTTGTCTTGGTGGGAGACGGGGACGATCGCGCGCGGCTCACACGGCTGACGGATGATCTCGGTATCCGGCCCAGCATCTGCTTCGTCGGCGCGGTTTCGCACGAGAGGATCGGCGACTACACCTCGGCGGCCGACCTCTTTCTCTTTCCCTCCACGTCCGAGACGCAAGGGTTGGCCGCGCTGGAAGCCATGGCAGCCGGACTCCCGGTCGTCGCGGTCGCGTCCGAGGCGGCCAGAGACCTGCTGGCGGACGAGCTTGCCGGGGTCCTCTGCCCCGAGGATCCCGACGCCTTTGCGGAAAGCGTGTTGGCCTTGTGGGCGGCCCCCGAGCGCCGCCTTGCGATGGCAGAGGCGGCCAGACGGGTCGCCGCCCGCTGTGCGCCGGAAGCCGGTGCTGCCAAGCTTCTCGGCCTCTACCAGGAGCTGTGCCGCGCGGGGTGCCCCGCCTCGGAGCGGCCGAACTCCCTCCATCCCAGGGAGATCCGGACGTGACCTACCCCGACCTGGATCGATTTCTGGAGCACATCGTGGTAGAGCGCGGCCTCCGGCCGAACAGTCTCGAGGCGTACAATCGGGACCTCACCCGCTATCTGACCTATCTCACCGATCGGGGGAAGCAGCCGACCGCCCTGGACCGCACCGACGTGTCCCGCTATCTTCTGGCCTTGCGCGAGGCGGAGCTCAACCCCCGCTCCGTCGCTCGACACCTCTCGGCCATTCGCCAGTTCCATCGCTTCCTGGTCCGCGAGGCGCGTGCCACGGAGGACCCGACCGCCCACCTGGAGGCGCCGCGGCCGTGGCAACGGCTCCCGGCGGTGTTGAGCGGCGAGGAGGTCGAACGGCTCCTGGCGGTGCGCGGAGCTGCCACCCCGCAGGGGCTCAGAAATCAGGCCATGCTGGAGCTGATCTACGCCTCGGGATTGCGCGTCTCCGAGCTGATTGGCCTGTGCCTCGCGAATCTTGATCTCGGCCTCGGGATCGTACGGGTCGTGGGGAAAGGAGACAAGGAGCGGCTGGTCCCCGTCGGCGAGACGGCCGTGAACAGCCTCCGCGCCTATCTCAGAGATGGCCGACCTCGCCTGGAGAAGGGTCGGCCCTCCGACTCCCTCTTTCTCGGACGCCACGGTCAGGGACTCACCCGTCAGATGTTCTGGCAACTCGTCAAGAAGATCGCCCGAACGGCGGGAATCACCAAGGCGGTGACCCCTCACACCCTGCGTCATTCGTTCGCCACTCACCTCTTGGAGCGGGGGGCCGACCTGCGCTCGGTCCAGGTCATGCTCGGCCACGCGGACATCGGGACCACGCAGATCTACACCCACATGAGCCGCACCCACCTCAAGGCGATCTACGACAAGTTCCACCCTCGCGCGTAGCCTGCAAACACACCGCGCCACTTTCCCTTGCCGAGTTCGGCTCCCCTTGACACGGCCTACCCTTCTGCGGCATCCTCGGGCCGGTCCTCCGAGCCGTCGGCGGGTTGCGGCCGCCCGCCAGAGCAGCTCCCCATCGTCCACCTTGCCATCGGGAGGAATGCCTCATGCGTGCGCCCGCGTTGTCGTATGCCCGCTCCGAGAAGATGTTCGCCCGCGCCCAAGAGATCGTGGCGGGTGGAACCACGCAGGGCAAAGCGCCCAATACTCTTATCCCGGGCGAGTACCCCATCTACGTCGCCCGTGGACAGGGCGCAACCCTGTGGGATGTCGATGGCAATCGGTTCCTGGATTGGATCCTGGCATACGGGATCATCGTCTTGGGATATTGCGACCCCGACGTCGACGCGGCGGCCATCGGTGAGATCCGCGACGGCTTTGCCTTCCCGCTCACCCGCCCGGTGCAGAACGAGCTGGCAGAGCTGCTGGTCGACGTGATCCCCTGTGCCGAGATGGTCCACTTCTTCAAAACCGGCTCCGACACGACGACCGCAGCCGTGCGGCTGGCCCGCATCGTCACCGGCCGGGAGAAGATCGTGCGCTGGGGGTACAACGGCTGGCACGACTGGTGTTGCATCCGCGAGGCAGGCATTCCACGCCAGGTGCGGGAAAATGTGCTGACCTTCCGCTACAATGACCTGGATTCCCTGGAAGATGTTCTGAAGCGGCATCACGACGAGGTCGCCTGCGTCATCATGATGCCGCTGGAGATCGAAGCCCCGCAGCCCGGTTTCCTGGCCGGAGTGAAGGAGCTGGCCCATCGGCACGGAGCCCTCTTCATCCTGGACGAGATGCGCTCCGGCTTTCACCTGGCCCTGGGCGGGGCGCAGGAATACTATGGCGTGACACCCGACCTGGCGACCTTCAGCAAAGCCATGTCCAACGGCTATGCCATGTCGGCGCTGGCCGGTCGCCGGGACCTGATGCAGGCCCTGTCTCAGACCTACGTGTCATCCACCTTCTTCACCAACTCCATCCCGATGGCGGCTGCGGTTGCGACGATCAACAAGCTGCGGCGAGAGCAGGTGATCCCTCACCTGTGGCGGATCGGCAAGGGCCTGATGGAGGGGCTGGACCGATTGGCACGCGACCTGGGCGTAGAAGCGCAGGCCGTCGGGATACCGCCGACGCCGTTTCTGGTGTTCACGTACTCCGCCCCGGAGATCCGGGAGACAGCCAAGCACGTCTTTTTCCGCGAAACCACCCGGCGCGGCTTGCTGCTCCATCCCAGCCATCACTGGTTTGTCTGCGCCGCGCATACCGAGCAAGACCTCGCCCACACCCTGGAAATATGCGAGACGGCGTTCCGCACGGTCAAGGAAGAGCTGGCGCGAGGCTATCGCGCCCCCACGGCCCAACAGGTCGCCGTGACCGCATCGTCCGGAGCGCAATGAGGGCGGAGGAGATCACGCCGCGGGTGACCTGCCCGATCGGCGATCCGGTCGGCGGTGATGTCCCTCACCGCGCCCCGCGTTCGGAGGCCGGTGCGGGATCGTGCCGGTGCGCAAGCCACAGGCCAAAGGCGACACACGCGAGCCCCAGGAGCGACATCGTCGAAAGTCGCTCCGCGAGGAAGGCCGCCCCCAGCACCGCCGCCGTGATGGGGCTGAGCGACAAGAACACGGTGACCTTCGTCGGAGTGGTGTGGTTTAGCGCCCACAACCAAAGGTAGTACCCGATGCCGCTATTGACGCCGATGAAGACGACGGCCAGCCAGCCGCCCGCCGTGAAGCGGGGGAAGGCACCGAAGAATCCCTCCCCGGCGGCGAGGACGGCCAGGAACCCGACCGAGGCCAGCATGGCGAAACCGCTCACCTGCAGCGTGGGGTACTTGCGCAGATAGGGCCGGTAGAGGACACTGCAGACTGCGCCGCAGAGCGCGCTCCCGAACACCGCCATCTCGCCGACCCATCCCTGGCTCGTGCCGCCCCGCTGCACCGCCTTCTCCCCGAGCGCGAGACCGACTCCCAGGATGGTCATGAGAACGCCGAAAGTCCTTTCTGCGGTGAGCCGCTCGTGCCCGAGCGCCGTGGCCAGCAGCATCGTGAGGAGGGGCAACGTGGCGAAGATCAGGGCGGCGCGGGCCGAAGGGATGAACTGTAGCGCGTAGTTCAGCAGGGCGATCAGGATGCCGAACTGGGTGATGCCGAGCAGGGCGATCGGCGCGAGATCGCGCCGCGCGAACCGCACCCGCCCGGAGAGCAGGATGGCGGGCAGCAGGCAGCAGACCCCGATGAGGTAGCGCAGAAAGGCCAGCGAGGCCGGGGCCGTCTGGTCGATAACAAACCGGGTGGCCACCATGGCCGAACCGACCAGGACGCCGGTGGCCGCGGCGGCGGCGGGTGCCAGGAACCTCAGCACGAGGCCCCCCGCCCGCCTACCGGCGTCGGCGGGCGCCTCATGCGCCTCCCCTCGAAGCCGCTCACAGCCTCAGCTCCCAGGTCTCCCCGATCAGGTCGTGGCCGAAGCTGTGGTGCGGCTCCTCGTGGACCAGGCGGAAGCCGGCCTTCTCGTAAATGTGCCGGGCCGCCGCCAGAACGCTGTTGGTCCAGAGTACCATCTTCCGGTACCCCGCCTGCCGGGCAAATCGGATGCACTCCTCTACCAAGCGAGTGCCGATGCCAAGCCCGCGCGCCTTCGGCTCGACATACATCAGGCGGAGCTTCCCCACCGTCTTCGACCGCCGAACGAGGAACACCGAGCCGACAATCTCCCCCTCCCGCTCCGCGATCCAGCAACGCTCGCGCTTCGGATCGAGGTTCCGGATGAACTTGGCGGCGATTTCCGCCACCAGCGCCTCGAAGGTCTCGTCCCAGCCGTATTCCTGGGCGTAGAGCACGCCGTGGCGGTGGATGATCCAGCCCATGTCGCCGGGCTGATGGGGCCGGAGGAGGTAGGGCACCTTGGGCTCGGGCCGGGCCCCCAGCAGCATTTCGATGACACGCATGGCCCCGATCAGGTGGTCTTGCTCGGCCGCCGACAGCCGGCCTAGCATATCGGCGACCTCGTCGTGTGAGCGGGCATTGAGCGGGGCGAACGCCTTCTTCCCGTCTGCCGTCAGCGATAAGAGGCTCTGACGGCCGTCGGTCCTGGAGCGCACCCGCGCGATCAGACCCCGCTTCTCGAACCCTCGCAAGATGCGGCTCAGATAACCCGCATCCAGTCCCAGCTCCTTGCCAAGCACCGCCGCCGTGGGCTGATCCCGGTGCGCCAGCTCGTACAGCACGCGCACCTCGGTCAGGGAATAGGGGCTCCCCAGCAGTCCTTCGTGCAGTACGCCGATCTGCTTCGTGTAGAACCTGTTGAAGCTCCGCACCGCATCCACGCGCCGCTTGGCGTCCCTCTCGGCCATCTCTCCCACCTCCTCCGCCTCCCCCGCCGTCTCCAGACACCCATGTCAATGCCAATATCAATCACATGATTGCTTTAGTCAACTACAATTTCCACCTTGACGCCTCGTTTGCGATGTGGCGGACGGATGACGCGGTGATGGATGTGGCAACTGGTGGGCTATGCCCGGGAGGTCGTGGCGCCTGGCTCCTTGACCGAGCCGCCCCACTCTTTCAGCTTCGACGTGATGAACCGGACGATTTCTTCGTGCTCCTCGCCGCCCCGGCCCCGGATGCGCAAGGGCGCCCCGAAGACAAGGTGCGCAGGTCTTGACGGGTCGATCCTGCCGAATTCCTTCATCAGCTTGCCGTTCCCCCAGGCGTCGGTCTTGAGGGCGAGAGGCACCACGGGCACGTCGGCCCGCTTAGCCAGCTTGATGCCGATGCTGTTGAATTCCCCCGGGTCGAACTGGGCGGTCCGGGTCGTCTGGGGGAAGATGATCACGGACATGCCTTTGCCGAGCCTCTCGACGCCCCCCTCCAGGACGGCCTTCAGATCGTCGCGGGGGTTCGTGCGCCCGACCGTGATGGGGTCCCTGGAGCGCATGACATGCCCGAACACGGGGTACTCGACGAGGCTCTGCTTGACCACGAAGGTGACTCCTCTTGAAGGGCAAGAGGACGACGGGAAGGACGAAGGTCTCGAGAGTGCTCATGTGATTGCCGATGAAGACACAGGGACCCTCCAGGCTCGCCACGTTCTCCATCCCTGAGATCTCGAACCGCACGCCCGCCCCTTCGAGCGCCCGCACGGTATTCAGGCTGCTTTGCTGCCATTCGTGGTCATCGTATCTCCCCCGCTTCGCCTTTGAGCCGGCCTTGAAGACGATGGAAAGAAGCCGGGAATAGAAGACCAGACCCGGCGAGATCCAGGCCAGCCCCGATCGCTTCTTCTCGCCCGTCCTGTACGAGCCGTTCACAAAATGCAGGCTTTCCACCACGCACCCTTTCTTCCGTCTCCGACCACCCTCTCGTTCGAGCGCCACCTATACTATATTTCCTCCTTCTCTGCCACTCCGGAAGGAGTCCGCACGTTCCCGGGTCGGCCAAAAGCCTTCGCGATGATCCGCGCCGGGTATTCCGCTTGACGGGTCCCCCCCCCTGTGGCAGGCTTCGACCCCGGTTGTGGACCCGCGGGCCGCGGCGAGGGTCGAGATCATACTCCCGTCACCCCAAAACAGAGGAGCATCGATATGACATCCGTAGAACTGAAGAGATGGCAAACCATCGGAGGATTTGAGGGCCTAGAGGCCGGTCTCGAGTTTCTGGAGCGGACCGACTTGGCGGCATTGCCCATGGGAAAGCACGAGATCCTGGGCGATTCGGTGTTTGCCCTGGCCATGAAATCCCCTTCCCGCGCTCCCGAAGCCGGACAGTTCGAGTCACACCGGGAGTACATCGACATTCAATTCCTGCTGTCGGGCGAGGAGATCATCGGCGTGGCGCCGGTCGACGAACTGCAAGCCGTGACACCCTACGATGCGGCCAAAGACATCGTCTTCTATGCCCTGCCGAAGACGTACAAGAACCTGGTGATCCGCCCCGGTCATTTCGCCGTGTTCTTCCCCCCCGAAGGTCACCTGCCGATGTGCCACTCGAATGGTCCGCACGAACTGCACAAGGTCGTGATCAAGGTGCGCATGGACCACTGGGAAGCCCACCGAAAGCGATAGGACAATCACCCTTGAACCCGAACGTTGCAGTTGAACCGCAAAGCACGCAAAGGGCGCAAAGAACGACCCGCTGTTTCCAGAGGGCTCCGGAATCATCCGGTCTGGGCGAGCCGTCCGATTTCCATCCGTGATCCGAGGCCCGATCCACAGATCCTGGCTCTCTTTGCGGTCTTTGCGAGCTTTGCGGTGAAATGTTCTGGCTGAAGTCGAATCCAGGAGACACACACGCCGCGAGCTCTCGCTCGCGGCGTGTGTGTCTTCTGAGAACTGCCCTCTGCCGCTCGCGTCGGCCGCTCGGTTGAACACAAGCAGCCCACGAGAGCCTCCGGGCGGAAGCGATGTCAGGCCAGGTCCAGCTTGATGTGCAGCTCCTTGAGCTGCGCCGGCTCCACCGGGGACGGGGCCTTCGTCATGAGGTCCTGCGCCCGCTGGGTCTTGGGAAAGGCGACGACGTCCCGGATGGAGTCGGCCCCCGTCAGAATCATCACCAGCCGGTCCAGACCGAAGGCGATCCCACCGTGGGGCGGGGTGCCGAATTCCAAGGCATCCAGCAGGAATCCGAACTTGGCCCGGGCCTCGTCCGGGCCGATGCCCAGGGCCTGGAACATCTTGTTCTGCACCTCGCGGCGGTGGATCCGGATGCTCCCGCCACCCACCTCGGCTCCGTTCACCACGAGATCGTAGGCCTTGGCGCGGATCCTCCCGGGGTCGGACTCGAAGAAGGGCAGGTCCTCGTCCACGGGCGAAGTGAAGGGGTGGTGCATGGCCGACCAGCGCTTCTCCTTCTCGTCCCACTCCAGCAGGGGGAAGTCCACCACCCAGGCGATGGCGAGGGCCTTCGGATCGATCAGATTGAGCTCTTGCCCGAATCGCAGACGCAGCCGCCCCATGGCGTCCGCCGCGGCCTTGGGCCGGTCCACACAGAGGAGCAAAAGGTCGCCCTCCTCGCCGCCCATCCGCTCCCGGAAGCGCTGGACCGTCTCCTCTCCGAGGAACTTGGCGACGGGAGACTGGACGCCGTCCGGCCCGATCTTGAACCACGCCAGCCCCTTGGCCCCGAAATCCTTGACGAACTCCTCCAACTGATCGAGCTGACTGCGCGAGTAGCTCCCGCACCCCTTGGCGTTGAGCCCCATGGCGCGCCCGCCGGCGGCGAGGGGTTGAGCGAAGGCGCGGAACGCGCTCCCGGCAAACAGGTCCCCCACATCCTGGAGCTCCAGACCGAATCGCAGGTCCGGCTTGTCCATGCCGAACCGCCGCATGGCCTCGTCGTAGGTCAGCCGCGGGAAGGGCCGGCCGAGATCGATCCCCCCGATCTCCCGGAAGCTCTCGACGACCAACCCCTCCATCGTGTTGAGGACGGCCTCCGTATCCACGAAGGACATCTCGATGTCGATCTGTGTGAACTCCGGCTGCCGATCGGCCCGCAGGTCCTCGTCCCGGAAGCACTTCACGATCTGGAAGTACCGATCGAACCCCGCCACCATCAGGAGCTGCTTGAAGATCTGCGGCGACTGAGGCAGGGCGAAGAACTCGCCGGGGTTCACCCGGCTGGGCACCAGGTAGTCCCGGGCCCCTTCCGGCGTGCTCTTGCCGAGAACGGGCGTCTCGATCTCCAGAAATCCCTGGCCGTCCAGATACCGTCGGACCACCTGATAGAGCCGATGCCGGAGACGCAGGTTTCGCTGGAGCGGGGCTCGCCGGAGGTCCAGGTAGCGGTAGGCCAGCCGGATCTCCTCGGCCACTTCGGTCGTATCCTCGATGGCGAAGACGGGGGTCTTGGCCTCGCTCAGGACGATCGCCTCCTGCGCGACCACCTCGACGGCGCCGGTCGGGAGCTCCGAATTGACGTTCCCCTCGGGGCGGTGGCGGACCTCGCCCCGGACGGCGACCACGTACTCGGACCGCATGCCCTCGGCGCACTTGTGGGCGGCCGGGAATCGCTCGGGGTTGAAGACCACCTGCACGATGCCCTCGCGGTCGCGCAGGTGGACGAAGATCAGACCGCCCAGGTCCCGGCGCCGGTCCACCCAGCCGTTCAAGGTCACCGTCGTCCCAACGTTTGCGGCCCGAACCTGGCCGCAGTAGAGGCTTCGCTCCAGGCCCTTCATCAGACGATCTCCCGTGACGGCATGCACGCCAGCCGATCTGCCGCCTCGGCCAGCGGAATCTCCTGTTGCGCCCCGTCGGCCATGTCCTTGAGGGTCACCTGGCCCCGGTTGAGCTCCTCGGTCCCCAGAATCAGCGAGTACCGGAAGCGATCCTTGTTCGCCTGCCGCATCTGCCCCTTCAGACTCCGCCCCTCCAGGTCCACGGCGCTCCGGAGCCCCCGCCGGCGCAGCGTCTGGGCCAGCGCCATCGCCTGCCCTGCATCCACGCCCCCGACCGTCGCCACGTACACCCCCGTGAGGAGCGGCGTCTCCGGCGATCCGGCCTGCGCAAGAAGCGAGGTCAGGATCCGCTCCTCCCCGATGGCAAAGCCGATGGACGGGGTGGGCGGCCCGCCCAGCTCCTCCACAAGGCCGTCGTAGCGACCGCCCCCGGCAACCGCGTTCTGAGTCCCCAGGGCGGGATTCAGGAACTCGAAGGTGGTCCGCGTGTAGTAATCCAACCCGCGGACCAACCGCCCGTCCACCTCGTATCCGATCTTCAGGCCGTCCAGCAGCCCCCGCACCGCGGCGAAATGGTCGCGGCAGGCCTCGCACAAGTACTGCGGGATGGTCGGCGCCCCGGCGGCGATCTCGCGGCAGCGCGGCTGCTTGCAGTCCAGGACCCGGAGCGGGTTCTTGGCCAGTCGCACGTGACAGTCGGCGCAGAGTCCCTCGCGGCGGCCTTCGAGGTAGGCCACGAACGCCTCGCGATAGGCCGGCCGGCAGGTCCGATCGCCGATGCTGTTGATGCGCAGCGTCACCCCGCCCAGTCCCCACGCCTCCAAGAGGTGGTGGAGCAGCACCACGACCTCGGCATCCACGGCCGGGCCCGGCGACCCGATCGCCTCCACGTCGATCTGGTGGAACTGGCGGAATCGGCCCGACTGGGGCCGCTCGTGACGAAACATTGGACCGATCAGGTAGAGCTTGACCAGACTGCTCTTCGCCCCCAGATTGTGCTCGCCATAGGCCCGCATCAGCGAGGCCGTGGCCTCGGGCCGCAGCGTGAGGCTCTCCCCCCCGCGGTCCTCGAATGTGTACATCTCCTTCTCGACGATGTCGGTCCCCTCGCCGATCCCGCGGACGAACAGCTCGGTCCGCTCGAAGATGGGCGTGCGGATTTCGGCGTACCCGTAGCGATCCAGTACGTCCCGCGCGACCGCCTCCAGCGCCTGCCACTTCCCCGTCTCGTCGGGAAGAATGTCCGGAACCCCCCGAATGCCCTTGATCACACTCACACTCCAATCAGCCGCCAGCCTTCAGCCCTCACGCGGCTCATGGCTGATGCCATAATTCTCGAAGTCTGCGTCTCTTTGTGGCCAATCCGAAATCGGCCAGCAGGCTGCTCAAAAAGGTCCAGATGCAAGGCGGAACGCCGGGTACCCATCCGCAGGATGGGTGTCCGAGTGAGGCGTACTCCAGGTACGCCGCAACGAGTGCTCAAGCGGTCCAACGCCGCAGATGGGCCTTTTTCAGCAGCCTGTTAATAGACGGGCCGCCGGTCGAACCGATGCGTCGCCTCGATAAACCGCGTGGTCCCGGATCGCCGCCGGATGACGACGGAGTGCGTCCGCGCCCCGCCGCCAAAGAACCGCACCCCCCGCAGGAGATCCCCGTCCGTGACCCCGGTGGCGGCGAACATCAACTCGGTGCCGGAGACCAGATCTCCGATCCCATAGATTCGCTCGATATCCTTCACACCCACCCGACGCGCCCGCTCGACCTCCTGGTCGTTGCGCGGCCTGAGCCGCCCCTGCATGTCCCCCCCGAGGCACTGCAGGGCCGCCGCCGCCAGGACCCCTTCCGGCGCGCCACCGATGCCCATGAGGATGTCCACCCCGCTTTCCGGGAAGGCCGTGGCGATGGCGGCCGACACGTCCCCGTCCTGGATCAGCTTGATACGGGCCCCGGCCTCGCGAACCGACCGGATCAACTCGGCGTGGGCCGGGCGATCTAGGATCACGACCGTCAGATCCTCGACATAGCATTTCATCGCGTTCGCGATGTTCTCGAGGTTCTCTGTCGGGCTGAGGCTAAGATCCACGGCCCCCTTGGCCCGCGGCCCCACGGCGATCTTCTCCATGCAAGTATCCGGCGCCCGGAAGAGTCCGCCCTTGTCGGTGATGGCCACCACCGCCATGGCGTTGGCTCGGCCCTGTGAGACGCTGTTCGCGCCATCCAGCGGGTCGAGGGCCACGTCGAGCTCCGGTCCGTCGCCGCCTCCGATCCGCTCGCCCGTGAAGAGCATCGGGGCCTCGTCCCGCTCCCCTTGCCCAATCACCACCGAGCCGGAGAAGGAAACGGCGTCAAAGCCCCGGCGCATCGCATCCATGGCAGCCTGGTCCGCCGCATTTGCGTTTCCCAGACCCATCCACCGGGCCGAGGAGAGCGCGGCCGCCTCCGTGACCCGAACTACCTCCAGCGCCAAATTGCGTTCCATGGCTCCCCTTGCGGTCGTAGCTGAATGCCCGCGCGCGCGCGACCCCGCCCGTCGCGACAGAACCCGCCACCAACACGGCGAAGCAGTATACTGCCCGCCACAAAAGAGTGTCAACGCAAACGTCGCATCCTCGCTGCTGTTGACCGTGTGCTTCCCGAATATTCATACTGCTGTGATCCTGCGAAGCTCCCGTCCCTGGAGATCATGCCGCCATCCGCTCATAGTGATGATGGAGTCCACCCACGTCCGGGAAACCGACGACCGCTCCCTGCTCAGATGGCTGAACCGGTCGGTCAGTGGAGTGGGG
>CAVSHW010000022.1:0-30925 GCA_963727695.1 uncultured Methylomirabilota bacterium | reverse complement strand
ATGGCATACTGGAAGGTCGCCTTTACCTGTCTATTGGCATTGGCCATGTTCATGAAGAAGTACTTGTTCTTGCTATAGTCTTTTAGAACATTGCCGGGAAGATCGGGGGAGGCAGATCCGGTTGTCATGAAAACAATTTGATACTCGGAAAGAAACGGCTGTATGGCCAAAGCGACCCCGCTGCTCATTGTTCCTATCAAGACGTCAACCTTGTCATCCAGAACAAGCTTCTTCATGGCCATTACGCCTTTTTCAGGCTTTAACTCCGAGTCGCCGATGAATAGTTCAATCTTTTTCCCCAGGATCCCACCGCCGGCATTGATTTCCTCTGCGGCCATCTTCGCCGCATTCACGATCCCCTGGCCTGTGGACATCTGCAATTCACTCACAATCCCTATTCTTACCGTATTGGCTTTGCTGAAATCGCGGTCCGCCGCGTCTGTTGGCGGCGAAACCAAGAGCAGGACCGCCAAACCAATCACTCCAACCCATCCCCACTGTTTAACCATTTTTCTTTCTCCTTTCTTCCCTGTATTGAGACAATTTCCGGAAAAAGCTCGCTCCTCCCGGTTCCTCAGCCACAATCTTAGTCTCACATTTAGATCATATGCTATTGATTGATCGGCATCAGACGCCAAGGATTCCCTTAATTACAAACAGGATTGTCAAACCGACCAATATCAAGGGGGGGGCTAGCAACAGTTTAGAGAATGTCTCTCCTTTGATCTTATCATCGGCAATAGATGCCAACGCTATACCGCCACCGGAGGAGAAAGGCGAACATCCAGTACCACATGAACCGACATATATTGCCCCAAACAGCAATGCGGGGGAAATTCCCGAGGAATGAGCAATGATCGGAACAATGGGAAAAAGAGTGGGAGCCACGACAGCAAGCGTGCTGGCAAAAAAGCTCATGGTACCCGCTACCACAATCAACAATCCAATTGTCATAACAGGCGGTATATTCTTGCTAATAAAGCTTGCCAGCATCGTAATCGTGCCTGCCTTCACAGCTACGCCGATGAGTAATCCCATTCCGCACAGCACGGTAATCATATTCCAGGGCACCACTTTGGTTGTTATTTCCTTTAGATCACCCAATTTCAGGAAATGCGCAATAACAGCGCCTACGACCGCAAGAAGAGTCATGTCCACCTTGGATCGCAGGAATGAAAGCACCGTGTTCCCCGGAAAGAGCACACTCAAGAACGTGGGCATCGTCATGCACAACATGACTACCGCAATCAGAAAAAGATTCTTTATCTGCTGTGATGTAAACGGAGGCGGCTTTTCTATGTCATGCGTGCTAACTTTCCAGCCCTTGAGCACGAAATAGGCCACCAGCACGATGCTCGTTTCTCCCAGAGCAAGATTGCCGGACACACCCAGCGAAATGGGGGCGAGAGATGGATCTGCATAGCCGGTCTTCTCAATGATGCCGCGAATGAGCAAACCGCCTGTGCCAATAAGTGGGATGTTATCTCCCACTGTTGAGCCGGTGATGACTGCTAAGATGCTTAAGACCCTGTTCATGCCCGTCTTGGTGCACACGGGCATCACGATGGGTACCATAAAAGCGATAACGGCATAAACTCCCGCACCAATTGCCCCCAGCATCATGGAACTCAGGAAGACAATGAGGGGAATTAAATACGGGAGGTTTCTGAATAAATAAATACTTTTTGCCGCTGCCTTTTCCAATGTACCGTTGGTGGTAGCGAACCCGTAGAAGGTGGTCAGGGTAAAAAGAATAAAGAACAGCTTGGTAGTCCACATTGCAATGAGATCAGACGGTGTAAGGCCCAAAACGAATGCTCCGATGATATAGGCAAAGCCGATTGCAATCATGCCGATATTTATAGTGAACATGTATCCAAACGCGATTGCCATAGCAATGGAAAGAAGTATTACCAAATTGATAGTCATCGATCATTCTCCCCACTATTAGATATAATCGTCGCCGAGCAGGCCTTCAGACTCCAGGAGCGACATGACACCACCTGCATTTAAGATCTTCAGCAAAGCTTCAGGCCACACCTGTCCCTGTAGTACCTGCCCTGTTCTGGTGTTTTTGACCGTGGCCTTATCAAAATCCACCTCAGCCACATCGCCTTCCTGGAAGGCATCGATGACTCCCACAACTTCCAGCGCATGGAAGGGCTCATTGACACAACTGCGGAAGAACAATCCGTTAATGCTCTCAGCTAACACACAGCCGAGACCCAGATCCTTCAGCACTCGGGCAGCGGGACGACTGGAACCGGTTCCGAAGTTCTTGTCCGCAACTACGATATCACCTTTCTGCACCAGCTTTGTCCAGCCCGGTCTGTTAGGGCTGAATACATGCTGAGGTCGCTCGGCAGGCGGCAACAACTGTGTGAAACCAGGCATGATGACGTCGGTGTTGATATTGGCCTCGAATTTCCATACGCGTCCAGTGATCTTCATTTGCTGTTCACCTCCAGAAAGCAGCGGGGGTCGGTTATGAATCCGGTTACAGCCGAAGCCGCAATCACTGCCGGAGACCCCAGATAGATCTTCGCGCTATTACTGCCCATTCGTCCCTTGAAGTTGCGGGTGGTGGCAGTGATACACACCTCTTCTCCGGCAAGCACGCCGTTATTCAAGCCTGCGCATACTCCGCAAGTGGGCGGCGTCAGCAGGCATCCGGCCTCGATCAGGGTATTGATGATCCCGCGCTTTGCCGCTTCACGGTATACGAGCTGGGAGCCCGGGGTGACAAGGAATCTCACGCGGTCGGCGATCTTTCTTCCCTTGAGAATTTCTGCGACAGCTTCCAAGTCTTCAAGCGTACTATTTGCGCATGACCCTACGCAGCACTGGTCTACCTTTATCTTTTCTCCCAGCCGGCTCACGGGCACCGTGTTGTTTATGACCTTATCAGGCAGAGCCACATATGGCTCGATGGTGCTTACATCGATCGAGCGAACATCCAGATACTCTGCATCGGGATCCGGGTAAATCAACTGAAACGGTCTGTGATTCCTGGCTTTGACATACTCCGCCAACTGGGCATTTGGTTCCCAAACGGCAAACTCGACACTGACCTCCGCTGCCATCGTCGAGAGAGTTCTGCGGGCATCCAGGCTGAACGAATCTGCTGACGGGCCGCCAAATTCGATATTGCAGTTGACATGATCGCCATACTTACCGGCAATGTACAAAAACACGTCCTTTGCGCTTACGCCCTTCTGCAGTTCACCGGTGAATTCATACCGGACTGTTTCCCCAACCTTGAACCAGGTTTCACCTGTGCAAAAGGTATAGAGAATGTCCGTGGTGCCAAGTCCTCTGGCACAGCAGTTCAAAGCTCCGCTGCTGCAGCTGTGCGAGTCTCCGCAGACCAAGACCGTCCCGGGCAGTGCATAGGCGTGGTCCGCCAGCACTTGATGGCAAATGCCTTGATTGGCACCGATATCATGAAATCTCACTCCGGTTTTCAATGCAAAAGTCCTGCTTCTTAGTACACCCTCGGCGGTAGGCCGATCCTTAGGGGGCGTGATGTGATCGTTGATAATGATCACTTTATCTGGGTCGTGCAGCTTCTTCGGCAATTTCAATTTGTCACTGTGGTCAGCGATAAAGGCCATATCCGTTAAGACGGCTGTTTCAACCTTTACGACAACCAGGTCCCCGGGGCGAACAACGCTCCGTCCCGAACTGCGCGCCATGATTTTCTCAACAATATTCATCCCCATGGTTTTTCACCTACCTTTTTTCTTCGGAAGAATCAAAGCGATATCCCACCGTATTCGATTCATATCTGGCCAAAAGCTCGGCGGTGGGCAGGTATTCCTCCTCCAGCTTGCGTATTTCGGGGAAGCCAACGAATTTCTGGATCATATTTACCGGATGGTCCCCAAGCGCATCCTCGAGTCGCCAGGCTGCCTCCAGGCCATTCTTGGCTATTTCGTTAAGTGCATCATAAAGTCCTTTGAACGCCGACTGGAGGAAGATTCCGGGCAGCGCCACAATGAATACACTTAACTTTGCGAGTTCCTTTGCGGGCAAGCGAGGTGAAAAGCCTGCCATGTTGTAAAGCATGGGGAGGCCGACTTCCTTGCCGCAGACTTCAAGTTCTTCCGTACTTGTAAGACCTTCGGGGAAGAAGACATCCGCGCCTGCGTCACGATACATCTTGCCCCTTTGAAGAAGTTCTTTCAGGCTGCCGCCCACGGCGCCCCTCGAATCAGAACGAGCCACCAGTATCAGGTCGGGATCGAGTTGCTTTCTAACATCATTCGCGGCCCTGATCTTCCCCGCGAACTCTTCAGCGGGAACCACCATTTTGCCCGCCATGTGTCCACATTTTTTTGGAGCGACCTGATCCTCAAAAAACAAGGCGGAGGCTCCCGCATACGTCAGTTCCTCGACAGTGCGCATGACGCCGAGTGCGTTGCCAAACCCGGTATCTGAGTCAACCAGCACAGGCGTTGATGTGACTTTTGTGATTTGTGAAACAGCATATGCGAGTTCTGTAAGCGTGAGATAGCCCGCATCAGCTCTGCCAAGCATCATGGCGGATACGCCAAAGCCCGACACAATCAGCATCGGGAAACCAGCAGCTCCCGCCAGGCGTGCGGCGCCGGCGCCAAAAATGCCGGGGGAGATAAGCGGCCATTGTGAACGATCGTTCAAAGCCCTTCTGAGTTGCTGTCTCGGCTTGCTCTCCATGATTTTCCTCCTGTCATTATTGATTGTATGCAAGCACTCTCTATGCTCCGCCTAGATCCCGAACGTTTCGGGCGGCTCGACCTTGTTCGGGTAGATGCCGGTATCTTGCTGCAGGATGCCGAGATTACAGGTGTGGTGGGTGACGGCCTGCCATTTCATTAGATAAGGCCGGATGTAGCTGATAAGATCGAAAGGTAAGACGGCAACCGAGGGAGGCGAACTTTAAGCCACCGAAATGCTTCTTAGTCTCACCGTCGTATGGGAGATAGCCAAGGCGAACGAGAGTCTCCAGTAGGCGGTGGGCGGTCGGCTTGGGGGCGCGGGTCTTGGCCACGACCTCGAAGCAGGCTAGACCACACCCGTGATGCGCAATGATGGTCTCAAGAATCCCGAACACCTTGGTGATGGCGCTCATGCCGCGGGCTCCTTCGCCCTGCCGAGCAACTCCCAGGGGCCGGTTTCAAGTTCCATATTTGGAACTATATTCCAATGTCCGCTCTTTTAATACTACCCTCATGAGAAGTCAAGGGTTTTGGGGGGGTTGTCATCCTCAAGAACCACCGCTCGGTCACGCAGTTTCTTCCAGTCGTAACCCATGATGGAGACTGCCGAGGACCGGGCACGTGAAGACGCATAAGGAGGCGCCAGCTTCGATGCCGCTACATTTCGGCGTGATGGGCATCGCCATCGCCACGGTCGATGTGGCCAGGTGTAGGCGGGGACAGACAGAAGAGCGCGATGACGCGGGGATCATGCGCACCAGAGCGCCCGTCGCGCGACCGGAGGGGGCCGCGCGCCCACGGCTGGGCGGCCTTCGGGACAAGGCGACGGTAGGTCTCCCGATAGGTCGTCTCCTCCAGGCGGAGGACCTCGGTTCGCTCGGCGAGCGAGTGGAAGATGGTGTGGGCCCCGGCGTTGTCGGCGAAGATCTGGCTCCACTTCCCGAAGACTCGGTTCGTGGCGGGCCGCTTCTTGTCGTGGAGGACGGAGATCACTTGGAACGGTAGATGATTCTCCAGCTGCCGCAGGCTGACGGTCTGCTCGAAGCAGGCGACTGTCTTGCGCAATTGGCATACTGTGAGGACGAGGCCATAAGGGGTGTAAATCGCTCAGCGCGGCAACTCATTCTCGGGCTTACCCCCTCGCCGCCTCCGTCTGCATGGCGTCGTCCATGACCTTGTAGGCGCAGAACGGGCCGCACATGGTGCAGGCGCCGTGTTCGGCGACCCCGGACTCGGCCCGCACCCGTCGGGCCTTCTCGGGGTCGAGGGCCACGCTGAACTGACCTTCCCAATCCCGGCGCTTCCGATATTGCGCCATCCGCACGTCCCGGTCGAGCGCCCCCTTGACCCCCTTGGCGATGTCGGCGGCGTGCGCCGCGACCCGGGCGGCCATGACCCCTTCCCGAACATCCTCTACCGTGGGCAGGCGGAGGTGTTCGCTGGGCGTGACATAACACAGAAAATCCGCACCCGCCGCGGCCGCGATGGCCCCTCCGATGGCGCACGCGATGTGATCGTACCCGGGGGCGATATCGGTCACGAGCGGTCCCAGCACGTAGAACGGCGCGCCGTGGCAGAGGCGCTTCTGGAGCAGGACGTTCGCCTCGATCTGGTTGAGGGGCACATGGCCCGGCCCCTCGATCATCACCTGGACGCCGGCCGCCCACGCCCGCTGGGTCAACTCCCCCAACAGGATGAGCTCATGGATCTGCGCCCGGTCCGTGGCGTCCGCGAGACATCCCGGACGGAATCCATCCCCTAGCGAGAGGACCACGTCGTACGCCTTGGCGATGGACAGCAACCGGTCGAAGTGCTCGAAGAGGGGGTTCTCCTGGCGATTATGGGCCATCCACTCGATGGTAAACGCGCCGCCGCGGGACACCACGTCCATGATGCGCCCCTCGGCTTGCATCCGCTCCACGGTGGATCTCGTCACGCCGCAGTGGACGGTGATGAAGTCTACCCCGTCCTCGACGTGCTTGGCAATCCCGTCAAAGATGTCCTCCACCGTCATATCCACGATGGCCTTCTGTTTTGTCCGCACCGCATCCAGCGCGGCCTGGTAGAGGGGCACGCTCCCGATACACGCGGCCGTCTCGGCAATGATCGCGCGGCGGATAGCGTCCACCGGCCCGCCCGTGGACAGGTCCATGATGGCGTCGGCCCCGCTGGCAACCGCTACGCGGGCCTTCTCCAACTCCTTGGCGATGTCCAAGTCGTCGGCCGAGGTCCCGATGTTGGCGTTGACCTTGGTGCGGAGCCCCTTCCCCACCGCGAGCGGCCGCCCACCGCCGCGCGTGCGGTTATGGCAGATGACGATATTCCCGGCAGCCACACCGTCACGGATAAATTCCGGCGACACGCCTTCGGCCATCGCTGCTTCTTCCATCAACGCGGTGATCGTGCCCTGGCGAGCGTATTCGAGCTGGGTCATGGCTGTCTCCCCACTCCAGAGTGAACGGATGAAGGACGAAAACAAAAACCGCCACAAAGGGCGGTTTCGATGTGTTCGCTAGTCCCTACGCTGGCATTACCCAGGTCAGGTTCGAACGGTCGGTGGAGGAACCGCCCCACCCTCTCAGCCCAGCATCCCGGGCTCCCGTGTGGTTTCTGGAGTCAATCTAGCATCTATCCCCGATCGTCGTCAAGGGTGCGTCTCTCGGGTTGCGGGCCACAACAATTGACGTCTCTGAGCGGATATGTTATAGACTCTGTAATTGTCAGGTGTTGACCCGAGGAGAGGGCTGTGCGGTTGTTGAGAGCGAAGGTATGCCGGTCGGCGATGGGGCGGAGCGTCTTCTGTTGCGCCCTGCTCCTGGTGGGCGCCTACGTCCTTTTCGACATTCTCGACGTAGATGGCTCCCAGATGATCAGCCGGCCGACCGACGCCATCCTGAGCGTGGGACCACAGCAGGCCGGTGCCGATCGTTTCCTGCGCACCGATGGCGCCACGCTCGGAACGGGCGATTTCCTCGTTCCACTCCCGTCACGGCTTTCCTCGGTCAACTGTGGCGGGATGTCGGCGGCGGCCATCCCCCTGCGCTTCCGTCAGGGTCGGCTGCTCCCTCGGGTGAATCTGCATTCCAAGATGGCCCTGTCCCCTACTCCCAGCACTGATCCTGCCTGACCCGGATCACCCCAACCGCGTTTGGGCGCTCGGACCGTCACGCCCGCGTGACGCTGGACGGAATTCGTACCATTCCCGGGAAACACGTATCGAGAGAGGACTGCATGGACGAGGGGAAGATGTCGCTGATCGCGCACCTGACGGAACTCCGGAAACGACTGCTCTGGAGTATCGTCGCGCTGGTGATCGGCATGGGGGCGGCCTGGAACATTGCGGACGATCTCCTGGCCTTCATCGAACGCCCGCTCACCGGCCACACCTACCTTGCCGCGGTGAAGAGCCGGGCCTATGAGATCATGAAGGCCCAGGCGCCTGGCCTCTATCAGAGGCTGCAGCCGAAGAGCGCCCCGTCCGAGTCGCCGCCGGCAGACCGAAAGCTCAACTACACGACGCCGCTCGAGCCCTTCTTCGTCCAGATCAAGCTCTCCATGATCGGAGGGGCGATCCTCGCGCTTCCCCTGATCCTCTACCACCTCTGGCGGTTCATCGCCCCGGGCCTGACCGGGATGGAGCGTCGGTTCGCGATCCCTTTCATCACCAGCGGGACGCTGAGCTTCCTCGTCGGGGCTGCGTTCTTCCTCCTCGTCATCTGGCCGGTGATCATCAACTTCTCGCTCTCATACGAGTCCGTAGGGCTGCGCAGTTGGTTCAGCCTCACCGCCTACGTTAATTTCTGCCTACGGCTGCTCGTGATCTTCGGCCTGGTCTTCGAGTTGCCTGTGGTGGCGGCGATCCTGGCCCGCCTCGGGCTGGTCACCGGGAAGTTCCTCGCCCGGCAGCGCCGGTACGCGCTCTTGGCCAGCGCCATCGTGGCGGCGTTTCACGCCGATCTCGTCACCATGGGCGTGATCTGGGTCCCGCTCTACCTCATGTACGAGGTGAGCATCTGGGTCGCGCGTCTGCTCGGCCCGCGGCAGGCAGCTCCCGCCGCCGCCAATGGGTAGCCTCCGGGTCGTCATCGCCCATTGGGGGTATCTGGCCATCTTCGGGTTAGTCCTCGCCGGGAACATCGGGGTGCCGGTGCCCGAGAACTCCGTCCTCTGGATCGCCGGGTACTTCGTGTGGAAGGGCCGCCTCTCCCTCCCCTTCGTGCTCCTGGTCGGGATCGTGGCCGCCGTGGTAGGCGACAATCTCGGCTACTGGCTTGGGCGCCGGTACGGGCAACTGATCGTGGACCGGTTCAGCCGCACGGTGCGGCTGTCCCCGCCCCGCCTCGAGCGGATGCGACGGTTCGTCCAGCGCTACGGCCCGGGGGGGGTGTTCCTCGCCCGGTTCGTCACCGGCCTGCGGTTCATGGCCGGGCCGCTGGCGGGGAGCGTGGGGCTTCCATCCTCGGTGTTCTTCCTCGCCAACATGCTGGGGGCGCTCTGCTACGTGCCGATCATGGTCGGTGCGGGATACGCGGTCGGCTATGGGTTCCGGCGCTCTCTGCGCGGCCTCTTGCTGGAAGAGAATCGGATCGAGGATGTCCTGCTGCTCGGGGCGGCGGGGCTGCTCGGGCTCGTGGTCGTCTACCACGCGGTCCAGCACGTCTGGCGCCGGCGCTCCCGCTGACGAGTGCTCCCTCTCTGCCGGACCGGTTCTACCCGCTCTGCGCGGGCGGCCGGTGCGGCTCCCCGCAGTCCCGCCGAGTGCCATTCTCCCCTGCCACTCTCCCCTTGACCGCGACCTGGGGCCGGGACATACTCTAACGCAGTGCCCGGTTCTCCGCCATTCGGGCTCTCGGCACAGAACGCCATGAGGCGAACGTCTGGACAGGAGGAGATCATGTGGACGAAGAGATGGCAGCGGAGAGAGGCCACATCTGATCTGCGGGTCGGGGGGGTAGAGAGGTGGCTCGGAGTCATCGCCCTACTGGCCTGTGTGCTGAGCGGTGCGACGGCTTTGGCGGCCTCGGAGCCGAAGTACGGCGGCATCCTCAACGCAACGCAGAGCGATCCCCCGCCCAGCCTCAGCATCCACGAGGAGGCCACGGTCGCGGCGGTCTGGCCCATGATGCCGTGCTACAACAATCTCGTGCTCTTTGACCCGCTGAAGAAGCAGGAGAACGTCGGCACGCTGGTCGGCGAGCTGGCCGAGAAGTGGGCGTGGGAAGACGGAGGCAAGGCGCTGGCCTTTCATCTGCGGAAGGGGGTGAAATGGCATGACGGCCAGCCCTTCAGCTCGAAGGACGTCAAGTACACCTTTGACGTCATCCGGGAAGCGCCGGGCGCCCCGGCCAAACTTCGCGTCAACCCCCGCAAGCTCTGGTACGAGAACATCACCAGCATCGACACGCCGGACGCCGATACGGTGATCTTTCGCCTGAAGCGGCCGCAGCCGTCACTCCTGCTGATGTTGGCGGCAGGCTATTCTCCGATCTATCCCGCCCATGTGCCGCCCGCCGAGCTTCGGACCAAGTGCGTGGGAACCGGCCCCTTCAAGCTGAAGGAGTTTCGGCCCGGGGAGTATATCGATCTGGTCAAGAACCCCGACTATATGATCAAGGGCCGGCCGTACCTGGACGGGATCCGGTATCTGATCATCAAGGAGCGAGGAACGCGATACTCCGCGCTGCAGGCGGGACGACTGGATATCTCGTACCCGCTGGAGCTGGCGAGGACGATCTCCGAGAGCGTGAAGCAGGCCGTCCCGCGCATCGTGCTGGTGGAGAGCAGCACCAACCTCAACGACAATCTTCTGCTCAATTTCAAGCGGCCGATCTTCCAGGATCCCCGCGTGCGACGAGCCATCAACCTGGCCATCGACCGCAAGGGATACGTCCAGGCCGGACGCCAAGGCGGTGCGATCCTCGGTGGGGTGATGCTCCCCAAGCCATACGGGGTGTGGGGCCTCACGGAGAAGGATCTGGTAAAGCTGCCGGGCATGGGGGATGCCGCCAAGAACAAGGCCGAGGCGAAGAAGCTGCTGGCAGAGGCCGGGTATGGCCCCGCCAAGCCGCTCAAGCTGATGGTATCCACTCGGGCGAGCTCGTTCTTCGTGGATCTGGCCAGCTTCATCATCGACCAGCTCAAGCAGGTGGGGATCGACGCGACCTTGGAGCAGGTGGAGATGGGGGTCTGGCACGCCAAGCTGACGCGCCGCGATTACGAGATGGCCGTAAATAACACCGGCATGGGTCCCGACGATCCGGACGCGAATCTGTATGAGAACTTCAAGTGCGGCTCGCCTCGGAACTACTCGGATTTCTGCAACCCGGAAGTCGACCGGCTGATCGAGGAACAATCCCAGACCCTGGATCCCGCCAAGCGGCTGAGGCTGGTGCAGGAGCTCGACACCCGGCTGCAGCTGGAGGGGGCCCGCATCATTCTGGGCTGGGCCCAGGAATACTATCTCATGTGGCCCTACGTGAAGAATCTGCTGCCGCATCAGTCGGCGTATAATTACGGCCGCATGCAGGAGGTCTGGCTGGACAAGTAGCTCCTGGCGCGGACCCGACACGGCGACGAGGGGTCATGCGAACCTATCTGCTCAGCCGATTGCTTATCGCCATCCTGACCCTCCTCGGGATGTCGGTGGTCATCTTCGTCCTGATGCGGATCGCGCCGGGCGACATCGTGGATATGATTTTCGCGTCCGCGGGATACGTCGATGCGACCGCGAAGGCCGAGATCACGAAAGAGCTCGGCCTCGACAAGCCGCTTGCGGTGCAGTATGCGCACTGGCTGGGCGAGATCCTGCGGGGGGACCTGGGGAAGTCGTACCGATACGACCTCCCCGCCTGGCAGATCATTCGCCCCCGCATCCCGATCTCCGTGGAGCTCGCGGTCATGGCGATGGCGGTGGCGTGTCTGATCGGCATCCCGGCGGGGGTGATCAGCGCCATCCGCCAAGATCGCTGGCTCGACTATGGGCTGCGAGTGTTCAGCCTGGCCGGCCTGTCCATGCCCTCATTTTGGCTCGGCATGGTGATCATCCTGTCCCTGGTCTGGGCCCTGGGGTGGATCCCCTCCCTGACCTATGTCTCGCCCTTCGAGGACCTGAAGGCGCATCTGCTGCAATTCCTCTTCCCGGCGCTGGCGGTGGGCTACCGCAGCTCGGCGCTGATCATGCGGATCACGCGCTCCTCGCTGCTGGAGGTGCTCCGCGAGGACTACATCCGCACCGCGTACGCGAAGGGGCAGCGGGAGCGGGTGGTGGTCTGGCGTCACGCGCTGAAGAATGCGTTTCTCCCTGTGATCACAGTCCTGGGGATCGAATTCGCCTTTCTGATCGGCGGCTTGGTCGTGACCGAGACGGTCTTCAACCTGCCCGGGGTGGCCCGCTTTCTGGTGGAGGCCATCCTGTGGCGGGACTATCCGGTGGTCCAGAATCTGGTCATGTTCATCGCCGTGGTCGTGATCCTGATGAATTTGGCGGTGGACCTCCTGTACGGCTGGCTGGACCCGAGGGTGCGTCATGGCTGATGCGGCGGGGATCGAAGGCAAATCAGAGGGACGGACGGCGGGAGGGCTCGGCGGCGCGCCGCCCCAGGTCGGCGCTCTGGCGGTTCATTCGACGGAAGCCTCTGGGCGCTGCCGGAGGCTTGATCGTACTGGCCATGCTCCTGATGGCGCTCTTTGCTGAGCTCCTGGCCACGCACGACCCGGTCCGGACCGATCCTTCACAGACTCTCTACCCTCCGTCGGCCGCTCATTGGCTCGGGACCGACTACCTGGGGCGGGACATCTACAGCCGGATCGTCCACGGGGCGCGGATCTCCTTGGCGGTGGGGATCGCCTCGACGCTGCTCGGATCGGTTCTGGGCGGCGTGGTGGGCCTCCTCAGCGGGTACGTGGGCGGAATGACGGATCTGGTGACCCAGCGCGTCATGGACATCATGCAGGGTCTCCCCTTGCTGGTCCTGGCGCTGGTCATGTCTGCGGCGCTGGGCCCATCGGTCACCAATGTGATCATCGCCATCTCGGTTCCCATCATTCCGCGCGCCGCGCGCGTGATTCGGTCGAGCGTCCTGTCGATCCGAGAGATGCCATACGTGGAGGCGGCCCGCTCCCTGGGAGTCAGGCACCTCCGCATCGCCTTTCGCCACATCCTGCCCAACACGATGGGGCCATTCATGATCCTCGCCACGGCGCAGCTTGGCAGCGCCATCCTGGTGGAGGCCGCCCTCTCATTTCTCGGTCTGGGTGTTCCGGAGCCGTATCCATCCTGGGGTCGGATGCTGTCGATCTCGGCCGCCGAGTACGCACAGAAGGCGCCGTGGCTGGTCCTCTTTCCCGGCATGGTCATCAGTCTGGCGGTCTTTGGGACCAACCTCCTGGGCGACGCGCTCCGCGACGTGCTAGACCCCCGCCTGCGGCAGCGATAGCCGGAGCGCATCGGCAAACCGGAGAGTGCGCCGGGATAACCGGTCATCCGGCGTCGCGCACAAGCTTGCCATGCATCTCGGCCGTCAAGGATTCGATTCGCTTGCTCATCTCCTGGGTAAGCCGGGTCAGCTCGGTGTTCTGCTGGAGAAGCTCCAGAAGCTGTGCGGTCTGCTTCGTAACGAGCGCCTGCTGCTTCGCGCTCGCGGCCGCGAGGGCTTCCCGGTGCCTCGCGTCGGCGTCGGCGTGCGCCTTGTCGCGGTCCGCCTGCCGGGTCTCCGCCAGCAGGATGAGCGGCGCGGCGTAGGCGGCCTGTAGGCTGAACGCGAGGTTCAGCAGGATGAAGGGATAGAGGTCGAACTGGGTGACGCCGACGACATTCAGGCCGATCCAGATCGCGACGATGATGGTCTGTACGATCAGGAACGTCGGCGTCCCAAAGAAGCGGGCGAACGCCTCGGCCTTCACGCCGAACAAATCGCTGCCGAAGGCCGAGGCGAGATGGGCGTGCTGGGCGTGGAAGCGGAAATGATCAGGCGGCGCGGCGGAGAGCTCGTTGGTGCGTGTCGGTGTCGGTGCGTGCTCGGCCATACTCCCTCCTCGGTTGATGGTGCGGAAGTCGTCGGATATCCCAAGAATATGGATTAGAGATCAGTTCACACTGGGGGCAGGCTTGTGGTGGCCTCTGTCGCTGGCGACCATCATGATCCCAATCGTGAGATGCCCCCTGCGTGCTCTTGAGGCGACTCTACCACGGGAGGGAGGGGCGGGTCCATTTCGCCATTGGCAATCTGGCTCAGTCGCTCCCGGAGCCGCACGAGGATCTGGGCGAGATCCACGAGATGGGGCGCGGTGACATAGCTCGGGACTTTCAGGCGCAGGATGGCCCGGCTGCCGGTGCCCGACGGGACGACGGTGAAGGCGAAGCGGACCTGAACGTCCTCGAGTCGAAGAAGAAACCAGGCCGGGGGACGGTCGCGTGCCACCGGATCATGCTCGTCCGGGAGCATCAGCGCCGGTTCGGCCTGCCGGCGAAGCCTCGCAGAGAGCAAATCGGGGGCATGGACCGACGCGACCTCGGTCGTATACGTGAACACGGCCGACGCCAGATGCCGGAGCAGATCTTTTTCGCCGAAGCGCGGGAGTGGGGGGCCGAAGAACGGCGTTCCCCCGTAGGTCCGCACGCCGATGGGGCGCAGGGTAACGGTATAGCCGTCCCCGGTCTCGCGAACCGCTTGCTGCACTCGGTACTCGACGCCAGCGCGTCTCCCCGTATCCGGCAGCGCGACGGTGAACCGGTCCACCAGGAGGATGCCATCCGACAGGAAGCTCGTGGCAATGCCCGCCCCCCGGCGGTCTCCATCGACGGGGGTGTAGAGCGGCAAGGGCAGCTTGACGAACCGCAGGCCATGGAGATCCCGCAGGTGCGGGTCTTTCGGGATCACGTACGTGAGGGAGGCGCCTTGCGCCATTGGCTCCGCAGGGTGTCCCCCCGAAGCACAGCCTCCCAGCAGGATGGCGAGGACGCCGGTTAGCGCGAGGCGGAGAAGCCGCCCGGACTGTCGCAGCCCTCGACGGCGTGGCCCCGGTGTGCGACGCGTGCGCTCCATACACCCGAATCCGGCCTGAGTGAGCCAAGCCATCGGCGCGCACAGCCGTATGCAACGTGATCGAAAAGAGCGCGAGGGTACTGGCATCAATACCTCACTTTTCGGGAATCCCCACGACCATGACCACCCGAGGCAGGAGCCTCGCACCGACGATGGCTTAGCACCCTCCTCCGATGCCCACTGGGCGCCTCTCTCCCCCCGCTTCGTGGGGTACGCCTGTATCCGCGTGCGCGTCATCGACCTCGCGAAACCACGGACACTCGACGAAGGTGGGACACGTGCAGTAGTTCCTATACTCGTCGATACGGGGAATGGCAAAGAACCCCGGCCGATGGAGGGGGGCGCAATGGCCGCCCACGGGGTAGAGGGTTGCTTTCCTGGAGGGTCGAAATTGCGGACAGACCGGCCGCGGGTCGTCGCGAAGCTGAAGCGCGGACTCGGCGATCCGGATGCCGCCATTGGTCGCGTCTCTCTGCATGAGGATCCTCCTTCGTATCGGATGTGTGATCGATGGAGACTGTCAGCGTAGCCGGCGTCCGGGGCTCGGCGGCTCATCGCTTGTCCCGGGGGGAGCGAAAGCGGCTCGGCGCAGGAATCTTCCTGGACCGCCACCCGCACGAGGACCGGGCCGCCTTTCAGCGGACTCTCGTTTGATGATACGGTCGCGATGGGGTCTGCGTTTCAGGGGGCACCATCTGCCATATACAGGTGCACCGGGCGGAGCCGCCGGCCGGATACCCTCCGCGGTTTCCGAGCGCAGAACGACTCGGCAGCGGAACGGCGATCAACCCGAAACGAAAGCGGCTCGGGGGGCGTATCGTAAGGTGTGCGAGCACTCCTCCGCGACAGAGAAGATTTCGGGTAGACAGGCAGCAAATGGCAACGAGGCCTGAGACCATCAGGGGGCCGAATGCTGTCGGCGAGGCCCGTGCGACCGCAGGCTGGCGGACGGGGGACCGATTCGCGCTTCCAGCCATTCTGCTGCTGGGGACCGGTCTCCGGATGTGGCGGTTGGACCAGAACGGCTATGGGACCGAATACTACGCCGCCGGCGTCCGGAGCATGCTGACGAACTGGCACAACTTCTTCTACAACGCCTTCGATCCCGCTGGATTCGTCTCCGTGGACAAGCCCCCGGTCGCGTTGTGGGTTCAAGTTGCCAGCGCCAAGCTGTTCGGATTCCACGGCCTCAGCCTGCTGCTGCCCCAGGTCCTGGAAGGCATGGCCTCGGTGTGGCTGGTTTACCATCTGGTCCAGCGCCGCTTTGGCATGTCGGCTGGTTGGCTGGCGGCCCTCTTCCTCGCCATCACCCCAGTCAGCGTCGTGATCGACCGCTCGAGCAATACCGATAGCTGTCTCGTCCTGGTCCTCCTTCTGGCGGCCTGGGCGCTGACGCGGGCGGCCGAAGCCGGGAGCGGGGGTCTCTTTTTGCTCTCCATGGCCCTGGTCGGCATCGCGTTCAACGTCAAGATGCTGGCCGCCTTCGTCGTACTGCCGACCTTCGTCCTGGTGTATTTCTTGAGGGCACCCGTCGGGTGGCGGCGCCGGCTTGTCGACCTCGCGATGGGGGGCCTCGTCGTGGCGGCGGTCTCCTTGTCCTGGGTGTTCGCCTACGACCTGACGCCGCCGGACCAGCGACCGTTCGCCGGCAGCAGCACGACGAACTCGATGCTCGAGCTGGCGGTGGACCATAACGGCCTCCAGCGATTCATCCCCCGCTGGAGAGCGTTCCGGCCCGCCAGGATCGATCCGGGGACCGGGCAGGCACCGATGGCGGGAGCGCAACCAGGTGCTGGCGCGGGGCCGCCGGCCAGACCTGGGCCGCGCGGTGGGTGGCCGGGGTTCGGGGACCGCGTCCCCGTCGGGCCCCTGCGGCTCGCCGACCGCCATCTGGCCGGTCAAGTCGGGTGGCTGCTCCCGTTGGCGATCCTGGGGTCGTGGGTTGCCGCGCGTCAGGTGCGATGGCGTCGGCCCCTCGCCCCGGCCCATGCTGCACTGATCCTGTGGGTGGGCTGGACCCTCACGTACGGTATTGTCTACAGCTACGCCGGGGGGATCTTTCGGGCCTACTACCTCGCGACCATGGCACCTCCGCTCGCGGCGCTCGCCGGCATCGGCGTGGTGCACCTGTGGAATGGATACCTCGGGAGAGGATGGCCCGCCACCCTGCTTCCCGGCGCGCTGCTCCTGACCGCGGCGTGGGAGGCCTACATCGAGTCGAGTGCCCTGGGGTGGAAGCTCGACGAGTCGCACCATGGTCTGATGGCTCTCCTGACCGCCGCGAAAGAACAGTCCGGCGATTGGCGGACCTGGCTCTACCTCGTCCTTCTCGGCGGAACCCTGGTGGCTGTGGCAGGGCTGCTCGCCATACCGCTCCGTCGGCCGCTGAGCCCGCTTGCTCGCGGCCTGGCGGCTGGCGCGCTCGGTGGGGCCCTGGTGGCATTGCTGGCCACCCCTGGGGCGTGGGCGGTGAGTAGCGTGCTGTCCAGAGACAGCATGATGATCCTCTCGGCCGACTTGTCCCGGCAGGCACCCGGGGACGACACCGCCAACCTGCGCGCGCAAGACAGGGCCAGCGGGCTCGCGACCACCCGGAAGCTGGGAGGCTTCCTGACGGCCAATCGCCAGGGGGAACGCTATCTGTTGGGGACTGTGAATGCCCAGCTTGCGGCGCCGATCATCATCCAGACCGGCGAGGCGGTGATGGCGATGGGCGGCTTCATGGGAACGGACCCGATCCTGTCGCCGGAGAAGCTCGCCCGGATGGTTGAGGATAAACAGGTCCGGTTCGTGGTGGTGGGTGACCCTTCGACCACCGGGCGAAGGCTGGGCGGCGCCGAGGCGGCGGGAAGGCCCGTCGCGGACTGGGTGCGTGCGCACGGCACGCTCGTGGACCCGGCCCTGTGGCGCTCGAGCGTCCCGGAGACCAGCCCGAGCGGCCCCAGCCAGGCGGCCCTCCCCGGAGACCCGAACGCCCCCCGCAGGCCGTTCGGACGCGGCTTCGGCACTCGGTTGAGCAACTCGCAACTCTACGACCTCAGACCCGAGGTCGGCGTGGTTCCTGCCCCTTCGGAATGACCGGCGAGAGGGGGGGCGACCAGGCAAGCGGGACCAGAGAAGAGCACCGCAGATGAGGACCTCGATCGTCATTCCGGTTTACAACAGCGCGCGGACCATCGGCCCCCTGGTTGAGCGACTGCTCGCCGTTCTCGCCATGGGCGCTTTGCAGATCGTGCTCGTCAACGACGGCAGCACCGACGACAGCGACGCCGCGTGCCGTGCGGTGAGCGCCCGGTATCCCGGCACCGTCACCTACGTAAGGCTCTCCAGAAACTTCGGCGAGCACAACGCCGTGATGGCGGGCCTCCACCATGCGCGCGGCGACTATGTGGTGATCATGGACGACGACGGCCAGAACCCTCCGGAGGAGGTGCCTCGCCTGATCGACCACGCCGCCTCACAAGGCCTCGACATCGTCTATACCTATTCCACCCACAAACAACACCACTGGGCCCGAAATCTCGGTAGCTGGCTGAACGACCGCGTGGCCACCTTCATGCTGGAAAAGCCGCCGGATCTCTACCTGTCGAGCTTCAAATGCCTCAGCCGCTTTCTCGTGGGCGAGATCCTCAAGTACCGCGGGCCGTACCCCTACGTCGATGGCCTCGCCTTGCGATGCACCGGGAACATCGGCACGATTCAAGTCCGGCACGAGCCGCGGAGGGGGGGCGGTCCAACTACACACTGCGCAAGCTGCTGCGACTGTGGCTCAACATGTTCGTGAACTTCTCGGTCGTGCCGCTCAGGATCAGCACCCTGCTGGGCCTGGCCGGAAGCCTCCTCGGCCTTGTGCTGGGCATCCAGGTGGTTGTCGAGCGAATCGTGCGCCCGGACGTGCCGGTCGGCTGGGCGTCGGTCATGGTCGCCATTCTTCTTGTTCGCCGGCGTCCAGTTGGTGCTGCTGGGGTTGATGGGCGAGTACCTGGGGCGGCTGTTCCTGACGGAGAACCAGACCCCCCAGTTTGTCGTCCGCGAGATCGTGGAAATGCAGCCCCATGCGTCCGTGGATGCCCCTGTGCCTGTCGCGTTCACGGCTCCAGCCAATGCTCCGCAGGGGTCCGCCAATGACTGAGCAGGCCTCCCTCGATGGCTTCCGCGGCAAGCAAGTCCTGATCACCGGCGGGTTGGGCTTCCTCGGCAGCAACCTCGCCATCGCACTCGTCGGGTTGGGCGCGCGGGTGACGCTGCTCGACGCCATGGTCGACGACCACGGCGGGAACCTCGTCAACGTCGAGCCCATCAAAGACCGCGTCACGGTCAACTTCAGCGACGTCCGGGACGAGAGCAGTCTGAAGTACCTCGTCCGCGGCAAGGATTATGTTTTTCACCTCGCGGGCCAAAACGATCACGTCCTCAGCCTGACCAACCCATTCCCCGACATCGACATCAATATCAAAGGCTCGGCAATCCTGCTGGAGACGTGCAGGCGCTTCAACCCGGGTGCCCGGCTGGTCTACAGCGGCACCCGGGGAGAGTACGGGCGCGCGGTCATGCTGCCGGTGGGGGAAGACCAGCCCATGCATCCGAGGGGGATCTACGAGCTCTCCAGCCTGACGGCCCAGCAGATGTTTCAGATCTACAACGACAATCACGGCATCCCGTCGGTGACGCTCCGCCTGACGAACATCTACGGGGAGCGCGCGCAGATGAAGCACAGCCGCTTCGGCGTGGCCAACTGGTTCATCCGGCTCGCGGTGGACGACGAGACGATTCCGGTGTTTGGCGACGGCTCGCTGCTGCGGGACTTCGTCTATGTGCAGGATGCGGTGGACGCCATGCTGCGCTGCGCGGCGACCGAGGCCGCCTACGGTCAGGTCTTCAACGTGGGCAACAATCACGCCTCCAGCTTTCGCGAGCTGGCGGAGATCGTCGTGCGCGTAGCCGGGAGCGGCCGCTGGGAGTTCGCGCCGTTCTCGCCGGAGCGCGCGGCCCAGGAGCCCGGCGACTTCTGCTCCGACATCCGCAAGATCGCGCGGGTGGTGGGCTGGCAGCCGACGACCTCCCTGGAGGACGGCATCAGGAAGACCGTAGGCTATTATCGGCTCCACAAGGCGCACTACTGGTAGGGGCGGGAGTCACCTCTCCCGGAGGGAGCCACTCGTGACGGCGCTGCAGGTGCCCTTTCTGGACCTCTCCCGGCAATATCGTCGGCTGCGCGTAGAGATTCATCGCGCGGTCGAGCGCACGCTGGAAAGCGGCCGATACATCCTGGGCGAAGAGCTCGCCGGGTTCGAGCGCGAGTTCGCCGCCTACTGCGGGGCCCGCGAGGCCGTCGGGGTTGGCTCGGGAACCGAAGCCCTGCACCTGGCACTGCGAGCCTGCGGGGTCCAGGCGGGGGACGCGGTCATCACCGCGCCCAATACGGCGGTCCCGACGGTCTGCGGCATCGTTGCCGCCAACGCCCAGCCCGTCTTTGTGGACATCGATCCCGGCACCTTCACCCTGGCGCCCGAGAAGCTCAGGGCCTACCTGCAGGCAGAGCGCCCGCCGTTTCGCACCAAGGCCGTCATCGCCGTCCACCTGTACGGCCATCCGGCCGACATGCGTCCCATCCTCAAGGTCGCCCGGGAGTACGGTCTGAAGGTCATCGAAGACGCCGCCCAGGCCCACGGCACCGAATACGCCGGGCGGAGAGCCGGTTGTCTGGGCGACGCCGGATGTTTCAGCTTCTACCCGACCAAGAACCTTGGCGCCTACGGGGACGCCGGCATGGTGGTCACGGACGACCCCGCGGTGGCAGAGCGGGTCCGCCGGCTGCGCAACTACGGAGAAGAGGCGAAGTATCAGAACAGCCTCGAGGGGGTCAACAGCCGCCTGGACGAGATCCAGGCCGCGATATTGCGTGCCAAGCTGAAGCATCTGGAGGAGTGGGTTGCGGCCCGTCGCCGGCTGGCCCAGCTTTATGGCGAGCTCTTAGCCCAGGCACCGGTGGCGCTCCCCGCCGAGACGCCGCCCGCTCGGCACAGCTTCCACCTGTACGTGATCCGCTCGGTCCAGCGCGACGGGCTCCAGAAACATCTTCGGGACACCGGGATCGGCACGAGCATCCACTACCCCATGCCCGTCCATTTCCAGAAGGCGTACCGGCATCTCGGCTACACCGAGGGGGACTTCCCACAGGCTGAGCGGGCCTGCCAAGAGATCCTATCGCTCCCGCTCTACCCGGAGATGACGGAAGACGAAGTGCGCACCGTCGCCTCCGCTGTCGGCTCGTTTCCATCTGAGGGTTAGCGGATTCCGCGAAAGTCCCAACGAGAATTGAGGTCAGGAGAGGATGAGACGCATGCGGTCTTACCTGCCTTTCACCATGAGCCTGCTCCTCGCTGGAATGGCCGTCCTTGCCGTGGCGTGCGCGACCGATTCTGGGGGAGGGGCTGGACCGGAGAGCGGGCCCAGCCCAATGGGTCGAGCCGGGGCTGGGAGGAGAATGGCCCAGCGAGACCGGCAACAACAACAGGAGCCCTGGAAGCAGTACGACCTGAATGGCGACGGCAAGATTAGCCGGGGCGAATTCATGGCCGTCCGGGCTGCTTGCTTTGCCCGATACGACGCCATTGGCGCCGGCGTCATCACTCGGGCGGAAGCCCAGAAGGTCTTCCCGCCCCAGCACGCGGAGCGCATGGACGAGGAGTTCTCCCGGCTGGATCTCGATGGCGATGGCCTGATCAGTCGAGCGGAATTTGACCAAGAGAGTGATCGCTTGTTTCGGCAGTTGGACACGAATGGCGATGGCGTTATTGCCGGGAGCGAGCTCGGCAATGTGATCCCCGCGGTGCTTGGATACATGTGCTCCGAGGGATCGGACCGACGGCCCGGCCCGTCTGGGGAGACCAACAGGACCGGGAGAAGAAGGGACGCCTTCCCATAGGATTGCGCAGTTCTCGCACCGGGAGAATCGGCCGGCCTCGCTTCCCGATCGTCGATAGAAGATCCGCTGTAGTATGAGCACCCCTGCTAGTGGTCCCAGTAGGCATAGGCGATCCAGGCGGTCAAGAGCTGGATCGCCAGGATGAAGGCGACGCAGCCGGGCCAGCCCGCTACCGTCCAGAAGAGGCCCGGGACCACGGAGCCCACGGTGCCTCCGAGGTAGTACACCGAGACGTAGAGGCCGGCCGCCGACGAGCGTGCCTGCCCAGCCGCTTGGGCGACCCCGCTCGAGGCTGCAGCCTGACACGCGAAGACGCCGGAGGCCAGCAGGGTCAGCCCCAGGACGACGACAGGAAGGCGCGGGACGAGCGTGAGCACGATGCCAAGCGCCGCCACACCGATCGCCCCGATCAGCGCGCGGCGGCCCCCCCACCTGTCGATCAGCCGGCCGGCGAGCGGGGTGACGGCTGCGCCGATGAGGTAGACGGTGAAGATGGTGGCAAGGCCGGACGGGCCCAGGTGGAAGGGCGGATCGGCGAGGTAGAAGTTCACGTACGTGAAGGTGGCGACGAGGGAGAGCAGCACGGTCATGCCGACCGCATAGAGGGCGAGGAGCTGGGCGTTCTTGAGATGCCGGCCGAGGGTGCGGAGGGAAGCGGCCGGGGTGACCTGCGGCACGAAGCGGGTGGAGGGGGGAAGGCGCCAGGCGGTCACTCCCGCGCTGAGGAGGGTCGCCGCGCCCAGCAGCAGAAACCCGGCGCGCCAGCTCCAGTGGGATGCGACTACGCCGTTCAGGAACCGGCCTGCGAATCCCCCGACGACGGTACCGGTCACATACGTCGCCATCGTGCGGCCCACGGCCGTCGGGGGCGCCTCCTCGCTGATATATGCCATGATGACCGCCGCGATCCCGGGGATGAACACTCCCTGGACGAACCGCCACCCGATGAGCTGCGGGAGCGATTGCGCCGTGGCGGCGAGGGCGGTCGCCAGGGCGACCCCGAGCATGGCGCCGACGACGACCCGCTTGCGGCCCAAGAGATCGGCGAGCAGCCCCGCCATGGGCGCGGCCACGGCGACGGCCAGGGCTGCCGCGCTCACCGTGAGGCTGACCGCGAGCTCCGAGGCATGGAACAGGCGACGGAAGAGCGGGAGGAGCGGCTGGGTGGCGTTGAGGTTGAGGAAGGCCCCGAAGCCGGTCAGAAACAGAGCCACCTGGAGGCCCCAGGGGCTCCGGGGCGTGGCCGGGAGCGAAGTGTTCGGATAGACAGGAGGGTTCATGGCCCTTGCCCCGCGTAGGCGGACATCGAATTCTGGCACCTGACTGCCGAGAGTATCCTCCTCCCGGCGGTCTCCGTCACGTGGTTTTCCCGGAGCGGTCTTTCGCTTGGACAAAGATGCGGGCCGTATTCGGAGACCGGTTCACACCGGGGGCCCGCCTGTGGCGGCCTCGTCCCTTTCACCCGACGAGACGATGGTGGTAATCAGAGCGCCGAGACGACGTAATCGTTCATGGGTCCTGCTGATGCTCACCCCCAAGAAGCGCGTGGAGCGTGGCTAGTCGCTCAGCCCGGTGATCTCGTACCGGAAACAGGACCAGCCGAGCGACGCGGGCGGCGGGAGGACGGCGGCCAGGGTGCCGGTCCCGCCGGGGGGAATGGTGCGCGGGAGGACGGCGGACTCGATGGTTGTGACGAGGCGGTTCTGCGCGTCGTAGAGCACGAACCCGACAATCACCTCGTGGAAGGTCTGCCGGGTGCCGTTCCGGAAGGTGGCCCGCACCTGCGCTCCGGGCGCTCCTTCGAGCTGACTGATCTCGGTCGCCTGTTCGTCCGCGCAGCGATAGGTCGCAGCCGGCGCCGGTGGAGGCGGACCCAGCCGGACGCTGCGGGCCTGCTCCTCGATCGCCGCCTCCCGAGCCTTGCGGGCCTGCACATACTCGCATTCGGTCCGGGGCAGGGACCCGGCCGGGAACGCAGCGCAGGCGCCATCCGCGGGCAGCGCAGGCGCCGGGCAGCCAATCAGGATGATCGCGACTAGGGCGAGAACGAGACGAGACATGGGTTTTCGCTCCAGATTGGGGTAAGGCGTGGGGCCGCCGGCGCAGGCGGGCCACCCCGGCCAGGGCTAGGGTTGAGCGGGCGGCTGCGCGGACGTGGGCTGGTTCCGGTGTGTCCGTTGCCGCTCTTGCTCGGACTCGGGCTGCCGCTTCTTCGGCTTCTTCCGCTCGGCGGGTGATTGCTTCCGGCGCGCTTCGACCCGCGCGCGCATCGCCTGTTTCTCGGCCGGGCTCAGCTTCTGCCAGCGCTCCAGGCGCCCCTGGAGCTGCTTCCGCTCCTCGGGCGGCAGCTTCCGGTAGTCTTCCAGCCGCTGGCGGACCACCTGCTTTTGCTCCGTGCTCAGCTTCTGCCAGCGGTCCTGCCGCTCTTGTAGCTGTGTCCGCTCCTCGGGGCTCAACCGCTGCCACCGCTGGTAGTTCTCGCGGATCTGCTGCCGCGTCTCCGGGGGCAGCGCGCGGAACGTCTCCAGATTCTGGCGGATGCGCTGCTGCTCGTCGGGAGACATCTGCTTCCAGCGCTCGAATCCCTCCCGGATCCGCTGCCGCTCCTCGGGCGGCATCTGCTTCCAGCGCTCCAGGTTCTCCTGGGCACGCGCCCGGTCCTCTGGAGACAGGGCCTCGATCCCCGGGACCGTCGCGCCCCCGACCGGTTCTCCGGCTCGGGCGAGACCGGCCGGGCCGGCCCAGACGGCCAGCACGGCCACCAGGATCAGCAGCAGAGGCTTCATGGTTGTTCCTTTGCTTCCTGCGAGGCCCGGGGCAGCGGCACGCGCCGCGGGGCCTCCGCCTGGCTGAACGCCTCCAATTGCCGGAGCAGTTCCAGGTCGCGCAAGAGGTCGAGATCGGCCAGCAGGCGCGCGTCCGGCGCCCCCTCAGCCGCCTGCTCTCCCGCAGGGGGATTCTGAGCTTGTGCGGCACGGCCTGCGCTTGGTACGGCCGCGACCAGCAGCACGCCCAGGAGGACGACCGCACCGGGCGGCACGCCGCGACTCCGGCCGCGCGCGGGCGATGGTCGCCCCGCATCGACTCTCCCCACCCGCCCCATGGATCAGCTCCGCGCCGGCAGCCGGTCGAGCTCCGGCGCCTGAAGAACGGTCAGGTGCTCCAGCAGGTCCAGATGCTCGAGCTCGTCGAGGTGCTCCAGGATGTCGAGATGCTGCGCGATGGCCAGGGAGTCGCTCACGGCGACGCTCTCGGCCGGCGAGGGACTCGGCGGCACTTGCGGGATGCGCGCCAGCCCGAAGGCCAGCAGCACCCCCGCGGCCACCGCAGCGCCGAGGGCCGGCACCAGGCGAAGCCACGTGAGCCAATCACGCCAGGCCTCTACCCGCTGCAAGAACGGCGCTCGAGGCGGCGTTTCGGCGGCGACTCGCTGCCGCACCGCGGCGCCGAAGTCGGCCCAAAACGCCTCCGGCATCTCCGGCGTCGGGAGGGCCCGTGTCCGCGACAGGACCTCGGCAAGCCGCTCCGCCTCCCGGGCGCACGCCGCACATCCGTCGAGATGCACCGCAACCCGGTGATGCCGGGCGGGGGCCAGCTCCCCCTCTGAAAAACTGATCAACTCCTCACGGATCTCGTCGCAGCGGTCTCTCATCTCTGTATCCTGCCCCATTCCGGGGACCGGCGGTCGACCCGTCCCCCCCCTTCTGTAGCATTAGACAGACCCGCCCGCAATCCGTTTAATCGGATGCAACCTTTTTCCCAGGCAGCCCTCTAAGCAAGTGAGGCCCCAACGCGGGCCGGCGGATCTCCCGGAGTGGGGCCCTCCGGCCCACACCAGATCGAAACGACCCGATCCCGCCAAGGAGGAGAAGCGATGGATACGTGCCAAGGAGTCGAGTGGTGGCCAGACGGCCCCCCGTGCGCGGGGGATGTGCGCGCGGTGCTGGTGAGCAGGACACTGCGTCTCATGGGGCGTAGCCTGGAGCGGGTGCGGGTCTGCCGCGCCCATGCCGCCCATGCGGAAGCCCACGGATTCGCTGTGCTGGCGGTTGAGGAGGATGCGCCAGGCGGTCGGGAGCCCGGGGCGCTCCGTCCGGGTCGACCCGCGGCGGAGTTTCCCGTCATTAAACCTTTGGCGCGCCCGGGTTACTAATCAAGTAGTGCGAGCCACTCTCATCAACCGTTTCACAAAGGAGGACCTCATGAAACCCTGGATCGGTCTCGTAGCAGGCGGTCTCGTGACGCTGGCCGTTGGGAATCTCGGGGGCGCAGGCCCAGACCACCCCGCCGGCGCCGCCCACCACTCCCGGCACCTCGGACGTCCAGCAAGACCGGCAAGATCTGCAGCAAGACCGGTCGGCCGTCCGCCAGACCCGGCAGAACCTCCGGCAGGACGCCCAGACGCTCTCGAAGGAGAACCAGACCATCCGCCAGGCCCGGCAGCAGGATCGGCAGGACTGGCAGAAGCTCCAGGCGGATCAGAAGGCGGGCAACCAGGCGGCCGTCACCGCCGACCGGGCGGCCCTCGGACAAGACCGGCAGGCCCTCCAGCAGGACCGCGCCGCGCGCGCCAAGGACCGGCAGGCGGTCCGCAAGGATCGGGCGGCCCTCCACAAGGAGGCCAAGACCGCCCGGCACGACCGGCGGGACCTCCATCAGGATCGGAAAGAGGTGCGGCACGAGCGGAAGCAGACCCTGCACGCGCAAGCCGAAAAGAACGAAAAGAAGTAGGCGAGCCGGCGCGCGTCGCACCCGGCGCGCGCCAGCCCCGCGCCCTCCTCGGGGAATGCCAGACACCCATCCCTTCAGAAGATGACCGCAGATGGGCCTTTTCAGCAGGTTGCGAGGGATTTCCGCTTGACCCACCCCCCGGCTGCGGTATGCTCCGGTCCGTCCCCGCGGGGTAGAACCCGGCGCTGACTTCGCGAGGCCGCCAGGATCGTCCGGCCAGAAAACATCTTCGGGAGCCCCCCGTCTTTGTCGATGAGCCACGCCGCCGGCGAGCGCTCGACGCGACACGGAGCACCTCGCATGAACAGCATCTACGAACACCTCGCCGCGAAGCTTGATGAACTCCCCCACGGCTTCCCCCGCACGGAGAGCGGGGTCGAATTGCGCATTCTCGAAAAGATCTTCGCCCCGGATCAGGCCGCCATGGCGGCGCGTCTGCTCCCCATCCCGGAGCCCGTGGAGGCCATCGCGCATCGGCTTGACCGCCCGGCCGCGGAGTTACGACCAATCCTCGATCGTATGGTTCGGCACGGGCAGATTCTGTCGTTCCGTATGCGCGGCGAGACGGTGTATGGGCTGGCGCCGTTCGTCGTCGGCATCTACGAGTTCCAGCTCCCGCGCATGGATGCCGAGCTGGCGGCGCTCGTCGAGGAGTACGCCCCGCACCTGCTCGGCACGGTGGGTGGCGCCAAGCCCGCCCTCGCCCGCGTCATCCCGGTCAACGCGCGCATCGACAAGGCGGCGGTGATCCTGCCGTACGAGGACGTGCGCGGGATGCTCGCCGGCGCCCGCTCGTTCCGGCTCATGGACTGTATCTGCCGCACCGGGCAGGCGAAACTCGGCAAGCCGTGCTCCCACCCCCTGGAAACGTGCATGGCTTTCTCCACCCGGGAAAATGCCTACGAGGGGACACTCGCCACGGACTATGGGCGTACCGTCACGCGGGAAGAGGCGCTGGCCGTCCTGGACCTCTCGGAGCGCGACGGCCTGGTGCACTGCACTTACAACGTGCAGCGCGAGCCGATGTTTGTCTGCAACTGCTGTACGTGCTGTTGCGGCTTTCTGCGCGGCGTCAAGGAGTTCGGCGCTCCGCACCTGCTCGTGCGCAGCAACTGGGTGTCCGCCATCGAGGCCGAGCGCTGCACGGCCTGCGGCGCCTGCGCCGGCGGGCGGTGCCCCATGGACGCCATCACCGAGCAGGATGGCCGCTATACCGTGTCCGAGGAGCGCTGCATCGGCTGCGGCGTATGCACCATCGGCTGCCCAACCGACGCCATCATGCTCAAGTCCCGCCCCCGCCGGGAGCGGACGACCCCTCCAGGCACGATTGCCACCTGGGCCTTCGCCCGCGCCGCCCAACGCCGCGGAGCGCTCCGCGCCGCGGCCCAGTTCGGCGGGCTCGCGATCACAACCATCCTGGGCGCGCCTCGCGGCGCGACAAGGAGAAGGTCAGTGATAGCGTACTCATCTGATGAGTATATTTACTCACTCACTGAGTATTTATTGACTTCTGCCGACGACAATGGCAGAATACCGGCATGTACGAACGACCGGTAGTCGAGGCAGTACGTCGCATGGCCCGGGAAGGCCCCCCGCTCCTCCAGGTCTTGGTGGGGGCCCGGCAGGTCGGAAAGACCACTGCAGCCGAACAGGTGATCGAGAAACTCGGGACCCCCCATATTTTCGCAGCGGCCGACACGCCGTTACCCCCGGGTCCTGAATGGATCGAGTCGCAGTGGGCGCGGGCTCGCACCCTCCGCAAAGACACACACCAGTCGGTGGTCCTGGTTCTGGACGAAGTCCAGAAAGTCCGCGGATGGAGCGAACAGGTCAAGCGACTCTGGGATGAGGACCGACGCCGAAAGCAGCCGTTCCATGTGTTGCTGCTCGGATCGTCCTCCCTCCTTCTCCAGCAAGGGCTCTCGGAGAGCCTGGCCGGACGCTTCTTCCTCCACCGCTGCCCCCACTGGTCTTGGGCCGAGTGCCGGCAGGCCTTTGGATGGGACTTGGATCGCTGGATCTACTTCGGTGGCTATCCCGGGGCGGCCCCCCTCGCGAACCGGCCGAGCGCGTGGCGGCAGTATGTAGCCGATGCGCTGATCGAGACGGTGCTGGCGCGCGATGTCCTCCAATTGCAGGCCGTGGCCAAGCCGGCCTTGCTCCGCCACCTCTTCGCGCTGTCGGCCTCCTTCCCGGCCCAGATCCTGTCGTACAACAAGATGCTGGGCCAGCTCCAGGACGCCGGCAATACGACCACCTTGGCGCACTACCTTGCGCTGCTGGAAACCGCCTTCCTCGTCTCGGGACTGGAAATGTTCTCGCGCGGCCAGCAACGCAAGCGGGGGTCCAGCCCGAAACTGGTGCTATGGAACCAGGCCCTCATCAACGCCCTCGCCCCCCGCAACTTCGAGCAAGCAAGAATGGACGCCGGCTGGTGGGGACGGCTGGTGGAGAATGCCGTCGGCGCACACCTGCTGAATCACTTGCCGGCTCCGGAATGGGGAGTGACGTACTGGCGGCGGGCCAACGCCGAGGTGGATTACGTGGTGGAACGTGGCCGGACCGTGTGGGGGCTCGAAGTCAAGAGTGGCCGCCCGCGCCCCACGCCCGGTCTCGCCGAGTTCCGCCTCGCGTACCCGAGGACCCACACCCTGATCATCGGATCCGAGGGCATCCCGCTCGAAGAGTTCCTCGGATCAGACCCTGGCCCGCTGTTGGAAGGGGCAGCATAACGCGACCGAGACGCCCGCCGCATTCCCACACGGAAAGAAGAATCGTAAAATGGGACGGACGCGCCAGCGTCCCACCTGGCGCTTCCACCTGAGCGAGCCGCACGGTTCCATCCGTCTGTCGTCGTTTCTAGCGCGCGCAGGAACCGACGGGCCGTGTGGACTGCCCTATGCCGGGGCGGCATCGGGTGAGAGGGGCTCCCCTGCTGCTTCGGCCGGACGGCCGACCGCCAGCGGGGCGCGGCTCGTGAGGCAGCAGAGCAAGAGGGCGACGTCATCGCGGTCGGCCGCACCCTGCTCCGCACAAAACAGGTCCGCCAGCCGGAGCACCTCATCCGGCTCCTCCACCGCCGCGAACTGCCCCGCCTCGGCCTGGATCCGCTCCCGCGGGATCTCCTGCTTGACCAGGAATTCCTCCACGGCGGCGGCAAGCGTCTGGTTCGCTTCCAGCCAGACCTCAAGCGCCTGCCCCACAACGACACCGGACGAGCGGAATTGTGCCATCGCCGCCCGCGTCTGGAGGCCCCGCGGCGCCCGATTGAACTGCCGGAACCCGCCAACGGGGACCGACGCGAGCGCCCGCGCAAGCGCCGCGCTGCTGGGCGCGGACGACGTGGGCAGACTCTCGAGGACCCGGTGCAGCACCCGGAACAGGAAGTCCTCCCGCAAGCAATCGTTGATGCCGATGAACGGCACGGACTGTGGTTCACTGGGCATCGTCTCTCCTCTTGTCGGTTCTGACGTCAGAATTGGTATTGCTCTCCACTATTATGATCACTTCATGCGCCTGTAACACTATACCACGGCCCGCGGCGTCCGGCCCATGGCGGATTACATCAAAGGATGCATTCCGCTACACCCCATGCAAGACCGATCAGCCAAACAATTCGAATAAGAACTTATCCGTAAATAGATATTGTACCGATTCCGCGCTCATGATAGGATGTCGTCATGAGCGCATATCGATCCTGGACGGTCTCCGACGAGCTGTGGGCCAAGGTCGCGCCGTTGATCCCGCCCCGGAAACGGCTGAAGGGGCAGCGGTACCAGCGCAAGCCCGGGGGCGGGCGGAAACCGCTGGACCCCCGGCGCGTCTTCGAGGGCATTGTGTACGCGTTACGAACGGGGTGTCAGTGGAAGGCGCTCCCCAAGGCGCAGTTCGGGAGTGCCAGTTCCATCCACAAATATTTCCTCGCCTGGAAGCGCGCCGGGGTCTTCGTTCGGCTGTGGCGACAGGGCCTGGCGGAATACGACGAGCTCGAAGGGATCGCCTGGGCGTGGCAAAGCGTCGATGCGGCCCTCGGAAAAGCCCCCCTGGCCCAAGAGGCCGTCGGGGCCAACCCGACGGATCGGGGAAAAAAAGGGCACGAAACGCAGTCTCCTCGTGGACGCCCGTGGAATCCCGCTGTCGATAGTCGTCAGCGGGGCGAACCGGCATGATGTGCGGCTCTTGGTGCCCACGCTGGACCGCTTGGTCGTGCGGCGCCCCGCGGTTCGGCACCACTTGTGTGCGGATAAGGGCTACACCGGGCAGCCTGCCTGGAGCGCAATGCTCCAGCGCCGGTATCGGCCCCATATCCCCCAGCGAGGCGACACCGCCCCCCGCCGACGCCCTCCGCAGGGCCGCGCCCGGCGGTGGGTGGTCGAGCGCACCCTCTCCTGGCTGAATCGGTTCCGGAAGCTGCTGGTCCGCTTCGAGAAGTTGCGCGTCAGTCACGTGGCGCTCCTGGAGTTCGCGTGTGCACTCATCGTGTTTCGGCAGACAATCGTTATTCACGGATAGGCTCTAAGTAT